>CADCHN010000005.1 GCA_902801295.1 Oscillospiraceae bacterium | reverse complement strand
GTGAAGTTCTTCGTGCGTTTCTTTGGCAATATAAATCTGTGCGGGATTGGTCATGTTGGAATCGGGAACAAAGGCATGACGATCCCGATTTTCAAATTTCATCACCTCGTCCAGACTGACGATCTCGCCCATGTGCTTTGCTTCAAAGGATGTACTCTGACTTCGGATGTAGTCGATCATCGAATTGCGGATTGCCGGAGCTGCGTATGTCAAAAATTTGTTGCCGCCATCGGGATTGAGTTTCTCCACACATCCCATCAGTCCCAGACAGCCTTCCTGCACAAGATCGTCAAAGGTAACGCCGAGCGCCCGATTGACTTCTATCTGTGCGCTCCATATCTCATGTGCTGTCATTCGTATAAACCGCATATTGTTTTCAACAAGACTGTTCAGCGCATCCATGTTCCCGGTCTGCGCCAGCGCACACAGTTTCTCGTTATCAACTGCCGTCATGTTCATCTTCTGTTGGCTTGACCGTGAGCAGACCGATCAATGCCTGGTTGAATTGTTTTAACGCTTCGGGGGCAACACCATCCATGCCGCTGACGCTGCCCGTGATCGCTTCGGCAACCATTTCGGGTGTGACATTCAGCTTTGTCACGTCCTGTCCCTTTGTCAGCTCTGCGTACATCTGCTGTGCCGCTTCTTTGCTCATGGCTTGTGCATCCGAGACATTGGAGCCGATCTCTTTCTTGATTTCTTTCAGCACGTTCAGAAATGTATTTTGAATAGCGGTCAGATCAGCTTGATACATCGGCATCCTTGAAACGCTGACAGTCTTTGCGGCTTCTGTAATGGCTTCTCTATCTTCGGGATGCTGCTTTGCTTCTCCCATCAACAGCGCACTCAATGTGGCATACATCTGATTCTGTGCGGCATATCCGGCGGCAAGGGTATCATCAAAATAGTGTGCGATCATATTGGTCATTGCGGCGAAGTTTTTGTTTTCCAACAGGCGGTTGACAACCTCAGCATTGACCTTTCCTGTGTAGAGATTTTTTGCCGCCTGTACCGACAAGCCGAGTTCGGCTATATCGTAATTCATGCGGTCGGGAATATCGGTAACGCCGAGCAGGAAGTCGGTGGATACCTCAAATTCCTTTGCGATCTTTTTGATATTCTCGTCACCGAGTTTGCCTGTTGCATTGCTGATGAATCTGCTGAGTGTGCTGACATCCATTCCAATTTTTGCGGCAAGCTCACTCTGCGTGATCTTACGTTCTTTCATTAAATCCTGCAAACGCTCTCTGATGTTGCCGGATAAGTATTTGCGCTCCATGCTCTGCGCCCCCTTTCCTATTGGCATCAATCTTTTGTTTTTGACTTGATATATTTTCCGCTCTTGACTCTTGCATCGGCGGGCTTCTCTGCATTTTCGGGGATAATCCATCGTCCACCCGCCCTCTGTGCGCCGGGGATGCGGTTTTCATTGCAGAGGATACCGACACGGCGGTGGGAAATGCCCCATTTTTCTGCAACCTCAAAGGTAGAAAGATATTTCATCGGTATTACCCTCCATTCCTGTACTACTCTATATTATATACCACAAGTGGAATAAAATCAATATCATAACTGTGAACAATCGCCGTCCTGCGTTTTGCATTTTTGCAAAATTGCAGGGCGGCTTTTTTGTTTTCCTGCATTTGTGCGTGATTTTTCGGTCTATAGACATTTTCTCCGTATATTCAAGCAGACGAACAAAATCGTCGAGAAAAATTTATGGAGGAATGCGATGAACATTTATGAAAGCATCAAGGCGGCAATCAGCGTAAAGCAAGCCGCCGAACACTACGGGCTGAAAGTGAGCCGCAACGGTATGGCTTGCTGCCCGTTCCACAATGACAGGCATCCGAGCTTGAAGCTGAACGAGGAATATTTCTTTTGCTTCGGCTGCGGAGCCAAGGGGGATGTGATCGACTTCGTGGCAAGACTCTTTGATCTGAGCAGCTACGAAGCGGCGCAAAGACTGGCTGCGGACTTCGGTATCAGCACCGAGCCGGGACAGCCTGTGGCAGTTTTCCACAAGTTAAAGCATCCCTATATCCGTCAGTTCCGGGAGGACGAAATGCTGTGCTTCCGAGTGCTGACGGATTATTTGCATCTGCTGGAAGATTGGAAAGTGTGGTATGCACCGAAAACGCCGGCTGATGCGCTGGATGATCGCTTTGTGGAAGCCTGCCAGATGATTGATTATATCGAATATCTGGCAGATATTTTGACCGTAGGCGATCTGGAAGAACGTGTTGCTGTGGTGGACGAGCTGATGAAGAATGGCAAGATTACGTTCCTACAGGACTACACCACAAGAAAGAAAAAGGAGGATGTGCGCCATGAGCGAAGAAAAGATGCAGACCTCGCCCTTTGAGTGTCCGGCGTGGTTTGACGGAAAGAAAATCAACGAAACTGTATTCTGTGAAGAATTTCTCCGGGACTATCCGATGGTCACGGTGAACGATGCTTTTTTCACGGTCAATGGCAGAGTACACGATGAAAACCGCTTGAAAAAGGTCATCTATGACCGCATCAAGTATTATATGACCAGCGGCGTTGCAAAGAAAGTCACCAATCTGCTGGATGTCATGCGTATGGAGTGCTGCACCGCAAAGCTATCTCTGTACCAAGACCGTATCCATGTGGCGAACGGCACGTACTATCTGAACGGCACATTCAGTCCCGAAAAGGATTTCTGCCGCAACCGTCTGCCCGTTGCCTATAATCCCGATGCTCCGCAGCCTGTGACATGGCTGCATTTTTTATCCCAACTTTTAGAGCCGGAGGACATTCTGACCTTGCAGGAGTTTATGGGATATTGCTTTATCCCCTCCACCAAGGGACAGAAGATGCTCCTGCTGATCGGTAAGGGCGGCGAGGGGAAAAGCCGCATCGGTATCGTCCTTCGTGCGCTGCTTGGCAGCAACATGAACACAGGCAGTATCGCAAAGGTGGAGACAAGTCCCTTTGCTCGTGCAGATTTGGAACATGAGCTTGTGATGCTGGACGATGATATGAAACTGGAAGCTCTCCCCCAGACCAACAACATCAAGGCGATTATCACAGCGGAGCTGCCGATGGATTTGGAGAAAAAGGGACAACAGAGCTATCAAGGTGATTTGTATGTGCGCTTCATCGGCTTGGGCAACGGTGTCCTGCAATCCCTCTATGACCGCAGCGTTGGCTTTTTCCGCAGACAGATCATCCTCTCCACCAAGGAGAAAGACCCCAACCGCAAGGACGATCCCTATATCGCTGAAAAGATGTGCGCCGAAGCGGAGGGCATCTTCCTGTGGGCGTTGGAGGGCTTGCACCGTTTGATCGACAACGATTACAAGTTTACGGTCAGCCAGTCGGCACAGGACAACATGGACGCTGCCGTATCGGACGGAAACAACATCATCGAGTTTTTAAGCTCCGAGGGGTATATCCGCTTCAAGGCAGATTATGAGGTCAGCTCCAAAGACCTGTACGCCGTTTACAAGCTGTGGTGTGATGATAACGCTTTGAGCAGCCTTTCCCAAAAGAGTTTCTGCTCGTTTCTCAAACAGAATGAGAGTCGGTACAACATCGAGTACACCAATAAGGTCAATATCGGCGGCGGGAGGTATGCCAGAGGATTTGTCGGCATCGAGCTTCTGCAAAGACCATTTCTGTAAAAATGATATTGACCCGAAAATACGTGTACCATCCGTACCAAGTGTACCACGGTACAGCAAGTACACTTGGTACACGTACTTTTCAGTCCGTTTCACTATTATTTTTCAATGCTGTTGGCGGATGCCCTGTTTTTGGGCATTGAAAATCAATGGTAATGAAAACAGGAAAGATTTTGACCGCAGAACAAAACCATTTCACGAAATCGTGCTTCTCTGAACAATGTATCCCGTTTACGGAACAATAGGTATTTTCTCTGTTCCAGAGCAAATCACACGGAACAGTAAAGTGGGATATGGTCATATATGGGCAGGACATCACAAGCAAAATTCTGAACGGATTTCAGAGATTGCAGATTTTCACTAATCGGTGAAGTGGGTATGCCGTAGGGCGTACCGTTTTCGCCGCATTACAAACAAAATTTATGGAGGATTTTATCAATATGAATGTACGCAACGAAATAAAGGCACAGATCATCCGTACCGGAATGACTATGCAGGAAGTTGTTGACCTGCTCTCGGACGAGTACGGATGGAGCGACAGCGTTTCCAATCTGTCCGCAAAATTACAGAGAGAAAGTATCCGATACAAGGAAGTCGTGGAGCTTGCCGATGTGCTGGGCTACGACATCGTATGGCAGAAAAGGAGGGACAAATAATGGCAAATGCACAGTACGCTATTTTAAGATTTGCGAAATACAAGGGACCGGAGATCAGCGGCATTGAAGCTCATAACGAGCGCACCAAGGAGAAATACGCAAGCAATCCAGACATTGACCCGTCCCGTACACACTTGAATTTCCATCTTATCAAGCCCGAAAGGAAGTACAGAGCTGAATCCGAGCGTCAGATTGCAGAAGCCGGATGCCGCACACGCTCGGACAGCGTTCGTGTGGTGGAAGCTCTCATAACCGCTACGCCGGGTTTTTTCAAGGGAAAGAAACGAGCTGAAATCCGTGAGTTCTTCAATGAAGCGTTGGAGTTCATCAAGCAGAATCAAGCTCCCGAAACGATCATATCCGCTGTGGTGCATCTGGACGAGAAATCGCCCCATATGCACCTTTGCTTTGTACCTCTGACGGAGGATAAAAGGTTGTGTGCCAAGGAGATTTTAGGGAACAAAAAGAAGCTGACACAGTGGCAGGACAAGTATTGGGAACACATGGTAAAGAAATATCCCGATCTGGAACGTGGCGAAAGTGCCAGCGAGACCGGGCGTGACCACATCCCCACAAGGGTATTCAAACAGATGGCACGTCTGAACAAGCAGCATGACAAGCTGGCAGAACTGCTCTCCGATATGAAATTCACGAACTACAAGGAGCGTTCGGCACAGATTGCGGCGTTTCTTGAAAAGTATATCCCCGATGTTGCCGCTATGGAAACGCAGATGAAGAAATACAAAAAGTTCTTCAAAACAGCGGACGGCAAACAGAAAGCGTTGGAAAAGAAAAATGACGAGCTGACCGCCGCTCTGGAAAAGAGCGAGAAAGAAAGCACCGTCAAGAAGTTGCAGGAAATGCGGCTGCATAGCGATTATGAGCGCATCAAGGGCATTCTTGACCGCATCCCGCCGGAGATCATTCGAGCATATACACATCGTGACAGCAAAACGCAGGAGGTACGCCATTATAGATAACAGAAAAAAGGATGAATGGAGCGGCTTTGCCGATTTACTTGCCAACTTAATAGAGAAATATGCGGCGGTTCTGGATATTGAAAATCTTCCGGAGCCGCCGATTTGTTTGGACAGCGAGAAAAAAGAAATTGTAAACAATTCCAAACTTTTTGCGGAATCTATTGAAAAAACGGACATTGCATGATATAATATACGTGTGATAAGTGTCCAAACCTACTCTGAGAGTGATTTCGGAGTAGGGGTTACATAACGGTGCTGCATACGGCGGCACGAATGAGGATAACGATATGAAAAAAGACAAGATAAAAGTATATATTTACATGAGAGTATCCACCACGATACAGGTGGATGGATACTCTCTGGATGCTCAGAAAGCCAGAATGAAAGCATTTGCCGAGTACAATGACTATAAGATTGTCGGTGAGTATGAGGATGCCGGTAAATCCGGTAAGTCCATCGAGGGCAGATTAGAGTTTAACCGCATGATGGAGGACATCAAATCCGGCAAGGACGGTGTTTCCTATGTGCTGGTGTTCAAGCTCTCCCGTTTCGGCAGAAATGCGGCAGATGTGCTGTCCACCTTGCAGGTTATGCAGGATTTCGGTGTCAATCTGATCTGTGTTGAGGATGGTATTGATTCCTCCAAGGATGCAGGAAAACTGATGATCTCCGTTCTGTCAGCGGTTGCCGAGATCGAGCGTGAGAATATCCGTGTTCAGACGATGGAGGGCAGAATCCAGAAAGCCCGTGAGGGCAAATGGAACGGCGGCTTTGCTCCTTATGGATATACGCTTGAAAAAGGCAAGCTGTATGTGAATGAGGAAGAAGCAGAAGCAATCCGCATCATCTTTGACAAGTACGTGCATACCGACATGGGCGCAAACGGTCTTGCCCGATACCTCGCCAATCATGGCATTGGAAAAATCCAAAGACAGAACGGCAAGAATCCTCTGTTTGATGCAGCGCTTATCCGCAGGATACTGAAAAATCCTGTTTACTGCGGCAAGATCGCCTATGGCAGACGCAGGACGGAAAAGGTGCATGGCACAAGAAACGATTACCGTCTTATTGAACAGGACAACTATCTGTTGGTCGATGGTCTGCACGAAGCACTTGTTTCCGAAGAACTCTGGCATGATGCACAGGTGAAATTGGTTGCCCAGGCAAAGAAATACGAGAAGGTCAACCATGGTAAGGATAACAAGGTGCATCTGCTGACAGGCTTGCTCAAATGCCCGATCTGCGGAGCCGGTATGTACGGCAATAAGAGTGTCAAGCACAAGGCAGACGGCACGAAGTACAAGGATTTCTACTACTACGGCTGCAAACACCGCACCATGACCCGTGGTCACAAGTGCGACTATAAGAAGCAAATCCACGAAGAACTCTTGGAAACCGCTGTCGCAGAGGTGATTACCAAGTTGGTCAGCAATCCGAAGTTTGCCGCTTTGATGCAGCAGAAAATCAGCATGAAAGTGGATACTTCCGCTATCGAACAGGAGATTGCAAACTACGAAAAACAGCTTCGCCAGAGCTATTCCATCAAGTCCCGATTGATAGAGGAAATTGATACACTTGACCCCGATGATAAACATTACATCAAACGCAAGGCAGACCTTGATGATCGTCTTTACAAGATGTATGATAAAATCGAGGATACGGAGTCTCTGCTGATTGAAGCCAGAGCAAAGAAAATGGCAATCGAAGCTGAAAAGCTGACTGCCGATAATATCTACAAAGTTTTGATTTACTTTGATAAGCTGTACGCCGTGATGGATGAACAGGAACGCCGACAGCTTATGGAGTCGCTGATCTCCGAAATCCATATCTTTGAGGAACGGAAGCCGAACGGACAATGGCTGAAATCCATCAAATTCAAGCTCCCGATCATAGAGGAGGATATGGAAATAAGTTTGGACAACGATACACAAGATGAGACGGTAGTATTGATGACAAGAACAGAAAGGAAAAAATCATGAATAACATACACCTTGAAAAGCTTACTTGGGACACGGTTGACGATGTGTTAAAGCTTAAGGTCTCAAAAGACCAAAAGGAATTTGTCGCGTCAAACCGCGACAGTATGATCGACGCCTATTTTGCTTTGACGGAAGAAGCGATACCCGTATACACGTTTGGTATCTATCTCGGGAAAAAGCCCGTCGGTTTTCTGATGATCGGCTATGACGTTCCGTGGGCAGAACAGTATTACGATCTGCCGAGGGGCTACTATTATATTTGGCGTTTTATGATCGATAAAAGATATCAGGGCAACGGTTACGGGAGAGAAGCGTTAAAGCTTGCCGTGGACTTTATAAAGACTTCTCCCAGCGGGAAATCCGAATACTGCTGGCTGTCTTATGAGCCGGAAAATGAGGTGGCGAGAAAGCTGTATCTGTCGTTTGGCTTTGAAGAAAAGAAAGAGCTCTGGAAAGAGGATCAGGAAATTCCCGCGGTATACAAGCTGTGAAATCCGATTTTCCGAGCCAGTTTTCTCAATCTGAAACCTCCGCTTAAAATGGTCAACGGCATATTCCTGACGCCGAAGGTCGTGTGGGCAGCGTAGATAACGGCGTTTTTATTCACGCTGTTGCTTCATGCCATGTGGAAACCACAGCGCTGATGACAAAATAATCCCGTCTCCTCTCTCCCGGCACGGCTTGAGTCTGTGCCGGGATTTTGGAATGAACGGACGCCTCTCTTACATACGCTTAAATCAGTAAGGAGGGATCCGTATGATCGATTTGAGAGGAATTCTGAAAAAAAACAAAGCTGTACTTTCCGCCCTCGGTTTTATTCTTGCCATTGCGCTGATTTTTTGGGCCGTCAACAGCCCTGCCATCGTAGGCGTTTCCGCTGCGCAACGAAAGCTGCCGATCTACAGTGTGCAGCGGAACGACAAGACCGTTGCCATATCCTTTGACGCCGCCTGGGGCAACGAGGACACGCAGAACCTGATTGATATTCTGAATCAATATCAGGTACACACGACCTTTTTCGTCGTCGGCGACTGGGTGGATCGATACCCTGAGTCTGTTAAGGCGCTGGCCGACGCGGGACACGAGGTGATGAGCCATTCATCTCACCACGCTCATTTTTCAAAGCTCAGCAGTGAGGAGATCAAAAACGATCTCGCCGCCTGCAATGACAAGATCAGCGCGATTACCGGGGTCTCCCCTGTCCTCTTTCGCTGTCCCTACGGAGAGTACGACGACCATGTGATTGAGGCTGTCAACGACGCCGGCATGACAGCGATCCAATGGGACGTGGACAGTCTCGACTGGAAAGGAATCAGCGCCGATGAGATTCAAAGCCGCGTCCTGAAAAACATCCAGCCGGGAAGTATCGTTCTGTTCCACAACGCCGCGGAGCATACGCCCGAGGCCCTGCCTGGGATCCTGGAACAACTGCAGAAGGACGGATATACGATTGTGCCGATCTCTGAGCTGCTCTTAGAGGGAGATTACACGATCGATCATACGGGAAAACAATGCGCCGCATGAGAAAGGAGCTGCCATGAGACCTATCAAACTAGCCATTCTTGGTGCTACCGGCGCCGTCGGGCGCGAAATGCTGCGCCTGATTGAAGAATACCAGATCCCGGTCGAGGAGCTGCGTCTTCTCTCCGGGCCAAACAGCGCAGGAAAAACAATTCTCTTCCGAGGAGAGAAACAGTTGGTGCAATGCGCTGCTGAAGAGAGCTTTACCGGACTTGACTGCGTTTTGGGTGCCTCCGATCAGCCGATTTCCAGGCGCTTTGCTCCCGCAATCCGGCGAAGCGGCGCCGTGTACATCGACAACAGCGCCGCCTTCCGTATGGATCCGGAGGTTCCGCTTGTTGTCCCGGAAATCAACGGCCGCGACGCCTTTGAACATCATGGCATCATCGCGAACCCGAACTGCTCAACGATCATCACTCTGATGGCGGTCGCGGGCATTCATCGTCTCTCCCCGATTCGCTCCATGGTCGTAAGCACCTATCAGGCGGTATCGGGCGCTGGTGTCCAGGGACAGCGCGAGCTGGAGGATGAAATCGCCGCCTATGTTCAGGGAAAAAATCCACAGCCGTCGGTGTTCCCTGTTCCGATTGCCATGAATGTGATTCCGTGGATCGGTGCCGGGCAGCCGAACGGATATACAGACGAAGAAATGAAAATGCAGAACGAGGGACGGCGGATCCTTCACCGTCCGGAGCTCAGTGTGAGCTGTACCTGTGTGCGCGTTCCTGTCATGCGCTCCCATTCCATTTCCGTTACGCTTTGGACGGAGAACGCCGTCAGCCTTTCGGATGCGCGAGCCGCCATCGCCTCATTCCCCGGCTGTCGGCTGACGGAGGATGAGACGAGAAATTATCCGACGCCGCTGGATACCGGAGGTCAGGATCTGGTGTACGTCGGGCGTCTGCGTGAAGATCTCACTCATCCCAACGGCCTTTGCCTCTGGTGCTGCGGCGACCAGATCCGCAAGGGCGCGGCAGCCAACGCCCTACAGATCCTGCAGTTGCTGGAAAGCGGACGATAATGATATAGAAACCCGGAAACGTACCAATGATGAGGTGAACAACATGACCCTCCTGCAGATGAATTATATTCTGGAGATTGATCGCTGCGGTTCCATGAACAAAGCGGCGCAGAGCCTCTTTGTTTCCCAATCCGCGCTTTCGAGTGCGATTCTTGAAGTAGAAAAGGACCTCGGTTTTCCGATTTTTCGCCGTTCCAACCGCGGCATTTCGCTGACCGAAGACGGGCGGGAGCTCGTGTCTCAAATCACGCCGATTGTAGAGCAATGCCGGAAACTGAGCCGCTATTACGGTCGGCGGAAAGATGCGGATCGAGTCCATCTGTCCGTATCCGCTCAGCGCTATCCTTTTTGCGCGAAGGCTTTTGTGGACTTCCTCAATAGTCTGGGTCCGCTTCCGATGCAGTTGAGCCTGAAGGAAACCGATATGGCGGCGGTCATCGGCGACGTTGCAACCGGCTTGAGTGATTTAGGCGTCATCTTCATCTCCGATCGAACGGAAAACTATATCATTCGCTCGCTGGAGGAGAAAAATCTGGTATTCGAGCCTCTGGTCGCCCTCCACCCGCATGTTTTTATGCGCAAGGATCATCCCTTGTCTGCAGAAACTTCGATTACGCTCGACCAACTTCGTCCCTATCCGCACGTTGTGTTTACTCAGTCGGAAAGCAATCTCAACTATGCGGAAGAAGCCGTCTACGGCTCCGGCGTTGATTTTGAACGCATGGTTTATGTCAGCGACCGGGCGAGCATCTACAATGTCATGGCACATACGGACTGTGTGTCCACCGGCAGCGGCGTTCTCCCGGACGGATATGCCGATGATCGCTTGATTGCCATTCCGCTGCGGGATGCCTGCGATATGCGTCTCGGCACCGTTTCGCAGCGGCAGCACAAGCTGTCAGAGCCAGAACAAAAGTTCATTGAGATCCTGCGTCGCATCACCGCCGAAACAGAGTATTAAAAAAGTCACCGGTTGATCCGGTGACTTTTTCTATCGTTATGGATGCTTAAATTTGATCCAGTGCCTGCTTCAGATCAGCGATCAGATCCTCCGCGTTTTCCAGGCCGGCCGAGAGACGGATGAGGCCCGGCGCGATACCGGAGGCCGCCAGTTCTTCTGCAGAATAGGTGGAGTGGGTCATGGAGGCAGGATGCTCGATCAGGCTCTCGGCATCGCCGAGCGAGACGGCAACCGTGATGAGCTGCAGGGCGTTGACCAATTTCATGCCGGCTTCCTTGCCGCCCCTGACTTCAAAGCTCAGCATGCCGCCAAAGTCCTTCATCTGGCGGGCAGCGATCTCATGGCCCTTATGCGTTTTCAGGCCGGGATAGTTGACCTTTTCCACCGCCGGGTGTTCTGCGAGAAACGCGGCGATTTTTGAGGCGTTTTCGCAATGGCGCGCCATGCGCAGTTCGAGCGTCTTCAGGCCGCGCAGCAGCAAAAACGCGGCAAAGGGGTCCAATACGGCGCCGGTCATGTCCTTGAGGCCGAACATGCGGACCTGGTTGATAAAGTCTGCCTTGCCGACGACAAAGCCCGCAACCACATCGCCGTGGCCGTTGAGATATTTAGTAGCGGAGTGCACAACAACGTCCGCGCCGAGAGCAAGCGGATTCTGCAGCGCGGGAGACGCAAAGGTATTGTCGCAGACGACCTTGATGTCCGCGTTATATGCGTGAGCGATCTTGGCAACCGCGGTAATATCCGTGATTTTCAGATTAGGATTAGCCGGGGTTTCGAGGTAAATCGCAACGGTATTGGGCCGAAGATGCGCTTTCACCGCCTCCAGATCAGAAGTATCGATGAAGTCCACATCTACGCCGTAGCGGCTGATGCCGTGATTCAGCAGCGCGAAGGTGCAGCCATAGAGGGTTCCGTCCGCGATGATGTGCTTACCGGCAGATGCGATGGTCCACAGGCAGGAAGAAATAGCACCCATACCGGAAGCTGTCGCCAGAGCAGCTTCTCCGCCCTCGAGCGCCGCCACCTTATTTTCCAGCACTGAAACGGTCGGATTCCCGAGGCGGGTGTAAATATATCCGTTCTCGGCCCCGGCAAACCGGCGTCCGCCCTGCTCGCAGCTGTCGAAGACGAAGGTAGAGCTCTGATAGATCGGCGTCGTCAGAGCGCCGTACTGCTGATCCTTGACATTACCGGCGTGGATAGCTTTTGTTCCAAAGCCGCAGGTATTGTTTTTCATATCTCTCCTCCTTAAATCTTTCATTGGTTTTACCAAATATTCAGCAGATTGCTTAAGTAAATTTTATCATATTTCAACAAAACAAGGTAGTGGAGATAACTCATACCCTGTTATAAGTAAAACAGATAACCGTTTTGTTAATCAAAGCTGTAACATAATGGAAATATGAAAAGCAGAAAAAATCTCGTGACTTTAACGCGCATCTATGGTAATCTAAGAAAATAGAGAGAGATTAGTGAAAAACACAGTCAATCAAGATCGAGAGGAGACAAAATATGGCAAGAGAGATTCTATTTGACCTTGGCAAAATGATCACTGACCGGCTCCCCTACAAGTTTGGCGTGAAGCGGCTGACGGAAAATGACCCCGAGTACATTATCCTTGACCGCGCCTGCAGTAACGACGAAATTGCTGAAGTCATGCTGAAAATGGGGCTGCGCAAGCCCAAAACGACCGCTGAAATCGCAAAACTCACCGGCAAAACCGAGCAGAGGATCGAGGAACTGCTGACCGACGCCGCCATGCACGGCATTGTCGAGTATCACCGTGAAAACCCGCAGCATGAAAAGCAGTGGTATGTGCAGCTGTTCGTTCCCGGCATCGCCGAGATGACCAACATGGTCTACGAGCAGGTCTGCAAGTATCCGGAACTCGCCGACAGCTTCGATAAGATGACCTTCCTGCCTCTGGCCGGCAAGACCCATCTGATTCCTCCCGGCGGCGACGGCATCGGCATGCATGTCATCCCCGTAGAAAAAGCCATTCAGGCCGAGAACCAGTCTGTTTCCATTGAACATATCTCCCATTGGCTCGACAAGTACGACGGCAAGCTCTCCGTCGGTTACTGCTCCTGCCGCAATGCCCGCCGGCTGTACGGCCAGGGCTCCGGCGAGATTCAGGACGACTGCTGCATCGGTCTCGGCGACTTCGCCGATTACCTGGTTGAAACCGGCAAGGGCCGTCCGCTCACGAAGGAAGAAGCGCTCGCCATCTGCCAGCGCGCCGAGGACAACGGCTATGTGCACCAGGTCACAAACATCGACGGACAGGACAAGATTTTCGGCCTGTGCAACTGCGACGTCGGCGTCTGCTTCGCGCTGCGTACCAGCCAGTACTTCAACACCCCGAACCTCTCCGCTTCCGCCTACCGCGCCCACGTCAACAAGGAAAACTGCGTGGCCTGCGGCAAGTGTGTCGAGGTCTGCCCGGCCGGCGCAGTGAAGCTTGGTCAGAAGCTCTGCACCAAGAACGGCGAGGTTCAGTATCCCCGCCAGGAGCTGCCCTCCGGTCTTAAGTGGGGCGAGGACAAGTGGAACCCGAATTATGTGGCTGACAACCGCAAGAATTGCCATGAGTCCGGCACCGCTCCCTGCAAGACCGCCTGCCCGGCGCACATTGCCATCCAGGGCTATATCAAGCTCGCCAAGGAAGGCCGCTATCTCGATGCTCTCAAGCTCATCAAGCAGGATAACCCCTTCCCCTCCGTCTGCGGTTACGTCTGCAACCGTCGCTGCGAAGATGCCTGCACCCGCGGCAAGCTCGACAAGGCTCTTGCCATCGACGAGATCAAAAAGTTCATCGCCGAACAGGATCTCAAGAGCGAGGAGCGCTATATTCCCGCGCCCCTGTACCGCCGTCCTATTGACAAGCCTTATGAGGAAAAGGTCGCGATCATCGGCGCCGGCCCTGCCGGTCTGAGCTGCGCTTACTACCTGGCCCGCATGGGTTATATCAATGTCACAGTCTTCGACCGCAATCCCCAGCCCGGCGGCATGCTCGTGATGGGCATCCCCAGCTATCGCCTGGATCGCGCTGCGCTCAAGGGCGAGATCGAAGTCCTCGAGAAGATGGGCGTTCACTTCCAAATGAACACCGAAATCGGCAAGGATATTACCATCCAGCAGCTGCGTGAGCAGGGCTTCAAGGGCTTCTACGTGGCCATCGGCGCCCAGAAGAGCTCCAAGCTGCGCATCCCGGGCGAGGATCTGTCCGGTGTGTACGGCGGCGTCGACTTCCTGCGCGAAGTCAACCTCGGCAACAAGCCCGAGATTGGCAAGAAGTGCGCAGTCATCGGCGGCGGCAATGTGGCCATGGACGTGTGCCGCACCGCTGTCCGTCTGGGTGCTGAGACCTATGTCATTTATCGCCGCAGCGAAGACGAAATGCCCGCTGACAAGGAGGAAGTCGCTGAGGCCAAGGCCGAGGGCGTGAAGTTCTGCTTCCTCAACGCTCCCGTTGAGATCCTCGGCACGGACGGAAAAGTCACTGCGCTCAAGGTTGAGCTGATGGAGCTTGGCGAGCCCGACGAAAAAGGCCGCCGCGCGCCGGTCGGAACCGGCAAGTTCGAGACCATCGAAGTCGATTCCGTTCTGGCCGCCGTCGGTCAGAGCATCGACTGGGGCAAGCTCGATATCGGTGAGCTGAAGACCGCCAAGAAGGGCAACGCCATTGCCGACGCCGTCACCTATCAGACCGCACAGCCCGACATTTTCGTCGGCGGCGACGTTTACACCGGCCCGAAGTTTGCGATCGACGCCATTGCCGCCGGCCGTGAGGGCGCGGAGAGCCTGCACCGCTTCGTGCAGGACGGCCAGAGCCTGACCCAAGGCCGCAACCTGCGCGAGTTCTACGAGCTGGATAAGGACAATCTTGTCTTCGGCGTTGACAGCTTTGACCGTCCCGCCCGTCAGCCCATCCTGCACGATGAGAAGAAGGCCAGAACCTTCGAGCATGACCGCCTGACCTTTACCGAGGAGCAGGTCAAGACGGAAGCCAGCCGCTGCCTTGGCTGCGGTGTCAGCGTCGTCGACCCGAACAAGTGCATCGGCTGCGGGCTCTGCACCACCAAGTGCATGTTTGATGCCATCCATCTCCAGCGTGATGTGCCGGCAGCTTCCACCATGGTCCGCTGCGAGGACAAGGTCGGTCCCATGCTGAAGTATGCCGCCAAGCAGGCAGTCAAAATCATTCGAAAGGCAAAGTAATGCACGAGCTTGGAACAATATACTATGTGATCGACGCCGTGGAAAAGCTGATGGTGGAAAACGACCTCAAGCAGG
Organism: Oscillospiraceae bacterium; assembly: GCA_902801295.1. GTDB lineage: Bacteria > Bacillota > Clostridia > Oscillospirales > Oscillospiraceae > Limivicinus. The sequence continues at coordinate 68,969 of CADCHN010000005.1, read as the reverse complement.
TCGCCTCCATTACGCTCGAGGTTGGCGAGGTCAGCGGCATCATTCCGATGTATCTGTCGGATTTCTGGCTCTATGCCCGGGAAAAAACCGAGCACTTTAAAGAGACTGATCTGAAGATCGAAGAACTGAAGGCTGTTACCTACTGCCAGAACTGCGGGAAGACATACCCCACCATGCAGTACGGCAAGGAGTGTCCCTATTGCCACAGCGGCAACACTTTCCTCGTCACCGGCAACGAATACAACATCAAAGAAATTGAAGCCATGTAGAATAAGCCCCTTGCCAACAGGCAAGGGGCTTATTCTTATTCGGTTCGCAGCGCTTCCACGGGATCCTTCTTTGCCGCGATTCCCGCCGGAATTAGGCCGGCTATAAAGGTCAGCGCCATGCTGATCAGCACCAGCGCAACGCCGCCTGCGGGCGGCAGCGTGGAATTGAGTGACTGAATTCCGGTCAGATCGTGTACGATGAGATTGATCGGAATATTCAACAGCAACGTCATAATGATACCGAGTGCGCCGGCTGTAAAGCCGATAATGATCGTCTCCGCATTAAAGACGCGGGAAACGTCACGTTTGGAGGCGCCAATCGCGCGCAGGATGCCGATTTCTTTGGTGCGTTCGAGAACGCTGATATAAGTGATAATACCGATCATGATCGAAGATACCACAAGAGAAATAGCAACGAAGGCAATCAGAACATAGCTGATGACATTGATAATCGTCGTAATTGAGCTCATCAGCAGCGCGACGATATCGGTGTAACTGATTTTATCCTCCTCGGCCACGCTGTCATTATAGTGCTGGATCGCTTTGGAGATTGCGTCCTTGTTTTCAAAGGAACTGGCGTAAATATTGATGATACTCGGCGTTTCCAGATCCACATAGCCGAGCTTTTTCAGATTATCCTTGTAGCTGCTGGTGGAATACACCGGGGGCATGGCGTTATCGTAGATCCAGAGCAGATCTTCATCCTCCAAAAGCAGAAGGTCAAAATCCTCCGCCAGCTCCTCGGGTGTCAGATTCTCGTACATCTCCGTCATGCTGGAGGCATATTGATCCTTGATCTGCTGGCTGATCATCTGCCCCATATAGCTGGACAGCATCCCATCGTCCATCTGTTCGATCATCGACGCATATTCCGGGTACTGCTCGAGAATCATCGACTTGATATCCTCTTGTGAGGTCTCCCCCATCTGCTCGTCAATCAGTCCCTGCACATACTCTGAGCTGGGCTGGGACATGAATTTGACGTAGAGGTCGGCCTTCTGCTGTGCGTCGGCTTCAGCGATATAGGATTTTGCCGCGTCGATTTTACGGGTTTTTGTCATGGCCTCGTCTTCCCTGTCCAAAAACGGAAGACCGTTGAACACGTCATGTTCCGTGTCATTCAGCTGTTGGATGACCAGATCTTTCTGCTGCGCCTGACCGATGACATACTCGATCAGATCATGCGTATAGCCGATCGCGCCGCTCATCATACCGCTTGTTGCATCGTCATTCTGGCGGAGGATGCCGACGATTTTAACCTTCAGGCCGTTATTATAGAGCGTTTTCAGCCCGAGTTCCTCTTTGCTCAGGTCAAGATAGGTCCCGCTTGCCTCGTCATACTGATACTGATCCGCCGGATAGATAAAGCGGAAAGTCTTGTTGCAAAGTTCTTCGTAGCTCCAGCTCTCCAGCTTGGTATCGAGCGTCTCTGCAGACATCAGCGCCTGCATGTCCTCGGCGATCGTGTCGTTGGATTTGAGCCCCAGGGCGTAGAGCATCAGGTCGGAAATTTCGTTATTCTCGCTGACAACCAGCACGGTTTCGTCGTAGCTTTCCGGCCAGCGGCCATACAGCAGGTCGTACTGTTCTTTCAGCAGCGGACTGATTTTTTCTCCGTTTTCGCCGGGCAGCATCTCCTGCCAGACGTTCATGCCGGAGTACATCTGGCCGTAGGTGGAGAAAAACGAGCTGTAATCGCCGCCGTAGGTCACGCTCATCGCCTTCTGCATATACTCGACCACGTCGGTTTTGGCAATGTTCCCGTCCACATCCTCGGCAAAGAGATTCATGTCCATGTCGTAGGAATACTGCACCGAACTGATATAGGGCGCAACCTCGCTCTCGGGGTCCTCGAGATAGGCTTTGAACGGCTTGAGATTGTTGGTTTCTGTTTCCGCGGAGATCATGGAGTTCATCATGTCATAGAGCACGGTGCTGGCGTAGACCGCATCGCGGTCGTGCTTGGCTCCGCTTTCCTCTGCGCGAACGCCCATCATCGAGCTCATCAGACTTGTCATATCCACGCGCTCGGCCTGGATCGTGATCGGGTAGCTCGACAAAGTATCTTTCTGCACCTTGTCAATATAATTCTGGATGCCGTTGGAGAGAGACATAATCAGCGCGATGCCGATGATGCCGATGCTGCCGGCAAAAGCGGTCAGGATCGTGCGCGCTTTCTTGGTCATCAGGTTGTTGAGCGACAAGCTCAGCGCGGTAAAGAGGCTCATCGAGGTCTTTTGCCGCCTGCTCATGCCGGCATGCTCATCCTCCGCCTGATAGGGATCGCTGTCACCGATAATCAGTCCGTCCTTGAGGCGGATCGTCCGGCTGGCATAGGCAGCGGCAAGCTCGGGGTTGTGCGTGACCATGATAATGAGCTTGTCTTTGGAAATTTCCTTGAGGATCTCCATGATCTGCACGGAGGTTTCCGAGTCCAGCGCGCCGGTCGGCTCGTCGGCCAACAGAATATCCGGGTCATTGACCAGCGCGCGGGCAATCGCCACGCGCTGCATCTGTCCGCCGGACATCTGATTGGGTCTCTTATCCAGCTGATCCCCCAACCCAACCTTTTCCAGCGCTTCTTTCGCACGCCGCTTACGCTCGGCAGGCCGAACGCCCGACAGCGTCAGCGCGAGCTCGACGTTAGACAGCACCGACTGATGCGGGATCAGATTGTAGGACTGGAACACGAAACCGATCGAATGGTTGCGATAGCTGTCCCAGTCGCCGTCTGTAAACTGTTTGGTTGATTTTCCGTTGATGAGCAGGTCGCCGGAGGTATAGTGATCCAGGCCGCCGATGATGTTCAGCAGCGTGGTTTTTCCGCAGCCGGAATGGCCCAGTATGGCAACGAACTCGTGCTCACGGAACGAAAGATTGACGCCCTTGAGCGCGTGAACGGTGGAATCTCCGGCGAGATAGTCTTTTTTGATGTCAGTCAGTTTCAGCATTGGTTCCCGTCCCTATCGGAAGAAATATTTGACACCGCAGGGTTTCTGCGTTACAATAGCCAACGTTAATATGCCCACGTAGCTCAGCAGGATAGAGCGACCGCCTCCTAAGCGGTAGGTCGGAGGTTCGAATCCCCTCGTGGGTGCCAGAAAGCTCTGTGATGATGCAGAGCTTTTTCTTTTTCGTTTTACCAGTATAAATGTCACACCCGAATATTGCAATCGAAAGGGCAAAAATTTACGTACCGTTCACGATCAAAAGGAAGAATTTGTGCCTTGAAAGGCAAATCTCCGCGCCATACAATAGGCGCGGAGGTGCAAATCATGAAACTGAAACAAGTTCTGGATCGGATGGGCCGCATGAGCGAGCCCGCCTGGTACATATTCAAAAACAGCATGCTTCTCAGCCTGACGCTGCTTGCCTGTGGCCTGCTTCTGACATTGGGGGCACATCAGCAGCTTCGCACCGCCGAGGCCATCTATGAGACCGTGGAAGCCGTGCTTTTGATCGGGATTTTGTTTTCCGTGATTGTGGAGGATCAGCAGTCCAAACGGTAAAATTCCTCCCGTGACATCAGCGCGTTGAGTACATCGAGCAGCGCCGTCGAGGAAAGATACTGCGGAAGGTCAAGCGTCTGCATCAGCTGTTTTCTTTTCTCTGCGCTGCCGACGCCTCCGCTGAGGCCGCGCGCATAGAGATCTGCTTTTGTAATCTGATCTCTCTGCTCTGCACTCTCACCGTCAAAGGTCGCGCCGGCGCGGCGAAGAGCCTCCAGAAGCACATCGGGCCGCATGCCTTCCACGCCGAGCTTCCCCTCCTTGGACGGTGCGGACTTTCTGCGCTCTTTCCCATAGACGTCGGGAATATAAGCATGCTTGACAAGATTGGGATCCACGCAGCCTTTGATGAAGTTACGGATCACAAAGCCGGCGCCGTCGGAGTCGGTCAGCACGATCAGCCCTCTCGACTCAGCCAAGGTGCGCAGCAATTTTTGCTTTTGCCGATCGTTGAAGATGCCGAAGCCGGAGGTCTCCAGGATCACGGCGTTCACAAGCTGGCGGAGCGTATTTTTATCATAACGCCCTTCGACTATAATCACTTCGCGGATTTTATGCATGGGTCTCCCCCGCTGCGATCCGCAGCATCAGTTCCTTCAGCAGCTCCAGGTCATCCGAGGAGCTGCTTTTCATTTGATAATCCGTCTCCGCGCAAAGCTCGATCGCGCGCTTGAGCTGCTGCAGGCTGAAGCCGCGGGAGGAGGCGATCAGGCGCGATGCGATGGAATCATAGCGCAGCTTGCAGACTTCCATCACGTAAGATGCGCCAAGGTTCTTTTCAGCCGCAAGCCGGGCTGCGTAAAGGCGGCGCATCTGGCCGCCGATCACGGCGAGCATGGCGATAGGCTCATTATTTTTATCGGACAGAAGCTCATTGAGCACCTCCATGGCTGCGTTATACTCACGCCGGGCGAGGTGATCCGTCATTTCAAAGACAACAGCCTCCGGCAAATGATGCGCCACGGCGTCCACATCCGAAACGGTGACGACGTCGCCCTTGGCATAAGCGGCCACCTTTTCAATCTCCGGAATCAGACGGTTCATCAGATCGCCGCTGACAAAAATCAAATGCTGTGCGGCCTCAAGCTCCACGCGCTTGCCATGCGCGGCAAAGCGCTTGGCGATCCAGTTGACCAGCGCGTCCTGCGTTTGCTCGGTAAACTTGAGCTCTACGGTGTTTTCTTTCAGAAACTTGATCAGCTTCAGGCGTCCATCCGGTTCAAAGGCGGCACTCTGAACGAAGGCGACGGTGCAATAGTCGGGAACATCCTCCAGCAGCTTCTGCAGTGCGTCTCCGTCCTTTACTCTATTTAAATCCACGCCGCGAAGCTCGACAAAGCTCCGCTCCGTGAGAAACGGAAGAGCGTCGATCGCATCGGAAAGCTCCTGCAGATTCAGTTCCGGCCCATCCATCCGCTTATAACTGAAGCCGTCTTCCCCCTCCGGAACGCAGAGCTCCTTCAGCGTCTGCAGATAGAGCTCCCGCAGATAGTCCTCCGGCCCCCAGAGCAGGTATACCCGTGCAGGGCCGCCGCTTTTCAGCAGGCGGATTTCTTCCTTATAATTCAGCTGTTTTTCATCTTTCTTTTTCTTCGCCATGGCGCACCTCAGGGAACGCGAATTTCAACCGTTCCGTCTCTGTCTGTTCGGTATACAGTATACCCGTATTTGTCCAGCCGTTCAAGTGTTTCCGGCGTCGGATGGCCGAAGGTATTATAGCCGCAGCTGATGATCGCTGTGTTTGCGCCGATTCGTTCGAGCAGTTCGGGGCTGCTGGCGTACTTGGAACCGTGATGACCGACGATCAAAAGCTCGATGTTTCGGAGGTCGTGCCAAACGGCAAGCTCGCGCTCTGCCGCCATGTTAATGTCCCCGGTCACCAGCAGATCGTAGCCGTCAATGCCGATCTTTGCCGTCAGACAGCGCTCATTGATTTCACCTTCGTCGCCCGGCACAAACATAGCCAGTGAAATCGCTCCCAGCTTCTCGCGTCGATCGTCACGGCGAATGCTGATTTTGGTTCCATAGCGCCGGGCAGCTTCCCGGATCTGGGGCATGACAGAATTCGGATCCTCCATGTCGGGACCAAGCATGATTTCCCTGACCGGCAAATAGGCCATCAGACGCACCACGCCGTCCGCATGATCCGCGTGCAGATGGGTTAATACAAGAAGGTCGATATCCTCCCGCCCGCGGCTGCAGAGATAACTGCCCGTCCGGTCGCCCGCGTTGTCCAGATTGTTGATATTACCGCAGTCTACGACGACGGTATCCTCACCGGAAAAGATTACCAGGCTCTGCCCCTGGCCAACGTCAACGGCGGTCATATACCCCGGCGCATTTCCATAGTACAGTCTGGTCGCCGTCAGCAGGACGAACAGACTGAACACGGAGAGGCAGGTTGGAATCAGCCAGCGGAGCCAGCTGGGTTTGAAAAGGATCATGGCAGCAAGGAAAAGCACATAGACGAGAGCGAGCCAGAGCCAGTTCCATTTCAGACAGAGATACAGACAGGAAAAGCCCGGCGCGGAGAAGGCCTTGGCGATCCAGACAATATAGCGGGCCAGCCACGACAGAAGCCAGGCCAGCAGCCGCGCTGCCGGCAAATACGCAAGCGAGACAATACAGCAGAGATATCCAAAGCCAAAACAAATCGGTACCGCCCAAAGCGTGAAAAGGTTGCTCAGCGGCGATAGAACCGATACATAGCCAAAGTGCAGGCCGATCAGAGGTGTCGTGAATATAAGAACGCCGATCGAATTGGAAATATTGGAAGACAGATAGTTTCTGACCTTCCAAGGGATAGTTTTTGGAATTGCGGCCAGAACGGCGCTTCTGATCCGATCGGAGAAGATCGTGATTCCGGCGAGAGAGGCGAAGGAGAGCTGCAGACTGACGCTGCCGGCCGCATAGGGATTATGCAGCAGGATCAGCGCAAGCGCAAACAGCAGCGAGGTTGGTGGGTCGTCCTCCCGGCCAAACACCGGCGCCAACAGCGCCAGCGTCTGCATCAGACCGGCGCGAACAGCTGACGGGGTCGAACCCGTCAGCAGCACGAAGCTCCAGATCAGCAGGATGGACAACAGAGACGCGCGGCGGGTGTTCCCCAATAGCTGCCGCAGCATGCCTACCAAAAACGCGATGTGCATGCCCGAAACTGCAACCATGTGCATCAGTCCGGCACGACTCATACTTAGATACAGCGCATCATCCTCGTAGAGTTCGGATTTCTCCCCCAGCATCAGTGCCTGAAAGAAGGTGTTGGTATCATCGGGAAACACCAGACGTAGTCTTTCGCATAGACTTCCGTTCAGGGAAGATGCAAAGCCGCGCAGGGAGAAACGGTGCTCCCCGGTCAGCTTCAATTTTCCGTGTGAATTTGCAGTCAAATAGATTCCGCGTGCCGGATTCGGGTCATATTGCTCGCCGTATCGAATGTCCGCTGAATGCAGAGAAAAACTGCCTGAGAATTCATCCCCAGCCTCAGCGTCGGGCAGCGAATCGGAAAACAGAATGCTTTTCAGCGCAGTATGCGCGTCGATCTGCAGCATAACTTCAGTACGCACCCAACCGTCTCCGGTTTGGGGCGCAGTGAGGATCCGCCCGCTGCACGTAAGTTCCCGTCCGTCCAGCTCATGCGCACGCTCCAGCGTCAGCATCTGATGCATGCCGTAGGTATATAGTCCTGCCGCCAGTGCGCAGAGACTGATAAGGATCGGCAGCAGCCAGCGCCGTCGGAGAAGGATAAGCCCGATGACCGGCAGGACGAGTATCAACGAAAGTGGAAAAAGCCATGAATCGGGCAGTAAGTATTGTGCCAGAAATATTCCAACCGCAAAAGCGCCGCTGGCAATGGCAAGCTTTCGCATCGTATCACCGCCATGGAAGAAAGCCGCATGGGAACACCATGCGGCTTTCTTGAATTTAAATGATTTTTTCGCTCAGCTTCATGCCGCCGATCAGGTGAAAATGCAGATGCATCACGCTCTGGCCGCCGTCTTCTCCGCAGTTGTTGATCACGCGGTAGCCGTTATCAAGGCCCTCAGCCGCGGCGATCTTCGCAATCGCTTCATAGCACTTTGCGACATACACGGAGTTTTCGGCGTTCACTTCCGCAGCAGAGCCAATGTGCGCCTTGGGAACGACAAGAATATGCACCGGCGCCTGGGGATTGATGTCGCGAAAGGCATAGACATATTCATCCTCATAGACTTTGGCGCTGGGGATATCGCCGTTGATAATCTTGCAGAACAGGCATTTTTCGTTCATGGTAAGGCCTCCTCAGGTTTTATCCGACACAAAGCCGAACACAGCCTCCAAAGCTGCGTCGAGCTTGGAAAGGTCGCCGCCGCCGCCCATCGCGGAATCCGGCTTGCCGCCGCCCTTGCCGCCGGCAATCGGTGTGACGGCCTTGATGATATCGCCGGCGCGAACGCCCTTTGCCACGGCATCCTTGCCGCAGATGCACTGGAAGGTGATCTTATCGCCATTGACGGCAGCCAGCAGAGCCACAACCGCTGCATCCTTATCGCGCAGCACGTCACCCAGCTTGCGCAGGGCATTGGCGTCGCCCTCGACCTTCGCCGTCAGCACATGCAGACCGTTCAATTCCTTCGCGTTCTGCAGCAGCCGATCGGCGCCGCCGGCGGATTCTTTGTCCTTGTACTGCTCGATCAGCCGGCGAGCTTCCTTGAGCTCCGCAGCCTGCTGCTCCACGCGGCCGAGCAAATCGGCCGGGCTTGCCTTGAACATCGCGCCGAGCGCGGCAAGCGTATCCTGGCTCTGATACAGAGTCTTCATCGTCTCCTGGCCGGTGACGGCCTCAATGCGGCGCACGCCGGAGGCAACAGAGGACTCGGAAACGATATGGAAAGGACCGGCCTTAGCGGTGTTATCCAGATGCGTGCCGCCGCAGAGTTCAACACTGTAGCCACCCATATTGACCACCCGCACGATATCGCCGTACTTTTCGCCAAAGAGCGCGGTCGCGCCGGCCTTTCTCGCTTCCGCGATCGGCATTTCGCGCGTGTCGACCGGGTAGCCGGTCAGAATAGCCTCATTGACCATACGCTCAACCTCACGAATCTGCTCAGACGTCATCGCGGAGAAATGGGTGAAGTCAAAACGCAGGCGGTCTGGCTCGACGAGAGAACCGGCCTGGTGGACGTGATCGCCAAGCACATCGCGCAGTGCGCGCTGCAGCAGATGCGTCGCGCTGTGTGCGCGGCGGATGGCGCTGCGGCGGGTCGTGTCGATTCTGACGGTCACAACATCGCCGACCGAGAGCGTGCCCTCGGTAAGCGTGCCGTAATGCATAATCTTTCCGCCCTTATTTTTCTGGACATTGTTGACAGCAAAAGCACCGATGCAGCCGTGGTCAGCCACCTGACCGCCCATCTCAGCGTACATGGTCGTCTGATCCAGCACAACAATGGCCTCGGTACCGGCCGTGATCTCGTTGCGGGCTTCGCCCTCGGCGACAATGGCGAGAATTTTCGCCTCGGCCTCGTCCTGTTCGTAGCCGACAAACTTTGTCTCAGGGATCTCCTTGCCGAAGCTCACACCGGCCCAGCCGAGATCGCCCAGCGCCTCGCGCGCCTTGCGGGCGCGAACGCGCTGCTCTTCCATCAGCTGTCGGAACGCGGCCTGATCGACCTCCATGCCCTCATCTTCGCACATCTCGATCGTAAGGTCGATGGGAAAACCGTAAGTGTCATAAAGTTTGAAGGCATCGGCGCCGGAGAAGGTGCTCTCCCCTTTCGCCTTGTGCTCCGCAAGAAGCTCGGTAAAGATCTTCATGCCTGCGTCGATGGTGCGGGCGAAGTTTTCCTCCTCGGTCTTGACGACGCGGGTAATATAGGCCTGCTTTTCGCGCAGTTCCGGATATTGGTCCTCGCTTTCGTGCACGACGGTGTCAATCACCTGATACAGGAAGGGCTCGTTGACGCCGAGAAGCTTGCCGTGGCGGGCGGCGCGGCGCAGCAGACGGCGCAGCACATAGCCGCGGCCCTCGTTGGAGGGCAGCACGCCATCGCAGATCATGAAGACGCCGCTGCGAATGTGGTCGGTGATCACGCGCAGGGACACATCCATCTTGTGGCTCTTGCCGTAATAGGCGCCGGTGAGCTCGCTGACCTTGTGGGTGATATTCATGACGGTGTCCACATCAAAGAGCGAATCCACGTCCTGGCAGACAACCGCCAAACGCTCCAAGCCCATGCCGGTGTCGATGTTCTTCTGCTTGAGTTCGGTGTAATGACCCTCGCCGTCGTTATCGAACTGAGAGAAAACGTTGTTCCAGACCTCAATATAGCGGTCACAGTCGCAGCCGACAGTGCAGGTTGGCTTGCCGCAGCCGTATTTCTCGCCTCGGTCGTAGTAGATTTCCGAGCAGGGACCGCAGGGACCGGCTCCGTGCTCCCAGAAGTTGTCCTCTTTGCCGAAGCGGAAGATGCGCTCGGCAGGAATGCCGATTTCCTTATTCCAGATGTCAAAAGCCTCGTCGTCATTCTCATATACGGAGGGATAGAGACGGTTTGGGTCAATGCCAACCCACTCGGGGCTCGTCAGAAACTCCCAGCTCCAGTGGATCGCTTCGCGCTTGAAGTAATCGCCGAAGGAGAAATTGCCGAGCATCTCAAAGAAAGTGCCGTGGCGGGAGGTTTTGCCGATGTTCTCGATATCGCCGGTTCGGATGCACTTCTGGCAGGTGCAGACGCGGTGCCGCGGCGGTTCCTGCTCGCCCTTGAAATAGGGCTTCATCGGCGCCATACCGGAGTTGATAAGGAGCAGGCTCGCATCATTCTGCGGAATCAGTGAAAAGCTGGGCAGACGAAGATGTCCCTTGCTCTCAAAGAAGCGAAGAAACATTTCGCGAAGTTCGTTCAGACCGTATTTTTCCATGGTTTTTCCTCTTTCATAAAAAATGACGCCCCTGTCCCATAAAGGCACAGGGGCGAATTGTGTTCGCGGTACCACCCTGATTATCGCAAGAGCGATATCTCTGGCGCCTTTAACGCAGGCATACGCCCCGCTCCGCGCGGAGTGGCTCGGAAGTGGCTGACAAACCTGCGTTCAAAGCCTCGCACCGACCGGCTTTTCTCTGAAAAACGCTTCTGTTTGTCTCGTTTCGTCAACGCCTATGTAACTATACTCATTGTGACAGCGTTTGTCAAGCAATTTCAGCGGTTTTTCCGCACAACTGCGCCCTTCGGCGCGCATACCGGCAGCTTCAGATGAAATTCCATCATCGCGCGGCGGGTGTCCTCGATCTCCTCACCCTCCGGGCCAAAGATCTGGTCGGCTCGGAAAGATAAGGGCACTTGCCCCGGCAACAAAAGCTCCAGCTCGTCGCCGCGGCAGAATTTATTGCGCTGCGTCAAAAGAGCATCCCCCTCTTTGTCGCATTCTTCCACAATGGCGACTACGTCAGCTGTTGCGCTGTAGGACGCTTCTCCGTAATGCTGACCCGGATAGCCGTAATAAAAGCCAGTGCTGTACGGGCGATGGCTGAGCTTCTCGGTCTCCGCCACCCAGAGCGGATCGAGAGGTTTTCCCTCTATGGCCGCGTCCAGCGCCTGACGATAGGCGTTGGTGACGACTGCCGTATAATACGCAGACTTCATCCGCCCTTCAATTTTGAAGCTGCTGATCCCGGCGTCGAGAAGCTCCGGTAGGTGCTCGATCATGCGCATATCGCGGGAGTTCATGATATAGGTGCCGCCGTCCTCGGTGATTTCAAAATACTGTCCGGGGCGCTTTTCCTCCACCAGATGATATTTCCAGCGGCAGGGCTGGGCACATTCGCCGCGGTTAGCATCGCGCCCGGTGAGATAATTGGACAGCAGGCAGCGGCCGGAGAAGGAAACGCACATGGCGCCGTGCACAAAGGCCTCCAGCCGCAGCTCCGGCGGCGTATTGGCCCGGATGCGGCGGATATCCTCCAGCTTTGTCTCCCGGGCGAGGACGACCGTATCCGCGCCAAGCTCATAGAGGGCGTTGGCAGACGCGCTGTTGATGACGCCAAACTGGGTGCTCACGTGCCGCGCTACCCGCGGCGCATGCTTTTTTGCCAGACTCAGTACGCCGAGATCCGCGATAATCAGCGCGTCCACGCCGATTTCCTGCAGAAAGCCGAGATACCGCGGCAAAGGCTCCAGTTCGGATTCCAGCGGGAGCGTGTTGCAGGTGACATAGATTTTCGCGCCGGCTGAATGGGCAAGCTGTACCGCTTCGTCCAGCGCCTCATCGCTGAAATTAGCAGAGGCAGCGCGCATCCCGTAGGCGTGTCCTGCGAGATACACTGCGTCCGCGCCGTAGAGAAGCGCCATTTGCAGGCGCTCCCTGTCGCCGGCGGGAGATAGCAGTTCAGGCCGCTTAGCCATAGTTCTGCGTGGCGACGAATTCGTTGAAATCGTCAGCGTCCGTAAAGAACTCATGCTTTCCGGTCTCCGTGTTCAGAGCATAGAAGTAATAATTGGTCGACTCGGGATTCAGCGCCGCTTTGATGGCGGCAAGGCTCGGGTTGCAGATCGGCGTGGGCGGCAGACCGGTGTAGATGCGCGTATTGTACGGTGAATCATAGGCCAGCATCTCAGCAGTCGGCGCACCTTCATGGTCTGGGAACACATAGAGAATCGAGGCGTCGATGCCGAGGGTCATCCCTTCCTTGAGTCGGTTATAGATGACAGAGGAAATCAGCGCACGGTCATCGGTCCCGTTTTCCAGATCCACCGCCGCTTCTTTTTCAATCAGGGACGCAATGGTGACCACCTGTCTCATGTTCAGGCCGCGATCGTTGGCCTGCTTGAGCATATCGGCGGTCAGCAGATAATGGAAGGTCTCAAGGAACTTGTTGATCGCGCTGGACGCCTGCATGCCCACATAGAACTGATAGGTGTCCGGGAAGAGGAAGCCCTCCAGACGCAGTGGATCGCCCGCTGTCTGCCCGTCGAGGAAAGAATAGTTATACTTGTAACTGGCTGCGGCCTCCATCAGATCCTCGTAACTGCAAACGTCGTTTTCCTCCAGCCGGCGGAAGATCTGCTCCATGGTAAAGCCCTCGGGGAAGGTGACGTCGATGGTCACTGCAGAGCCGGAGCCGGAGCGCATATTCTGAACCAGCGCACGGTAGTCAAAGCTGGATTTCAGCTCATAGTTGCCGGGCGAGACCTTACGGTCCGCGTGAGAAATCTTGCAGAAGAACTCAAACAGCCACTTGTACTGGATCAGCCCCGCTTCCTTCAGCGAGTCCGAAACATAGGATATGTCGGCGCTTCGAACGGTTTTTGTGCCGACGACATTGCCGTTTTCATCCAGATCGTCCACGGTTTTCGTGTCAAAAATAGAAGACGGAAGATTCACGACGGCGGTAAAGCTCTCTTTATTCAGCGCAAGCGCGTCACTGGCCGCCATCCAGGCCAGACACGCGAGGATAATGCTGACGCAGACGATAAAGACAAAATACATCAGGCCGCCGATGCAGCCGGTGCGGGATTCCCGACTTTGACGGACGGGATGATAGTCACGCTCGGTCATCTTATCGCCGGTATAATTGTGTGCCTCTTCTCCGCTTTCGTCGAGAAAGAGCTTATCAACAGAGGGCAGGTGCTTATCTTTCGCTTTAGCGGAAGGCTTGCCCGGTTTCGCCGCAGCATCCTTCGCCTGCTCCCCCGACCCTTTTAGAGGTGCGGGCTCCTGCGATTGCAGCTCTTCAGGAGCAGGCGCCTCAATGCCCTCCCGGAGGGATGCGTCATTCGGCGCGGAGGGCGCTTGTCGTCTGTCCTCCTGCTCAAACAAATCGTTAAGTTTATCCAGTTCTTCAGCCATTTCTGACCTCCTTGGAAATCATGATTCACGCGTTTTGTTGTTTGGCATAGGATGGCATGAGCGGGTCGAAATCCGGCCCAATCGCTTTTGCCGCAGTCCGCCGCGCGGGACGCGGTGAAATAAAATATTGCAGCGCGGAGAAAGGAACTATTATGTTCTGCAATTCCTGCAATAACAGCTCCATTTGGCTCATCATCCTGATCATCATCCTCTTCGGTTGGGGCGGCAACGGCATCGGCTGCGGCTGTGGCTGCGGCTGCGAGAACAACAACAACGGCTGCGGCTGTGGCTGCGGCTGCAACTGAGAAAACAAACACGCGGGGGCTTCTTCGGAAGCCCCTTTTTTATTGGATTGTATCCAGAATCAGCTGATAAATCTCAGCGTTCTTTTCCTCCAGCTCGCGCTCTTTTCCGTCTTTCTGAAACGGAATCTTCGCCCAGCCGTAATAATCCGCCGCCAGTCGTGCGGTTTTCAGACAGCGCTCCAGATAAAGGACGTCTTTTTCGTGAATATCCGCGCTGGTATTGGTTTTTTCCTGGCGGCGCTTCATGCGGGTCAGAGAGGTTTCAATATCAACGTCCAGATAAATCACCAGATCGGGGACGGGCAGACCCATTTTTCCATATTCCAGATCAGATAGCCAGGCAAAATAGTCAGGGAGCTCATCTTCCGGGAGCTTTGAGCCCTGATGAACTGCGTTGGACGTGGTATAGCGGTCCGACAGAATCAGGCCGCCCTGATGATAGATTTCACCCCAGTCCTCCCGATAGGAAGCAAAACGGTCGACCGCGTAAAACGTGGAGGCCGTATAGGCGTTGACGTCCTGCGGGCGGGAGCCGAACTGCCCGCCGAGATACATGCGGATCAGCGCGCTGCTATCCTTGTCATAGCGCGGAAAGACAATATGATGATATCCGATCCCGTCGGCTTCCATTTTCGCACAAAGACGGCGATACTGTGCGGATTTACCGCTGCCGTCAATGCCCTCGAGTACGATCAGTTTTCCTTTGCTCATATTCAGCTTCTGCCTCTTTCTCTAATCGCCGCCCGGAGTATGCCGGGCAGACGAATCATACGTTTGATTCGTTTTGGCTCCCGAAAAAGCCGGTACAGCCATTCCAGGCCAAATCTGCGCCAACGCAACGGCGCGCGGGGTATTCTCCCGGCGAAAACGTCCAGCGCCCCGCCGAGACCGATCATCAGCGTTCCGGGAAGCTCGGACCGATGTGCGGCCATCCACAGCTCCTGCCGCGGAGAGCCAAGGCACACAAACAGCAGGTCTGGTCTGCTTCGCTGAATTTCCGCCATTAGAAAAGGTTCGTCCGAATTGGAAAAATAACCGTGATGAGTCCCAATAAAGCAAAGGTCGGGAAACTGTCTGGAAAGATGATCCGCCGCTTCCCGTGCAACGCCGGGTTTCGCCCCCAGGAGATATACACTCCCCTGCTTGCTTTTCAGTTTCTCCAACAACATAGAAGCAAAATCAATACCCGGCAGTCTGTGCCGCAGAGGTTTGCCGAGGATTTTAGACGCCCATACAAGCCCGACACCGTCCGGAATCATCAAATCCGCATCCAGAAGAGCCTGGCGCAGCGCGGAATGATGTTCTGCCGACAGAACAATCTCGGGATTCGGCGTCACAACATAGGCGCCGCTCTTCTTCCCGATGAGTTCAAGCGCACGTTGGACGATTTCCTCCGGTTCAGCATCATCAAAAGGGAGCCCGAAGCATTCGGTTTTACTCATATCTGACTGAAGACTTCTCCGATCTTTTCATGAATCACAAGATCCGCGAAGCCGTCGTAGGGCGTCTCACTCAGGTTGACCAGAGCGAGCTTATGACCGCGATAATAGCGGATCAAACCTGCGGCCGGGTATACGTTCAGCGAGGTACCGCCGACGATGAGGACATCTGCCTGACGAATGTCATGCACCGCCCTGCTCATGATATCCTGATCCAGCGGCTCCTCATACAGCACGATATCGGGGCGGATCACGCCGCCGCAGTCGCAGTGGGGTACGCCCTCGCCATGGTTCATGCGATCCGCCGGATATGGCTTGCGGCAGCGGCTGCAATAGGCGCGCCAGATGCTGCCGTGCAGCTCGAGCACGTTCTTGCTGCCCGCGGCCTGATGGAGACCGTCAATGTTCTGCGTAATCACTGACCGCAGCTTCCCCTCCGCCTCCAACTCGGCCAGGCGTTTATGAGCGCGGTTGGGCTGCACGTTTTCGACGACCAGCTTTTCGCGGTGGAAACGGTAATATTCTTCCGGATTGCGCTCAAAAAAGCTGGCACTCAAAATCGTCTCCGGGGGATATTTCCACTTTTGATTATATAAGCCGTCCACACTGCGGAAATCGGGAATTCCGCTCTCCGTGCTGACGCCTGCACCGCCGAAGAAAACAATGTTGTTGCTCTCCGCGACCCATTCTTTCAGTCGTTTGATGCTGCTGTCCAAGTTTTGTCACCCCCCGGAAATAAGACGTTATAGTTAAGTTATTATACACCACACCGGGCCGCTTGACAAGAAGCGCCCCGGTGCAGCGTACATAAAGAATTGTGAAGGATGCTCAGAGCTTTTCCTGCGCCCAGGCAAAAATCTTTTCCGCTTTGGGGCGAAGTGTCTCCATGCGGATTTCATTTTCACGCCGGACAACGAAGGAGTAAGTCTCATCGCTGCTGCCGTCGGCCAGGCTCACCGCGTAATTTCTTGCACAGCGGAAGGTGCTCAGGGCAAGTTCCACCGCGTCGGCCAGATACACCGCGCTCTCCTTCGGCGCAAAGACAATCAGTTCCTCCACAAGATCCACCACATTCATCATCTGGCAGATGACTTCGTCGCTGATCGCAGCGGCGGGCTGACGGGCAGCGTCGATCTTCTGAGGATCGCCTTCCTTGATGGCGCGCTTCATGATGTTGCGGCCTTTGACGTCCTCGTCGATGAGGTACACAAGATAAGAACGCAGCTTTTCCAGATTTCTGAGGATATAATCCAGACGATCGTTCATTTCCGTCTGCTGAGCCGCAATGCGCGCACCGCGCAGGGCCAGCGCACAGCTCTCTGCGCCGGAAAGCGCCGCCGCGCTGCCGATATCCAGCTTGCCGGTCGGTTCGGCCAGGGCCGCCGTCAGCTCCTCGGGATCTTTCTTGCGGAAGATTTCTATGATGAATTTCTTTTCCTGTTCAGCCATCGGTCATTCTCCTGTTCAGTCACGGTTGAATTCGCGCAGACTCAGCCCCTCGTTTTTCTGCAGCGCCCAGTTGACGCACCAGCCGGAGGTAAAGAGCAGCAAATTGTTGCCCTTGAAGTCCTGCACCCATTTGGTATCGCTCGTCAGATTCAGCGATGGAATATCAATGTTTTCGTTTTCCACCCAGCGCACCAGCTCATAGGGCATGCTGCGGCGGCGGATATCGACGCCGTACTCGCTCTTCAGCCGATATTCCAGCACCTCAAACTGCAGCACGCCGACAACGCCGACAATGACCTCCTCCACGCCGGTGTGCGGCTCATGGAAGATCTGGATGGCGCCCTCCTGGGCGATCTGCATGATGCCCTTCTCGAACTGCTTGCGCTTCATCGTGTCGATGCGCTCCACCGCGGCAAAATGCTCGGGTGCGAAGGTGGGGATGCCCTCGAAACGGATATTCATCCCTTTTTCGCAAATCGTATCGCCGATGGAGAAAATGCCGGGGTCGAAAACGCCGATGATATCGCCGGCGTATGCCTCATCAATGATCGCGCGCTCCGAGGCCATCAACTGCTGCGGCTGCGCCAGGCGCAGGGTTTTGCCGCCCTGCACGTGCAGATACTCCCTGTCGCGCTCAAAACGCCCGGAGCAGATGCGCATAAAGGCAATACGGTCGCGGTGCGCCTTGTTCATGTTGGCCTGAATCTTGAACACGAAGGCGGAAAAGCGCTCGTCGAAGGGGTCAATGATATCGTCCTCCGACACACGCGGCAGCGGCGGCATCGTCATGTGCAGGAAGCTCTCCAGGAAGGGCTCGACGCCGAAATTATTGAGCGCGGAGCCGAAGAACACCGGGCTGAGCCGCCCCTTGCGCACTTCCTCGATGTCGAATTCATAGCCTGCGCCGTCGAGCAGTTCGATGTCGTCCGCGAGGCTTTTCCGCAGGCGCTCACCGATCAGCTCATCCAGCTTGTCCGTTTCCTCGAGGCTGCATTCGATCGCGCGGATCTTGCTCTGGCCGCGGTGGAACTCGTTAAACGCGAGGATCGCCTGCTTTTCACGGTCATAGACGCCCTTGAACTCCTGGCCGCAGCCGATGGGCCAGTTCATCGGATATGTGCCAATGCCGAACTCCTGCTCCAGCTCTTCCATCAGCTCATAGGGACTGCGTGCCTCGCGGTCGAGCTTGTTGATAAAGGTGAAGATCGGAATGTGACGCATAGCGCAGATCTTGAAGAGCTTTCTCGTCTGCGGCTCGATGCCCTTGGCCGCGTCGATCACCATGACGGCGCTGTCCGCCGCCATCAGCGTGCGGTAGGTGTCCTCCGAGAAATCCTGGTGTCCGGGAGTGTCCAGAATGTTGATGCAGTATCCCTCGTATTCAAACTGCATAACCGAGGACGTGATGGAAATGCCGCGCTGCTTTTCCAGCTCCATCCAGTCGGAGACCGCATGGCGCGCCGTGGCCTTGCCTTTGACAGAGCCGGCCAGTTGGATCGCTCCGCCGTACAGCAGCAATTTTTCCGTCAGCGTGGTTTTACCTGCGTCCGGGTGAGATATAATAGCGAATGTCCTGCGACGTTCGATTTCTTTTTTCATATCAGACATGGTATTCAATTCCTTTATCTTATTCTTTCATTCTGCGCAAGATCCTTCGGTATTACACGGGACTGACCCCTCTCCGCTCATTATTTTTCATTGTATGTTACCATAGTTTTCCCTCGGATGCAAGGAGAAAGCCTTGAACTTAGCATAAGCGAATGATAAAATGCTTCTGAAAGGGAGTGCTGCCCATGTCCAAAGCAAGAAAAGATGCTCTGATTGCCGAAATTGTCGACATCTGCGCCGGTTTGAGCACTGAAAACAGTCCCGTAGGACGCTATACCTCGGAAAAAGCGCCCTATTCTGCGCTTCTCTCCCCTTATCGGATCGGCACCGCAGCGTTATCCAACCGCTGTCTGATCGCGCCGCAGACCATGATCGGCGGAAGCTTTATTCCAAATGACGCCGCGATCCGGTTTTATCTGGAACGCTCGAAGGCAGCCGTTCTGACAACAGGTCCCCTTCGGGCCGGAACCGTCAGCGAACCGCAGAGCATGTTTCGCTGGATCTCTCTAAATGAGAAGCTCCACGCAAGAGGGACTAAAATTCTTCTTCAGATTTCCCTTGACGGCGCGTCGCCGCGGCATGTGGCCGCGCTGGCCGCCTCGGCTGCGGCCGCCTGCTTTGACGGTGTTTGCCTCGACGCCCGCTGCCATGACGCAGACTCGATCGAGACCGTCCGTACCATTTATTCTAAACTTGGCAACAGCTTCCTGATTATCGCCCGTGTTTCGCTCTCCCCCGCCGTCTACGAAAGCGATCTTGTTCCGTCTGGAAAACGGCCAGTACGTTCAATGGCCGAGGAGCTTGAGCTCCTGACGAACTTGGCGCAAGCCGGTGTCAATGCGTTTGAAATCGGTCTTGGCGGCCCGGATACGCCCTGGCTGCTGCAGCCATCTTCACAGATGCCTGCCGGCTGCTTTGCGGAGGCTGCCCGCGCCGTCAAAGCGCATTTCCGCTATCTCGGCATTCAGACGGCCGTCGTTGCCAGCGGAAAGCTCTCGTTCCCGGATCTCTCCGAAGACCTGCTGCAAAACGGATACTGCGATATGATATCCTTGGACGGTGCCGGGATCAGCGATCCGTCCTGGTTTGACAAGCTCGACGCCGGCCGCGTGGAGGATATCTGTCCCCAGCCGCTGCCGGACTATGATGTTCCATGCGGGCAGGAAACGATCGCCGTGGTCGGCGCAGGATGCCGCGGCCTGTGCTACGCAATCCGGGCGGCCGACGCCGGGCATCGCGTCGAACTTTTTGAGGCGAAGGAACAGCCCGGAGGAACGCTTGCGCTCTATTCATCCCGCGCTGCGTATGAGAAGCAAAACCTTCTCGCCTATCTGCTTCGAGAGCTTGAAAAAAGACCGAAAATCCAACTTCATACCGCAACGAGAGCCGACGTTGAATTGCTCAAGCGCGGCCACTATGACCGCATTGCCTTCGCCTGCTCCGCTGCAGCGATCTCCGCGCCGAACATCCCCGGCTGGGGTGAGATCCCGTTTGTGACGGCTGACAGCCCGGCAAATGCGCTGCACGGTGCATGGAAGCGAAAACACGTCGCGGTACTTGGCAGCGACGCACTTGCCTGTGAACTCGCCTGGAGGCTTCTGAGTGAGGGCCTGGCCCGGAAGGTGGCGCTCATCACCGAGCGGCCGGAGATCTTGCCAGACGAACCGGAACCTGACCGCGCCTGGTTCCGCCATCACTTTACTCAGCGCGGCGGCGTGCTTTTCAGCGGCTGCCGTCTGAATCGGATGCGAAGGCATACGATCTTTGCAGAGGATATCGTCAGCGGAAAAGAACAGCATATCCGCTGCGACGCCATTCTGCTGGCAGAGCAATCGCCGGCACCGCTGCGGCTCTACGAAGAAGCCGTCAGGGAGCGTCTGGCACCGCAAATACAGTTATTATAAGCAAAGAGGCCGTTTGAAACGGCCTCTTTGCTTATATTTTTTCCATATTCATTGCGGCGACGCGGAGCATCAGCTTTTTTATTCCGACCTTCTCAAAGTCCACCTCAATCAGAAAATCGCCGCCCATCGGCGTCATTTTGACCAGCCGTCCGGAGCCGAATGCCTTATGCTTCACCTGATTGCCGACAGCGAAGTTGACAGCAGGCGCAGCCTTTTTCTGCGGCGGTGCGGGTGCGTGGACAGGCGCTTTCGGCGCTGATGCTTGATAGGCGAAGCCAGTCTCTTCCCGTTTTTCGTGATATCCGTAGCCCTTGGGGATGTTTTTCTTCTCTATACAGGACTCGGGGATCTCGTCGACGAAGCGGGAGACGCGGTTGGAGGTTGTGCGGCCGAAGAGCATGCGCTGCCTGGCGCAGACAAGATGGAGCTGGCTCATGGCGCGGGTGATCGCCACATAACAAAGCCGGCGCTCCTCTTCCATCTCCTCCGGTTCACCGATGGCGCGGATGCCCGGGAAAATGGTCTCTTCCATGCCGACGACGAATACCGTTGGAAATTCCAATCCCTTGGCGCTGTGCATCGTCATCATGACCACACAGTCGGCGTCCTTGTCATAGTTGTCCATATCGGTGTAGAGTGCAACGTCCGCCAAGAAGCCCTCCAGCGACTGATCGCCGGATTCCTTCTGATAGCCGAGGATGCTGGTCTTGATTTCGCGGACGTTTTCGGCGCGTGCCGTGTCCTCTACGGTGTTTTTCTCCTCCAGCATACGGAGGTAGCCCGTTTTCTCCAGCAACTCGTCCAGCAGCTGATCGGGCGGGATTTCCTTCGTGCGCTCGTGCAGCTCGTCAAGCAGCCCGGCCAGCTGCCGCATACGGATCGCAGCACGCGAAAGCTCCGAATAATGATCCGCCCGGCGCAGCACCTCCATGAGGCTCTGTCCCTCGCGGTAGGCGATCTCCTGCGCCAGCTCCACGCTGCGCGCACCGATGCCGCGCGGCGGATTGTTGATGATGCGCGTAAGGCGCAGATCGTCGTTCGGTGACGCGATCACACACAGATAGGCCAGCACGTCCTTGACCTCAGCCCGGTCGAAAAAGCGCGTGCCGCCGATGATGCGGTAAGGGATGCCGTTGCGCTTGAAGGCGTACTCAAGCTGGTTGGACTGGGCGTTCATGCGATACAGCACCGCATGATCCCGCCAGTTGGCGCCCTTGCTGTAATCTCCCAGAATGGTTGAGGCGACATACTGCGCCTCCTCATGTTCGTTGTCCGCAACATAGAGCTTGATCGGACTGCCATTGTCCTTATTGGTCCAGAGCTCCTTGCCTTTACGGCCTTGATTGTTGCGAATGACGCTGTTGGCCGCGTCCAAAATATGTCCGGTGCTGCGGTAATTCTGCTCCAGACGGATGACGCGGCAGTTTTTATATTCGCTCTCGAAGGAGAGAATATTCTCGATCGTCGCGCCGCGGAACTTATAGATGCTCTGGTCGTCGTCGCCGACCACGCAAATATTCCCATAACCGCCCGCGAGAAGCGAGGACAGAAGATACTGCAGGTGGTTGGTGTCCTGATACTCGTCGATCAGTACATATCGGAAGCGGCGCTGCCAGTAGCTGCGCACCTCTTCGTTCTCCTGCAGGAGCTTTACCGTAAAGGAAATCAGATCGTCAAAATCCATTGCCCCGGCGGCAAACATCCGGCGCATGTACTCCGAGTAAACTTCGCCGATGCGGATGCGGCGGATATCACCGCTGGCTTTTGCCTGACGCAGATATTCCGCCGCGCCGATCTGCGCGTCCTTGGCGCGGCTGATTTCACCGAGCAGCATCCGCGGCGCAAAGCTCTTTTCGTCGAGGTTCTGATCCTTGGTGATGTGTTTGACAAGGCTCGTGCTGTCCGATGTGTCGTAGATCGTGAAGTTGGACGGAAAGCCGAGACGTTCGGCGTCCCGCCGCAGGATGCGGACGCAGGCGGAGTGGAAGGTACAGGCCCAAATATCGTTGGCGTCCTCTCCCAGCATGCGCTCCAGGCGCTCCTTGAGCTCTCCGGCGGCCTTGTTCGTAAAGGTGATCGCGAGGATTCGCCAGGGTTCCACGGGGTACAGGCGCGCCGCGGCCAGGCCTTCTTCGCCGCCCGCTTCCAGCGCGGTGAGCATCGCCTCATCCGCGCCCTCCGGCAGCTCCTCGCTATCGCTGGCGCGCCCGTACTTGAGCAGGTTGGCAATGCGGTTGATGAGTACCGTGGTCTTGCCGCTTCCGGCACCGGCCAGGATCAGCAGCGGCCCCTCCGTGGCCATCACCGCTTCCAGCTGCCTGTCATTGAGATTCTTAAAATCGCTGCGCACCAGGGCGCGGCGTGCTTCGACAAAGCGTCGTTCCATTTCAGTCGTCATGGCACGCATTGTAGCACATTTCGCCGCGCCTTACAAGGCACATTTTCAGTCCATCCACTCCCGCAGGCGTTCCACCGCGCGGCGCTCGAGGCGCGAAATCTGCACCTGGGACACGTGCATCACCCTGGCGCAGTTTTGCTGCGTCATGCCGTGAAAATAGCGCAGCGCGATGACCTGCCGCTCGCGCTCGGGAAGACGTTCGATCGCCGCGCGCAGCGCCACGCGCTCGAGCATCTTTTCCTCCGCCTGATAGTCCCCCAGCACCAGTTCCAGCGTGAAGCCGTCGTCGTTTGTCTCGCGCTGCAGACTCTCTGTCGGTCCGGCCGCTGTCTCGGCAAAAGCAATGTCCTCCGGACTGACGCCGGTTTCCTGCGACAACTCGCTGATTGTCGGCTCGCGCCCCAGACGCTGCTCGAGGGATACACGGACAGCTCGCAGTTGATTGGCCTGCTCCTTCAATCCGCGGCTGACCTTGACAGCGCCGTCATCCCGCAGAAAGCGGCGGATTTCTCCGGATATTTTCGGCACGGCATAGGTGGAAAACTGTGTTCCAAAACTCTCGTCAAAGCCCTCCACCGCCTTCAGAAAACCGACGCAGCCGAGCTGATACAGGTCCTCCGGATCGGTGCCGCGCCCAAAATAACGCCGTGCCACGCTCCAGATGAGCCCGCTGTTTTCCTCAATGAGCCGCCCGCAGGCCTCCTTGTCGCCCTGCTGCGCCGCCTGAATGGCAGACAGCATATCCTCTTTCATCGTTTACCGATGCGCGGACAGATCGTGCGGCGCATAATGACCGTCGTTCCCTTGCCTGGCGTGGAACGGACGCGGAGCTTGTCCATGAAACTGCCGATGATGGTAAAGCCCATGCCGCTTCTGTCCTCGCCGCCCGTCGTATAAAGCGGCTGCATCGCCTTTTCCACGTCCTCAATGCCGCAGCCCCAGTCCTTAACCGAGATTTCCAGCACTTGTCCATCCAGAATGCGCATTTTCATGGCTACAAGGCCGATCGAATCGGGATAGGCGTGAACGATGGCGTTCGTGACCGCCTCCGACACCGCAGTTTTGATATCGCCCAGCTCCTCCATCGTCGGATCGAGCTGCGCGGCAAAAGCGGCCGCTGCCGCGCGGGCAAAGCCCTCGTTCGTGCTTTTGCTGGGGAATTCCAGCTTTATGTAGTTTTGCTCTTTCATGTCAGTCCTCCTACTCTCCCGGTATCCACGGGAATCATACGGTCCAGTCCCGCCGCGTCGATCACACGCAGCACCTGCCTGGCCGGGTTTTCTACCCACAGTCTGCCGCCGATGGTTTTGATATGCCGGTTTGCCTTTACGATAACGGCAATGCCCGAGGAATCCATAAAGCTCAGCGCCGACAGATCCAGCACGCAGTCGCGGGGCAGATACTCATCCAATAGCTCCGCAATACATTCGCTGGTCGATCGCGCCTCGTGCTGATCGAGTTCGCCGCTCAGATAGATGGTAAGCCGCCCGTCCGAAAATGAGGTATTGATATTCATTTTGTCCACTCCGCAAAAAAAGTCACTGCATAGCGTCTATGCAGTGACATTTTATCGTATTGAATTTGCGGATCATGTCGGATTAGCCGAGAGACGCGAGGCTGACCTTGAGATTTTCTATCAAAGCCTCGAGCTTAGTTTTCTTCTCGCGCTCTGCGTTGACGACTGCCTCCGGCGCACGGGTGACGAAATTCTGGTTGGAGAGCTTGCCGATCTGTGCGGCCAGCTGCTTCTCGGCGTTGGCCAGTTCCTTAGAGATGCGGGCTCTTTCCTTCTCCAGATCCACAAGTTCCGCCATCGGCATAAAGAGCCGTGCGTTGTCGGTGACAACGGAGACCATACCCTCGCTGCCCTCCGGCGCGTGATCCAGCACGCTCACTTCGCTTGCGTAGGCCAGCTTGCAGATATAGCTCCGTCCGGCCTCAAAGGCGGCTTTTCGGTCGGTTGCGATCAGCAGATGTGCCTTACGGGACGGCGGCACGTTCATCTCGCTGCGGCGAGCGCGCACAGCCTTAATAGCCGTCATGACCATCTCGAAACTCTGCTCGTCATCGCGGAAGCAAAGATCGTCCCGGTATTCGGGATAGCGCTCGACCATCAGCGCCTCGCCCTCGTGCGGCAGCGCCTGCCAGATTTCCTCGGTGATAAAGGGCATAAAGGGATGCGCCAGCTTCAAAATCTCGGTCAGCACATACAGCAGCACCTTCTGCGCGCCGATCTTGCTCTCTTCGTCCTCGCCGTTCAGACGGGGCTTGGTGAGCTCGATATACCAGTCGCAATAGCTGTCCCAGATAAAGTCGTAGATCTTGCCTGCGGCCACGCCCAGTTCGTAGCTGTCCATGTTTTCGCAGACCTCTTTGACCACGTCGTTGAGCTTGGAGAGAATCCACTTGTCCTCAATTTCGAGCTTCTCAGGCAGCTCGTTCTTGTCGATCGTGAGATTCATCATCACGAAGCGAGAGGCGTTCCAGATCTTGTTGCAGAAGTTGCGCATGGCCTCGCACTTCTCGACGTAGAAGCGCATGTCGTTGCCGGGACTGTTGCCGGTGATGAGATTGAAGCGCAGCGCGTCCGCTCCGTACTTGTCCACCATCTCGAGCGGGTCGATGCCGTTGCCGAGGGACTTGGACATCTTGCGGCCCTGACTGTCGCGCACCAGGCCGTGGATAAAGACGGTCTTGAAGGGCTCCTTCTTCATCTGCTCCATGCCGGAGAAGATCATGCGGGCCACCCAGAAAAAGATAATGTCATAGCCGGTGATCATGACGGATGTCGGATACCAGTAGTCGAGCTCCTTCGTCTGCTCGGGCCAGCCCATCGTGGAGAAGGGCCAGAGCGCAGAGGAGAACCAGGTGTCCAGCACGTCCTCTTCGCGGTGAATGTTCTTGCCGCGGCACCGCTCGCACTCACAGGGATCTTCGCGCGAGACGGTGATGTGACCGCAGTCGTCGCAGGTCCAGGCCGGGATCTGATGGCCCCACCAGAGCTGGCGGGAGATGCACCAGTCGTGCACGTTCTCCATCCAGTTGAGATAAGTCTTGGTAAAGCGTTCGGGCACGAAGCGGATGCGGCCGTCCTTGACGACCTCGATAGCCTTTTCAGCCAGCGGCGCCATCTTCACGAACCATTGGGGGCTCGTCAGCGGCTCTACCACGCTGCCGCAGCGGTAGCAGCAGCCGACATTATGGCTATAGGGCTCGGTTTTCACCAGATAGCCCTGATCTTCCAGATCGGCCACGATAGCTTTGCGCGCCTCATAGCGGTCCATGCCGTTATATTTGCCGCCGTTCATGATCTTCGCGTCCTCGTCGATGACCTGGATCTGCTCCAGATTGTGGCGCAGGCCGACCTCGTAGTCGTTGGGGTCGTGGCAGGGCGTCATTTTCACGGCGCCGGTGCCAAAGCCGAGCTCCACATAGTCGTCGGCCACGATGGGCAGTCTGCGGCCCACGAGCGGCAGGATGGCGTACTTGCCGACGAGGTGCTGATAGCGCTCGTCCGCAGGATTGACGGCCACGCCGCTGTCGCCCAGCATCGTCTCCGGGCGAGTCGTGGCGATGATGAAATCCTCGTCGGAGCCCTCGATCGGATAGCGGATATGCCAGAAGTGGCCGGGCATATCCTTGTACTCCACTTCCGCATCGGAAAGCGCGGTGCGGCAATGCGGGCACCAGTTGATGATGCGGCTGCCCTTGTAAATCAGACCCTTTTCATACAGATTGCAGAAAGCCTCGCGCACAGCCTTGGCGCAGGTTTCATCCATCGTAAAGCGGCTGCGGTCCCAGTCACAGGAGACGCCCATGCTCTTCTGCTGCTCAACGATGCGGTCGCCGTACTTGCCCTTCCAATCCCAGACGCGCTCGAGGAACTTCTCGCGGCCGAGATCGTAGCGGGTCTTGCCCTCCTCCTTGCGCAGCACCTCTTCCACTTTGATCTGGGTGGCAATGCCCGCATGGTCGACGCCGGGCAGCCAGAGCGCGGCATATCCCTGCATCCGCTTATAGCGCGTAACGATGTCCTGAAGCGCCGCGTCCAGCGCGTGGCCCATATGGAGCTGGCCTGTCACGTTCGGGGGCGGCATCACGATCGAGAACGGTTTTTTCTCCGGGTCGATCTCGCCCTTGAACCAGCCGCCTTTCATCCAGAAGTCGTAGATTTTCTTCTCCACGGTCTGGGGTTCATACACCTTCGGTAGTTCTTTCATGGGAATCTCCTTCTATTGTCAGTTTCTTTCAGACTTCATAAAAAACGCCCTGAGACAATTTGTCTCAGGGCGATAATCATACCGTGGTACCACCTGAATTCCGCTTGTTGCGGCACTCAAACGCTCTTAACGCGAGCGGCACGGCGGCGCTACATCTCTTCACGCCGCATGCTCCGAGCCGACCTTCCGCGCTGCTTCACAAGGGCTTGCACCAACCGCCCTCTCTCTGCGATCCGCTTTTCGCGTACTCCTGCTCTTCTCAGCATATGAGGATTATAGCCGCGTTTTCCTGTTTTGTCAATGAAAACAAGGAAAAACCGCTTATTTCAGGATTTCTGCTTTCTTTTCCTGCAGCTCCTCGACCGCCTTTTTGCTCAGCGGATAGGCAAAGCGCAAAATCAGGAACACCAGCAGGAACAGAACCGCCGGGATCATGACAGAGGAATTGTACATGCTCTGCAGCTTTTCGGACGTCAGCCCCTCGGTGCGGAGCTTGCTGCCCTCATAGCCAATGCGCAGCAGCGGGACGTTGATGAGGATGGTGGCTACCGTCTGGCCCAGCTTACGCATGAAGGAATAGAAGGCGTAGCTGGTGGCCTCATCGTTCAGACCGAACGTAACGCGGTTGTAGTCGATCGCGTCGGCGGCCATGACCCAGATCAGCAGGAAGATGAAGGCCGTGCCCACGCCGGAAGCAAGACAGGCTGCCAGATACAGCCACACGTTCGTGATGCCGAAAAGCGCCAGCACAAAGAGCGCGATGTAAAAGACCGCGGCAAGCAGGATGCCATAGGAGCAGACCTCGCGGCGGCCGAACTTATTGCCCAGGCGCGTGGCGAAGAACATGATGACCGCAACCGGCAGGTACTGGAACACCGTCGGCAGCATGGTCAGGCCGGTCTTGTGGAAGTAGTGATCAAAGAGGTAGGTATTGTAGCCCTGGCCGAACATCTGAGCCGCCAGAAACAGCATGCTTGCAACGCTGACCGCCATGAAGGGACGGCTCTTGAGCAGGGTTTTGATGACCTTCGCGGTCTGTCCCTTCTGCTTGGGATCGGGTTTGGATTCAACGCGCTCTTTGGTCCAGGCATAGCAGAGCAGATAGGCCAGAACGCTGAGCACGGAGATCACCACAACGCCGATGAAAACCTTACGGTAGTCCATCTGGGACGTGCCGTCGGCGAGTTTTACATAGCAGATGCTGGCGAGCACCATCGCGGGCATTGCGCCGAAGGTAGAGCCGATGGAGCGGAAGACGGACAGAGAAGAACGCTCCTTGTCGCTGGAAGTGATGACCTGCGCGAGAGAACCGTAGGGGATGTTGATGCAGGTATAGAGCATGCCGAAAAGGATGTAGGTTACATAGATGAAGGCCAGCTTTCCGCCCTGACCGAGGCCGCGCACGTCGGCAAACATCAGAACCGTAGCCAGAGCGACGGGAACGGCAAAAATCTTGATCCAGCGACGATAACGCCCGTCGGAACGCGGCTTGGCACCGTCAATCAGACGTCCCCAGATTGGATCGTTGATCGCGTCCCAGATGCGGGCGATGATCGTCATGATCATCACGCTGAGAACGCTGACTTCCAGAACGTCGGTATAATACTTGTTCAAAAGGCTCTGCGTAAGACCAAAGACCAGGCAGGAGGCAACGTCGCCCATCGCATAGCCGATCTTATCCCGGGCCTTGATGCCGCTGGTTGCTGTTAAACTGTTTGCCATACTGACACCCTTTCTCATTCAGTTTTCGTCGGTTCTGTCTGTATTTTACCCGATTGGGGCAGCTTCGTCAACCGCTTTCCCGGGCGTAAAAGTCAATTTTGAGCGGGTTGGGCGCGTCATCGAGCAGGATGCTCCGAAGATAGGCCGTCTCCATCCCCTCGCCCGTTGTCTCCACCCAAAAGGCAAGCTCCTCGGACAGTTTTTCACGGTCGAGCAGCTCGCCGGTGAAATAGGCAAGATTCGTCTCGGCAAAGCAGCGCGCCAAGCGCTCAATACTCTCCGCCGACAGATCGGACTGCGCATAGGAAGTAAGGATCTGACGGTACGAGTTTTGATAAAAGCTCTCGCGCGCGTACTCGTCAAAGCGCAGCAGCTTTTCTTCCGTCAGGCCCTGATTCTTAGCCCAGGCCGACACATCCACGTTCCTGGCCTCATAGCTGAGGCTGTCCGGCGCCCAGCACAGCAGCCCGTAGCGGCAGGGTGGGAGCGAAAGCGGCGACGTGAGCACCTCAATGATGCCGTCCTCTGCCGCATGCTGGATATGCATGTGCCCGCTGAAGTGCGCAAGTACGCCGTAATTCTTGAGAAGCACCTCCAGCTCCATTCCGTTGGAGATACGATAACCGGAAATAAACAGATTGTTATGAGCCAACAAGTTCTGATGACTGGCTGTAATCACCTGTGCTCCGTCTATTTTTGCCTCCTTCAGCTGCTCCTCCAGCCAGGAAAAGCTCTTTTCCGGGAAGATATTGCCGATATAGCTGTTTGTATCCAGCATCATGATCCGAAGGCCCTCGCAGGGCGCATAGACATAGCTGCCAGAGAGCTCATCCACGCTCAGCGCATCGGAAGGTCCGAATTCGCTGTAAAGCGCACGAAATTGCTGCGCGTCAGTGTTTTCCACGCGCTCGTAGCTCTCCCCTTCAAAGCGAACGGTCATTGGGACAGAGATGTCGTGGTTGCCGGGGAGCACCAAAACCTGCACGCCGGCGGCCTTGATCCGTCTCAGCTTTTCCGCCAAATCCACATGGCTCCGGTATTCCCCGTTGAAGCTCAGATCGCCGCTGAGGATCAGCAGGTCCGGGCGCTCGGCGATCATCTGCTCGGTAAACGCCTCGGTAATCGCCTCAATATCCAGCATCAGCTTGCCGTCACCCCAAGCCACGACCTCCTGAAACAAGGGGCCGTTATCGGTCAGCGCAGGAGACAGATAATGAAGATCGGAGGCGATGGCGATAGTGAGGCTTTCTTTTTCAGGCAACGTGCTTTTCTGTTCTTTCCCACCGCCGGACGCGGCGCAGGCGCAGAGCATCAGACACAGCGCCATCAGCAGTGCGGCCAATCCCGTTTTCTTCACCTGAACGCCTCCTTTCGTTTTTTATTCTACCATGCAATCAGTTACTGTCAATAAAAAGAGGAAGGCCGAAGCCTTCCTCATAATCAAATATTGATTTATCGTCTGCCTCCCGGTCCTTCGCCGAAGCCGCCCTGGCCGCCGGGGCCTCCGCCGATCTGTCCGCCCATACCGTTACCGACAATCAGGCTGTTCAAGGTGACGGTTTCGCTGTAAGAACCGGCCGTCACGGTATAAGTAGCGCCGAGCGTCATGCCTTCCGCGCTGATCACCACGGTCTGATAGCTCTTCTCCGGGCTAAAGCTGGCCAGATCTTTGCCGCTGTCATCGGTAATCGTAACCGTAGTGCCCGCCGCTTGATTGCCGACGTTCAGCAGGATGCTGCCCTGCGCAGACGAGGCTCCGAAGTTTTCCGCCATGCCTGACGAGCCAGCCGCAATCACGGTGCCGCCGCTGATGCTGGCGCTGATGCCATAGTCCAGCGCGCCGTTGCCGCCGCTGGTCGGGCCGCTGACATAGACGGTTCCGCCGGTCACGATCAGCTGACCGTTGGAATCCAGGCCGTCGCCGTTCGCGTTGACCGAAAGCGTGCCGCCATTGATCGTGAGAATCGCGTTAGCGTCAGAAGCGAAGGGATCTCCTCCGCGCGGACCCCGGGCATTGGAGCCGTCGTTGCCGCCGGCCGCGTTGAGCCCGTCGTCCGAGGCGACGATGCTGATGACGCCGCCGTTGATTGTGATAACCTGCGCCTCGAGGCCCTCGTAGCTTTGCGATACGGTCACTTGGCCGTCGTTGATGACGAGCTCGCTGTCGGCGTGTATGCCATCGTCAGCGCTGGCGAGGTTCATCTCGCCGCCGTTCACGGTCACGCTGCCGTTGGCATGGATCGCGTCGTCATAAGAAGCTACCGTCAGGACGCCGCCGTTGACGTTGATATCCGCATCGGCCTTGAGGCCCTTACAGCTGTCGCTGCAGTTCCTGCTGCCGGAGACGGCGGTCAGATTGCAGCCATCTACAAGTATAGACGAGCTGGCGTCCACGCCGTCCGTGCCGCTCTGGATATAGACGCTTCCGCCGAGGATCTCAATGCTCCCCTTTTCTGTGTCCTCGTTCTCGGAATGGATACCGTCCGTGCCGCTGACGATGCTGATTGTGCCGCCCTCGATCGTGACGCCGTCTTTGCCGGAGAGGCCCTGACCGGCCGCTTTGATGCTGACAGTACCGTCCTTGACCTTCAAATCATCCTTGGAAACGACGCCATGGCCTGTTTCACACCGGATTCCGATCGTGCCGTCGCCGTTCAGATTCAGGTCGCACTTGGCAAAGATCGCCGCGTCGACATTGTTATCATCCGTCTGTACGAAGCCGCCGACCGACTCCAGCAGATTCGTGCTGCCTTCCGCGCTGGCAACGATCACCTTATCCGCGCTGATCGCGTAGATGGCCGCATGACCTTCGCAGCGGATGCTGACGCCGTCGAGAATCAGCTTCACCTTCGCGTCTTCTGGCGCTTCGACGACGACCTGACCGTTGGAAAGTGAACCGGTCAGACGGTAGATACCTGCCTCCGTGATGCGGACGCTGCCCTCGCTGTCGCTGAGCGCGATCAGAATCTCGTCGCTTTCAGGCTCAGTGCCGGAGCTGACGGCTTCCTCGACCGTGATCGGATCGGAAATGGCTTCGGTGCTGACGCTCAAGGTCTCGGACACGGATGTTGTCTCCTTCACCAATGTTGCGTGTCCGGTCTCCGCGCTGCTCTTGACAGACCCGCAGCCGGTCAGCAGTGCAGCTGCAAGGACAAATGTTACAGCGATCATATATTTTTTGTTTTTCATTGTATACTCCTTTCTTTTCAGCCAGACGATCAGAGATCGTTTGCTTCATCAGCCTGTGCCGTCAGACTGACCTCCAGGTTGCCGTTGCGGCAGCGGATCGCGTCGATCAGCTGCTTCTCCGTGCCTTTTCTGCGCAGGCGGATTTCATAGCTGATGCGGTTCAGGCTGCCGAGATTACTGGTTTTCACGCGAAACATGCGGCTGTCCGTCGTGTATTCTTCAAAGATATCATCAAAAATGTCAGCGTATTCCAGGCTCTCCGGCAGCGTCACATGCAAGACCTTCTTGAGCTCCAGCTCCTTGTTTTCGCCAAAACGACTTTTGCTGTACAACAGCTCCGTCAGACACATGATGAAGCAAAACAGCGCCGCCAGTCCCGGGCAGCCCATGCCGCAGGCAAGGCCGATCGCCATGGAGGCGAACACCGCCGTAATCTCTTTGCCTGTACCGGGCGCCGAACGGAAACGAACCAGGGAAAAAGCTCCGGCCACCGCCACGCCAGCGCCGATGCTGCCGTTGACCATCAAAATCACCGTACTGACGATGACTGGCAGTGTCGCCAGCGTCACAGCAAAGCTCTTTGAGCTGGGATTATTCTTGCCGTATGCGAAAGCGTGGAGAAGGCCAAGCGCAAGGGCCGCTGCACTCAGCAGCAGGAACACGGAAACGGTCACGCTCTCGGTACCGCAATTATAGAGGGAAGAAAAAACTGTTTCAAGCACAGGAAACACCTGACCTTTCTGATATAATCATTTTATACGCCTCTCCGTATTTGGAAAATGACGCCTGCCGGATCTCACCGGCCTCCAGCACCTCGACCAGCCATAGAGGAATGGACGAGGCTGTTTTGATTTCAAAGAGCGACTGATGCGGCTGCAGCAGATGCTGTCCGCCTGGCCGAGCCGTGAGGCTCATATCCTCCTGCCTCCAGCGGATGCGCCGATCGAAGGTGGCGCGCAGATCGGGATCCTCTGTGGAAAAATAGGCGCAGCGGTCATAACAGAGATAGACGGCCGGCTGCAAATTTCCGTAAAAGCGCTTAAAATAGTCAATTTCGCGTCCGATCTGGGTGTCTTCCAACAACGGCAGTCTTCCTGCCATATAGAGCTCCGCTTCCCAGTCGCTGAGCGAAATGCGCCGCTTATAGACAACGCCTTGATACTTCTTTTTGAGCTCCAGAAAAACCTCATTGTGCGGACGAACCCGTCCGTAGCTGCGCAGACGCAGTTTCTCTTTGTAGATCGGCTTATCCAGCGACTGTCGGATGAGGCGGTAATCCGGCGTGTCGTAATAGACGTTGCAAATGCAGCTCTCGCCGTGCGGATCGGGCCGCATGTGGCGCTCTAACGACTGTTCCAGCATCGACCGCTGTCTGCTGTCTACAAGGTACTTGAGCTCCCAGCGCTGAAAGATATTGTTTTCCATGTCATCTTCGCCTCCTTGCTTCGTTGTGGCCTTATCATACATGGCAAAGCTTAATGGTAACTTAGAACAAATAAAAAATCCGGGACAAAACGTCCCGGATTTTTTTATTTCAGAGGCAGGATCCTGTGCTTGCCGGATTTGATTTCAAACTGCTTGCGGTCGATGATCTGCGCGTATTGATCGTACACTCTGGGAATCAAATCCTCCCAGGGGATGGGAATCGTCTCCTTGGCCTTCTGCCCGATAGACTTCACGTAGCCAGGCTCGGCGAAAATGCGCCGGATCTCATCGCGCATGGCCTCGGCTTTTTCCTCGGCAACAAAGCCGTTGACGCCGGGATCAACCGACTCGGCGGCATTGGAGCCCTTGGTCAGCAGCGAAGGAACCGCCATCGCGGCGGCCTCGCGTACGACAAGCGGCGTGTTGTCGTAGACGCTGGGGAAAAAGAACAAATCGGCGTTCAGGAATACGCCGCTGAGCAGATCGCGGTCGGAGATGCCGCCGGTAAAGACGGTACGATCACTCAGTCCCAGAGATGCTGCGTAATCCTTGACTTCCTGCTCCGCGATCCCCTTTCCGACGATTACCAGGCGGTAGTCGTCAGACTCATCGCACAGCAGACGGAAGGTGTCCAGAATAAGCCTCAGATTTTTCTGCCAGATCTGATGACCGACGAACAAAAGCGTATGTTTGCCCTGCGGCAGCTGAAACTCCTTCTGCGCCCGCGCCCGGAGCTCATCGGGATTCTGGGGCGCCTTGAAATTCGTGCCGTTGGTCATAACGGTGATTTCACCCTGATAGCCGTATCCGCGAAGCGTCTCAGCGGTCCCTTCGGAGCAGGCCCAGACGGCGTCGCAGGTATTATAAAAATTCACGACCCATTTGGCCATCAGATCGGCAGCAAGCGTGCTGTGCGTGTATTGATAAGCGTCGTTCCAGTACTTGGAATGAAAGGTTGCAACGACGGGAATCTCCAGATAATGCGCCAGCATGGAGGCCTGGACGCCGGAATTAAAGGGGCTGTGCGCATGGAAAATGTTGCAGTTGCGGCTTTTCAGCTCTTTCAGAATGATAGGATCCAGCGGAGCGGCCAGAGAATACTCCACCTTGGGAAAAGACACGGAGAGTTCACGAAAGACATCGTATTCCAACTGCGAATCGTCATATTCCTCTTTCCCTTTCGGGCAAACGACGCAGGAGTAGGAGCGCTTGTTCATGTTCAGCGCATAATTATGAACAGTTTGAACCACACCGTCAATCACGGGGAAAAAGGTATCGATAAACTGAGCGGAACGGATTTCTTCTGGCTTAAGCATCATTTATTCTCGCTTTCATTTTTTATATAGAATCAGACTTGCAGTCGCAAAGAGTAGCCTCAACGTCTGAAAGTATAGCACAGGACAAGCATGGAAACAAGAGAATAAAGCAAAAAGCACTGCGAGAGCAGTGCTTTTTGCTTGGTGGGGGAAGGTGGATTCGAACCACCGAAGGCATTGCCAGCAGATTTACAGTCTGTCCCCTTTGGCCACTCGGGAATTCCCCCATATTTACTTGTCGCTGCCTGCCGGGAAGTGGAGCTGGTAGACGGACTCGAACCCCCGACCTGCTGATTACAAATCAGCTGCTCTACCAACTGAGCTATACCAGCACGCAACCGGCTTATGTATAATAGCAAACCGCACCCGTTTTGTCAACACCAAATTTTTCTTTTCAAAAGAATTCTTAATATGCCCTTCGAAGTTTGCAATTCCCTGCTTCATATGGTAGAATTGCCTCGAAAAGGGGGTGAAGCCGTGCGTATTTCCAGAAATCTTGTGCTTGTCATTGCATTGCTGGCGGTTGTCGGGCTGGTTCTTGTACTGACCGGGCCGACGGAAGCCGGAGCTGCCAATCGAGCCAAAATCACCGATCCGCATGAGGGACAAGTCTATTTATACGACGGTTTCGACTGGATCTGGATGACGCCGGCCGAGGGCGTACCCGTCAATGATATTGCGGAAGCCGATATCTCCTGGCAAGGTGAGCTTCCCTCATACATAGGAGATCAATACTCCGCGCGGCGCGGCATCGACGTCTCCTATCATCAGAACGAAATCGACTGGGCTGCCGTCAAGGCAGCAGGTTATGATATAGCGATCATCCAGGCTGCGCGGCGCGGCTATACCAAAGGCGGATTGACCGAGGACGCCTGCTTTAAGGCCAATATGGAGGGCGCTCTGGCAGCGGGTCTGGATGTCGGCATCTATTTCTTCTCGCAGGCCATCAACGTACAGGAAGCAATTGAAGAGGCGGAAATGACGCTGCGGCTGATCCAGCCCTATCGGGACAGAATCAGCATGCCGGTTTACTACGATTGGGAAAAAATATACGAATACGATACCGAGCCTCGCACCGCCGGGCTCGATACGACGATCCTGAGCGACTGTGCCGTCGCCTTCTGTGAAACGGTGCGCGCTGGCGGATATGAACCCGGTATTTATTTCAGCCGTCACACCGGCTACTATGGCTTCGATCTGAGCCGTCTGGAGGGTGTCAGCATGTGGTTTGCGCTGCCGGAGGCCAAGTTCCCGAGCTTCTATTACAAGGTGGACGCCTGGCAGTACAGCTTCAACGGCTCCGTTCCCGGAATCAGCACACCCACCGATGTCAACCTGTTCTTTGAACCCAAGGCTTAAATAGCTCTTGAAATTAAGCGCAAAATAGGTTATACTTGCCACCAGCACGCCGGTGTGATGGAATGGTAGACGTAGCGGATTCAAAATCCGCCGATGGCGACATCGTGTGGGTTCGAGTCCCACCACCGGCACCACGTCAAAACAAGGCCGCAAGGTCATGTGGCGGCACAAGCACCGCCACATTGACCGGCGACCTTGTTTTTCCTTTTCCGTCGCAAACCCACTTCGTTGGGCTTTGCGACGGTATGGGTTCGGATTTGAATTGCCCCTGAGCACCACAAAAAGGGCATCCTTTCGGATGCCCCTTTTCTGGTGCCGAACAATCAGTGCGAAATATCCGCTTCGCTCAAATATAGTGAGCGTGTAATACACTCCCCTGCCGAATCCATCTCCCTTGACAAGAAATAATCCGGCGCTATAATCATTGTATCAAACGAATATGAGGTGATCGCATGACCATTCAGGAAGCCATCCGGGCGCGCCACTCCGTCAGGCAGTATCAGGACCGGCCGCTTGAGCCGGAAACTGCCGCCGCGCTCGAAGCTATGATCGACGAAATCAACCGGGAGGCCGGACTTCATATCCAGCTTGTCAAGAATGAACCCAAAGCCTTCAGCAGCATGCTCGCGCACTACGGCAATTTCCGCGGTGTGAGCAATTATCTTGCCCTGGTCGGTCCCGCAAGTGACGAACTCGACGAACGCTGCGGCTATTACGGCGAAAAGCTGGTGCTCTACGCTCAGACGCTCGGGCTCAAC
The DNA here is from genome assembly GCA_902801295.1 of Oscillospiraceae bacterium. Taxonomy (GTDB): domain Bacteria; phylum Bacillota; class Clostridia; order Oscillospirales; family Oscillospiraceae; genus Limivicinus. The sequence continues at coordinate 32,271 of CADCHN010000005.1, read as the reverse complement.
ACATGCTGGGTCAAGCTGACATACAAAAAGGTGCCCGGTGCGTTTGAGATCTGTCCCGGTGAAAAGCTGGTGATCGTCATTGCGATTGGCTATGGCCTGACGCAAGGAGTACCTCACCGCAGCAAAGCATTGGAAAAACTCTGCCGTGCTGAAGGCGATGCGCCGGCATGGTTTCAAGCCGGAATGGAAGCCGTGCTGCTGGCTCCGACAGCCGTCAACCAGCAGAAATCTCTGTTCACACTGACAGAAAACGGCGTGAAAGCTGAGGCGCCGCGCGGCGCCTGTACGATGATCGACCTCGGCATCGCCAAATATCACTTCGAAATCGGCGCAGGGAAAGATCATTTCAACTGGATATAACAAAACGGTGTGGAGAATGGATCCACACCGTTTTATATTAAAATGCAAACACAATACCAACGACAGCGGAGGCGAGGATGTAAACGACCGGATGCAGCTTCTTCAGTTTTTTCACGCCGCGCGTCAGAAACAGCAGCACAGCGGCAAGAATCAGAGCCCTGACGTTAAAAACATCCAGCAGCCGTCCGGTTTGATGAAAGAGGTCGAAATCAAAAAGAGCGATCTTGACCACCATCAGTCCCGCCGCAGCAATCAGGCCGACAGAGCACGGACGCAGACCGTAAAACGCGGCGTCCACGTACTTGTTTTGGCGAAAAGCGGACAACACGCGCGCGATCAGCAATATGATGATGACGCTCGGGGTCACGAGCCCGACGGTCGCAGTTATCGCGCCGGGAATCCCGGCCGTTGTAAAGCCGACGTAGGTGGCCATATTGACGCCGATCGGGCCGGGCGTCGATTCCGAGACGGCAATCATATCCGCCAGCTGCGCATGCGTGAACCAGCCGGTGCTGTCCGAAATGTTGTAAAGAAAAGGCAGCGTTGCCATGCCGCCGCCGACGGCAAAGAGACCGGTTTTGAAAAACTCCCAGAACAGGCGTAGCAGCAGAATCATTTTCCGCGCACCCCCAATCTGGTCAGCAGAATCCCGGCAAGCGCACAGAAAATCACAAAGACAACCGGCGAAAGCTTCAGAAAAACCGACAGAATAAATACCAGAAGCGCAAGCACCAGTGCGCCTTTATCAGGCACTGCCGCCTTCCAGAGCTTCACGACCGCATTGAAAATCAGCACACAGACGCAGACACGAATCCCTGCGAATGCGCTCTGCACCGCGGGAATATCCGCAAAATTGGACAAAATCCCGGCGATGACGCAGATAATTACCACAGACGGAAACACAACGCCAGCCGTGGCGACAACGCCGCCAACGGTACCCGCGACTTTGCGGCCGATGAAGGTGGCGGTGTTGACCGCGATGACGCCCGGCGTGCATTGGCCGACCGCATAGTAATCCATCAGCTCTTCGCTGCTGGCCCAGCCCTGTTGATCGACGATCTCTCGCTCAAGGATCGGTATCATGGCGTATCCTCCGCCAAAGGTCAGCACGCCGACCTTTGCGAAGGATACGAAAAGAGTCCAGAGATTCATTCGCCGAGCGCCTCAGCGTAAGCAAGATAGTTTTCGAGGCGCTGATGGCAATCCTCACGGCTTGCGCCGCGCACCAGCAGATAGATCTTGATTTTAGGCTCGGTGCCGGAGGGACGGATAATAAAGCTGCTGCCGTCGTTCAGTTCAAAGTAGAGAACATTAGACCCCCAGAACGGCGTCTTGCCGACCTTGCCAAGTCCCGGAACCGTGATGCTGCCGTCCAGATAATCGCGCTCACGCACAACCTCGACGCCGCCGATCTCCTTCGGCGGTTCATTGCGCATGCGGCTCATCAGAGCATCCATCTTCTGCAGTCCGTCCAAACCGGGCATGACGAGATTCAGCGTTTTTTCCTCGAACCAGCCGTACTTCTCGTACAGCGCATTCATCGCGTCGAGCAGAGTCATGCCCTTCTGATGATAGTGCGCAGCCATCTCGGCGACCAGCAGAGAAGCGGTCACGGCATCCTTGTCGCGGACGAAGTCGCCCATCATGTAGCCGTAGCTTTCTTCAAACGCGAAGATATACTTGTAGGTGCCGGCGGCCTCCCACTCAGCCACGCGCTCAGCCATGAACTTGAAGCCCGTGAAGGTATCCTCAAAGTGAACGTCGTTGGCCTCGGCCACAACGCGGGCCATCGTGGTGCTGACAATACTGTTCATCGTGCCGGGGTTTTCAGGCATGGTGCCGGTCGCCTTGCGGGCATTGATGATATAGTCAAGCAGCAGCACACCCATCTGGTTGCCGGTGATGGTGACGTAGTCGTCGCCGGAGCGCACCATGGTGCCGATGCGGTCGGAGTCGGGATCGGTGCCGATAATCAGATCACTGCCCACCTTGCGGGCCAGATCGACCGCCAGATAGAAGCCCTCGGGGTTTTCGGGGTTCGGGCTGACGACCGTCGGGAAGTTGCCGTCGATCACCATCTGCTCAGGCACGGGATAGAGATGCTTGATGCCGAGGCGGCGCAGGGCTTCGGGAACCAGCTTGTGGCCGCAGCCGTGGAACGGCGTGTAGACGATTTTGAACTCATCAGCGACGGCGGCGACGGCTTCTTTATCAATGGCCATGGCCATGACCTCGGAGAGGAACGCCTCGTCGGTCTCTTCGCCGAGAAGGATGATTTTCCCTTCACGCACGGCCTCGTTGAAGTCGCAGGTCTTGAAGCCGGTGAAAATATCGATCTGCTCCATCTGCTGCGCGATCGCCTCGGCCTTCTGCGGAGGCAGCTGAGCGCCGTCGGACCAGTAGACCTTGTAGCCGTTATATTCCTTGGGGTTGTGGCTTGCCGTGACGTTCAAACCGGCGGCACAGCCGTAGTGAATAACGGCAAAGCTCAGTTCCGGTGTGGGACGCAGCTCATCAAAGAGCCGCACCTTGATGCCGTTGGCAGCCATCACGCAGGCGGCCTCGCGGGCAAACTCAACGCCGTTGAGACGGCAGTCGTGTGCAATCGCGATGCCCTTCTCCATGGCCTCGGGTCCCTCGGCAATAATGACGTTAGCGAAGGCCTGAGTCGCATGGCGGATAATGTGGATGTTCATATGGTGAAGGCCGACCTTCATCGTACCGCGAAGTCCCGCGGTGCCAAAGGACAGTGGCGCGTAAAAGCGGTTTTCGATTTCTTTTTCGTCGTCGGCAATCGCGCTCAGTTCCGCCCACTCCTGCTCGTTGAGCGCAGGGCTGTCCAGCCAATGCTGGTATTCTTCCTTATAAGTCCTCATAGCTGATTTCTCCTTCAGTTAATTCTTTGGCGTCCTCATAAAGGCTTTCCGGTACGTAAATATCCACGCCCCAGCCGCTCGTTCCCAGAACAACGCGCCCGAAAGAGCCGTCGCCCGGATAAATGCGCAGACAGGGGATCTGATACGCCTCAAGCATATTAACCAACAATTCGTCGCTCATGTCAAGGTTTTTTTCTGAACGAAGGAAAACTGGCGCCTCCGGCTGACCGTTTTCATCCTTCGGCCAACGCTTGAGCAGGTCGGAATAATCATTTCTGCCCCATTCAATGTTCAGTTTGTCTGCCATAGATGAGCCTCCTTATTTATGATAACGGGATCCCTCATTGATTTTAAAGCCTCGATAAATCTGCTCGGTGAGCATGACGCGAGCCAAATGGTGCGGAAAGGTCATTTTCGAAAAACTGAGCTTATAATCGGCTCTCTGCTTCACCGCAGGAGAAAGTCCAAAAGAACCGCCGATGACGAAGCAGAGCTTCGGCTTACCGGAGTTTTCGCGCGCGGCGATCATCTCCGCCATTCCCTCACTGGGAATCTGCTTTCCTTCCACACAAAGCGCGCAGAGATAGGCGTCCGCGGGAATCGCCCGAAGGATCTCCCCTGCTTCCCGATCCAGCGCTGCGGAAAGTTCCTTATCAGCCGGATGATCCGGCAGACGCTGCTCCTGGATTTCCAGACAGTCAAGCCGACAATATGCGCTGAGACGCTTGGCATATTCCTGAAAAGCATCAATATAATATTTTTCGCGCAGCTTTCCTACGCAGATTAGTTTGATGTACAGCATGGCAGTTAATTCAACACTTCCAGCGTCAGCGGCCCAAGCGGCGGCGCGCAATACAATTCGGTCTGCAAGCCCGCCAGCGCAGCAGAGACGGTTTGCTGCGCAAGCTCCGGACAATTATTCTCCCGGCTAAGATGCCCGAGGATGATCTGTCCGGTTCCGGATGCGGCAAGCTCGCGTGCAAGCAGCGCACAGGCGTCATTACTGAGATGCCCGTGGTCGGAAATAATCCGACGCTTGAGCGAGAAGGGATACGGTCCGTCCCGGAGCATCTGGAGATCGTGGTTTGCCTCGATCAAAACCGCGTCCGCGCCGCGCAGTCCGTTTTGAATTTCATCTGTCACCCGCCCCATGTCCGTGGCAAGCGCAAAAATCGCGCTGCCTTCCACGCGATAACCGACGCTCTCGTCGGTGTCATGCGGCGTGTGAAAAGCTGTTACGCGGCATCCTCCAACAGAGAAAGCTTCGCCCACAGGAATCACGCGCAGATTGTCCTCCAGCGCAGGCAGGCGGCCAAGAAGGCGGTTAGCCACCGTATGCGGAGCATAGACCCGCAGCCCGGTTTTATTAACCAACGAATCCAGCCCGGAAATATGATCGGAGTGCTCATGCGTAATGAGCACTCCGTCGATATCCTGCCAGGAAAGTCCACTCTGAGACAGAAATCCCTGCATCCTGCGCATGGAGATCCCGGCGTCGATTAATATATGTGTTTGATGATCAGAAACAAGCAGACAGTTCCCGGACGAACCGCTGGCGAAAACGCAGAGCTTCATCCGACGTAGACGATGCGATCCGCAGCTTCCGTCTCCTCCGGCACGCTGACAATCTGGATATCCGCACCGAGTGAGTTCAGCTTGCCGACGAAGTTTTCATAGCCGCGTTCAATAAAATGCACGTCCTCGACTTCGGTGATCCCGTTGGCACACATACCGGCAATGACCATCGCCGCACCGGCACGCAGATCGCAGGCCTGCACGACGGCGCCGGTCAGCTTGGTGCCGCCCTCAAAAACAGCGATACGTCCGTCCACCTGGCACTCCGCGCCCATTTTTCTCAGCTCATTGACGTATTTAAATCGGTTGTCGTAAATGCCCTCGGTGATGATCGAGGTGCCGTTGGCCAGGCACAGCAGCGCGCCCATCTGCGGCTGCATATCAGTCGGGAAGCCGGGATAAGGCAGGGTTTTGATATTGGCACGACGAAGATTTCTCGCGCCCTTGACAAGAACGGAATCCTCGTATTCCTGCACGATGGTGCCGGTCTCTCGGAGCTTGGCGCTGATGCACTCGAGGTGTTTGGGAATGACGTTTTTGATGAGCACTTCACCGCAGGTCGCCGCAGCAGCCACCATGTAAGTACCGGCCTCGATCTGGTCGGGAATGATAGTATAGCTGCCGCCGTGCAGACGGTCTACGCCATTGATCTTCACGGTGTCGGTACCGGCGCCGCGAATGTCCGCGCCCATGGAGTTGAGGAAGTTCGCCAGATCCACAATATGCGGCTCACGGGCGGCGTTCTCGATCACCGTGCGGCCGGAAGCCAGCGTGGCAGCCAGGATGATATTCATGGTTGCGCCGACAGAGACCTTATCGAGATAGATGCGTGCGCCGCGCAGACGGCCTTCCTTAGCATCGGCAAACACAAAGCCGTTTTTGATGTCGACATCGGCGCCGAGCATCGTCATGCCCTTGATGTGCTGCTCGATGGGACGAACGCCGAAATTGCAGCCGCCGGGCATCGTGGTCTTGGCCTTGCCGAAGCGCCCAAGCATGGCGCCGATCAGATAATAGGACGCGCGAATCTTACGGGTAAGCTCGAAAGGTGCGTCCTGAAAATGCACGTCTGTGCAGTCAATTTCAATGGTGGATTGATTGATAAAGCTGACCTTGGCACCCAGATGGGACAGAATCGTCAGCAGCATATCGGTATCGCTGATCTGAGGGATATTTTCAATACGGCAAACACCGTCAACCATCAGCGCTGCAGGAATGATCGCTACGGCAGCGTTTTTGGCACCGCTGATTTCCACTTCGCCGTGCAGCATGGTGCCGCCCTTAATAACGTACTTATCCACAGTCATACACCTTTCCCGGTTTGCGTCCACAAGATCTGCGGCTCGCCAATGAATTATTATATCATATATAGTATCAAGCTGCAAGGAGTTATTTTGTCTTATGCTCGTTCAGGTATTTCTCCGCCTTGAGAACTGCGACGATGGTTTTCGCATCGTCGATCTCCCCAGCCATCACCATGCGGCTAAGCTCGCTGAGAGGGATTTTCTCGGTGTTCAGGAACTCATCCTCATCCGGATGGCTGCGGCCTTCATGCAGGCCCATCGCCAGATAGACGTGCAGCACTTCGCTGGAGAAGCCCGGAGAGGTGCAGCAGGCGCCGAAGTCAATCCACTCGTCAGCTGTGTAGCCCGTCTCCTCCGACAGCTCGCGCACCGCGCTCTCCATCGGATCCTCGCCCGGTTCAAGCTTGCCGGCCGGAGCCTCGAGCATCATACGGCCAAAGGGATACCGAAATTGACGAACCATGGTGCAAAGGCCGTTCTCATCCACCGGAAGAATCGTAACGCCGCCGGGATGCTCCACGACCTCACGCTTGACGATTTTGCCGTTGGACAGTTCCGCGCGATCCAAACGGACGGTGACGATCACGCCTTTGTATTTGACCTCTCCGTCTATTCTCTTCTCTGTACAGTCCATAGCAAACACCCCAAATGCATAATGAAAATGATTTACATAATCGCATTTGCATTATATCATGGGATTATGTAAATTACCATTATTTTCTCGTAGAAAAACGAAAAAATTTTGAATAAAATGAAGATATCCGGCCACTATTTATACAATTCAATGTGAGAGGAGTTTCAAATTGGATACATATATTGTCACAAGTGAGCAGATTGCTGTTATTTTAAAGACTGAGGAGACAGCGGATCTGTTTCAGCTCGTTCGTGCCTGTCTGATCGAGCACGGGCTGCCCGCATGGAGCAGCCCGAAAATTGATTTGTTTATCCGAGGCGACCAGCGTCTTTTGCTGGCCCGCCCCTCCCCTCCCCGCCGACACAGAACATATTCCGGCGAGCCGAGAATCCGCCGTCGTTCATAAAAACTACTTTTATTTTTTCTTCTGCTGTGGTAAAATGCTTCCGATCCCCGGGAAAGGAGGGAGCGCTTTGGCCAAGCAGAAAGGCGTCAAAGAGATCTGCGCCAACCGAAAGGCTTTTCATGAATACTTTGTGCTGGAGCGCTTTGAAGCCGGCATTGAGTTGGCCGGCACCGAGGTCAAATCCGTGCGGGGCGGCAACGTCAACCTGAAGGACTCCTTCTGTACCATCAAGGACGGCGAGCTTTTCCTGCGCGGCATGCATATCAGTCCCTATGAGCACGGCAACATCTTTAATAAAGATCCCGTACGGCCCCGAAGACTGCTGATGCACAAGCGGGAGATTCTGAAGCTGAACGCCCGGGTCATGCAGGACGGCGTGGCGCTGATCCCACTGTCGCTGTACTTCAAGGACAGCCGCGTCAAAGTGGAGCTCGGTCTTTGCAAGGGCAAAAAGCTGCACGACAAGCGCGACAGTGAGGCGGATCGCCAGGCTAAGCGGGACATCGACAGAGTAATGAAAGAGAGGACCTACGAATGAGCAATCCCATTGTGACCATCGAAATGGAAAACGGCGATATCATCAAGGCAGAGCTCTATCCCGAAATTGCACCGAACACCGTCAATAACTTTATTTCCCTGGTAAATAAGGGCTTTTACGACGGCGTGATCTTCCATCGCGTCATCCCCGGCTTTATGATCCAGGGCGGCGATCCGCTCGGCAAGGGCATCGGCGGTCCCGGCTACACGATCAAGGGCGAATTCACCGCCAACCGTTTCCCCAACAACCTCAAGCATGAGCGCGGCGTGCTGTCCATGGCCCGCACCATGGCGCCCAACTCCGCCGGCAGTCAGTTCTTCATCATGCATGAGGATTCTCCTCACCTGGACGGGCAGTACGCCGCATTCGGCAAGGTGATCGAGGGCATCGAAGCCGTTGATCGCATCGCCGCCGTGCGCACCGACTACAACGATAAACCCCGGACGCCCCAGGTGATGAAAAAGGTCTCGGTCGAGACCTTCGGCGTCGAGTATCCCGAGCCGGTCAAAGAGTAAGTCTTTCTTTTTTCGCTTCTGCAGTCTGAAAAACGACTGCAGAAGCGGAAAGGAGCAAGAATCATCCTGCATTCATCCAATCAACCCAGCACAGCGAGTTTCTTCTGACGAGGGGGTGTACTGGTTTCGACGGGGGTGTGGAGGCAGGAATAGCGGGCGGATGCGCCTACCATCCATAAAATGGGCAACTTATAAATTAAAGAACAACGATAACACTGTTCTTCTCGCTGCCTAAGCAGTGAGCGTCTCGCCTGGGAGGACCACGGCCCGGGATGAGGCGTCGACAAGTGGTGCCCGTGCGTGCGCAAAGCTTTGAGCGCACCATGAATCATGAAGCTACCAAGCCTCGGAGCGTGACGGTTCGCGCCGGGGCAAGGGAATGTAAATAACCGTCTGCGCCCGGAGAAGTTCCTGTTAAAGCGCTTTCGGACGGGGGTCCGATTCCCCCCACCTCCACCACAAGAAAAGGCACCCATGAAGGGTGCCTTTTCTTATAGCATGGAGTAGGGAATGGTTTTCTTAATTGATCTTTCATTGCTATTTTTTGAGGGAATGTTATAATATCTTATCAACAATTGCTTATTTTTTCCATCGGAGGTTCATTCATGAAAAAGCTTTTTGGCGGTATTGATCTGACCTGGAAAAAGCTCATTATTTTCGCGGTCATCTGCGGGTTCTACACCGGCGTCATGGCCATGATTCCGGCGACGCAGGACACCTCGTTCCGGGACATCTCCATCTCGTTTGAATGGTGGATCCTGTTTGCCATTATCATTATTGTCAAAAGCAAAACGCCGCTGGACTCTGCGATGAAAGTCTTTGTCTTTTTCCTGATCAGCCAGCCGTTGGTGTACCTGGTACAGGTTCCGTTCAGTCCGTTGGGCTTCGGCCTGTTCAAATATTATCCCGCCTGGTTTCAGTGGACCGTGCTGACCTTACCCATGGCGTTTGTCGGGCATTTTATGAAAAAGGACAAGTGGTGGGGACTGCTGATCCTTGCTCCGATGCTGCTCTTCCTGGGATTCCACTATGTCAGCTTTTTCGGTGAAGCCATCCACTTCTTCCCCAATCATTTGCTCTCTGCCCTCTTCTGCGCCGTGACGCTCATCATCTATCCCCTATATATTTTCCACGATAAACGCATCCGGATCGCAGGGCTGATCCTGAGCGTCCTCATTCTGGCCGCAGCCACCGTCTATGGCATTGCTGACAAGCGCAGTCATACCTATGATACCAGCCTCCTGCCGAGCGGCGGTGAAACCTGCGGCATTGAATACGACGACAGCTATCAGGTCTATCTGGAGGACGATTCATTCGGCGATGTGCAGATCGGTTATGAGGAAAACATAGAGAGCTATCTCATCTATGCTTCCTTCAAAAAGACCGGTGACACCGTCCTGGTTCTCGAATCGCCGGACGGTGAAAAGACCATGTACGATCTGTCAATCGAACGAAGCAGCTACGATGTGCACCGAAGGGATCCATAACCGTCTCCCTTCTGTATCTGATCCCCCGACTTTTTTTGTCGGGGGATTTATTTGCGCAAAACATATGGAAAAAAGGCAAAGTTGATTTCTCTTTCGTTACGCTCCGGTCAAATTTTTCTACTGTCGAGGCATGGGGAATCATGGACTTAGCACAAATTCGCATTGACAATTTGCCTCAGATTTGTTAAAATATAGACAATAGTCAGACATCTTGTTTAAGTTGTCTGACAACTGTAAGGAGATGAGTGCTCACATGAAGGAATATTGGGTGATGTTAGGCAGCTTCGGCGGCGGAAAAAGCGAGATGTCGCTGAACATGGCCGTCCGCGCAGCAGCGAAGGGAAAATGCACGCTGATCGACCTGGACGTCATCAATCCCTATTTCCGATCCAGTGAGCGCGGCGATGTGCTGGATGCCGCAGGCGTTGAGCTCATCTCCCCTCCCTATGCGCTGAAAAAAATCGAGATTCTGTCCGTTTCTCCGCGCGTCTACTCCGCCTTTACGCGGGGCGACGGCACCGTGATTTTTGACGTTGGCGGCGATCATATCGGCGCAGTCGCGTTGGGTCAGTATAAGCCCAACTTCGACGCGATCCCGCCCGAGATGCTGCATGTTCTGTTTGTGGTCAACCCGCTGCGTCCGCTCTGCGCGGATTTCCCGAATGCGATGTCCATGCTGCAGAAAATTCAGAAGGTATCGCGCCTGAATATAACAGGCATCGTCAATAATGCCAATCTTGCGGAGCTAACGAATCTGGAACATTTGAAAATGGGCTATGAGCTGGTCAAGGAGCTCTCGGAGGCCACCGGAATCCCCGTTTGGGGCACCTCAGGCCGCCCGGAGATGCTGGAGCAGTTTACACAGTACGCCGAGGAAAATGATCTTGACCCGGCGTTTATAGGCAAACTCTATCCGATCGAGGTGATGATGCACAGAAGCTGGGATAAGTTCCTGAACGAAGGTCTTTAAAACGAAAAAATCATTTTTTGAAAGCGAGGAAATGCCATGATAAAAGTGACCATCTTGGAAGACACCTGCAAGGGCTGCGGGCTTTGCGTCCGTGCCTGCCCGAAGGGCGTGCTGGAGATTGCCAAGTCTCACCTGAACGCGAAGGGCTATTATCCTGCCGTTGTCGCGCATCAGGAGAACTGCATCGCCTGCAAGTCCTGCGCGCTGACCTGCCCTGACGTTGCCATTCAGATCGAAAAGTAAGGAGGAAGGACGATGGCTTTGAAACTGATGAAGGGTTGCGAAGCGATAGCCGAGGCCGCAATCCAGGCGGGATGCCGCTACTTCTTCGGCTACCCCATCACCCCGCAGAACGATATCCCCGAGTACATGTCCCTGCGTCTGCCCCAGGTCGGCGGCTGCTTCCTGCAGGCCGAGAGCGAACTGGCGGCCATCAACATGGTCTATGGTGCCGGCGGCGCCGGAGCGAGAGTTATGACCTCTTCCTCCAGCCCCGGAATCAGCCTGAAGCAGGAGGGTATTTCCACCTGCGCGGCAGCTGAGATCCCCTGCGTCATTGTCAACATGATGCGCGGCGGCCCCGGCCTCGGCAACATTCAGGCCTCCCAGGGCGACTATTTCCAGGCCGTCAAGGGTGGCGGCCACGGCGATTACCGCCTGGTCGTGTTTGCCCCCTCCTCCATTCAGGAGACCTGCAACCTGATGCAGAAGGCTTTTGACACTGCTGACAAGTACCGTACGCCCGTCATGATCCTTGCCGACGGTCTGATCGGCCAGATGATGGAGCCTGTGGAGCTCAAGATGAACCCCAACCCCGAGATGCCCGAGAAGCCTTGGGCCGCTCAGGGCTACGACCCCAAGGGCGACCGTCCCCGTGCCGTCCTCAACTCCCTGTATATTGAGACCGAGGATCTGGACGTGCTCATCAACCGTCTGCATGAGCGCTATGCGGAGATCGAGAAGAACGAGAAGATGGTCGAGACTTACCACACCGAGGGCGCCGAGTATATCCTCTGCGCTTACGGCACGGTGGCTCGTGTTTGCAAGGCCGCGGTCCGTATCCTCGAGGAGCAGGGCGTGAAGGTCGGCCTGGTTCGCCCGATCACCCTGTGGCCCTTCCCCACCGAGACTGTGCATGACGCGATCGCCCAGGAGAGCGTCAAGGGCTGCCTGACGGTGGAGATGAGCGACGGACAGATGTACGAAGATATCCGCCTGGCCGTCAATGGCTGCAAGCCCTGCGAATTTATGGGCAAGGCCGGCAGCATCATCCCCACGGCGGAAGATATCGCCGAGCGCATTATGAAGATGAGGAGGGCATAAGTAATGGCTGTTATTTTTGAAAGAACTCCTGTTCTGACCGAAGCGCCTTTCCATTACTGCCCCGGCTGCGGTCACGGTATTGTGCACCGCATGGTCGCCGAGGTTATTGATGAGCTGGGCATCCGCGAAAAGACCGCAGGCGTCGCTCCCGTCGGCTGCGCCGTCTTCGCTTACAACTATTTTGACGTCGATATGTACGAAGCGGCTCACGGCCGCGCCCCTGCTGTTGCCACCGGCTTCAAGCGCGTACATCCCGACAAGTATATCTTCACTTATCAGGGCGACGGCGACCTGGCTTCCATCGGTACCGCCGAGATCGTCCACGCCGCGCACCGCGGCGAGAAGATCACCACGATCTTCATCAACAACGCGATCTACGGCATGACCGGCGGCCAGATGGCCCCGACTTCTCTGGTCGGCCAGAAGACCACCACCAGCCCTCTCGGCCGCGACAAGGATCACTGCGGCGAACCCATCCGCATCGCTGAGATGCTCTCCACGATCAACGGTTCTGCCTTCATCGCCCGCACGGCGCTCAACAGCACCGCCAACCTCATTAAGACCAAGGCCGCCATCAAGAAGGCCTTTGAAGCTCAGATCGCCGGCAAGGGGTTCTCGCTGGTCGAGGTCCTCTCCCCCTGCCCCACCAACTGGGGCAAATCCCCGGCTGAGGCCATGGACTGGATCAACGACGCGATGATCCCGTACTATCCTCTGGGCATTATGAAGGAGGTATAAGACATGGTCGAGAAAAACATTTTCGCAGGCTTTGGCGGACAGGGCGTTCTGCTGATGGGCCAACTGCTGGCTGCTGCGGGCATGATGGAAGGCAAGCACACCACCTGGGTTCCCTCCTACGGGCCCGAGATGCGCGGCGGCACGGCCAACTGCAGCGTGATGCTCTCCGACGAGGAGATCGACAGCCCGCTGATCACCCGCCCCACCTCCCTGATTGTGATGAACCGTCCCTCTTTGGAAAAGTTTGAAGACAAGGTCGTCCCCGGCGGCTCCATTTTCGTCAACAGCTCCATGATCGACGTCAAGGTCAAGCGTGAGGACGTGAATGCCTATTATATCCCCTGCAACGAGCTCGCCGCTGAGCTCGGCAACAACAAGGTCGCCAACATGATCATGCTCGGCGCCTATCTTGGCAAGTCCAAGTGCGTGGAAGTCGAGACCGTTCTGGACGCGCTGCTTGAAAAGCTCGGCCAGAAGAAGGCCAAGCTTATCCCGCTCAACCGCGAAGCTCTGCTGCGCGGCGCCGCCTGCATCGAGTAAACACATGAAAAAAAGGCTTTTCTGCGCCTCAAACAGCACAGAAAAGCCTTTTATTCAAGCGATGACTCAATCCACATCAATGGAGAAAGCCCGCATCGTGTTGATCATATGCAGATGCATCGCCGCCTTGGCTCCTTCGGGATAGCGTTCCCGCAGGTATTGCATCACGAGCCTATGGTCGCGCAGCGTCAGCTCCGCGACCTGCGGAGACTGATTGGCCAGGATGATGCCCTGATGGATGGCCCGATTGAACACCGGCAGCAGCGACGTGATAAATTGATTGTGCGATGCTGATGCGACGGCATTGTGGAACTTCTGCTCGTATTCGTCCCACTGGGGATCCCGCTGCGAAATCATCTGCTCGTCCATTTCCCCGTAACGGAAGATCGTATCCAGTTCCTCGTCGCTGGCGCGCAGGCAGGCATAATAGGCGGCCTGCGGCTCGATCATGAGGCGCATTTCATAAAGATCCTTGACGTTGACGTTGGTATTCTGAATTTTCAGCACGTCATAGTCGGCATGGATACTCTGACTGCGGGTGACAAAGGTTCCGATCCCTCGCCGCACTTCCACAAGACCGCGGGTGGCCAGAATCCGCAGCGCTTCGCGCAGAGTGGTGCGGCTGACCTTCAGCTCCTCGGACAGCTCCAGCTCATTGGGCAGCTTGTCCCCCGGATGATATTTCTGTTGAACGATCATTTCCGTGATGGAATCGGCGATCCGCACCGACAAGGCGTTTGTTCTGTATGACATAGGCTTCGCCTCCCGCGATTGATTATAGCGAAATTATCTCTGGAAAACAACAAATAATTCGAAAAGAGGGTTTTACGACATGGAGAATCTCAGAATCGAACTGACCCAGCACCCCAAGAAAAAGCCCGGCAAGGGAGATAAGCTCGGCTTCGGCTCGGTATTTACCGATCACATGATGCTGATGGAATACGACCGCGGGATTGGCTGGCACGACGCACGCATCGTTCCCTACGGCCCCATCACTCTGAGCCCTGCGAGCACCGTTCTGCACTACGCGCAGGAGACCTTTGAAGGCATGAAGGCCTATCGGAGCACCGACGGCCGCGTGCTGCTGTTCCGCCCTGAGGAAAACTTCAAGCGCCTCAACCGCTCCAACGAACGTCTTTGCATCCCCCAGCTGGACGTTGATTTCTGCGTAGAAAGTCTGAAAGAGCTGGTTATGATCGACAAAGACTGGATCCCCGAGGCTGAGGGCGCTTCTCTGTACATCCGTCCCTTCATCATCGGCAACGAGTCCAAGCTCGGCGTTAAAGAGGCCGATTCCTATATCTACTGCGTGCTGCTCAGCCCCAGCGGCGCCTACTACGAGAGCGGCCTGAAGCCTGTGCCCATCTATGTGGAAGAGGAATACGTCCGTGCCGTCCGTGGCGGCACCGGCTTTGCCAAGACCGGCGGCAACTACGCCTCCAGCATGCGCGCGCAGACCATCGCCCACGAGAAGGGCTACTCCCAGGTTCTCTGGCTCGACGGCGTGGAGAAAAAGTACGTCGGCGAAGTCGGCGCGATGAACATCTTCTTTGTCATCGACGGCGAGGTCATCACGCCCGAGCTCGACGGCAGCATCCTGCCAGGCATCACCAGAAAATCCATGATCGAGCTGCTGCGTCGCGACGGCTACACTGTCACCGAGCGCCAGATCGCCATTCAGGAAGTGGCTGACGCCTATGACGCCGGCAAGCTGGACGAGATGTTCGGCACCGGCACCGCCGCCGTTATCAGCCCTGTCGGCGAACTGAAGTGGGGCGACAAGATCATGAAGATCAACAACGGCGAGATCGGCCCGATCTCCGCCCACGCCTACAAAGAGCTCACCGATATCCAGTGGGGCCGCGCCAAGGGTCCCGACGGCTGGTCCGTGGAGATCGGTCACATCTGATCCAGGCAAAAACAGCTTTATCCCTGTTCCGTTTTTCGGGACAGGGATTTTTTAGCTTTCTTAAAGGGGCCATCGTTTGCTTGTGAGCTTGGTCGTCTTGTGGTATAATATAAAATAAAATCAGTAAAGAGGTAAGATCATGAAGAGATTTCTTTGTCTGCTGCTGGCTGTTTTGATGCTCTGTTCTCTCGCCGCCTGCGGGGATCGTTCGCGGGACAACGAGGACGAGGAGCGGACCGAACGTCATATGAGACACAGCGCGCGGGACGACAGGCCGAATGATGAAGCATCGTCTCCGGCCGAGGATAATTCTCCCTTCACCAAAGAGACGGCCCCGGCGGAAACGCCCGCTCCCCTGGCCCGCCGCAGCGTGGATCTCAGCGAGATTCCCGAGGATCTGATGATCTTTCTCTCCCGGTTTGCCTGGTACGGCAGCTCTGATATCGTCAGCTTTACCGATGACCCTGCCTGCGCGATCAATCTGATGCGCAGCGGCTTCGAGCTGATTGTAAACTTCGACGGCTATCCAGGCCCCACAGAGGAATACCTCCACGACGGCGATCCCCTCGGCCGCTGGCAGGGCTGCTATCGCTATGACGCTGAAAAGACAGATCGCATTCTGAAAACCGTCTACCATTTCTCAGACAGCACCATCCGCGCGCTGCGGGAGCATGGCGAGGATGCGAACGCAAATTATTACTATTCCGACGGCAGCTATTATCTGCCCCCGTTGGGCGTCGGCGGCGGGTTTATCTGCTACCCCTGCTATGCGGAGAGTGACGGGACAACGCTGTATCTCTATTACGCGGCCTACGCGGGCGACGTGATGTTTTATCCAGCCGGGATCCAGTACGCAGAGGTATCGAAGGAAAAGCTCGACGGGATGGAGACCTGGACGCTCAAATACTGGAGCCGCAAACTGCCCTTGATCGGATCTGCCCCGGACGATGCTGCGGCTGACGCCGCCCTCGGTGATTGGGAGCTTGAGGCAGACAGCCTTTCCTCCATGCGCATCTCGGACTATGCTGACGGACGCTTTCATTTTATCGTCGGTTTCTACCGTTTGGTCGGTTTTGAGGCTGATGCGCAGCTTATCACCCACGACGGGATCGCTCTTTTCTCCGCGTCTGATTTCTCCGGCTTCCAGGGCTGGGTGGAACTTGCTGATGATACCGTCACGCTGCATATCTATGATTCGCCGGACGAATATGGCAACGCGAGCTTTGACGGCTTTTTTGACGGCAAAGCCTTCCGCTTTGTCCGCCCCGATCCGAACCAGGCTTCTATTGAGAACGACGATTTTTCGATCACGGAGGATGAACTGCTCGAGGAAATCGACCGCATTCGGGACATCTACTATACCCCCACAGCCGCCGACAGCAAAGTGGTTTTGTCCAACGGCACCGACGGCTGGAATTACAGCCGCGAGTATTACTACCACGACGGTAAGCTGGTCTTTGCGTTTATGTTTAACGGCGGGGAAGAACACCGTCTGTATTTTAAAGACGACCACATGATCCGCTATATTGACGAAAACCATACGGTGTATGATTATGGTGCTCTGGATCCCTTTGCCTCCTGGGCCGAACGGGCGCTGGAGGAAGGCAAACAGGTATTTTCCTCCTCTGCCGTCGATCCAGAGGACTGGCTTGGCACCTGGAGCTCAGACAGCGGGGAGTGGATCCAGGTCACTGACGCTGATGAAAACGGCATCAGCTTTATCTTCCACCATGCCACCGAGCTCAGTTTCGTCGATACGGAATATACGCTCCCTTTTCTGGACAGCAGCAGAAGCTCTGTTGCCGAGGATGAGAGTCTGATCGCCAACGGCGGCTGGCGCTACGCCTTCTATCTGGAGAGCGACTGCATTCTTGTTACGTCCCGCTATCCCGACAAGTATTTCTACAAATAAAAAACAGCCCCGCAAAAGCGGGGCCGCTCCATGCGCAGCATTTACTTTTTAAAATACTTGGGGTCGTTTTCCCAGCCGCGGTCGAGCAGCCAGTAGCTGACCGGATCCTCGTCGATGGGATCTCCCTCCGGGATCTCCTCATCCGGCTTGACATTGCGCATTTTCAGGCGCGTTTCATAGGCGCGCAGATCTTTGATCGTAAACGGCAGACCCACAGACTCCGCGATCGGCAGCAGCACATATTCCGCCACAGATTCGCGAACCTCCAGACTGCCCGGATAGGCGGCCTCGGCTTCGGCTACGCGCTCGCGCAGCGCCTCGTCCCGGCGATACAGGTCAAAGAATTTTTCCGCATTTTCCACCATGCTGATTCCTCCCGGACAAACGCCGCATACAGACGGCGCGTGTATGTTTTCTTGATTATACCTCATGGCATCGCTGCTTGTCAATTTGGCAGCGCTTGGCCTTGACAAGGATTTGAGATACTTTTATAATTTTCTTACTCGAGCGGAAAGGACGGTATGTGCTATGGCAAAGATTCAGGGTGAATCCAAGCTGAGCTTTTTTGAGGCCACCGGCATCATTGTCGAGCACGGTGTCGGAGCGGGCATTCTGGCTGTACCGGCGCTGGCCGCCCGCAACAGTATGCGTGAAATTCTGCTGATTCTGTGCTTCTGCTACCTCTTCAATCTGGTGCTGCACCTCATCATCGCGGAACTGAGTTACAATAACGGCGGCGCGCAGTTTATCAGCTGCTTTGACCGTGAGCTCTTCTCCGGCAAGTTTAAAAAGATTTTCACCTGGGCTGCCTTTGCGCTGCTGGGTCTGTCCGTGCTGATGAACGTCAGCAGCTTTCTGACCGGCGCAGCCAACGTCTTCAACGAGTGGTTTGGTCTTGACAGCACCCTTGGCATGCTGCTGTTTTATGTGCTCGGCGCCGGCGTCGTCTTTTTCGGCATGAAGCTTGTCGGCATCTGCGAAAAATACGCCGTTGCCGCCATGGTATTTGTTATGGCACTGCTCTTTGTCTTTACGCTGACGGGTCAGGTACAGCCGCTGCCCACCGCCTTTGGCGGCGGAAAAAACGCGCTGGCTCTGCTGAGCGTGATCTCCTTCTCCCTCTCGGCTGTCATGTCCACCCCGCAGGTGGTCAAAGGTTTGGAGGGCGACGTTAAGAAGATCCGTCTGTCGATCGCAGCAGGCCTTGCTATCAACGCTGCGCTGATTCTTCTCGTCACCGTCACGACACTTCTTGGCGTCGGTGCGCCCAACGTCACGGAAAAGGGTGCCCTCGTTGATCTCTCCTCCCGTTTGGGCGGCTGGGTCAGCATCGTGGGCTACGTCTTTTCTTTGCTCGCGCTGGCTACCTCCTTCTGGGCCAATACCCTGAACCTGCGCGACATTGTCCATGAGCAGACGCATTGGAACAAGAATCTCAGCTGGCTCTGTGCCTCTCTCCCCTGCCTTGTGCTGGCGCTTCTGAGCAGCCTGAGCTTTGTCAAATTCACGATGTTTGCCAGCGCGATCCAGGTTGTCACCGGCCTCGGCATCATTCTGGCCTATCATCTCTCCCGCAAGCGCGTCGGCAGCGCGGATATCGTCGGCCGTTTTGGCACGCTGCCGTTCCAGATTCTGGTTTTTGTCTGCACCATGCTCGCTACTGCGGGCTCCTTTATGAGCTGAAGCCATGAAAAAACTATTGCTCATCCCTGCCTCCCTGATCGGTGCCGCCGCTGTATTTACCGGCGAGCTCTACCGGTATACCTTCCGCCGGGAAGGTTCACGTCTTTTATCGCCGCTTCTCGATAAGAAAGGCCACGAGGAGGCCTATTATCTCCGCCGGGATGCGGCAGCCGAGGCACTGCGTCATCAGTCGAGGACAAAGTTGCAGATTCGATCAGCGCGAGGCGAACTCCTCACGGGCTATTACTATCCTGCCGGCGGCGAGGGAAAACGGATCGCTTTTATCATCCACGGCTACCGTTCCGAACACACGGAGACCGCCGGAATGTACTACAATTACTACGCCTCGCGCGGCTTTGACCTTTTTTGCAGTGACCACACGGCGCACGGCGAGAGTGAAGGGCGGCAGATCGGTTTTGACTACTTTGAAAGCGCCGACTGTCTACTCTGGATTGACGAGCTCTGCCGCCGCTTCGGCAGCGACACTCAAATTATCCTTCACGGATTTTCCATGGGTGCTGCAACGGTGCTGAAAATGAGCAGCCAATGCCCGTCTCAGGTGAAAATGATCGTGGCCGACTGCGGATACACAAGCGGTGAAACGCAGCTGAAGTCTTCTCTTGGTCCGATGTATCCGATCATGCGTGGCCTGAACCGGATCATCGCCGGCTATGATCTGCGCGACACCGATGTACGGCCAAGCCTAAGGCAATCGCACCTGCCGATTCTGTTTGTGCACGGCAGAAAAGACCGCTCCGTCGCATTCTCAAACGGAGATACACTTTACGACATGTATCCGGGGCCGAAGGATTGCCTGTTTGTAGATGACGCGCGGCATGTAGAGTGCATGTATGTCGATCCAAAAGGATATGAGAGCAAGCTGGATGCCTTTATCCATCAATATCTGTCATGAAAGCGGGGAAATTGCATCATGTGGAAATGCAGTGCCTGTCAAAACGAAAATAAAGATGAATATCGTTATTGCCTGAGCTGCGGCAATCCGAGGCCAAAGCCCGAAGTCCCGCGTCCCCAGGAAACGAAAGCTGTTCCCGAAGAAATGAGCAAAAGCCGCGTGATTACGGTACTGCTTTTGATTCTGTCACTGCTGCTGATTGTCGCCATCATTGCCATCATCATCAACTTTCCGAAGTTGAGCGGAACGAATGAGACTGAGCGCGAAGATACGGAAGAAAGCAGCCGCAGCAGCCGCCACAGCAGCTCGGACAAATCAGCCTGGGGCGGAACGAGCAGCTTTGTTTTCGGCAAAGAAACTGCTTCTCCGACAACCGCTGCGCCAGCGGAATCTCAGCCTGTGAACAGCGCGGAGATCGTGCTGCCGACGGCCTCTCCCCTGCCTACATCC
The DNA here is from genome assembly GCA_902801295.1 of Oscillospiraceae bacterium. Lineage (GTDB taxonomy): Bacteria > Bacillota > Clostridia > Oscillospirales > Oscillospiraceae > Limivicinus. Next base: position 12,138 of record CADCHN010000005.1, on the reverse strand, counting down.
GATCCGACGCCCACACCCACGGCAACACCAGAGCCTGTTTCCGCCGGCGATTATTTGATTCCCGGCAGCGACAGCCGTTATATCACAGATGCCGACCTGAAAAACCTGACCTGGGAACAGTGTTGTCTGGCTCGAAATGAAATCTTTGCCCGCCACGGAAGAATGTTTGTGACAACCGAAATCGCCAACTATTTTAACAGCAAAAGCTGGTACAACGGCACAATTTCTGCCGCCAATTTCAGTGAATCCGTCCTCAACGAGTATGAAAAAGCCAACGTCAACTATATCAGTCAATACGAAACCGCGCACTGGGGAGGTTCATACTATTGAAGCTGCCCAATATTGACCGGCAAATGCTGCTGCGATTCATCGCGGCGCTGCTTGCCATGCTGCTTGCGCTGGCGCTGATGGTGCTCATTCCGCTCATCACGCATCATCCGCCCGAGCCGGAGCGAAGATTTACCGAGCCTCGAATTACGCCCTCTCCTGCGCCTGTTTCTACGCTGGAGCCTATGCTGATCGACATGCCGGATCCCAATCAGCCCGACCAGGATGCGGAACTGCAGTCTCTGCTGGAGAAATTCATCGCCGACAATCCGGGCACCTGGGATATCTATGTTTACAACCTGACCCAGGGCGAATACGCCTGCTGCTCCACACTGGAAAACGAACCGATGGTGTCGGCCAGCCTGATTAAGCTGTTTATCATGGGCGCTGTCTTTCAGAGGATTCAGGACGGCTCTTTTGATTATTGGAGCTATGTCCCCAGCGCACGACAGATGATCGTCATCAGCGATAACTACTGCGCCAACTGGCTGATTCTGAGTCTGGGAGAAAGCTCCGGAGATGCGGGAATGGAGGCTGTCAACGACTTTGCCCGCTCGATCGGCTGCAACCATACGTCGATGAATCGCACGCTGCTGGATCTGAAAAGCGATCAGGAAAACTACACAACCGCTGAAGACGTCGCTCTGTTTTACAAACTGCTCTACCGTTATGAGCTGGTTTCTCCGCAGTATTCCTCCGATATGCTCGATATATTGAAAGCGCAGACCTTGAATGACCGGATTCCCGCCGGCCTGCCGAAGGGCGTTATCTGCGCCCATAAGACCGGAGATCTTGAGCATAAATGCTGCGCTGACGCGGGACTTGTGTTTTCCGACGGAGGCGATTATATCCTCTCTGTCATCAACAACGGCTCCGAGGATGATACGCAGGCCTCCGCCGCTATTGCGGAGCTGTCCGCGCTCGTATATGAGTATTTCAATCCGTCGGAGCATTCGACAGAATCTCCGTTGGAATCAGCGGATCCGACTGAACCATAATCTTATTTGAGCTTGTTGCCTTTCTTTCCAAAAGGCTCGTCATCACAGCTGATCGTTAGCTGGCTGGCTACGAGGTCAACGAAACAAAAAAGCTGCTGCAGAAATGAAGCCTGCAGCAGCTTTTTGTCGAAGATCTTTTCCGATTCTTCTCTTTTCTTTTTTAGTGCGCTATGCTACAATTTATTTAAAGCAATTGTTTTTTCGGTCATAATAATAGCCGATGCCGGCAAGACGCTTCTCCAGTTCTTGACGATCTTCGTCCAGCGCAGTGCAGAGTTCGTCAAGATCGGCATACTCGTCGCGAAGCTTTGTATTGACAAGACTAAGCAGTATGATCGGATCCTTCGGCAGCATTTTTCTGTCCTCCATCATTGTTTTATCAGAAGTATACTATCACGTGCCGCGTCTTTGAGCAAGGCCGGCGAAGGATTTGCGCAACAACTCTGCGAAAGGACGTGACAAGATGGACAGTTATCTCCGTCACCGGAAAATATGGCGGATCCTCTATGTCCTTTTGCACCGCTGGATCTGCCGCAAGTTTCATATGACGCACGTGGATTTGAACGTCGATGGCCCTGTGCTGTTGATTCCGAACCACGTAACCGCCTGGGATCCGCTGCTGGTCGCCATGAGCCTGCCGCACAAGCAGGTGTATTATGTGGCAAGCGAGCACATCTTCCGTCTCGGTTTCGTATCGAAACTCCTGAACTGGCTGGTCGCACCCATTCCGCGCAGAAAAGCCTCGACGGGCACAGATACCGTGAAGGCCTGCCTGCGGCATCTGCGGGAAGGTCATTCAGTCTGTCTCTTTGCCGAGGGCGAGCAGAGTTGGGACGGGCTGACCCAGCCGATTTTCCCGGCCACCGGCAAGCTGGCCCGGAGCTCTGGAGCAACACTCGTGACCTACCGGCTGGAGGGCGGATATCTCAGTCTTCCGCGCTGGGGAAAGGGCGTGCGCCGCGGAAAAGTGCACGGCCATCCGGTGAATATATACCCCCCGGAGCAGCTCAGACAAATGACCCCGGGTGACATCAACGCCGCGATCCAACGGGATCTTTCGGAAAACGCTTGGGATCGGCAGCGTAAAGCGCCCGTTGCCTACCGGGGCAAGCATCGCGCCGAAGGGCTGGAGAAGGCGCTGTATCTCTGCCCGCGCTGCCGCAGGATCGGTACGCTGAGCAGCGCAGGCGACCGGCTGTTCTGTGCATGCGGACTGTCGATCAGCTATGCGGAAACCGGTTTTTTTGAACCCTCCGAGCCTTTCGAAACAATAGCGGCTTGGGACCGCTGGCAGCGTGAAGCGCTGGCAAAGATGCCGAAGCCGGAGGGAGAACTGCTATTTAGCGATGAAGGGATGACACTGACAAAAATTAGCGCCGCACACACGGAGAATGCGCTCGGAACCGGCTCGCTGCGGCAGTTTGCCGACCGCCTCAGCTGCGGTAATCACGAGTTCATGCTCCACGATATCGGCAGCATGGCCATGGTTCAGGCCAATCTCCTGCTGTTGAGCGTACAGGGAGAATACTATCAGATCCGCGCTGAACATGGGGCGAATCTTCGGAAATATCTTGACCTATGGAAGGAGAAATAAGATGGATTATTCGGCTGCCAACCAGGAACTTTGGGGCTTTATCATTCAGCTGGGGCTGATTGCCGGCGCGATTTTGCTGGCACAGCTTCTGCGACAGAAGGTTTCGCTGATCCGAAAAAGCCTGATGCCTGTCGCGGTTCTTGCCGGCTTTCTGCTCTTGATTGCCAAATATGTCGGTCTTGTCCGGCTTGACGGAGCGATCATGGAAATGCTCGTCTACCACGGCATCGCGTTGGGATTTATCGCGATGAGTCTGCGCGTGCCGGCCGAAAAGCAGAGCACAGGCGGCGATTTGACCGGGCTCAAATCCGGCGCGGTCATCGTCAGCACCTATCTGGTTCAGGGCATCACCGGCCTTCTGATTACTCTCTTTCTGGCCTATACCTTCATGCCCGGACTCTTCAAGGCGGCAGGTCTGCTGCTGCCGATGGGCTATGGGCAAGGCCCTGGCCAGGCCAACAACATCGGCTCGAGCTATGAGGCGCTCGGCTTTACCGGCGGCCGCAGCTTTGGCCTCTCCATTGCTGCCGCCGGATATCTTGTCGCCTGCATCGTCGGCGTGATGATTCTGAACGTACTTTCCCGCCGCGGAAAGCTCGGCGTCGCCCGGCGTTTGGAGGCTGAGCAGCCCAGCGTCGATTTCTTCCAGAGCAAAGACGAGATTCCTGTCTCCAACTCCATCGACAAGCTCTCGGTGCAGATCGCGATGGTCGTGCTGGTTTACCTTGCGACATATCTCGCCGCCTGGGGCATCACCTCCGGCATCGCCGCGCTTTCTCCGGGCCTTGCCGGCACAGTAAATACGCTGATCTGGGGCTTTAACTTCATCATCGGCTCGGCGCTGGCCATTCTGGTGCGTGTGCTGCTTGAGAAAGTGAAAAAGGCCGGTCTCGTCCGACGCCAGTATCAGAACAACTATTTGCTCAACCGCATCTCCGGCTTTTTCTTCGATATCATGATCGTCGCGGGTATCGCATCCATCAATCTCGAGGATATCCGGGGGCTCTGGGTGCCCTTCGTACTGATGGCAGTCGCGGGAGGCGTCGTCACCTGGCTGCATCTCCGTTTTGTGTGCCGCGACGTGTACAAGGATTACTATTACGAAGGACTCATCTCCATGTTCGGCATGCTGACCGGAACAATCAGCTCAGGCGTACTGCTGCTGCGTGAGATTGATCCCGATCTCGCCACCCCGGCCGCCAACAATCTCATCACCGGCAGCAGCTTTGGCATCATTCTCGGCGCGCCGATCCTTGTGCTTGTGGGCCTTGCGCCAAAGTCCGATCTGCTCTGCTGGATCACACTGGGGCTTGTCGCCGTCTATATGGTTTTGCTTGAGCTGCTGATTTTCAAGGTGAAGAAGAAAGCAAAATGATTCTCCCGCTCCCCCCTGTTTTTCATAATCCGATCTTGTATCTGTGATACCATACGCTCGCTGCTGCTGTGGCAACAGCGAGCGATTTTTTGCGCTCTTTGACAGACAACCGCTATATTTTCTTCCAAAACTGGCAAAACTGTCTATATCCCATTTGTCGGAGGCGCGCATGCTGTTTGTTCGCAATCTGCTTTATTCCTTACGGCGGTACCGCTTTCTTCTGCGGCAGCTGGTACTGCGCGATTTTAAGGTCAAATATAAGCGCAGCGTGCTCGGCATCGCCTGGAGTCTGCTGTATCCGCTGCTGACGATGGCGGTGCTGGCCCTTGTTTTTTCCAACGTCTTTCGCTTTTCCACGCCGGGCGTCAGCTACATCGCCTATTTGCTGATCGGGCTGACCTGGTTTAACTATTTCAGCGAGGCAAGCAACCTCTGCATGAGCACGATTGTCGCCAATTTCCCGCTCATCAACAAGGTTTATGTGCCAAAGTACATCTTTCCTTTGTCCAAGTGTCTTTTTGTCGGTATCAATTTTCTTTTGACCCTGATCCCGCTCTATCTGGTGATCCTGCTGACAGGCACCGGCCTCTGCTGGCAGCATGTGCTGCTGCCTTACTGCTTTCTCTGTCTCTTTCTCTTTACCCTCGGCATGGGCTTTTTTCTGGCGGCGGTGTCCGTCTTTCTGCGGGACATGTTTTACATCTACGGTATCGTTCTCTCACTCTGGATGTATCTCACGCCGGTGATGTACGATATCGACATCATCATGCATCCGCTGCTGCGCTTTCTGATGTCGCTCAACCCCCTCTATCAGCTGATCCGCTTTGCCAGAACCGTGATTTTATCCCACGCGACGCCGAGTGCCGCGCAGTTTGCTGCCTGTGCTGCTCCCGCCTTGCTGGCGATGCTGGTCGGCACGCTGGTGTTCAAAAAGAATCAGGACCGATTTGTCTATTACATGTAGGTACAGTTATGGATAACGCGATGATCCGGGCAGATGGCCTGGGTATGCAATTTAATCTGGGCGTCGAAAAAGGATTTTCCCTCAAGCAGGGCTTCGTCGATCTGTTTGATCCGAAAAAGCGAGCGGAAAAGAACAGGCGCGCCGACTTCTGGGCGCTGCGTGACGTCAGTTTTTCTGTCTCACGCGGCGAGGTCGTCGGCCTGGTCGGCGCAAACGGCGCCGGCAAATCGACGCTGTTGAAGCTCGTGGCCGGGGTACTGAAGCCCACCGAAGGAAGCCTCCTGGTGCGCGGCAGCATCTGTCCGATGATCGAGCTCGGCGCAGGCATCGACATGGAGCTCACCGCACGGGAAAACATTTATCTCAACGCCGCCGTGATGGGCTATTCCGAACGCTTTATTCACTCCAAGTTTGACGAGATCGTCGCTTTTTCCGAGCTGGAGGCTTTTCTGGACGTGCCGGTGCGAAACTTTTCCTCCGGCATGGTGGCGCGTCTCGCGTTCTCGGTTGCCACGGTCGTGGAGCCGGAAATTCTAATCGTTGATGAGATCCTGTCCGTCGGCGACCTGGCGTTTCAGGCCAAGAGCGAGGAAAAAATGCTGCAAATGATCGGCGGCGGCACAACAGTTCTCTATGTCTCTCACTCGACCGCTTCGATCCGGTCACTCTGCAGCCGGGTCATCTGGCTCGATCACGGCCGCGTGCTCGCAATCGGCAGCGCGGACGAAATCTGCTCGCGCTACGAAAGCAGCGCCCTCCCCTGCCTCGATCCAGGCGCTGCCTCCTGAGGAAAGGAAATCAACAATGCCATCCAAAACGCTGTCTCTTGTTGTTCCGGTATATAACACGGAGCAATACCTCCGCCGCTGTCTTGATTCCGTGCTCCTTGAGGAAATCTCAGATGAACTGGAGCTCATTGTTGTCAACGACGGCAGCACGGATTCTTCGCTGGCCATTCTCCGGGAGTATCAATCACTCTACCCCGGAGTCGTCGTTTTAATCGACAAAGAAAACGGCGGGCACGGCTCCGCCGTCAATGCCGGACTGCGGGCAGCCACAGGGCGGTATTATCGTGTGCTGGACAGTGACGACTGGTTCGATACCCCCGGCTTTCTGCGCCTGATGGCTCGTCTCCCCTCATGCCTGGAGGATCTGATCGTTACACCCTATTCCCAGGAATACACCTGGAATGGGACGGAAATCCGCTATGATTATCCCTATTTGGATCACAACCGGGTATACACCATGGAAGAAATCGACTGGCAGGAGGGCATGGACTACTTCACCCTCGCTTCCTCGACCTGGCGGACGCAGTTGCTGAAAGACTGTGGCCTGCAGCTCCCGGAAAAATGCAGTTATGTGGATATGGAGTACAACCTGCACCCGATCCCCTATGTCAAAAGTATTCGCTTTCTCGACTTCCCGGTCTACCGCTACTTTCTCGGCCGGCCGGAACAGAGCATGAGCCATGATGTCATGCTGCGGCAGACGCCGATGCATCAGAAGGTGCTCTGCCGGCTGATCGACGATTACGCCGAGCATACCGAGTCGCTGAGTCCGGGAACGCGACGCTACATGCTGCTGATGATCTATTACATGCTGTACACGCACTGCAACCTCCTGTGCGTGTACAATCCAAACCGCCGCCGAGCCTACCGCGGCGTCCGAGAGCTGGAAGCCTGGATCAGAGGCCGCGCTCCGGAGGTCTATGCGCTCGGCGGGCGCATCCCCTATCTGCAACTCAGCCGGAGACTCGGCTACCGCAACGTCCTTCTGCTGGATCGGCGCGCCGTCCATCTTCTGACGGAACTGCGGCACAGACTCCACAGACGGAGAGGAGCGGAACAAAGCCCATGAAACGGATTCTGGTCATCAGCTGGTTTTACCCGCCCATCAATTCCTCAGAAGCGCTTGTTACGTATAAGCTGCTCAGCCACTCCCGCTATGCCTATGACGTCTTTACCCAAAAGCGCTCGGACGCCTGGTCGTATGGGCGCAGCATGGACGTGCCGGAGGCCGAGAACGTATGCTGCATCGAGGCGGAAAGCGATGACATCCGCTCATGGGCAGAGGAAGCGATCCGCTATTTTGCCGCTCACCGGGACGACTACGACATCGTCATGACCCGTTCGATGCCGCCGGAATGCCATCAAGCGGGACTGCGCATCAAAAAACGCTTTCCAAAGGTAAAATGGATCGCCTCCTTCGGCGACCCGATCCGTGAAAACCCCTACGAGCTGATGGGCGGCGCGATATGGAGCCCTTACTCCATGAAAAACCGCATCAACCGAAATCGCAGTCTGCGCTTCCGCCTCTCTCCGCTGCGGCCGGTCAAGCACGTACTCTGGACACTGCGCCACCTGAAGGCTGTGCAGCGACGGCGTGAGCTCGACGCCATTGAAACAGGCGCAATCAGGCACGCCGATCGGCTGATATTCAATAACACCTCGCAGCTTCGCTACATGTCCGGAAACCTGGATTTGAAAGGCAGGGGCGTTGTCCTCCGACACAGCTTTGATCCGGCGCTGTATCCAAGCATTCCGCATAAGAAGAACGGAAACAAGCTGCGCTTTGTTTTTCTCGGGCAGCTCAATACCGTGCGCACGGCGCTGCCGCTCTTTCATGCGATCGAGCGCCTGAAAGCTTCCCTCCCGGATCTGCCGGATCGCGCGGAGTTTCTCTTTTTCGGCGATATATCAGACGCAGATCTGGCCGCCATCCTGCGGCTGGACATCGGCGATGTGGTGCACTTCAAGAAACCGATCTCCTACCGGCAAAGTCTTGCGGAAGCCGCCGCGGCGGACTGGCTCGTGCACATTGACGGCAATATCAGCGCCGTGACAGAGGAAAACGTCTTTTTTGCCGGAAAGCTCGCCGATTATTTCGGCGCGGGACGGCCGATCCTCGCCATCACGATGCCGAAGGGCGACACCGCGGACTGTCTGCGTCGCGCCGGTGCGCTGCTGCTCTCCTACAGCGTCAACGAAATCAAACAGGCGCTGGTGCAGATCATTTTTCGCGGCATGAATATTTCCATGAACGAAGCATATATGAAAGGTTTTTCATCGCAGTACGTGGCCGCGATGATGGATGAAAAGGTGGTGAAGCCCCTGCTTTGAGCACAATACATGTCAAATATTTGATCGTCGGCGCAGGAATCAGCGGTCTTTGCGCCGCACTTTCCCTGGGGCCGGATGCTGTGATTCTGGAAAAGGAGCAGGAGCCGGGCGGCTACTGCCGCAGCATTCGGCAGGACGGCTTTCTCTGGGATTACGCGGGTCATTTTTTTCACTTCAAAACGGAGTCCGGACGCCGTTTTTTCCTATCACAGTTTACCTCCGATGAACTGGTGGAAAAAGAAAAGCGCTGCAAGATTCTCTACCGCGGCGCGCTGATCGACTATCCCTTTCAGCGCAATATCCACGAGCTTGAGAAAAATGAGCTGATTGACTGTCTGTATGACTTATTTCATCGGCCGAGCAAACCAAGGTATAGCAGTTTTCTTGAGCTGCTGGAGGGCAGCTACGGGCGCTCGATCACGGAGAAGTTTCTGCTGCCCTACAACGAAAAGCTCTACGCCTGCGATCTTGATACGCTTGATCCCGCGGCGATGGGCCGCTTTTTCCCCGCGGCCGAACCGATAGATATCATTGACAGCATGAAAAGAAGGCAAAACGACTCCTATAACAGTCGCTTTCTGTACCCGAAAAACGGTGCCGGGGCGCTGACGGAACGTCTGTGTCGGCAGCTGAACCCAGGGACTCTGCTGACCGGGCGAAACCTCACCGCTCTCAAGGCAGAGGAGAAAACCGCAATTGACAGCCAAGGCGACATCTACCGCTATGAGGTGCTGATTAACACCTCTCCGCTCTCGCGCTTTCTGACGCTGCTCGGAGAACTTGCAGCCGGTCAGGCTGCCGCTCTGAGTTGGAACAAGGTGCTGGTTCTGAATCTCGGCTTTGAAAAAAAAGCGCCGTTTCATGACCTGCACTGGATCTACATTCCCGGCTCGGAGGCAAATTATTACCGTGTCGGCTTCTATGACAACATTCTGAGTGGTAACCGGGCGAGTCTCTATGTGGAAATCGGCTTCCCGCAGGAGGCGCGCATCGACGCGGATGCGGAACTGTCCTGTACGCTATCCGCCCTGCAGGCGCAGGGGCTGATCCAGCCGGAAAACCGCCTGCTCTCGCATTGCTCAATCATCATGGATCCCGCCTATGTCCACATCCGTCCCGATACGGTGAAAACCGTGCAAAAGATCAAAGCACAGCTTGCCGGACAGGATATTTACACGATCGGCCGTTACGGCGGCTGGCGCTACTGCTCCATGGAGGACTGCATGCTCGAAGCCTTTTCACTTGCCGAAACGCTCAAGGGAGGGTGCAGATGATCCGAGTGTTAAGCGTATTTGGAACAAGGCCGGAGGCGATCAAGATGGCACCGCTGGTAAAGGAGCTGGAGCGGCGGCCGGAAATCAACTCCATCGTCTGTGTGACAGCGCAGCACCGGGAGATGCTCGACCAGGTGCTGACGGTATTCGGCATAAGCCCGGATTATGACCTGAACATCATGCGGCAGGGACAGAGCTTGTCCGCCATCACTTCCGCCGCTCTGCAAGGGCTCGAGGCGGTGATCCTGGAGTGTAAACCCGATCTCCTGCTTGTCCACGGAGACACGAGCACCTGTCTGGCCGGGGCTCTGGCCGCGTATTACTGCCGGGTGCCGATCGGACATGTAGAGGCCGGCCTGCGAAGCTACGATAAATACAGTCCCTATCCGGAGGAGATGAACCGGCAGCTGACCGACCGGCTGAGCGATCTGCTCTTTGCCCCGACTGCGCAGAGCCGAGCGCATTTGTTACAGGAACATATCCCCGGAGAAACGGTTTTCGTCACCGGCAATACCGTCATTGACGCGATGGTCTGGACGGCAGGCTGTGAAATTTCTCATCCGGCGCTTTCCGACCTCACACCGGAGCGGCGTCTGATTCTCCTGACCGCCCACCGACGTGAAAACCTTGGCGCACCGCTGCGGCGCATCTATCAGGCTGCGCGGCAACTGGCAGAAGCATTCCCCGATCTCATCATCCTCTGTCCCCTGCACCTGAACCCGGCCGTTCAAAACACGGCGAGGGCGATGCTGGGCAGCTGCGGTCGCATCCGTCTGATCGATCCTCCGGACGTGCTGACTTTTCACACGCTTCTCCGTCGCTCCTATCTGGTTTTGACTGACAGCGGCGGCGTTCAGGAGGAGGCTAGCGCGCTCGGGAAGCCCTTGCTTGTGCTTCGGGACACGACCGAGCGCCCCGAGGGAATCGACGCCGGCGGATTGACGCTTGTTGGCACCGAATCGGAAAACATATTTCAGGCAGCAAGCCGCCTGCTGCGCGACAGCGCTGAATATTCGCGGATGTGCGCTGCGCCCAATCCTTTCGGAGACGGACACGCCAGCGAACGCATCGCGGATATCATCGAGGCGCGCTGCACTTCTCTTGACCGATTATGACTCTCATCCTTTCAAAGCTGAAAACGCTGGTTGGAAAGTACGGTCTGTGGGGCTTATTGAAAAAGGCGCTGCTCTATTCCTCTGCAACACTTCGCGCCCGACTCCCGCTCTCTGTTCTTTTCAGACCGGGAAACTACCGCCAACAAATTCGCCGGATTCTCACGGGTGATTTTGACCGCGTCATCCTCTGGCGCTCCAGCTTCGGCTTTCAGGCGGCGCTTTATCAGCGCCCGCAACATATTGCTCGGCAACTGGCACGGCAGGGCTGCCTGGTGCTATACGAGGCCAATCCCCTGGCCGATCGCGTAAAGTCCCTGCGCTGGCAGGAGGATCATTTGCTGTTGGTCAATTTCTGCTCCCCTCCCTTGCGCCGCATGCTGCTGCGGGAGCTGGACAGACTGGAGAAGCCGAAATATCTGCAGATCTATTCCACCAATCGGGAAATGCCGCTGCTCGAGCTGCAAGGCTTCGTCCGACGGGGGTGGCGCGTTCTGTATGAATACGTCGATCATCTAAGTCCCGTGATTTCCGGAACGGCGCGCCTGCCGAAAAACATCACGGATAAATTTGCCTACGCCATGGAGCATCCCTCCGTTACAGTCGTCGCGACGGCGGAGCTGCTGCGCCGCGATGTTGTCAAACGCCGCGGCGGCAGAAACCTGATCCTTTCCACCAACGGCGTGGACTATGATTTCTTCCAGCAATGGGCTCCCTACGACTTTGAGCCAGCTTTTCGTGACATTCTTAACCGTGGAAAGCCGATGATCTGCTATTATGGGGCGCTGGCCGCCTGGCTCGACTATGAGCTGATCCGGGAATTGGCTGAAAGCGGAAAATACAGCGTCGTTCTCTTCGGTGTCAAGTACGACGGCACCTTTGACCGAATGCTGCGCGGCGTTCCGGGCGTAGACTACCTCGGGCCGCGTAACTACCGCGTACTGAAATACTACGCCCGGAAGGCCGACGTCTTACTGCTCCCCTTTCTCGTCAACGATATCACCCGTTCGGCCAGTCCCGTCAAGCTCTTTGAATACATGGCGCTGCAAAAGCCAATTGTCAGCACCGACATTGACGAATGCCGGAACTATCAAAGCGTGCTGATTGGGAAAGACCACACTGACTTTCTCCGGCAAATTGACCGTGCGCTGCTTCTCGGCGGTGACGATGGCTATCTTGCCCTGATCGACGCGGAAGCGCGCGCCAATGACTGGAGTGAAAAGGCAAAAGTGATCGTCGATGGACTGAAAGGCAACGAAAAACACCCGGGATCCTGAGTGAAGTGAACCCCAAAAGTTAGACAAAAGAATTAATTAAGCGACCTGAAGGGTCTGGTATCTGTGTTGAGCAGGTGTCAGGCCCTTTAGTTTTAGCT
>CADCHN010000004.1 GCA_902801295.1 Oscillospiraceae bacterium | reverse complement strand
CGGATCGCCGCCTCATCTGCGCCGCCGATCCATGCTTTCAAATTGAAAGCACCGCCGAAACTGCGTGCTATCATTTTGAAAGCATCAAAAGCTGTTGGCGAAATCCAGGATGTCGGCAGGGATATCATCGTCTGCCTCCACCGTGGATTCCGGGCTCTCGCCCTCCGGAAGCACGAAAAGCCGCTGGGTACGCAGCTCCCGGCAGAGTTCCTCTGCAAGGGCGTGTACGTCCAGCGGCTTTTCGTTTGCCTCCTGCGCCATCACCTTTCGCAGACCTTCGATCAGAAAGGCGTTCATGGAGAGCGTCTGCGATTCGCTCTTTTCATGCAGCCATTCCCAGATCTCCCGGTCTGTTTTACGGGAGAGATTGAAGCGAAGAAGCAGCTTTTTTTCGTTCTTTCCCATGCTTACATCACGCATCCCTCCGCTTCAGATTGTTCAGAGCCAAGAGCTCATAGCCCTTGGCCGTGGCGCAGATATCCTCAATATACTGCACGCGGCAGCCATCACCGTTCCAGAAGTGCTTGAGGATGCACGCCCCGCCGCCCATGACGGTGAGGCGCACGATCTCCGGGTTGAACTCGTATTCCCGGAGCTTGGCGAGGATGGTGTCCGAATACTCCTCGGCAGCCTTGCGCATGACCGAGGTATACTTCTCCGCGAGTTCCGCATTGCCTTTGCGCAGGAAGTCCTCGCACACGTCGTAGGGCATGGCGAAGCCGCTGACCGCCAGCAGCTCGTTGGACATGCGGATGATGCACTGCTCCACGCCCAGCTTGTCCGTGTAGCAGCGGCTGGACATGGGTTTGCCGTCCTTGATGAGCATGGTGTTCATGGTGCCGTTGCCAATGTCCGCCAGGATGTTCAGACCCTTGAAGTCTCCGAGCCTCTGCACCACACCGGCGAAGCCCTGGGGGAAGACCTGCACATCGTCGATGCGGACCAAATAGTCCTGCCCGTGATACCGGAACTCGATCAGCTCATTCCGCATGAGGTACTTGCGAAAGGCCTCCTTCTGCGCACCGATCCATTGGATCGGCAGTCCCACCGCCAGCACGACCTCACACTCCGTGATGTGCCGGAACTCCAGTTCCTTTGCCAGTGCCGCCACGGTGAGGATGTAGTAGTCCTCATCCTGGCTCTTGTCGCTGACAAAGCCCTTGTGCTCCTCGCCGACCACATAATACTTGCCCTCATAAAAGAGGGCGTCCGACGTCATGGCCGGTTCGCTGTCGTAGGCTTTGACGCCCGAGCGAAAGACCACGTGCCGGCATTTGATGTTGCCGAAGCCGTGGTCAATGCCGATGATTTCTTTTCTGTTGTAGTTGTAATGTTCCATTAAATATCCTCCTTAACATGATTTCCGCTTGCGTTTTCTTCCCGGGTCAGCCGGGTCAAGCGTTCCTCCGGCTGATCCATTTTGCCGTCGGCCATGGGTTCTACGGCACGGATGCGCTGTTCCAGCGTTCCGGCACAGCCGCAAAAATGTTTGTCACAGGGTTCACCTCCTTTCTCAGCTCCCGAAAAGTGAGACCTGCTAATAAAAGTCAAGTCTCAAAAGCAGCAAATATAAAAATTGTTGTGCGCAAAAGAGCGCACAACAACCAGACCGCTAAGCATCTGCATTTTTGACGGCGGCCGACCTTCTGTTGTAAACCGGGTTAGTCTTCTTCTAGTTCGTTGAGATGTTTTTTGACGATCGCATAATACCTACGCAGAAACTTGCCGGCAGATGCCATCATGTAGACCTTGTATGGCTTGCCTTCAGCGCGCTTTCGGCTCATGAACTGGTAAACGGGTTCGCCCTCCGGCGAGTTCTGAAGAATGACAGACATAACAAGGAACAGTGTTCTGCGAAGTGACGGCGAGCCACGCTTCGAGATGCTTCGGCTCCTCACATTTAACTGCCCGGATTGGAAGGCCGGCGCATCCAGCCCAGCGAAAGCCACCAGAGCACCTTTTGAGTGGAATCGCCGCACATCGCCGATCTCGGCCATGAGCTGAGGGCCGAGGACGGGACCGACGCCGTACATACCAATGACGACAGAATATTCCGGCAGCGTCGAAGCCAGCGCTTGCATCTGCTTTCGCAGCGCGGCAACAGCGGCTGAAGTGGACTGAAGCTGAGCAATCGCTTGCTTTATGATGAATTCTGTACCTTCACACTTCGGCATGACACTGACGTGACTGCATGCTTCGGAATAAATGTCATGAGCCTTGTCCTCGCTGAAATGGTATCCCTGTTTACGGCACCAAGTCCGGTAGCACTCTGTGAAGCGCTTCTGCGAGAGACCGCAAACGCACTCGCAGTGCCAAAACCTTTCCAGAAAATCCACCCATTTTATATGACCATCTTCCCGCGGAGGGCTGGAAAACAAGCGGTTTGCAGCTGGGAAAACAGAATCCAGCAGCGAAATGAGATTGTTTTTCTGCATGGTTTGGATACCAACAACCTGCTCGTACTGGCGGTATGCTGTTTTGAGCATGAGCCTCGCATCTTCATCCGGGTAATACCGGGGAAGTGACAGCCAACGGTCCAATGCATAGTTGGCTAACTTCACGGCGTCCTTTTTGTCCGTCTTCGCTCGTCTTAAGCTGTTGTTCCCGTAATCCTTTACCAAAAGTGGATTGACAACGGAAACATAGATCCCGGCTTTGCAAAGTACTTTAGTAACCGGGGCATGGTAACACCCTGTGTATTCCATGACCACCCGGGTTTCTCCTGGCAGACTTTTGATCATCGCTGCCAGATCATGCAGATCTTCGTTCGTGTGAGACACTTCATAAGGACTGAGAACGACCTCTCCGAAGGGGCGCATGGCAGCAACTGTGCTTTTCCCCTTTGAAACGTCGATTCCGACTGCGTTCATAGGCTTACCTCCAGATTATTTTTTTGCAATCGGTAGGGCCATCCAATCTCACTGCCGATTCAGCCTATTTGGTAACGCGAACACATTGGGCTCAACCTGCTAAAACCGAACGCTACAACAAGAGGATGGCTGACAGTCTCACTTAGGGGCACGATCGCCCAAATGCAGTTTGGCCAACCAATTGCTCCTCTTATTGTAGCTTGGGCGTGAAATGACAAAAAGCCCAGCCAGAGCCAAGCTTCTTGCCTATCCCATTGTAATAGAGCAGTTATTTAAAAACGAAATCTCCCTTTGCCGCTTGCCGTTCTTCCCTCCCTGTTTCCTGACAGGCAACCCTGCTCGGCGCTGTGCCGTCGGCCCCGTAGGGGCCGCGCTCCCTCTTGCGAGATCTTCGCGGTTTATCTCAGTTCGGACGGTCATTCACTTGTCGAACCGTATCGTACCAAGAAAAAAGGCCTCCTCCCGTATATCCGGGATGTAGGAAAACAGGGGCAAAAAGCAAATAATTCCACGATCAAGGAAATCATGTGGTATACTGTTAAAAAGCCTTGTTTTTCAGCGAAGGAGAGAACGAAAATGTACGTAAAGCTGTCCATTCCCGAGCGCCTGAAGGATCTGCGCGTGGAGCGTCATCTGACCCTGGAAGAGTTGGCCGAGGCCACCGGGCTTTCCAAATCCGCCCTCGGCAGCTATGAAGCCGATGATTACAAGGACATCAGCCCGTTCAGTATCGTGACGCTCGCAGAGTTCTACGGGGTATCCACGGATTACCTGCTGGGCGTCTCGGAAATAAAAAATCACCCAGACACAGACCTGGCCGGTCTGCACCTGAGTGATGATATGATGAAGCTGTTGGCAAGCGGGATAATCAATAACCGCCTGCTGTGTGAGATCGCCACGCATCCGGATTTTCAGCGCCTGATAGTGGACACGGAGATCTGCGTGGATCGGATCGCGGCTATGCGGGTGCACGATATGAACATCGTCTTGGCCGAGGCGCGGAAAACGGTCATGGAGAAGCACAACCCCGGCGATAACGATCTGTACATGCGGACGCTGGATCTGGCCCAGATCAATGAGGACGAGTATTTCAGCAGAGTCGTGCATGACGATCTTGATAAGATCATCGCGGATATCCGGGAAGCGCATAAGAAGGACTCAACCACCGCAGATGCGGTCAACCCCTCCGACACTGCACGTCAGGAGCTGGAAGCCGCCATGAGCTATGAGGGCAGCCCAGAGGAGCGCCAGGCCCGCCTGTTCTGCAAGCAGCTGGGCATCAACTACGATAAGCTGTCTAAGGACGAATTCGTCAGCCTGATCAACATTCTGAAAAAGTCTTCTCTCCTTAAGAGCCAGCCCAACAAACGAGAGATAAAGATTGATTTATCTATATAATTGCGTTATAATTGCCGTAGTATGATTTTGAGGTGATTTCAGTGGCATTGACTGAAGCGAAGCAGAAAGCAGCGGCAAAGGCTTTTGCGAAATATTGGGAAGACAAAGGCTACGAGAAGGGAGAAAGCCAGAAGTTTTGGCTCTCTCTGCTTCGTGATGTCTTCGGTGTGGCCGAGCCGGAGAAGTTCATCACGTTTGAAGATCAGGTGAAGCTGGACAGCTCCACCGGTTTTATCGACGGATATATTGCCGAAACGAAAGTCATGATCGAGCAGAAAGGCAGCGGGAAGGATCTTAACAAGCCGATCCGGCAGTCGGACGGCTCCATGCTAAACCCCTTTCAGCAGGCCAAGAAGTACATTACAGAGCTCCCGCTCTCCCAGCATCCGCGCTGGGTCGTTACCTGCAACTTCCAGGAGTTCTATGTCTATGATATGGAGAAGCCCCACGGTGATCCGGAGAAAATCAAACTGGCCGATTTGGAAAAGGAATACTACCGCCTGTCCTTTCTGGTAGACAAGGGGAATGTGCACCTGCAGCGTGAGATGGAGATTTCCATCAAAGCCGGCGAAGTGGTCGGTCTGCTGTATGACGGGCTGCTGAAGCAGTACCACGATCCCGAGGACCCGGAGACGCTGAAACACCTGAACAAGCTCTGTGTGCGCCTGGTGTTCTGCCTGTATGCCGAGGACGCGGGCATCTTCGGCCGTCACATGATGTTCCACGACTACATGGCGCAGTTTGCTGTGAAGGACATGCGCAAGGGGCTGACGCAGCTTTTTAAGATACTCAATCAAAAGGCCGAAGAGCGCGACCCCTATTTGAAAGACGATGATCCCTTGCTGGCCGCCTCCCTATGTCAACGGCGGCCTGTTTGCCGACGAGACGGTCATCATCCCGCCCTTCACGGAAGAGCTGCGCGATCTGCTGCTCCGCCGCGCCTCGGCGGACTTTGACTGGTCGGAAATCAGCCCGACGATTTTCGGCGCCGTATTCGAATCCACCCTGAACCCGGAGACCCGTCGCAGCGGCGGCATGCACTACACCAGCATTGAGAACATCCATAAGGTCATTGATCCGCTGTTCCTGAACGAGCTGACGGCGGAACTGGACGAAATCAAGGCGGTTCCCGTCTGGAAAACAAAAGAGAAAAGCCTTCTTGCCTTCCAAAAAAAGCTCGCTTCTCTGGAAAAACGAAGTGATCTCCGAGCTGTATCGCGGTCAGATCAGCATGGACGCGGTCACCGATCCCATTCAGGTCAGTATCGCCCAATTCCACGGCATTGAGATTAACGATTTTGCTGTGACTGTTGCCAAGACCGCCCTCTGGATCGCGGAGAGCCAGATGATGAAGGAGACGGAGAAGATCCTGCTCCTTGATCTGAACTTCCTGCCGCTGAAGACCAACGCTAACATCGTGGAAGGCAACGCCCTGCGCCTGGATTGGGAGAGCGTGGTGGATAAGACCAGGCTGAACTACATTATGGGCAACCCGCCGTTCGTGGGGCAGGCGCTTCGTAACAAGGCTCAAAGTGAAGATATGGTCGCTGTCTTTGGAAGCGGATCTCCTGAAACAAAGCAAGATTATGTGATTTGTTGGTATCGAAAAGCTCTTGAATGCATGATTGCTGCAGGGCATCCTATCTATACGGCTTTCGTCTCAACGAACTCTATTTGTCAAGGAGAATCTGTCCCAACATTCTGGAAAGGCATGATGGATAGAGGTGCAGAGATTATCTTTGCGTATCGAACTTTTGTTTGGAATAGTGAAGCATCTGAGAAGGCTGCCGTACATTGCGTAATAGTAGGATTTAGCCTAAAAGGTGTGCAGAAGGTAAAAATCATTTTTGATAACGACATTATAATAAAAGCTCAGCACATTAATCCGTACTTGAAAGAAGCTGATGATGTTTGGATTAACAATCGTTCTTCTTTCATGGTATCGGAAAATCCAAAAATGGTGAAGGGGAGCGAACCGACTGACGGTGGAAACTTTTTCTTGTCGGCGGCAGAAAAGAATGACCTCGAAAAAAAGTACTCTGTTCTTGAAAAATATATCAGGCCATTTCTAGGTGGTAAAGAGTTCCTAAATGAGCCGCAGGGTGTATATAACAGATATTGTTTCTGGTTCCAAGACGGCAATCCAAAAGATTATGCTGGAATACAGGAAGTCAAAGAAAGGCTGGAAAGAATAAAACAACTTCGTTTGGCAAGCAATAGTGACAGAATACGCAGAATGGCAGATTACCCTTATCTATTTTGTCAGAACAGGCAGTCGAAATCCTCTTATATGGTTATTCCAAGAGTGTCTTCCGAAAACAGAAAGTATATTCCATTTGGTTTTATTTGTCCCGATATCGTATGTGGAGACACGAACTACATGATTCCCAATGCGACGAAGTACATGTTTGGTATCATGAGTTCTAATGTGCATATGGCGTGGACGAGAACCGTAGCAGGAAGACTTAAGAGCGATTACAGGTATTCTCCTGCCGTCTACAACAACTTCCCATGGCCGAATCCCACCGACGAACAGAAGGCAAAGATCGAGCAGACGGCGCAGGCCATTCTGGACGCCCGCGCGCTTTATCCCGACGCCAGTCTGGCCGACCTCTACGATGAACTGACCATGCCACCAGAGCTTCGCAAGGCTCATCAGGCCAACGACCGCGCCGTCATGGCAGCCTATGGTTTTCCAATCAAGAACTTCACCGAATCAGACTGCGTGGCTGCTCTGATGAAGATGTATCAGGAGCTCACTGCAAAGGAGGGCAACTGATATGGCCAGAGCTAAGAAAGACGGCGAGAAGATCAGCTTCTACGTCGATCGCCAGGTCATGGAAGACCTCCGCGCATACGCCGAGGAAAAAGGCCAGACGGTCACGATGGCCATGGAGAGGATTCTCCGATCCTATCTGGACGAAGAAAAAAGGTGTGGCAAAACTCCTCTGGAATAGAGAAGATGTGCGAGGAAAAGCATTGTAAAAGCCCTAAATCCGCGCTACAATACACACGAAGGGAGGCGGAAGCATGACAAGAGAATATGTATTGATGAACCGGGATCTGCCCATGCTCCGCTTTGCCTGCGAGCGCAACGCCTTTGACGAACCGGAGTTTTCGGAACTCGAATGGCTGACTGATCTGCGTCCGATCGGCTATGGCAGGCTCGGCGATTTCCTCGCTCGTCGGCAGGCTCCTAAGCACCGCAAACATATCAAAGAGCTGCTGGAACGATACGGTTGTGACGATCTGGAGGGCTTTCTCCGTGTTACCCACGCCCTGTCTCTGAATGACACCTTCTGGGTGAAAGAGGCGGACAGTGATCTCTGCTGGAACAGCGTTTCCCTGTACCAAAACGAGTTTGACCAGCTTGTGAGCGAGGCCGCCTTTGACGGCGTGATCAGCGAGACCGATCTCTCTTCGACCTCGCCGGAGTTCGGAACGGACGGCTATTATGCCAAGTGTTGGGTTCGTGATTCAGACGGGATCTGGCTTTATAAAAGCGGCAGCGGCCTGCATGTGATCGAACCGGTATCTGAATTCCTGGTATCGCAGCTGGCACAGCGCGTCTGCCCGAACGCGGTGCAGTATGATCTAGAACTTTATCATGATAAGCTCGTGAGCAAGTGCCCGCTGTTCACGACGGAAGCGACAGGTCTTGCCAAGGCCAGTGCTGTGTTCCATGGAGAGCAGACCATCCCGCGCCTGCTGGTCTTTTGCCAGGCTCTCGGCAGCGACAGTGACTTTCGCCGGATGTGTGTGCTCGACGCGCTGACGCTGAACCCGGATCGTCACTACGGAAACTTTGGCTTCCTGTTTGATAACCAGACCATGGCGATCATCGGCATGGCGCCGGTATTTGATAACAACCGTGCCTCGCGGTCTGATGACAGATGAAATCCGCGCCGACCTGGAAAAGCTAAAGGACTTCCAGTTTGAAAACCATCCGAGAATCCCGATCAGCGAAAACAGGCTCGAATTGCTCAGCCGTCTTGTACAGCGCCAGATCAGTTTGATTATCAAATAAGAAAATGTGCCGGAAGGAGCCTCTCAACTCTTTCCGGCACATTCTTTTATGTTTAGACTTCTTTTATGGGGCTGTCAGTCAGCATGCCAAGCAAGAACTTCGCTCTGAACTTAAACGAGTACGAAAAAGTTTCAATATCAGTTAGGACACTGGCCTCGCGTTGGGCATCCTCAAAGAGCCTCTTCTGCTCATCACTGAGTGAAGCGCTTAACCAATCTAAACGGAAGAATTACTTATGCGGCATGATGTAGGAGGACAGCATGAGCTTAAACTTTTCCTGGCTCTTCCTTTTCTTCAAATACTTTTTCTTTTTGGAAATGTCGCCATCAAAGAGCCAAACCGCCTCATAGGCATCGTGGATCGCGTCGCCTACCAGTCCAACCTCGCCGGTACAATCGCCTACAATCACAGCCTGGGGATATCGTTCCTTGATTGCTTGAGCGGCAGCGGACAGCGGCCTCGTACCAAACGCAACAATGGCCGTATCTGCCGGAATCGTCTCCTGACGGCCGTCGTTTGTTTCCACGACGACTCCATCGTCCGCGAAGGATACCACCTTCGTCTTTAACCGCTGAACCACCTTATACTGGTTCAGCAGCAAACGCAAAGCGGTGCCGTTTTCGGGATTGGCTTTTGCGGCAAGCTTGTCCGTCATTTCCACAAGCGTGACCTGCTTCCCCTCCTGAGCGAGCTCCAACGCCATTTCGCAGCCGGAGAAGCCGCCGCCCAGGACAACGATCTTCTCGCCCTTGATATCCTGTGCACGACTGGTGTGCGCCTCTTGCACTTCAATTACGTTATTGCGGTCGATTCCGGGGATCTTGGGAAAGATAGGGTCCGCTCCCAAAGCCACGACGATTTGATCAGCCTTGCTGAGCTCTGGGGAATCCGGCGTGATCGCCGTATTCAGAACGACTTCCGCCCCGCTCTTTTCCACTTCCCGTTCCAGGTAAGCCAGGAGCTTTTTCATCTGCCCCTTGAACGACGGAGTCGATGCCACATTCATCTGCCCGCCCAGCTTATCCGCTTTGTCGTAAAGTGTGACCCTGTGGCCGGCATTGGCAGCCAGGATTGCAGCCTCCATGCCGCCGGGGCCGCCTCCGATTACGACAACGTTCTGAGGCTTGGCGGTGCGCGGAATGTTCATCATTTCCTCGTCTGCCGCAGCGGGATTCACCGCACAGGACAGTGGAAGGAGCTTGAAGAAATGGCAGATGCAGTAGTTGTTGCAGCGCAGGCAGGGGCGGACATCCTCCATGCGGCCTTCTTGAACCTTGTTGAGAAACTGGGGATCCGCGATCAGCTGCCGTCCGATCATCACGTAATCGATCTCTCCCTTCTCCACCGCTTCCAGAGCGGTGTCCGGAGTGTGCGCGCCGGCACACATGACCGGTTTGTCCGTCACCTTGCGGATGGTTCTGGCAGCAGGCAGGAACGCAGCGTCGCCATAGTAGTCCGGTGTCACGCCCCAGGCTCCGGATCCGTAACAGCCAAGGTCTACGTCGTAGGCCGTGAGACTTGTCTTGTCGATGACTTTGATCAGTTCCATGCTTTCTTCCGGAGTACGTTGGTTGGGCATCTTGTGATCCATGGAAACGCGCAGAATGATCGGGTATTCAGGCCCCACATTTTTACGGATCTCCTCAATGATCTCAACAACGATGCGCGCCCGGTTTTCCACACTCCCGCCATATTCATCGGTTCGATGATTCCAGCAGGCAGAGATAAACTGATCAAGCATATAGCCGGTATGCGCATGGATTTCCACAGCGTCAAAGCCCGCCCGTTTGGCCGAGGCGGCCACCTTGCCGAAGGTTGCGACCAGTTCGTGGATCTGCTTGACCGTCATGGCGGTGGTGTGCTTGTTGGGCTTGAAATAAAGCGGCAGCTCACTTGCGGATAAGGCTTTGACAAACGGCGGAACCACAGTGTTCTGCCCGGCTCCCGCTCCCAACTGAACACAGGTCTTGACACCATGGCGCTTGACGCGCTGGTTGAAGTTCTTCCACTCTTTCTCCTGGTTGGGTGTTCCGGCCGTCTTGTAGTTGGAGGTCATGGAGTCGATCTTGTCCACGGCCTGGCACTCGGTCATGATCATGGCTACACCGCCCTTGGCGCGCTCCTCCACGAAACGGATCATCGTGTCCGTCATATGAAAGCCCAGGTTATCACAGGTAGACATGGGCGCCATGATGAATCGATTTTTGAGCGTTACGTTTCCAAGCTGGATCGGCTCATACAGCTTTGCATATTTGTTATCCATCGGCATGTTTCCTCCGGCATTCCAGACTCAGTTATTCTGTGTCATGCTCTGCAGATTGGAGGCCTTCACGTCAACGCCCTGGGCAGCCAGCTTTTTGGCATAAAATGCAAAATCAAAGACAGCCTGGTCGGTCAGACCCTGTTCATTCTGGAGAGATTTGAACTGCTCCGGCAGCAGGCTCAGGCTCAGATCCTCGTGGGTGTAAATGTAGAACTTACCCGCCTCCATCTGGTCGATGATGGACTGGGCCGCCTCGGCGGCGGTGATATACCCCAGCTTGTCGCCGTCCGGCGTGTGCGCTTTTGAAGCGGCAACAGGCATGTCTGCCTCGCCGGGATTTTTATACTTTTCGCTGCGATAGCAGGTGCCGTTGATGACGTCGGATTCAAAGACGCCGGGCAGAGACACGCAATACTGGATTTTGGTGATCTTTCCCAGAGTCATCTCACCCTTGAAGCTCTCAACTAGACGCAGTACCGCCGCCTTGGAGACGGAGTAAGGCCCCCACATGGAGAAGGGCGCAATCGATGCGGTAGAAGCGGTCGTCACGATGGTGCCGCCGCTCTCCTGCATCATCATTGCTCCGGTGAATTTGCGAAGTCCGAGAAGCGTGCCGCGGATATTGGTATCCAGCACCCAGTTCCAATCGTTCATGGTCAGCTGCATGCTGGGCTTGGGACGCGCCATTACGCCCGCATTGATAAAGCCGTAATCGATCCGGCCGTAAGTCCCGAGAACGATCTTGAGCAGCTTATCCCAGCTCTCTTCCTCCGTAACGTCCTGCTGAACGTACAGAGCTTCAATCCCCTTGCCCTTTAATTCCGCCTCGGCCTTTTCGCCATTCTCCATCCGCCGGCCCGTAATGACGACTTTTGCGCCCGCCTGACCCAGCAGGTCAGCAAAAGCATAACCCAGTCCGGAGGTGCCCCCGGTGATCACCGCGATTTTGTTTTCATAGTTCTGCATGTCTGTTCCTCCTTGTACTATTTTTTCGTTTGTGGACAAATCCACCCGACTGCATTTATCTTATTGAACACAGTGTAAAAGAGGAACTTTCAATCACCATAGTTCTGTTCAGATACCGTTCAAAAGGGAAGATATTGATTCATATCATAACAATTTCTCTCAGCCTGTTCGATTTTCGGACAATTGCAGGTAGGCTACGCATATTCAAACATTTACACCAACAAAAAAGCAAAGATTTTAGACAAGGCCGTTTTAGGCTTATAACAGATAATTAGTTGGCTACTACTGGAATGGAGTTTAACAAACTGGGAGATCAATACTGTTCATCGGAGGGCCTTCAGATTCTAAATGCCTTGAGAACAGTTGATGACGGCATGCCTATTTGCTATTATGATTTCAAAAATGGGATAACAGTAGATTTGTCAACTTCTCATGGCCGGTATTGGGATTCCGTTATTAACCAGACCAGCATACCTAAGGGGACGCCAAATTTTAGTAGTGTCGTAAATAATCATTTTCTTGAAAGATTAAATCAGTTTATTGTTGACAACGGACTAATCTCAATTGAGCTTGATACTTCTATGGATTCTTATTTAGTCGGCATATGGGAAGAGCTGGGAAAAATCATTTTCTCTTGGGGATGCTCCGTATGTCCAATGCGTGCATAGAAACGTTTTTCCTAATGGCGCACTTCTATACGGGTCAGCTGCGGCTGACCCGTTTGTGCGTCCTGCGGAGCTTGATGAAACGCCCGAGCGTTCTTTTTTGCGTCGCACTGCTCCGTACAAGGGGCTGCACCCCTTGCGATGCTTCGCATCTATCCTTGCGCACCCATGAAAGAAATCCGACTGCGAATAATCGGATTTCTTTCATGGGTTTTTTCTTTTCTTCGACACATTTCTGTAGACGCGGCATGGAACCTGTCGTATAATATCCATGAATTTTTTGTTAAGTATGTTTTTGCGGTAACATTTTATTATAGCTTTTGTCGTTAATAAATAGAAGTATTCTTTATGCCTGCTATTTCTTTCAAAATTCCATATGACAGCAACCTTCGCTATCTTCCGCTGGTCTATCTCTTGCCCGAAGAGCTCTGGTACCGATGCCCTACGCTGATGAAGATCCCCCGCAATCCGCGTCAGGTGTTTCGCTCGGAAGAGCTCTTGAGCTTGATCGACAGCGATGCGTTTCTCGATGAGATCATGGACGCTGTTTCCTCGCTGGCCTTTCCGCATTTCGGCTTTCCCGGATGGAAGGAGCATTACACCGGAGATTTTCCCGTGTGGCGTCTTTCCTACTCCCTGCCGCTGTGGTCAAAGGGCATTGAACAGGAAACCGGATGGAATCTTCAGCAGCTGTTTTTGCTTCGCAAAGACGCCGAGATTCTTTTCCTTCCGAAAGAACAGATCGATGCTCTTTTTGAGAAAGTGGTCAAGAAGGTCATCGAGGAACAGGGCTGGCAGCCAATGTTGGACGTACTCCATGAGATGCCATGCGCCGAGGATTTTGAGAATCAGCGCACAAACGTTCGGACAGACTTCGTTCGCAAGTGGTATCACTCGAGATCCAAACGCGTGCAGTCAGTTTCCTTGGAACGACTGCGTTCAAAGAACCTGGATGAAGACGATGATCGTCCGTTTGGCTACCCCGATCCCCGGCTGGATCTGGAGAAATATGTCTGCACCAAAGTTGACGCAGAGCGTTTTCTTGCTACGCTGTCGGAGACAGATCGACGCATTGTTCAAATGCGGGAGGAAGGATATACTTATATGGAAATCGCTGTTGAGCTTGGCTTTTCCAATCACAGCAGCGTGATCAAACGAATGAAAGGCATCAAGAAAGAATACCGACAATACATGAAGGCATGAGCCACGCAAGTCTGGAAAGATGAGCGTGGCTTTTTTCATGCCCAAAATCAGAAAGGAGAAATCACAATCATTCCCAACCCACTCGCACCCATTGAGAGGAAACCCGACGGTTCCCTCTACCGCATGACCCTTCAGCAGCACCGCGAAGCCATGCGACTCATCCGAAGCATTTGCAGCAGCTGCGACAACGGCAACTGCATCCGCCTCGATGCGCCATGCCCGCAACTGCACTCCTCTTCCGTAAGCTGCCGCTTCTTTCGGAATGTTCTGTTAAAGGACGCTGAGGCCGGCACGCTGGAGGCGGAGATTTTTTATCCCTGCAGCGGCAAGCGATGCGCCGTTTGCGGGTTGCAAGGCAGAGGCGCAGCGGAAGCAGAAGGCAGAATACGCCAAAAGGAAACGCGCAGAAGTCGAAAAATAGAGCTGAAAAAAACAAGGAAAATCAGGGCTTTCCGAATGCCGAACCGGGCGGGGCGGTATCTCGGTATTCGGAAGGCAGAAAACTACAAATCTAATGGTTAGGAGGCTTGGTATTGAACCAGAAAATCGAAAAACTACGAGAGCAAAACGAGAAGGACAAGACGCGGCTGGAACAGCTGCTGCATGAACAGCAGCGGCTAAAGAACAGGATAACATATCTGGAAAAGGGCGAGCGGCAAAGCCCCGGCGACAAAGGACATGGGCGAAGCGGAGTTTTACTCCCTGATGGAGCAGATCCTTTCCCTTCCGTCTGTCCTTCCCCTGCTGCCGGGAGGTGATAATTAATCTCCCTGTATCACTTCCATGTCACGCAAATCAAGCGCAGCGCGGGACAGTCGGCCATCGCGGCGGCAGCCTACCGCGCGGGGCAAAAACTACATAGCGAGTATTACGGCGACAGCCCGGATTACACGCACAAAAGAGGCGTTGTCTGCGCAGAGATCCTTCTTCCGCAGCACGCGCCGGAGAGATTCCGGGATCGAGAAACGCTCTGGAACGAGGTTGAGAAAATCGAGCAGCATCCGAAAGCGCAGCTTGCTTACAGTTTTGACATTGCCTTACAGAACGAGTTTTCCCGCGAGGAAAACCTTGCTCTGGTAAGGCAATTTTTGTTGGAGAACTTTGTGAGCCACGGAATGATCGTGGACTGCGCCGTGCACGAGAAGGACGCTGGCGAAGACGGCATCCAGAATCCGCACTTCCATGTGCTCTGCCCAATCCGGCCGCTGAACCCGGACGGCAGCTGGGGCAACAAGCAGCGGCGGGAGTACATCTTGGACGAGCACGGGAACCGCATCCCAAACGGCAAGGGTGACTATGAGTTCAAGGCCTTTCCCACCACCGATTGGGGCAGCCCGGAGCGATTGGAGGCCTGGCGGCAGGCCTGGGCGGACTTGTGCAACAGCAAGTTTGAAGAAAAGGGTTTATTGAGCAGATCCCTACCGTCCACGAAGGCCCGGCTGTGCGGCAGATGGAGGCGCGCGGCATTGCCACCGACAAGGGCAGCCTCAACCGTCTGATCCGCACGACGAATCAAAAGCTGCGGGAGATCGCCCGAAGAATCACGGAACTGCTGCAGGGGATCGTCGAGATCAAGGAGCGGCTGAACACGCCCCAGTCGCCCGTGCTGGCGGATTTGCTCACGCAGCGACTTGAGCAGCGCAACGCCGGTGCATGGTCGAACAAAGCGAAGATTGGCAACCTCAAAGAATTCTCCGAGCTGGTGCTGATCCTGCAGGAGCGCGGGATCGTCACGCTGGCAGACTTCGACACCTATCTGCAGAACTTCCAGAGGAAGTCCGCAGCCATGACCACAGCGCTGAACGCAAAATCTGCACGGATGAAGGAACTGGAAGAGTTGATCCGCTTCGCCGGAGAGTTCAAACGGCTGACGCCGATCTATGAAGAATGGAACAGCATCCGGTTCAAGAAAGCCCGCGACAAGTACAAGGCCGAGCACGAGCGTGAGATCAATCTGTTCCTGCTCGCCAAGCGGAAGCTCGACGCCGCCGCGCCGGATCACAAGCTCCCGGTGAAGGCCTGGCAGAAGGAGCTGGACAAGCTGACCGCTGAGTACCAAACGGAATCCGAGCAGCTCAAGCCGATCCTACAGCATCAAATCCAAATTAGGACCCTTCCTGCGTGAGGCAGCGCAGGACAAAAATAATGAAACACGAAAGGAGAACTATGCCCAGGAAGAAGAAACCCATTAACCATAGCGACCTTCCGGACCACGAGATCGAGGCCATCGCCCGGTGTATCCTGCCGGACATTCTGGCCCTGTTCGAGAGCGAGGAAGGCCAAAAAGAATTCGCTGCGTGGAAGGCACAGCAAGAGAACAAAGGAGCTGAAAATGAAGAGTAAGAAAAATGTGAAAAAGCCCTTGCAAGTTGTATGTAGTTATGTTAATCTCTCATTAGAAAGAATGTTGATTCTAAGGAGAGATGACAAGGTGCAGATTCTTGGAGAGCGTTTACGCATCCTGCGCGAGGAGGCTGGTTTTTCGCAGAACAAGCTGGCAAAGCTGATCGGCATCCAGCAGTCGAGCCTCAACCGCTATGAGAGCGGCTTTTCCAATCCCACCCCGGAAACGCTGCTCTGGTTCGCGGACTACTTCGATGTGTCCATGGATTACATCTACGGCCGCACGGACAAGCCCCAGGGCAAGATCTACAAGTACAAGCCCCGGTTTGATCCAGATATGGCAAAGTTCGTGGAGATGTGCTTTGAGCCGGGCACACGGGCCAACAAGGAGCTCAAGGCGTCGATTCTGAAAATGGTATCGGAGGAGAAGAAATGAAGGCTGTGATCTATGCCCGGTATTCTTCCGACAACCAGCGGGAAGAGAGCATAGAGGGACAGATCCGCGAATGTACCGCCTTCGCTGAGAAAAACGGCATAACGATCTTGAGGCACTACATAGACCGCGCTTTCTCCGCCAAGACCGACAACCGCCCGGAATTTCAGAACATGATCAAGGACAGCGCCCAGGGTTTGTTCGACATCGTCCTTGTCTGGAAGCTTGACCGATTCTCCCGCAATCGCTACGACAGTGCGCACTACAAGGCCATTCTGCCACGGAGAAGATTTCGGAAGGCTCCGAGGGCATCTTGATGGAGTCCATTCTGGAAGGGTTCGCCGAGTATTACTCGGCGGACCTCTCCGAGAAGATCGTGCGCGGTATGACGGAGAACGCCCTCAAATGCAAATACAACGGCGGCGGTCAGACGATTGGCTATGTGATCGACCAGGAGCAGTATTTCCAGATCGATCCGCTCACTGCCCCGCTTGTCCTGGAAGCCTATAAAATGTACGACAAGGGCGCTACCATGAAAGAAATCTGCGACTGGATGAACGGGCAGGGCTTTCGTAACAGTAGAGGCAACCCCATCAGCTTCAATAGCGTAGAGAAGCTCTTGAAAAACCGCCGCTACCTTGGAGAGTATCGCTACCGGGATATTCTTGTGCCGGATGGCATCCCCCAGATCGTACCGCAGGATTTGTTTGATCGGGTTCAGGCCAGAATGGAGAAGAACAAAAAGTCCCCCGCCCGATATAAGGCAGAGGATGAGTACATACTCTCCGGCAAACTCTTTTGCGGATACTGCGGTGAGCCGATGGTCGGCGAGAGCGGCACGGGCCGCAACGGCGTGCATCACTACTACAAGTGCTCGTCGATCAAGCGCAAGCTGAAAGACTGTTCCAAGAAGACAATGAAGAAGGAATGGCTGGAAGATACCGTCATTCAGGCGATCAAAGAGTTCTTGGATGAACCGGGTACTGTGGATGCGGTCATCGAGCTTGTGATGGATTTGCAGGGGCGCGACAGCCTCAGCCTGCCAGCCTTTGAGAAGCAGCTCGGCGAGACGAACGCCGCCATTGATAATCTGTTGAACGCCATCCAACAGGGAATCCTGACAAAATCCACAAAGGAGCGACTGGAGCAGTTGGAAGCCTCGCGGGACGAGCTGGAACAGAAGATTGCCTTGGAGAAGATGGCCAAGCCCAGGATGTCCGAGGACTTCATTCGCTTTTGGCTCAAGCGTTTCCAGCACCTGGACACGACCAAGCTGGAACACCGGAAGATGCTGATCGGCACCTTTGTCAACGCGATCTACCTCTACGACGATAAAGCCGTCATCGCACTCAACTACAAGGACGGGACTAAAACTGTAAATTTTAACGACATGGAGTGCGCGCTCTCTCGGCGCGCCTCCATCCCCGGTTCGGATTTGGAAATCTTATCTCCACCATCAAAAACCGAGGACAAAAGTCCTCGGTTTTTTCTTTGTCGCATACACTCTTCGGGCGCCGCTGACCTCTTCACTTTCGTAAAACGCCGCCCCCACGTCCACAATCGCGGCAGCGCAGCCTATGATAGTATTATTAGAAGACGCAACGGCTCCCGGGCTGTCGGCAGATTCTGCCGACAGTCGGGAGCTGTTCTGTTTCTTTGGTATCAAAAAGCGTACCAAGTACAATATTACTGCGTACTTGATTTCATAATCAGATATGGTACAATAAATATACTGAACAATGTCTCTGACCGGAGGGAGGTGCTGCAATGCAGCTGGCGGAGCTGATCGCCTATGCGAAAGAGAAATACCAGATCGAAGAACAGCACAAGTGGGCGGATTTCCCCGGCTTCTCTGTGCTCTGCCACCCCCAGACGGGGAAATGGGTCGCGCTTCTGATGCGGCAATGGGACACCGACACCGGCCGCGAGCTGGAACGCTGCGACCTGAAGTGCGGCAGCGACAGTCTGCTGCGCTTCCAGCGTCCCTATCTCTCCCCTGCGATCCGCATGCGCGGCGCCCAGTGGCTCGACATCGCCTTTGACGACGATACGGAGCAGGAGATCGTCTTTTCCCTGTTCGACCGGGCGATCGAGGCCGGAAATCCGCATGGTTACACCATCGTTCTCGCATCGCAGCTTCCGGGCACCGACAGCCGCTGGCAGGACACTCCCCTGCCCTTTGCAGAAAGCAGCTACCGGGCGGAGATGGAGGGCGTGCCGGATCGCCTGCATGAAATGCGGCGGCTGTATGAATACGGCAGAGAATCCCCCACGGCCAGAGCCCGGAACTTTTACCGTCAGGCCGTGTTCATGCAGGATTATGAGGACGATCTCCCCTGGACGGGCGATTTTGTCTGCTATTTCCCCACCTATCACGATCTGAGCACTCGGCAGCTCCGCGGTTATTTCACCTGGCGTGCCCGGCTGCGGCAGGGCGACGTGCAGCCGATCCCCACCTCCGCGGCCTATCTCTACGTCTATGAGCTTTTAAACGGCGTGGGCGCAGATACGCCGGAGGCGTGCCTGCAAAAGCTGCGGGACTTTGAGACGGCTTATCTGGACGCGGGGCTTGGCGACAAGCGCATGCGGCCCAACCTGCGGCGCTGGATGTTGGACTTTGCCGTGCTTCACGATCTGCCGCCGGAGCTTGCCTGCCAGAGTGCGGACCCGGAGCTGCTCGCGCAGGATACGGCGCTGGCAGCGCTCCGGTCTCCGAAAAACCACACGGGCGAAGAAGTCTTTTCGGCACTGAGCTACTTCGGCGGAAAAAAGCTGCTGAGTTCTCCCCTGCTCGCCGCCGATCCGGCGCGCGGCAGGCACCTGTTCAGCGAGGCGTGGCGAGCAGCGTCCGCATATTGCTGGCAGGGCAAAGATCTGTTTTCCCTCTGCTTCGGCGGAAAAAAGGCTCGCCCGTGGTATCCGCTGTCCAACGCTGTCTACTATGAGCGATCGAGGCCGCGGGACACAGACTACGTGCTGGACGACTGCCGCAGCTACCACTGCCGCGGCGGCGTCTGGCTGATGGAGGCCTATGACAAGCTCGCTTTTGACAAGGCGCGGCTGCTGGGCTTCCTACACGAGACGGACGCCCGGCTGCGCCGCTATCTGAAAACCGGCCGCTACCTGCGGGAAAACGCGGCCGACGAATGGTCGATCCCCTATATTGACGCGGTGCTTGAGGCGGAGCGAAAGGCAGCAATCGAGGCTGCCCGACCCAAAATCACGATCGACCTCTCCGGGCTGGAGCAGATCCGACGTGATGCTGTCACAACGCGGGACAGCCTGCTGACCGAGGATGAAATCGAGGAGATCGAAGAAGCGGCCCCACCTGCGGCCGAGGCCGAAACGAGCGGACTCCCTCTGGATCATGTGCAAATTCAGATTCTCCGCGCGCTGCTGGCCGGACAGAGCGCTTCTGCCCTCGTCAAGGCCAATCACCGGATGCCGTCCATCGAGGCCGACGCCATCAACGAGGCGCTGTTTGACGAATTTGGAGACACTGTCGTTCTCTGTGAGAATGACCAACTGTTTCTGGTGGACGACTATATCGAAGAGTTGGAAGAATACCTGGGAGGATGCGAACATGGATGAACACAAGAAAGTACCCAAGCGCATCGCACAGACGGTACTGAATTCTCTGAAGGGCGGCGTGGTGCCGCGCATCGGCCTGCCGTATATCACGGTAGGCCGGAAAAATGAGATTGAAGCTCTGCTGCACGACGTGGATATCATCGCCGAGGGCGGCGCGTCCTTTCGCTTCATCGTCGGGCGCTACGGCAGCGGCAAGAGCTTTTTGCTGCAAACCATCCGTAACCACGTGATGGATCGTGGCTTTATCGTGGCCGACGCCGACCTCTCCCCGGAGCGGCGGCTGCAGGGCACCCGCGGCCAGGGCCTTGCCACCTACCGGGAGCTCATTTCCAACCTCTCCACGAAAACGAAACCGGAGGGCGGCGCGCTGACGCTGATTCTGGATCGCTGGATCAGCGCGGTGCAGAACGAGGCCATGCAGGAGACCGGGCTTAACCCCGACGATCCCGCCCTGGCTGCCGCCACTGACAGGAAAATCTACGCGGTGACGGCTTCCGTCAGTGAGCTGGTGCACGGCTTTGAGTTTGCCAAACTTCTATCTGCCTATTACCGTGCCTATGTGAATGGCGACGACGAGACGAAAGCAAAGGTCGTGCACTGGTTCCGGGGCGAATACGCCCTCAAGAGCGAGGCGAAGGAGGCCCTGGGCGTCAATATCATCATCAGCGACGACGACTGGTACGACTATCTCAAACTCTTTGCCGCCTTCTTCCGCCTGGCGGGATATACGGGCATGTTCATCATGATTGACGAGCTGGTGAATATCTATAAGATCCCCAACTCTATCACCCGGCAGTATAACTACGAAAAGATGCTGACCATGTATAACGACACCTTGCAGGGCAAGGCAAAATATCTCGGTATCCTCATGGGGGCCACGCCCCAGGCCCTGGAGGACAAGCGGCGGGGCATTTACAGCTACGAGGCGCTGCGCTCAAGGCTTGCGGAGGGGCGCTTCTCCAAGCCCGGCGCACGAGATCTGCTGGCGCCGGTGATCCGGCTGGAGCCGCTGACCGCCGAGGAAATGCTGGTGCTGTGCGAAAAGCTCGCCGAGATGCACGCAGGGCTTTACGGTTACGCCCGCCGCGTCACGACGGAGGATCTGGTCAGCTTTATCAAGCTCGAATACGGGCGCATCGGCGCCGATCAGAACATCACGCCCCGCGAGGTGATCCGGGACTTTATTGAGTTGCTGGATCTGCTGTATCAGAATCCGGCCATGGGCATCGCCGCGCTGCTGGAATCCGACGAGTTCTCATACGCCAAATCGGAAGCCGTCTCCGATGAAACGGACGCGGGCTTTGTGGAGTTTACGATATGAACGTATTTGAGCGCTACGCGCCTTTTATCCAGGACTATATCTACCGCTCCGGCTGGCAGAGCCTGCGGGCGGTACAGAACGCCGCGGGAGACGCCATTTTCAACACGGAGGAAAATGTGCTGCTGACGGCCTCCACGGCCTCCGGCAAGACAGAGGCGGCCTTTTTCCCGATTTTGACGATGCTGTACGAAAAGCCTTCGCAGACGGTCGGCGTGCTGTATATCGCGCCGCTCAAGGCGCTGATCAACGACCAGTTCGGGCGCCTCAGCGAGCTTTGCGAGGAGGAGGGGATCGCCGTCACCCGCTGGCACGGGGACGCAGCCCAGTCCCGGAAGCGGAAGCTGCTGAAAAAGCCTTCGGGCATTTTGCAGATCACGCCGGAATCCCTGGAATCGCTACTGATCAACAAGCACATGGAGATCCCCTCCCTCTTCGGGGATCTGCGCTTTATCGTCATCGATGAGATCCACTCCCTGCTGCGGGCAGACCGTGGTTTGCAGACCTTCTGCCTGATCGAGCGGCTGTGTAAGCTGGCGGGCTGCGATCCCCGGCGCATCGGTCTTTCCGCCACCATCGGAAACCCGGAGCTGGCGGGACAGTTTCTGGCGGCGGGCAGCGGTCGGGGCACCGTTATCCCGAAATTCGACGGGGGCAAAGAGGTCTGGCGGCTGAGCATGGAGCATTTTTATAATTCCGCACCCCAGGCTGACGAGGGAAAAGACCTCCCGGCAGAAACCCCGCCCGTGGAGGAGCCTACCGATACCGCACCAAAGGCCGCCGACCCGGGGATCGGCTATATCTTCGAGCATACTCGGGGCAGAAAGTGCCTGGTGTTCACCAACTCCCGCGAGGAATGCGAGTCTGTGTGCCAGAGCCTGCGGCAGTACTGCGAGGTCAATCACGAGCCCGACCGCTTCCTCATCCACCACGGCAACCTCTCCGCCTCCTACCGGGAAAGCGCCGAGGAGGAGATGAAGGACGGCGATTCGCTGATGAGCGTCTGCGCCACGGCCACGCTGGAGCTTGGCATTGACATCGGGCGGCTGGAGCGCGCCTTTCAGATCGACGCGCCCTTCACCGTCTCCGGCTTTCTGCAGCGCATGGGCCGCACGGGTCGGCGCGGCGATCCCTCGGAGATGTGGTTTGTCATGCGGGAGGATCACCAAGAGGCGCGCGCCATGCTCCCGGACAGCATCCCCTGGTATCTGATCCAGGGCATCGCGCTGGTGCAGCTCTACATTGAGGAGCGCTTTGTGGAGCCGCCGCGCATGGATCGCCTCCCCTACAGTCTGCTGTATCATCAGACAATGAGCACGCTCGCCTCCCACGGTGAGATGACGGCCGGGGAGCTTGCCTCCCGCGTGCTGAGTCTAAGCTGCTTTCACCGCATCACGCAGGAGGACTACCGCCTGCTGCTGCGGCATCTGCTGGACATCGACCACATCAACCGCACGGAAAACGGCGGTCTGATCCTTGGGCTCACCGGCGAGCGGGTCGTGAATAACTATAAGTTCTATGCGGTATTTCAGGAGAACGTGGAATACACCGTGCGCTCCGGCTCCGAGCAGCTCGGCACGATCGTCAAGCCCCCTCCCGTGGGCGACAAGATCGCCATTGCGGGGCGAGTCTGGGTGGTCGAAGAGGTCGATCACAAGCGGCGTGAGCTCTTCTGCACGCTGGTCAAGGGGAACATCCCCGCCTATTTCGGCGACGTGGCGGGCGACATCCACACCCGGATTCTGGAGCGGATGTACCGGGTGCTCAGTGAGGAAAAACAATACCCCTATCTGATGAGGCACGCCGTCTGCCGCCTGGCGGACGCCCGGGAGACCTTCCGGAAATCGCGCATCTCGGAGAGGCCGCTGATTTCTCTGGGCGGCAAGATGTGGGCGCTGTTTCCCTGGGTGGGCAGCTACGCCTTTCTCG
This sequence comes from Oscillospiraceae bacterium, assembly GCA_902801295.1. Lineage (GTDB taxonomy): Bacteria > Bacillota > Clostridia > Oscillospirales > Oscillospiraceae > Limivicinus. Next base: position 95,632 of record CADCHN010000004.1, on the reverse strand, counting down.
CGCTGGAGCGTTTTTTGAAGCTGCGCTGTGCCCAGCGGCTGGGGCTGAAGGGACTGCAGTCCTCCCGCCCCTACTACATGCAGTTTACGATGCAGGCGAGCGAAGCGGAGTTCTACGAGACGGTTTGCGAAGAGGCAGCCCGGGACTTCGATGCGCTGGAACTGGTATACCCCAAGGAGGTGCCGGTCTTTGAGAAATACGACGAGTATGTGCCGGAGGAGCTGGTGCGCAAGGGCTTTGCCTATGGGGTTCTGGATGTGGAGAGTATGAGGCGGCGCGTTCAAAGCTGGAAAAAGTTTGGAGGAAGTCCTGATGAAGCGTGAGTATATGAGCTACGAGGACTACCTCGTCAATGTGAAAAAAGGCATTGTGACGCGCGACGGCAACTGTCCGGTCACGCCGCTGCTGGTCATGCTGCAGGGCCGCTGGAAATCCCAGCTGATGTATGAGATGTGCATCAACGACACGGTGCGCTTCGGTCAGTTCAAAAAGGATCTGCCCGGCATCACAAACACTATGCTGACCAAGGCCCTGCGCGAGCTGGAGGAGGACGGCCTCATCAGCCGCGAGCAATTCAACGAGATCCCGCCGCATGTGGAATATTCTCTTACGGAGATGGGCCGGGATCTGCTGCCCGTGTTCTATGCCATCATGAACTGGGGCTTTCAGCACGAAAAAGAGCTCTACGGGGAGACAGAAGCGGAGTGAGGTGAGGCGCGTTGCACGACATCTGGAATCCCTTTCACGGCTGCAGCCGGCGCGGGAAAGGCAGTTCAAACGAATTAAGAATAAAAAGGAGATAAAAAATGAAAAAAATTTTGATCGTTTCTTCCAGTCCGAGAAAAAACAGCAATTCCGAAGCGCTGGCTCTGGCCTTTGCCGAGGGCGCGAAGGAAGTCGGCCATGAGGTCGAGTTTGTTTCCCTGCGCGGTAAGACCGTAAATTTCTGCCGCGGCTGTTTTGTGTGTCAGGAAAAGCAGCGCTGCGTCATTCGAGATGACGCAGACGAAATCTGCCAGAAGGCGCTGACGGCTGACGTTCTGGTTTTTGCCACCCCCATCTACTACTACGAGATGTCCGGCCAGCTCAAAACGCTGCTGGATCGGCTCAACCCGCTCTTTCCCAGCGACTACGCCTTCACCGACGTCTATCTGATGACCGCCGCGGCCGAGGATGCATCCTATGTACCCGAACGCGCTGTCAGCGGCGTGAAGGGCTGGATCGACTGCTTTGAGCGCGCACGGCTTGCAGGCACGGTCTTTATGGGAGGCGTGACCGCGGCCGGAGAGAATCCGAACCATCCCGCCCTGGAGGAAGCACGGCGCATGGGCCGAAACGCCTGATTCTCCCTCCCTCGCTTAAAAAGACCGCATTCACGTTTCAAACGAACCTGAATGCGGTCTTTTTTGTCATGTATAAGATGAAATCTCAGATATTTAGATATTAAAGTATTTTTCGGCGTTTTTATAGCAGATCCCCTCGACAATCCGGCGGAGCGCTTTTTCGTTGTTCGGATATTCGCCGTTTTCCACCCAGGAGCCGAGCAGCTCGCAGAGGATGCGGCGGAAATACTCGTGCCGGGCATAGCTGAGGAAGCTGCGGGAGTCGGTCAGCATCCCGACAAAGCCCGCCAGATATCCGTCGGCGGACAGGGTCGTCAGCTGGTCGAGCATGCCTCGCTTATGGTCGTTGAACCACCAGGCACTGCCGTGCTGCAGCTTGCCAACGGCTTCCCCGCTCTGGAAGGAACCCATGACCGTCACCAGCGCCGCGTTGTCGTTGGGGTTGAGGGAGTAGAGGATCGTCTTGGGCAGCTCGCCGGTCTCGTCCAGGGCGTTGAGAAAGGCGGCCAGTTCTTTGACCGAGGGTGCGTCGCCGATGGAGTCGATGCCCGCGTCCGGCCCGAGCGCGCGGAACACGCGCCTGGCGTTATCGCGGATCACGCCGAAATGCAGCTGCATCACGAGTCCCCGTTTGGCATAAGCCCGACCCAGATGGAGCAGCAGCGCGGTTTTGAACTGCTTTTCCTCCGGCGGCGTCGGCATCTGGCCGTTCAGACGGCGCTGGAAAACGGTCTCGACCGCCTCGTCTGAGGCAGGTGCAAAAGGTACAGCCTCCATGCCGTGGTCGGAAACGCGGCAGCCCTGAGAGCAGAAGAAATCCAAGCGATCCACCAGTCGCTTTTTCAGATCGTCAAAGGAATCAATCCGGCCGAGTCTGCGCAGATAGTCCAGATAATCCGACTTTTCGATGCCCAGCGCCTTATCCGGGCGAAAGCTCGGCAGAACCTTGACAGAAAAGCTCTTGTCCGCGGCGATTTTGGCGTGCCACTCGAGGCTGTCCGCCGGGTCGTCGGTGGTGCAAAGGGCTTTGACGCCGGATCGCTCCACCAGCTTGCGCGCGGAGAGCTCCTTGAGCTTTTCATTGCAAAGCTGCCAGACCTCTTCCGCCGTGTCGCCATTGAGGATGCCCTCATAACCAAAGTATTTGCGCAGCTCCAAGTGGCTCCAGTGATAGAGCGGGTTGCCGATGGCCAGGCCGATCGTCTCCGCCCACTTCTGAAATTTCTCCCGGTCAGAGGCATCGCCGGTAATGCACTTTTCCTCCACACCTGCCGAGCGCATCAGCCGCCACTTGTAATGGTCGCCGCCCAGCCAGACCTGCGTCATGTTTTCAAACTGCCGATCCTCGTAGATCTCGCGCGGATTCAGGTGGCAATGGTAGTCAATGATGGGCTGATTCTCGGCGTAATCGTGGTAGAGATGCTTCGCTGTCTCTGTTGACAGGAGAAAATCCTTGTCCATAAAGGGCTTCATGCGCTTACCTCTTGACTCTGGCGCCTGCGCCGCCCATGATGGCCTCGACCTCGTTGAGGCTGGCCATAGAGGTGTCGCCCGGCGTCGTCATCGCGAGCGCGCCGTGCGCCGCGCCGTAGTTGACGGCCTTCTCCGCATCGCCCGTCGTCATCAGGCCGTAGACAAGGCCGCTCGCGAACGAGTCTCCGCCGCCCACGCGGTCCATGATCTCCAGGCCGTTATACTCCTTGGACTGGTAGATTTCGCCGTCTGCCCAGCAGATGGCCTTCCAGTCGTTGACGGTGGCGGTCTTGACCGTGCGCAGCGTCGTCGCCACGACCTTGAAGTTGGGGTAGGTCTCGGCGGCCCGGCCGATCATTTTCTTATAGCCCTCGAGGTTCAGCTCCTTGAGGTTTTCGTCGTTGCCCTCGATCTCAAATCCGAGGCAGGCGGTAAAGTCCTCCTCGTTGCCGATCATCACGTCCACGTACTTGGCCACTTCCCTGTTGACCTCCCGGGCTTTCTCGAGGCCGCCGATGGCGCTCCACATCGAGGGGCGGTAATTGAGATCATAGGAGATGACGGTGCCGTACTTTTTCGCGGTCTGGCAGGCGGCGATGACGGTCTCGCAGCTCTGCTCGGACAGCGCCGCGTAGATGCCGCCGGTGTGCAGCCAGCGCACACCCAGCTTGCCGAAGATAGTGTCAAAGTCAAAGTCCTCGGGCGTGGCCTGCGAAATAGCGGTGTTGGCACGGTCGGAGCAGCCCACTGCGCCGCGGATACCGAAGCCGCGCTCGGTGAAGTTGATGCCGTTGCGGCAGATGCGGCCGATGCCGTCGGTCTTTTTCCAGTAGATGAGATCGGTGCTGACACCGCCCTGCTCGATGAAGTCGCGCATCAGCTTTCCGACCTCGTTATCCGCGAAAGCAGTGATGACAGCGGTGTTCATGCCAAAGCACTTGTGCAGGCCGCGGATGACATTATACTCGCCGCCGCCCTCCCAGGCGCGGAAGGAGCGCGCGGTGCGGATCCGCCCTTCGCCGGGGTCCAGGCGCAGCATGATTTCGCCCAGGGATACGGCGTCAAAGCGGCATTCTTCTCTCGGTCTCAGATTCAGTTCCATATTCTGCGCCTCCTTAGCCTCTGGCTTCTTTCACGATCTCCCGGGATCTCCGGCACAGCTCGGTGATCTCATCCCAGCGGTTGTTGTCGATGAGATCGGCCGTGACCATATAGCTGCCGCCGCAGGCCGCGATGACCGGGCAGGAGAGGTACTCCTTCAGGTTTTTAAGCGAAATGCCGCCGGTGGGCATGACCTTGAACATGGGGAAGGGCGCGGACAGCGCCTTGATCTTGGCCAGTCCCCCGCTCTGCTCGGCCGGGAAAAATTTGATGACTTCCAGATTGTATTTGAGCGCCTGATGATACTCACTGGCCGTGGTGCAGCCGGGGAAAATCGGGATGTTCTTCCCCTGTGCATAGGCAACCAGCTCCGGGTCAAAGCCGGGAGAGACGATAAACTCGCCGCCCGCGGCGATCACAGCGTCGATCTGCGCCGTATTGGTGACGGTCCCCGCGCCTACCAGCATCTCCGGGCAGGCCTCCTTCATGAGCCGGATGGCCTTATCTGCACCCGCTGCGCGGAAGGTGATTTCAGCAACAGGCACGCCGCCCGCGCAGAGCGCCTTGCCCAGGTTGGCCGCGTCCCGCTCCGGGTGATTGAGCTTGATGACCGGCACCACGCCGATCTGAGAAATGCGTTCATTGATTGCATTCATGGCAATATCCTCCTCAGACTCCTGCGTAGGCGGAAAAGCCGCCGTCAATGGGCAGGGTCACGCCGGTAATGAAGCCGGCGGCCTCGTTATTGAGCAGGAACAGCAGAGCGCCGGAGAGTTCCTTGCTCTCGCCAAAACGCCCCATCGGCGTTGCGGCCAGGATCTTGCCCGTGCGGGCTGTGGGCGTTCCGTCGTCATTCCAAAGGAGCTTTGCATTCTGCGCCGTGGAGAAAAAGCCCGGGGCAATGGCGTTGACGCGGATTCCCTGTTTGGAAAAGTGCACTGCCAGCCATTGAGTAAAGTTGGTCACGGCGGCCTTCGCGCCGGAATAGGCGGGAATCTTGGTCAGCGGGGTAAAGGCGTTCATGGAGCTGATGTTCAGGATATTGCAGCCCTCGCGGCCCAGCATCTGCCGCGCAAAGGCCTGGGTGGGGATCAGCGTGCCGAGGAAGTTGAGATTGAAAACACTCTCCACACCTTCTTCCTCCAGATCGAAGAAGCTCTTGGTATCGGCGTCAAGGTCGCCATCCTCGTAATACTCCTTATCTGTGGTAGCCTTGGGATGGTTGCCGCCGGCGCCGTTAATGAGAATATCGCAGGGACCCAGATCGGCCAGCACCTGCTCTGCCACGGCATAAGTCTGCGCCTTGTCCAGCACGTTGCAGCCGTAGGCAATCGCAATGCCGCCCTCAGCGATGATCTCGTCGGCAAAGCGCTGCGCTTTCTCCCGGGTGCGGTTAAGAAGCGCCACCTTTGCTCCCGCGCGCGCCAGAACCCTCGCAAACTCGGAGCAGAGCACACCGCCCGCGCCGGTAACCACGGCCACCTTGCCGCTCAGATCGGTATTCAATACGTTTTTCTCCATTTCATTTCCTCTCCTTATCTTCTTTCTCCATCAAATCCCAGACGCCCAGCATGTACATGATGCCGAGAGCGCGGTCATAGAGCCCGTAGCCGGGACGCACGGTGCCCGGCTTTTCATCCCAGAGGTGACGGCCGTGGTCGGGGCGGATGTAGCCCTCGAAGCCGCCGTCGTGATAGGCGCGCAGGATGTCCAGAATCCCGGTGTCGCCGTCACAGTCGCGGTGGCTGGCCTCGGAAAAGTCGCCGTTTGCAAAGTGCCTGACGTTGCGGATGTGGGCAAAGGCAATGCGGTCAACATGCTTCCTCACGATCTCGGCCACGTTGTTCTCGGGGTTGGCGTTCAAACTGCCGGAGCAGAGGGTCAGGCAGTTATACGGGTCATCCACCATCTTGAGGAAGCGGTCGATACTCTCCTCATCCACCAGCAGGCGCGGCAGGCCGAAGATGTCCCAGGGAGGGTCGTCCATGTGCACGGCCATCTTGATATCGCACTCGCGGCAGACGGGCATCAGGCGCTCGAGGAAGTATTGGAAATTCTCCCACAGTTTCTCCTTGGTCACGTCCTTGTACTTTTCAAACAGTTCGTCCAGCTTCGACATGCGCTCGGGCTCCCAACCGGGGAAGCTCATGTGGTACTTCTCGGTGAAGCTCATGACATAGTCCGCCATCGCCTTGGGGTCGTCCTGGATCATGTCCTTCTGGTAGTACAGCGCCGTCGAGCCGTCGCCCATCGGATGAAACAGATCGCTGCGCGTCCAGTCGAAAATCGGCATGAAGTTGTAGCAGATGACCTTCACGCCGAAGGGAGCGAGATTGCGGATGGTCTGGATGTAGTTGTCGATATACTTGTCGCGCGTCGGCAGGCCGATCTTGATGTCGTCGTGGACGTTCACAGACTCCACCACGTCGGCGTTGAAGCCCGCGGCCCTGATCTGATCCACAACAGTCTTAATCTCATCCGGCTTCCAGATTTCACCCGGCATTTTGTCGTGCAGCGCCCAGACGATCGTGCTCACGCCGGGAATCTGGCGGATATCGCTGAGAGAAATTTTGTCGTTGCCCTCGCCGTACCAGCGAAACCCCATTTGCATCGGCATACGGTTTCCTCCCTGTCAACCTGATTTTGTATTCTTCCATATCGGTATTATACAGCACAACAAAAACAATGTAATTGTTATTTTTGCTTGAAAGATTGTAATTCTTGCTCTATACTGAATCTGAGGTGAGCAGCATGACACGAAACGCGCAGCGCTTTAATCCCCGGCAGAGCATGAGCCGCCCGGACTTTGAAATTTTTCACTATCAGGACCCCAAAATGCAGGAGGTTCCGCTGCACCATCACGACTTTTATGAGCTCTATTACTTTCTTCGCGGGAACGTGGAGTATCTGGTCGAGGGACGCAGCTGTGTCCTCCGGCCGGACGATATCCTGCTCATCAGCCCCATGGAGCTGCACCGCCCCATGGTCGCGCCGGACGAGGCGTATGAACGGATCGTCCTCTGGATCAACGCGGACTATCTGGCGCAGGTCTCCGCAGATGGCGCCGTGCAGAGCTGCTTTGGCACCGGGCAGAATCTCTTCCCCTGTGCGGGCAGCGCGATCCCCTCTCTGGCCCGCCAGCTGGCGCGGGAGTTTCAATCCGAGCGGAGCGGCAGCGCCTTGTATGCGCAGGGCCTGTTTCTGCAGCTGCTGGCTGAGCTGACGCGTCTGACCGAGGGCCAGACCCGCGAGGCGGACAGCGCGCCGGACGCGCCGCTGGTCTCCGGGGTGCTGAGCTATATCAACGGCCACTATCAGGAGGAGATCCGTCTGGAGGATCTCGCCGCTCGCTTTTTTGTCAGCAAATACTATCTGTCCCATCTGTTCCGCCGCAGTGTCGGCACCAGCGTATATCACTACATTCTGCTTAAGCGCCTGCAGCACGCTCGGCAGATGCTCGCTGAGGGAAGCAGCCCGGGCGATGCCTGCCAGTCCTGCGGTTTTCAGGACTACGCCAATTTTTACCGCTCTTTTCGGCAGGTCTACGGCATCAGCCCGCAGGAGGCCGCAGAGCGGCCGTAATAGCTTCATTCCCATACGCAAATGATCATTGGCTTGAAACAGCACCCCATTTGTTAGACAGTATGGTAAACTACTAACAAATGGGGTGCTGTTTCAAAGCGGCCGATAGCTTGTGGTTCTTTCATATTAAAAATGCTTCCGCATGTATTCCGCGGTTTTGTGCAGCGTCTCCATATGGTACAGATCCTCTCTGTGGCCGGCAAAGTCCAGATGATAGTGCGCCTCCAGCGCGGCAAACAGGCGATTCTGCTCCGCCTCCCGCTCCCGCTCGTCCTCGTCGTCGAAATCCGCCAGCCGGAGCTGGCGCTCCTCCTCGTCGGTCAGATGATAGAGGCTCACGCCGATCAGCCGGACGGGCCGCTTCTCCACGCAGTCCAGCAGCTTCGACGCCTCTTGCCATATGGAAACGGCGGAGCCGCAGGCGGCCGGGCTGCGCGAACGGGTGATGCTTTTCATGTCCGCGTAGGTGAGCTTCAGCGTGACGCCCTTGCCGCGCAGGCCGATGCGCCGGGCGCGGTTTTCCACGTTCAGCGCCAGCAGAAACAGCACGTCCTTCAGCAGCTCAAAATGATCCACGTCCTTCTGGAACGTAAGCTCCCGGCCGATGGACTTGGCCTCCTCCGGTCGGTATGGCTCTACCCGTCGGTCGTCGATGCCGAAGGCGATCTGCGTGATCCAGCGTCCCTGCTTACCCAGCAGTCGGATCACATCCTCCTGTCGCTCCTGCACCTCCCGCACGGTGCGGATTCCGGCGGCGCGCAGCTTTTCGGCGGTCATGGCCCCGACGGTGTAGAGGACCTGTACGTCCCGGTCCAGGATCAGATTCACGAAATCCTGCGCGGTGGGGATCTCGAAATAGCCGTCCGGCTTCTTCTCCTCGCTGGCAGTCTTGGCCGCCGTCTTGGAGTAGGCCAGGCCGACCGAGCAGGTCAAATGCAACTCGTCGCGCGTCCTCTGCTTGATCGCGCGGGCGATCTCCCGTGCGCCTTCCCAATCCCCCGCCCGCTCGGTGACGTCCAGATACGCCTCATCCAGCGCTATGGCTTCGGAGGCGGTGGCGTAGCTGTCCCAGATTCCGTGCAGCTGCGCGGAAACAGCCTTGTATTTGTCGAAGTTCGGGTGCATGTATATGCCGCCCGGGCACAGGCGGTAGGCATCCTTGATGTTCATGCCGGAGTGGACGCCGAATTTGCGCGCCTCATAGCTGCAGGTGGCAACCACGCCGCGCTCGGTCGGCAGCGAGCCGATGATCAGGGGCTTGCCGCGCAGAGACGGATCATCCCGCGTCTCGACGGAGGCGTAGAACGCGTCCATATCCACATGTATAATGATTTGCTGCAGCGTCCTCGCCTCCCGTCCGTTCTTTCTGCTCTTGACAGAGCAAAGGGATGAGATATGGTATCTCATCCCCATGCTGCTGTTTCGTCCTGCTCCGTCTCAGGCCCAGGTGCCGTTGCGGAAGATGGGTGCGCTGCTACCGTCGGCGCGGATGCCGTCGATGGAGAGGTCGTCGCTGCCCACCATAAAGTCCACGTGGATGATGGAATCGTTGATGCCGCGCTTTTGTGCCTCGGCGGTGCTCAGATCATCGCCGTCCGGGAGCACTTCCTTGAAGCCGGCACCCAGCGCCACATGGCAGCAGGCGTTTTCATCAAAGAGCGTCTCGTAGAACAGGAAGCCGCAGCGGTTGACCGGGCTCTCCTTCGGCACCAGAGCGACCTCGCCGAGCATGTTGGCGCACTCGTCCATCACGAGCATCTTCTCCAGCAGCTCCTGGCCCTTCTCCGCCCGGCAGGAAACGGCGCGGCCGTTTTCAAAGGTAATGGAGAAGTTCTCGATCAGCTGGCTGTTCCAGGACAGCGGCTTTGTGGCAACGAGGGTGCCCTCGCAGCTGCCCGCCAGGGGCGAGGTGAAGATCTCCTCGGTGGGCATGTTCGGGATGTAGCTTGCGCCGTTCTGGGAGTTGACGGCCGCAGCACCCTCCCAGCGGGCGTCGGGAATCAGTTCCACGGTGAAGTCGGTGCCGTTGGCACTGGCATAACGCAGGCGGCGGAACTGCTGGGCATTGAGCCAGGCGGCCTTCTCCGAAATGAAGGTCGTGTGGGCCTGCCAGGCAGCCACGGGATCATGCTCGCCGTCAATGCGGACGGTTTTCAGCACCGCCTCCCACAGCTTGGCCACGGCATTCTCGGTCGTCTCCTCCGGGAAGCACTTTTTCGCCCATTTCTCCGAGGGGTAGGCCGCGATGGTCCACTGATGCTTTCCGTCGATCGCGTTGCGGTATGGCTTGAGCACGCGGGCGCGGCTCTGGCCGACGGCGGAGAGCTTTTCCGGGGAAATGCCTGCCAGCGCGTCCGGATCCTGCGAGGCAATAAAAATCCGGCAGGGCAGATCAACCGTCATCTGCTTGGCCTTGGCCTCCTCCCAGGGCAGCACCTCGGCAAGCGTCTCCTGCGCGGCGTACTGGAAGTGCAGACGGGAAATCGCGTCACTCTGCCACTCGACGTTGACCTTTTTGGCGCCGGCCTTGTAGCATTCCTCGGTCAGCATCTCGGCGAAGTCCGCCTGCTCCACCGCGATGTTCAGCAGCACCGTCTGACCCGGGCGGACGTTGGCGCCGGAGCGCACGATCAGGCGCGCATAGCTCTGTAACAGTTCCAGGGTAATCTGCATGGAAAAAGCCTCCTTTGAAACAATTTATTTTTATATATTTTACCGCATCGGCAGCAGAAAGGCAAGCGCCATTCCTGCGCTTCCGCCCATTTCAGACGCAGCTTGTACCGAGTCCGTTTGCTTTTCCATTGACGGAACGGCCGGGATTGTTTATACTTTACCCATCAAACGCCCGCATCCGACAGCTGCGGGAACGCAGGAGCAGAACAAATCATATCTCGTTACGCAAGAAGATATCTTATCCGTCACGGCGGACGCCGCCGTGGTGTGCATTGAAAACACGATGAATTTGAGCGAAGAGCCGGTCTCCCAGCGCATCGGCGCCTGCGGCGGAGAAGCTCTGCTGGCAAGGCTGAAAGAAAAGCGCTTTCTGTCCGTGGGCAGAGCCTGGCCCTTTGACGCCGGGAATCTGCCGTTTCGCTGGCTCTTTGCCACCGGTACGCCGCAATGGCGCTACGGCGAAAGCAATGAGCTTGTCGTCCTGCGCTGCTGCTATGAGTCTCTGTTTGCTCTCGCTCATCAGCTGGATTGCCGGAGCATCGCCCTCCCCTTCCTCTCGGCAGCTTACTACCGCTTTCCCGTGGAGGATGCGGTGCGGATCGGGTTGGAGGAGGCGCGCAAGTCGGATGTCACTGCGATCTTTCTTGCACAAACGCAGGAAGAATACGACCTGAGTCAACAGCCCTACGTCAAGCCGCAGGTTCTCTCTTATCTCGGTTACTACCGCGACCACGCTGTATTTCGTCTGGACAACGGCCTCTTCGCCTTTGTGGATCTGCGCCCGGAGCGCAGAGAGGTCTTCATCCGTCCCTATGTGCGAGCCTGTTACTACACGCAGGCCGATCCCTTCCTGCCCCCGCTGCCGCAGGACGAGATTGCCCGCCTGCGCCGAATCTACGAGGAACTCTGACAAAGACAATCCGCAAAAATGGTTAACATAATTTCTTCTCCATGATACTTTCTTTGAAGAAGCTACCAATCCGGCCATAAAACACAATAGTTTTTCGCAGTTTTAAACTAAACGGCAAACAGGGCGCGCCCGAATGAGCGCGCCCTGTTTGATGTTTTTATGTGTTTACCACTCGAAGCTGGCTGTACCGGCAATGACCTTTTTGACGGTGAGCGTATCCTTCAGTTTGATCGTGCCGCTGCCGTCCACATCACCGACCAGGAATGACAGGTCGGAGAGCGTTTCCGTGCCGGCGATGTGCTTTTTCAGCATCAGGTTATCCTTCAGCGCCACCTTGCCGTCCAGGTTCACGTCGCCCTTGAGCGCGATAACGATCTCGAGCTCTTTGCCCACCATCACCGTGTAGCGGTGTTCGCTGCCCACGGTGGTGCATTCGAGAATCGTATAGTCGTCTTCGCCGTTCTTGATTGCGACCAGAACGGCCTTGTCACCGGTGGAGGTCACCGTGAAGGTCTGCACACCAGAATAGCTGACGCCCGGCGCCAGGCTGGTGGAGGTGATCCCCTTGGTGTAGTTGGCCACGGAGACGGTATAGCCGCCGTAGGGCACCCAGGTGATATCGCCGCCGTAGTCCTGCCTCACGTCCTCGGTCCAGGTCGGGTCATCCGCCGGGTAGTAGGCCGTGGCGGTGACGCGGTAGAAGCAGTTGTTGCCGAAGCTCGGCGCCTCGCCCTGGAAGCGGATCTCCGTGAGCTTAGTGCACCAACTGAAGGCCTTGGCACCTATCGTCTCCACATCCGGACCGAGGACGACGATCTCAAGCGCGTCCATGATCCAGAACAGAAAGTCGCCCACGCCGGTGACGCCGGCGCCGATCTCGGCGGTTTTGACCTCGTCGCTGAAGTAGAGGCAGAAAGCGGGACTGTAGCCGTCGATGAAGTCCCAGGTCTCGCCGGTGCCGGTGATGCTCAGCTTGCCGTTCTCCGCCAGGTACCAGGTCACGTCGTCGCCGATCTTGTCGTCGCAGACCCAGGTGATGGAGCCCTCGTAGTTCTGCCGCTTGTCCTCGGCCCAGGAATAGACCGGGTAGTAATAGGCCGTGGCGGTCACGCCGCGGAAGGCGCCGCTGCCGATCGTCGGCGCATGGCCGCGGAAGCGGATCTCGGTCAGGGCCGTGCAGCCCTCGAAGAGGCAGCTGCCCAGGCCGGTGACGCCATAGTCTACCCTGACGGCGCTGACCTCGTCGCGGAAGAAGTAGATCGGGCATATCTGGGCGCCGAAGTCATCGGTCGCGCCCGTGCCCTCGATATAAACCCAGCCGTCGCTGGTCAGCCTCCAGGTCACGTTGTCGCCGAGCTTGTCATCGATCTCCCAGGTGATCGTGCCGCCGTAATTCTGCTTGACGCTGTCCGTCCAGCTGTACACCGGGAAAATGCGGGCCGTGGCGGTGACGCCGGTGAAGCAGTTCGAGCCGAAGCTCGGCGCATGGCCGTAGAAGGCGATTTCCGTCAGCGCGGTGCAGCCGGAGAAGGCCCGTTCGCCCAGGGCCGTCACGCTGTGCGGGATCGAGACGTACTCCATCTTGTTCATCTGCCAGAACAGATAGGTGCCGAGACCGGTGACGCCGTCGACGACGGCGGCGGAGCTGACCTCGTCGCGGAAGTTGTAGAAGCCGGGCTCAAAGCTGTCAAAATCCCAGGTGGCGCCCGTGCCCCGGATGGCCACCTGCCCCTCGCTGAACAGATACCAGGTCACGTTGTCGCCGATCTTGTCGTCGCAGACCCAGGTGAGCGAGCCGCTGCTGGGCTGCGTCATCTTGTCCTCGGTCCAGGAATAGACCGGGTAGTAATAGGCCGTGGCCTTGGCGCCGTAGAAGGTGTTGGTGGGGATGGTATCCGGCGCGTGGTACTTGAAATAGATATCGGTCAGGGCGGTATCCTGATAGAAGCAGGCCTGAAAGAAGTGGGGCGTGCCATTAAAGGTGACCGTTTTCAGCCCGCTGCAGTAGGCGAAGGCCATCCAGTTGATGTATGCCACATTGTTCGGGATCGTGAGGTTGGTCAGGCTATAGCAGTTATAAAACGTCCCCGTTTCAATGGTCGTCAGCGTCTCGGGGAGGCTGACGGAGCTGAGATTACTCATAGTATAAAACAGATACTCTCCGACCGTCGTGATCCCCTCGCCCACCGTCAGGCTTTTGACGGAGGAGCGGATATAGTAGAAGCCGGGATGATCCGTATCCGAATAGTCCCAGGTCGAACCCGTGCCGGTCAGGATCAGCTCGCCGGTGGAGGAGAGCGTCCAGAACACGTTGTCGCCCACCTGGTTGTCGCAGACCCAGGTGATCGAGCCGCCGTAGTTCTGCAGCACGTCCGAGGTCCAGCCGTCCGTCATCGGCAGATAGTAGGCCGTGGCGGTGACGTTGTTGAAGGCCGTCGCGCTGATAGTCGGCGCGTTGTTGACGAAGCGGATCTCCTTCAGGGCGGAGCAGCGGCCAAAGCAATGATTCCCGAGCTCCGTCTGGCCATAGATGATGACCTTTTCCAGCTTGTCCAGACCATAGAACAGATAATTACCGGCCCGGGTACAGCCGGAGTAAATATATGAATAGGTGATCTCATCCCTGAAACCGTAGAAGTTCGGGTAGTCGCCGGGGAAGTCGTCGGTCGCATAGCCGGTACTGCCGAAAACATCCAGCAAGCCGCTCTCATACAGCCGCCAGTAGACGTTGGTGCCGATCTTGTTGTCGTTTTTCCAGGTCAGCGTGCCGCCGTACTGCTGCATCGTGTCCGAGGTCCAGGTGTAGACCGGGTAGTAATAGACCGTGGCGGTGACGCCGGAGAAGGCGTTGGCGTTGATGGACTCCGGCGCGTGGCCGAGGAAGCGGACCTCGGTCAGGGCGGAGCAGGAGCGGAATGGCCTGTAGCCGAGTTTCGTCACGCTCTTCGGGATCGTGATCGAAGTCAGCTTGCTGGCACCCAGGAAGACTTCCCAGCCGATCTCGGTCAGCGTGTCGGGCAGGCTGACGGAAGTCATGTTATACAGATAGGACATAGCATACTCTCTCAGCACCGTGATGCCGGAGCCGACAACGGCCGATTGGACCTTGCCGCGGATCGGAAGCCAGCTCTGACTTCCGGAGCTGCCGAAGTCCCAGTTCGTGCCGCTGCCGCTCAGGCTCAGCGCGCCGGTGGAGGCGTTCAGGTCCCAGGTGATGTCGTCGCCCATCCAGCCGTGATAGCCCGCCTGCCAGGTGAGGGTGCCGCCGTAGTTCTGCAGCACGGAGCTCGTCCAGGCGCTGTTGTCGGAGGGGTACCAGGCTTTGGCCGTGGTATTGCGGAAGATGTTGGAATCAAAGGTCGGCACGCCGCCGAGGAAGCTGAGCTCCTCCAGGTTGGCGCAGCCCAGACTGCGATAGGCAAGCGTCGGCGAGCCGCAGATCGTCAGGCGCTTCATGCCGCTGCAGTGGTCAAAGGCCTGCGTGCCGATCGAGGTCACACTGCTCGGGATCGTGACGTAGTCCAGCGAAGAGCAGCTCAGAAAGGCGCTCTGGCCGATGGAGGTCAAGCTGCTCGGGAAGGCTTTGCCGATGCCCGCCGGAAGCTTCAGGTTATAGCAGTCGGCAAAGGCGTAGGTGCCGATCGTCGTTGGGCCGGTGTAGATACGCAGCCCGGTGATCTGGCTGCGGTACTGATTCCAGGGGGCCGTGCCGCGGGTGTAGTCCGTCATCGGGCCGCTGCCTTCGATGACGAGGTCGCCGTCGTCGTAGAATTTCCAGGTCAGGCTGTCGCCGCAGCTGCCGCTGGCGACCAGCGTGGCCTGGATCTCCGCGTCCGGTCCGGGAGCGGTTTTGTCGGGCTCGTCGATGAGGGCGACGGCGTCAGCCTCGCCCGCGAGAGCGATCTCGTCCGTGGACTCCTCAACGGGTTCGTCTGCCGGTTCATTTGAAGGTTCGTCCGCCGGTTCCGCGGCTTCCGCCGCCGCGATCGGGTCGATGATCTCGATCGGCGCGGCGTCTTCGGTTTCTTCCGGCTCAATAAGCTCAATGTCCTCGGCCGCGGCCGCCGGGATCAGCGACAGGCAGAGGCTCAGGCACAGGAGCAGGGCAAGAATACGCTTCATGATGCTACCTCCTTATGGAATAATCAGTCCGTCAGTTACCTTGTTGTTTTTTTACCAATCCATGATAACTATATCCGATTATTTCGGATTCGTCAAGGAAAATGTCCGTTTTCAGGCCGCTTTTGGCTGTTTTTTTGGAAAACGCAGGCGCTTTTCCCATCCCCTCCTCCCTGCCTCCCCCGGACGGGTATAGTCTGCGCTCGGGCTTCCGGACGAAAAGCACGTCCCAAGCGATCTGTCCGGTTGCGTCCGGTCGAAAACTGTGCTATAGTATAAAATCATCTTGTTCATCCATCCGGGAGGATCGTTTTATGAATTCCCAGGTTTTTTCCGACAAAACTCTGCTCATCACCGGCGGAACCGGTTCCTTCGGCAACGCAGTGCTCGACCGTTTTCTGGAGACAGACATCGGCGAGATCCGCGTTTTCTCCCGCGACGAGAAAAAGCAGGACGACATGCGGCACAAGTATCAGGCCAGCCATCCCGAGGCGTCGAAAAAGCTGAAGTTCTATCTCGGCGACGTGCGTGACCCGCAGAGCCTGAAAAGCGCCATGTACAATGTGGACTATATCTTCCACGCCGCTGCGCTCAAGCAGGTGCCCTCCTGCGAATTTTTCCCGCTGGAAGCCGTGAAAACAAATGTTTTCGGCACGGATAACATGCTCACCGCCGCCATCGAGGCAGGCGTGCGCAGCGTGATCTGCCTGTCCACCGACAAGGCCGCCTACCCCGTGAACGCCATGGGCATGAGCAAGGCCATGATGGAAAAAGTCGCGGTCGCCAAAGCGCGCACGACAACCCATACCAGAATCTGCTGCACGCGCTACGGCAACGTCCTCTGTTCGCGCGGCAGCGTGGTGCCGCTCTGGATCGAGCAGATCCGCAGCGGCGAGCCGATCACCATCACCGAGCCGAATATGACGCGCTTTGTCATGAGTCTGGAAGAGGCTGTCGACCTGGTTCTGTTTGCCTTCGAGCATGGCAAGAGCGGTGATATTCTGGTCCAGAAAGCGCCGGCCTGCACAATCAAGACCCTTGCCCTGGCCACCAAGGCGATCTTTGACCCGGAGGACAAGATCCCCGTGAAGATCATCGGCATCCGCCACGGCGAGAAAATGTACGAAACGCTGCTCACGAACGAGGAATGCGCCCACGCACTGGATCTCGGCAACTTCTACCGCGTACCGGCAGATCAGCGCGATCTGAACTATGACAAGTATTTCAAAGACGGCGACGTCGAGCGAAACACCCTGACCGAGTTTACCAGCGAAAGCACCCGTCCCATGACCGTGGACGAGGTAAAAGAGAAACTGCTGAGTCTCGCGTATATCCGCGAAGAGCTGGCCAAGGAGTAAGACATGAAGATTCTTATTACCGGTGCGGGCGGCTTCATTGGGAAAAATCTCGTCGCCGCGCTGGAGGCCATCCGAGACGGCAAAGACCGTACCCACCCCGATCTGACGGTCGATGACATCTTCCGCTGCACCAGGCAGACAACAGAGACGGAGCTTGCGGAATACTGCGCTTGCGCGGATTTTGTCTTTCATCTTGCGGGCGTGAACCGCCCGAAGGATCCGGCGGAGTTCATGCAGGGCAACCGCGGCCTGACGGAGTCCCTGCTCACCCTGCTGGAAAGAGCCGGAAACCGCTGCCCGGTGATGCTGTCCTCCTCCATTCAGGCCGCTTTGGATAATCCCTACGGGGAAAGCAAACTGGCCGGCGAACAGCTGGTGCGCAGCTATGCCGAGCGCACCGGAGCAAAGGCCCTGATCTATCGCTTCCCGAACGTGTTTGGCAAGTGGTGCCGTCCGAATTACAACAGCGTCGTGGCGACCTTCTGCCACAACCGGGCCAATGATCTGCCAATCCAGATCAATGATCGAAATACGCGCCTGACGCTTGTTTATATTGACGACGTCGTGCAGGAGCTGCTCTCCGCCCTGGAGGGCAGAGAACACCGCGAGGGCGATTTCTGCTGCGTACCCGTGACGCATTCCGTTACGCTCGGTGAAATCGCGGATTGGATCGAGCGCTTCCGTGCCCAGTCAGAGACGCTCGTCATGCCGGACATTCCGGCTGGCAGCTTTGAAAAGAAGCTCTATTCCACCTATCTCTCCTATCTCCCGAAAGAGAAGGTCAGCTTCCCGCTCAAAATGAACACCGACCGGCGCGGCAGCTTTACGGAGCTGCTGAAAACCGCGAACAACGGACAGTTTTCCGTGAATATTTCCAGGCCGGGAATCACCAAGGGCCAGCACTGGCACCATACGAAGTGGGAATTTTTCATTGTCGTGTCCGGCCACGGGCTCATTCAGGAGCGCAGGCTCGGCAGCGATGAGGTGATCGAATTTGAGGTCAGCGGCGAAAAGATCGAAGCCGTGCATATGCTGCCGGGATACACCCACAACATCATCAATCTGTCGGAGACGGAAAACCTCGTGACTCTGATGTGGGCAAACGAAGCCTTTGATCCCGCGCACCCCGATACATTCTATGAGGAGGTCTGATTATGGCGAAACTCAAGCTCATGACCATTGTCGGCACGCGGCCGGAGATCATCCGGCTTTCCGCGACGATCAAGGCCTGCGACAGATATTTCGACCAGATCCTCGTACACACAGGGCAGAATTATGACTATGAGCTCAACCAGGTCTTTTTTGACGACCTCGGTCTGCGCGCGCCGGACTTCTATCTGAACGCCGCAGGTGCCGATCTCGGCGAAACGATCGGAAACATCATTTCTTCGTCCTATCAGCTGATGCGCGAGCAGAAGCCGGACGCCGTGCTGGTGCTGGGCGATACGAATTCCTGCCTCTCCGTCATCGCGGCCAAGCGTCTGCATATCCCGATCTTCCATATGGAGGCCGGCAACCGCTGCTTCGACGAGTGCCTCCCTGAGGAGACGAACCGCCGTATCGTCGACGTGACCTCGGACGTCAATCTCTGTTACTCGGAGCATGCGCGGCGCTATCTGAACGCCTCCGGCGTGCCGAAGGAGCGCACCTTTGTGGTCGGTTCCCCGATGGCCGAGGTGCTGCGGAGCAATCTGCCGCAGATCGAGGCATCGGATATTCTCTCCCGTCTGGGTTTGGAGAAGGGCCGTTATATTCTGCTTTCAGCTCATCGGGAAGAAAACATCGACACGGAGACCAATTTCTTCTCGCTGATGAACGCCGTCAACGCCATGGCAGAGAAATACGACATGCCCATCCTTTATTCCTGCCATCCGCGCAGCAGAAAGTTCATTGAACAGCGCGGCTTCCAGTTTGACAGCCGCGTGATCGCGCACAAGCCCCTCGGCTTCCACGATTACAACCATCTGCAGATGAACGCCTTTGCCGTGGTGTCCGATTCCGGCACGCTGCCGGAGGAGAGCAGCTTCTTCCTCTCCGTCGGTCATCCCTTCCCCGCCGTCTGCATCCGCACGAGCACGGAGCGCCCCGAGGCGCTCGACCGCGGCAACTTCATCCTCGCCGGCATCACCGCCGAGCAGGTACTGCAGGCGGTGGACACCGCCGTGGAGATGAACCGCAACGGCGATCTCGGTCTGCCCGTTCGGGACTACATGGACGAAAACGTCTCCGTCAAGGTGGTGAAGCTGATCCAGAGCTACACCGGCTTGGTGGATCGGTTCGTCTGGAGAAAAACGAACTAAAGCAAACCGGTAACGATAAAACGGAAGCGCCGTACAGCGGGCGCTTCCGTTTTTGTTTGCAGTATGGACAATCCGAAGCTCTGGAACGAGTTCGCCCGGCAGGCGAGCAGCCGGCAGCTTGACGCCGTACAAGCGGTCGTGGATGCGATCGCCCGTCTTACATTCCGGGGAATCGCGCGCGACGTTTCTGCAGCACGGCCTTTTTCGCTTCGACTTCCTGTTTCAGCTCCCTTGCTTCGGGAGCGGCCTCCTCATCCCGATAGAGCAGCTCGATCAGCGCGTCCTGCTTTTCGATGATCGTGTTCTTGATGCTGCCTGTCGGCTCCAGCTCCTCCGCCAGCCCCTGCCGCATCTGGGCGACTCGCTCTTCCGCCTCCTGCCGCAGTCTCTTCGTCTCGGCCCGGATCTCCTCCATCCGCCGGGCGATGCGCTCCGTCTTATAAATGACCTCCGGATAGGCCTCCGCAAAGCGGCGGTGGAACACGGAGCGGTCGTTGAGCAGCAGCCGGACTTCGCTGCTGATCGCCTCGGTGTCGTCCGCCTCGCTGAGCTCAACGCTTGTCTTGACCAGCTTCAGCACGAAGTGGGACATCACGTAATCCGCGATAAAAACCACTGACAGGGCGATCGCCAGCGTTTCCCGCAGGGCCGGGCTCATCAGCGCGGACAGGCGAAGAAGCAGCGGGTTGATGAGCTCCACGATCAGCACGCCGCCCAGCCCGAACAGGATCAGGTTGCCGATCCAGACCCGGCCGTGCAGGTTCATGGGCTTTTGACTGTAATCCCACCAGCGGGCGTGGAAGCGCTTTTCCAGCACATAGCTCGTCATGTACTCCAGAAAGCCGCACAGCAGGAAGGATACCGCGAAGGTCGTGCCGACCGAAAACTCCAGCGGGGAAAGGCCCTTGATCACGACGGTGATCAGCGCCGCGCCCGAGCCGTAGATCGGTAGCCAGGGGCCGGTCAGGAAGCCGCGGTTGATAAAGCGGTGAAACTGGAAATACTTCAGCGTGACCTCGATGCACCAGCCGAGAAAGGCATAGGCAAAAAACAGCAGTATCAGATTGATCAGACTTTCCATTCGTTTTTCCTCCCGCTCCGTCCGCGGGCGGCGATAATGTTGGCCCGGGGCAGTGTTGCGATCTCCGGTTTATTCTTCGGCATGTAAAACGCTTTATATTCCTTCCTGAAATCAAAAGCCATCGCTTTCGCTCCCCTGTTCTCTGTTCACGATACTTCATTGTAGCATATCGTGCGCCCCGCGTCAAAATACCCGGCGAAGGAATGAAGCGATCCTGCAGCGGGACCTGCGTTCCGGCAGATCGGCAGACCGGACTGACCGAAGGTCGACGGCCCCACGTTTATTTACATAACTTAATTAACGTAATGTTGTTTACGTTTTATTATGCTATGGCAGCGAGCGCAGGCGGAGCGGCGGGGATTATTCATGTTTCCGCGCAAAAAATGCATAACGCGGCAGCCCGGCCATAGAGGTCTATATTGTCACTTTTCCAGCAGAAACAAGTTGACAATGTGCATCATAATCTATATTTTCAGGTACGAACAAATATAAATTATTTATTAACGGGCTTGACCTTTATCGGTCGATTTGGTATACTGAAAGTGCATAAAAAAGGTATAAAAATGGCGTGTGAGAGCTGCCACTCCCACACGCCTGCGCAAGGTGTCATACCCACCTGCACAGCAGAAAAAATCTGCGGGATCATTGTACCCTTTTTCCGGGCGTCGCGCAAGCGGTAATTTGCCACGAAGGGGAACTTTCTTTCCGTGTATTGTTTCGCTATGCGGGTCACCCTGCATGGCGTTTTTTATGCGAACAATACATTCAAAGAAAGGAACAAGATCTCATGAACAAAACCGAATCCATCCCCTTCCCTGCCGACGCCGAGGCTCTGGCCGCGGCGATCGCCGAAAAGAAGGACATCGTCTCCGTGCTGGAGATGATCTCCGACCACCTCAAGGCCCATGCCGATGACGCCGACCGCGACGAGCGCGCCGAGTGCATCCTGGAAGCCCTGAACAGCGCGGCTTCGGCGCCCCTGCGCGCCGCGGCGGAGCAGAACGCTGCCGACCGCCCCCGTTATCTGATCCTGGAGGGCAGCGACGTAGACTTGCTCTGGGTCGCCGACCAGCTCCGCTTCGACGTCACACTGTCCCGCGATTGCGCCTTTAACGCGCTGAGCATCAGCTGCAGCGATCTCAGCCTCGACCTCCGCCGCGTCGAAGCCTGTGAGCATGCCCACGCCCGCCCGATCCTCGAAGGTCTGGAAGCGCACTGCGCTTACCTGAGCCGGGTCATTGGCAGCGGCCTGCATGTTCTCTCCTTCCCCACGGTCACGCTGGACGGCGCCGACTACGAGCTGCGCTGTGTCAAGCAGAACGGCGGCGTATTCTGCATGCTGCAGGTTCCGGCCGGCGAACAGGCCGACGAAGCCAAGGCCGACTTCCTGGTTTACTTCTCCGCCTGCTTTTCCCTGTTCAAAGCCCTCGAAGCCTCAAAGCGCCCGCTCGCTGACGTGGCCGATCTGATCCGGCGCAGCTTTGTCCCGGGCGCTCGTATCCTCGATCACGAGTTGCTCGCCGATTACTTCTATCGCGGTGTGCTGCTGGGCTTCTGCGACGGACTGCCGTATGCGGACTTTACCGAAGCCATCGACTGCAAAGAAGAATGGCGCGGCGCCTGGCGCAGCTTTGTCGCGGATCTGATCCGCGGTCTGCAGCGCTGAGGAGGTGCGGAACATGAAAAAAAGCGAAAGCATGATCTGCCCCAACGTGTTCACCGTCCTGCGCATGCGCGAGGAAATCAGCGCGACCGCCATGGCCCGGGCCTGTGACATGCCGCTGATGAACTACCGGAACCTGGAACATGGCCTGGACGCCGAGCTGGGCAACATCCTGCGCGCCGCGTCTTACCACGGCACCTCCGTCCACGCGCTGGCCGACAACGACATCCCCATGGCCCTTGCCGAGCGCGGCAGTTACGCGCCGATCCGCCCCGAGACGCTGGCGCTCCGCAACGGGGAAGAAGCCCTGCCGGAGGGGACACTCTGCGGCGTCCGCTACCAGCGCAAGCGGGCGCATATGAGTCTCGCGGCTCTTGCGGAGCTCGCCGGCATCAGCGTGACCGTTCTCGGCCGGATCGAACGCCTGGGCTTCTCGCTGCACACGCGCAAAAGCACCACCCTCGCTCTCGCCCGCGCGCTGCACTGCACGGTCGACGACCTGCTGGAGCTGCACGACAAAGCCGAGCTGCGCCCCGGCGACCTCAGTACCCGGCGCTGCCGCAGCCTGTGCGAGACCAACCTGATCGACAACTACCGTGTCGCGAATAATCTCAGCTTCCGCGCTCTGGCAGCTCAGCTCGGGATCAGCTACCAGGGAGCCTTCAACAACTGCCTCCGCACCCCCGTCAACATGAAGTACGTTCGCATCCTGTGTGCGCGCGAGGGGATTTCCCTTGCCGCCTTTATCGACAAATACAGCTGCAGCGGTCTGCCCCGCACACGCAGCGCCTGAAAACTCAACGAACATAGAGCAGAGCCGCTCCGAAAGGAGCGGCTCCGTTTTGTCTTTATTCGATGTTCTGTTTCGCCTGCGGCAGCGGGCTTGCCAGGATGCCGCCGCGCAGGAACGCTTCGAGCGGCCACAAATAACTCTTGGCAATAACCCAAATGCGCGCATGTCCGAGCGCTTTGCTCACAATGTCCAGCGCGGCGCGATCCAGAACGATGCCCTTGTAGTCTTTGCGGCAGACGTATCTTTCATTTCGTTCGAGCGTATTGACGTCGCGCGCGTGCATCAGGTAGATCTGGCAGGCATACATGGCGCGATAAACATGAACGTCGGCGTTGGCCGGCAGCCTGGGGAATACCCGTTTCTCCCCTGCCTCCCGGCAGAGGCGGGCAACCAGTTCCGCGGCCTCGGCGTCGCCGACGACCGGCGCGTCGCGGAGAAGGCCGCCCTTGCCCACCACGGTGATCGCCGCTCCATCCTGAGCTTCATGATAGTCCGTTCCGTAAATGCGGGCCAGCTCCTTGTACTTGCGAAAACCGGTCGCCAGACAGAAGCTGATCAACATGGGGTATTTTTTGGCCATCTCGCAGAAATTGGCCAGTCCGCCGCGGTGCGCGACCGTGCCCGCCCGGCAGCGCGGGGGGTATTGATAGTCTTCCATATTCAGCCCCATGGTTTTGCAGATCTGAGAAGCGTAGGTATGGACCGTGTCCGCCGCGCAGCCCTTTCTTTTTTCGTCCAGATAGGGCTGGATCAGGGGCTCCAGATCGGCCAGCTTCATGCCCTCCCTCAGCCTTCCGCTGTTGAGCGCCCAGCCGATAAACGCATGCATTATCTGATACTGGCCGAGCGCCGTGCTCTCCGAGTAGGTCACCTCTTTATCCGGCTTTCCCTTGTGCGTTTTCTTGTACGCGTGTTTGCTCTGGCCCCGGCCCAGGGCCAACATCCTGTTCACCACGCGCAGCACAGCATTGTCCAGCTTGACCGCCGTGGCCAGCAGCGCTTCGGCGGCCTCCGACTCGGGGTGATAACTCATTTTTTTGATTTTGTAGTGCTGATCCGGATCATCAGGGAGCGCGTTTGCAGCCTTTTTCTGTTCGGGCATGGCGGCCGCCGCTGCCTGGGGATCGCCCGGAGCGGTTTTGCTGTCCTTGTTTTTTGACATTGGTAGTTCCTCCTGTTTTTGATTTATAGTGGGCGGCCGCCCTTGTTAAACGGACTTTTACGCGCTCCGTTTCCGGCGCGCAGAATCTTCAAGCGGCAGCTGCGGATGGCTGCGGCGAAGCTTCCGATGAGAAGTCTAACTCATCTGTTAGGGAGGAGAATCACGCGCATGCCGGACGGGCGGCCGCCCCTGAATCCGGCTATACGCAAATCTGCCTCCCGTGGGTAGGGGCCGGTGAACCCGGCGCCCTGCGGGGTAAGATGTTTGTGTTCTTCGCGCGGCGCGGACGATGCCGCGCCGATGGCTTGCATGATTCTGATTTGCTTTCATTGTTTTCTCCTTTCTTCCGCTGCCGTCCGGCTGTGTCGGGGACGCCTTCCGCACGGCGCTTACTCCCGATCGTTCCCGACCGGGAAGGCGCGCCGACGCCCCCTCCTCCCGCCTGCTGACGCAGCGGTTTTAACTATTTGATATAAAAAGGCAGAGTCCTCCCGCGATGGGGTATGACTCTGCCTTACAAACCGGGTATATGTGATTAAAAAAGCAACGAACGAGTGACACCGCTTCGGGTCTTCATCGTTCGTTGCTGTCTTCTATGTTATGCTATTATCTTACGTGCATGGGGAAAATGTGTCAAGGAAAAAGAATCTTGGATGTCACAGGAAATGTGGCTGTTGGTTTTACTGTTTGATTTATTTTGCGCTAACAGATTTCGCTTACTATGCTCTTCTGTTTTTGAGCGAGCTTGGTCGCTTTTCATCAGCACTTTATAGCTTCACAAATTCTCCAGCAAGTCGGATATGCTTAGGGCGCATGCCATCTTTAAATCTTGCAATTTCTTCCGTGAGTACATAATCGATTCCCCCAAGGTCAAACCATCTAACCCCTTTTTCCTTAAACATACAAACCGCATTATATAAAATTAGATTATTGATATACAGTTTTCGCCCTTCATTATTATCAAAAAGATTGCAATAACCTTCAGCAGCTCAATAATGGATTCTCGACCATCATTTCTCATATAGATAAGCTCCAAATTAATCAGTTTTACTGATAAACCTCTTGTACTCCCCGTAATCTCTGATATAGTCATCCTCGTCATAATACTCCGAGGCAGCCACACACAGGACCGAGTCCTTTTTCAGCCAAAGCATTTCACGCCACGTCGGTATGTCAATCACAATACCGATGGATGGATCGTTGAGCGTGATCTCCTCCCGGATGGATCCATTGTCAAGAATCAACTGAATCTCTCCATAGGGGCAGAAAAGCAGCTGTTTGAGCTTTTTGTGGGCGTGAAAACCGCGGCGGCGTCCCTCCGGAACTTTAGAAATATAATACACACGCTTAATCTCAAAGTCTATGTCCTGATTTGCTTCAAAAAAAGACAATTCACCCGCTTCAATTGTCGGAACGGTTTTAATGCTGATAATTCTGTTTCCTGCAACAGTTCCTCTTGAAAGTGTTGCGTTTCGGTAATCATCGCCCTTGAGGACCGCGAACCAAACAAGATCGTTCTCTTTGCTGTGCCTGTTTAGTATATTTACAGGAACATCCTCATCAAGCGTATTGAATCCGTGCTTAACAAAAAAGCGAATTGCGCGGGTATTATCTGCGCTGACGCACCAATACACAGTATTGAGATTTAGACTATGAAAAGCATAATCCAGGGCTTCTGTCATGCCATGAAGTGCATAGCCTTTCGAAAGGGCATTCCGACGTACAACAACAGAAAACTCGGCGACACCATCGTCCATATCGATGTTACGGAGAGAAACCATCCCCATATACTCATCTTCGTCGCTGGCGATTGCAAAATGCTTTTCATGAGGTGAATCATTTGACGATCGGATAAAACTCTCTGCATCCTGAATCGTTTTTAGCGTATCGTATAAATGGAGTCCAGACGAAAGATCCGCATCCAGAACCCATTCCATCATGAATGGAGCATCTTCCATTCTAAGTTCTCTTAGTCTCATTTGAAGCTATTTAACGCCTCCACAATGTACTCAATCTCTTCGTCCGTCATTCCATAATACATGGGGATGGAAAGCTCGGTCTCGCTGATTTCCTCTGCGATCGGCAGACTGAGCTTCGTATATTCCCGATAGCATTCCTGTTTGTGGATCGGAGTCGGATAATGCTTATTCGTGCCGATCCCCTTCCCGTTGAGATACTGTTCCAGTTCCGCTCTTCGTTTGCAGCGAACAGCAAAAATATGCCATACCGGTTCGGCATATTCGGGAACATAGGGGAGTACGATCTCGGGGTTGCTGATTTCGTTCAGGTAACGATCTGCGATCCTTCTTCTTTCGGCATTCATCTTATCCAGAACCGGGAGTTTTACCGAAAGAAACGCTGCCTGCAGTTCGTCCAGGCGCGAATTCTGTCCCTGGTAAATATGATGGTACTTATAATCAGATCCGTAATTCCCGAGCGCTTTCACTTTCTCCGCGATGCATATGCTGTCGGTAACGATCGCGCCGGAATCGCCCAGCGCGCCGAGATTCTTGCCCGGGTAGAAGCTGAAACCGGAAACGTCGCCGAAAGAGCCGATCCTTTTGCCTTTATATCTTGCCCCGTGTGCCTGCGCGCAGTCCTCGATCACAGACAGGCCATACTGTTTTGCCAGCTCCATGATCGGATCCATATTGCAGGGCTGACCGTACAGGTGAACGGGAATGATCGCCTTGATTGTTGTCCCGTCGCTAGTGCGAAGAGTTTCCTCAATTCTGTTCGGATCAATATTAAATGTCCTGATATCCGGTTCCACAAAAACCGGAACCGCGCCGGCATAGGTCACCGCAAGAACAGTAGCGATAAACGTATTGGACGGTACGATAACTCGATCGCCTTTCCCAATCCCAAGAGCTTTCAGGCTGAGCACAAGCGCGTCGAGTCCGTTGCCGCAGCCCACGCAGTGCTTGACGCCGCAATACTCGGCAAAGGCTTTTTCAAAAGC
The DNA here is from genome assembly GCA_902801295.1 of Oscillospiraceae bacterium. Taxonomy (GTDB): domain Bacteria; phylum Bacillota; class Clostridia; order Oscillospirales; family Oscillospiraceae; genus Limivicinus. The sequence continues at coordinate 69,112 of CADCHN010000004.1, read as the reverse complement.
GTGGTCTTCTCTGCCGTCGATATACCAGGAAGCGTCCAGCACCCGGTCGAATGCCGCTTTCAGTTCTTTATTCAACTCCTGTTCCATCGGAACGAAGGAAGAAAACGGAATGTTCATTACGAATCTCCTATTTCAGGATTCTGCAGATAAAGCTCTTTGGATGCCTGTATGCCAAAAGACAGATTGTCACGCAAAGGAACATGCAGCACACAAAGCAAACGGAGGGATGATCAAAGAGCGGCGCCGCTCTATTCAGCACGGACAGATGCGGAAGCAGATAAGCCGCCGATCGATGTATGATCCACAGGGTGGGCACATGAAGAAAGTAGATGCCCGTGGAGAGGTTTTTCGATACGCGAATGATATTTTCGCTGATATGAGGGCAATGGATTCTGGTCGTCAGAAAAAATACCGCCGGAACATAGAAGAGCTGGCTCAGATAGAAAGCTCCGTCGCCAACGGAAACCGCTTTGCTTCTGATAAAGGCAGCCTCCAAAACCAGCAGGCCGATAGAGACAAGCAGGGCAAAGATTGCCGGAATAATCCGGACAGTTCTGATCAGATTATCATAATACTCGTTGAGCAGCATGCCGATCAGCAGAAACACGAATCCGACGAAGGGCGCATTGTTTGATACAAGGAAGACCCGCAGATAGGCATCAACCACCGGCTTGAGCCATCCGCTGCCGTTGGCGACAAAATAATAGTTATTTGCGAGAAGGCCAACCATGAAAAGCGCTATTCCAAGAGGCAGAGCATCAATCAATTGATTCTTCCTCATAAACGGATACAGCATCAGCACGCCAAGAATACTTGCCCAAATGTACCAAAGCGCCCCACGGGGATAAAAGAGTATATGTTGAATCAGGCTTATCACCGACTCTTTCACGCCGAGTCCGCCCATGGCGCCGTCGATCAGCATCTGGGCGATCCAGACCGCAGAGAAAACGGCATACGGCAGCAAAAGCCGTTTATAATAACCTTTGACGGCAGTATCACAATTGCCATCCGCGCATTTTTTCTGCAGGAAAAAACCAGATGCAACAAAAAAGAACGGAACACCCAGTCGGCAGATCAGCGTCATGAGCAAAGAATCGCCCGGAACGAGCGCGCTGTGCATGGCGACAATGGCGACAGCAAGGATCAGTTTCGCTATATTTACAAACTCAAAATACTCGCTTCGGCTCATTGTTCAAAACTCTATCGTACATATGCAACAGCAACTTGCCGTTTTCTTCTTTTCCAAACAGGACAGATGCTTTTTTTACTGCGCCTTCCGACAAGCGTTCCGCAAGCCCTTTCTCTTTAAATATCTCGCAGATATAGTATGCCAGCATCTGCGTCTGGTCGAAAGAATAGACGAAGCCTTCCTTTCCGTGCGCAATCATATTCTCGGCGTCGCCGACGCAGGAGATCACAGTGGGCAGACCCAGCAGCATGGCCTCTCCGACGGCTGTCGATTGGTTCTCTATCGCAGAAGCAGAGACGAACACGTTCGATCTCAGCATGGTCTCTTTCATCTGTTCGGCATTCAGGAATCCGGGGAATATCAGATGCTCCCTCAGCCCATAGCGGTCGATGAGGCCCTGTACGTACCACTCATAATCCGGAGCCAGATCCATGATTATCTTTTTTATGCCTCTGTAATCGCGGTACGGGTTCTCTTTGGCGATGGCGTATACCTTTACGTCCGGATAATACATCCGGACAATGTTCAGCGCCTCGAGCAGCTTGTGAAAGCCCTTGATCGGATAGGAATAGATGCAGCAGATGGTATGGGGCTCGCACTTGTCTGCCTCCCACCGGCTGCCGTCGTAAAACACGTCCCGCAGAACGCTGCCGCATGGAATAAGCTCGCAGTTTGGATTGAACATGCGCACCCCGGCGTTGCCCCAGTCGCTCAGACCGTTGATATACTTCGCATTTTCCAGAATGAGCTTTTCATAGCGGGCCCGATCCCGGAAAGAGCGCTTTTGCAGTTCAATGCTCCTTCCGCCCCTATGGACAAGCCTCAAAACCTTGTGGAGCAGCGTATCTTTGCAGGTTTTATACGGGATATCCGCAAAAACTTTTGCCTCGCAAAACGATAAGAGTCCCTGCAGAGTAATAACCGTTCTATTGCGGTCGGCAACAGAAAACAGCGCCCAGGAATGCATGAATTCCGTTCCGTAAATATGGATCAGATCCGGTTTCTCAGTATTCAGGATCTCCCGAAAAGCCTTCTGCTGCTCCTGCAGGCTGCTGTTTTTTACGACATAGTACACGGCACTTTCCAGCGGATAACGGCCCACCCATTCCTCTTTATCTGTCGTTGAGCAAACCACCAGCTCATAGTCCGTCGCCCGCAAAACGCTCTGGGCGCCGATCAGCCAGCCGCCAAAGACGCTCGGTGCCAGCCGAAGGTGGGCAGAGAGCTCCGGCAGCATTCCGTTGATCAGCCACAGAACCTTCATGAAATCATACCTTTCTGTTTTCCACGACATCCATCAGCAGCCTGACACTGCCGTATTCGTTGTAATTCCAGTTCATTTTCATCGTGTTGTCGATGTTTCCCTGATAAGAAATGATCTTTTCCCGATTCTCCATCACTTCGATCTCAAAAAGCTGGTCAATGGAATCATCAAACAGGGCGTTGCCGGACGCGTCGATCTCGTGGAACTGGATGCAGATCGTATAAGAACCGGGAATGATGTCCTTCAGGCTGAGCACACACTGTGTCTGGAACTCTTCATTCTTCGGGACTGTGCCAAAAGCAACCGATGAGAAGCCGACCGTCGCTGCGCTGACGTGCCGCACAAAAACGTTCATCGTCAGATCGCGGACATCGGCATTGGTTTTCCAGTGGACCGCAAACCGTACCTCATCGTCCTGAAGATAGATATTGTTTTGTTTGTCTATGAGCCAGGCGTCCAGCATCTTGACCCGCATTTTGCACATCCTGTGCCGCTCAATGCCGCGCAGGTCACGGTTGATGGCGTCGGAGCGGTTTACCGAGAGGTACTTTCCGACGCCGCCGGGCGTATCGCCGTCATAGACGAGCTTTCCTTTTTCAAGCACGATGACCCTCGAGCACAGGCGCTGAATCGTGTTCATATTATGGCTGACGTAAAGGATCGTTCTTCCTGCGGAATTCGCTTCGTCGTCCATTTTATCCAGGCATTTCTTCTGAAATTTCGCGTCGCCAACCGCCAGCACCTCATCCATGATCATGATCTCGGAATCCAGATGCGCCGCAACGGAAAAAGCCAGTTTCACAAACATACCGGAGGAGTAACGTTTGACCGGCGTATCTATAAACTGACCCATTTCGGCAAATTCCACGATCTCATCAAACTTCTTTGAAATTTCGGATTTGCTCATGCCGAGGATCGCTCCGTTGAGATACACATTCTCTCTCCCGGTCAGTTCAGGATGGAAGCCTGTGCCAACTTCCAGCATCGACGCCACTCTTCCGTGAAGCCGGATTTCTCCTTTGGTCGGGGCGGTCACCCGGGAAATCAGCTTCAGGAGCGTACTCTTCCCGGCCCCGTTATGGCCGATAATGCCCACCGCCTCGCCGGGAGAAACATGGAAGCTGACGCCGTCGATGGCATAGAAACGCTTATTGGCGCCGACCTGCTTCGCGTCAAGCTTGCTGTTCGGATCCTCCAGACCGCGAAGTTTTGCGACCTTAGACTGGATCTCCGCCCGAAGCGTCGTACCGCCGATGGCACCAAGGCGATATTGTTTATAAACGTCATTGATCTCGATCATGGTATTCATCGCTTCACTATGGTTCCTCTTCTGTTGTCGAAGTAGGGTTCCTTCCTGATCTTTTTCTTAATCCAGGCAAGATAGCTCGACATCACGCGCCCGTTCAGTCCCCTTCTCTCTTCGGAAGTCAGCATCTCGTACATGAACCGGACTCTGTCCTTGTTGCCCCTTCGCAGTTCCCAAACCATCAGTTTGCCCGCGAGCTCGGTCATCGCGGCGCTGTCGATAACATCCCGGGTTGAGTTCACGCCTTCCAGATCACAGCGCTCCACATAATGCATCAGCATTTTCAGTTGTTCCCGCCGGATTCCGGGAGTCAGGTCATACTTTCCGCCGTAAAACTCCTGGGTCGCTTTTGTGAGGGCGATTTTATCCCTTCGTCTGGTTTCTTCTTTGAATAAAGAATTATAATTATATTCTCCCTGCTGATTGCGGGACAGATAAACGCCGAAATACCTGTCCATGATATAAACCGGTCCGTGGTCGTCGATCATAAACATGTTCTGGAAATCCCAGACGTTCCTTGAGGCCAGGATGATCGGCGCATATTTCAGGCCTTCCTCTTTGTAAAAGTTGTGGAACACACCCGCGTAATCCGAGTAGCTCTTTCCGTCCAGGAAGTCTTGAATGGTGAATTCTTTCCCCCAAAGGGATTGATCGGGTGTAGAGCCCAAATCGTTTCCATTCAGGTCAATGACATGCTCTTTATAGCTGACAAACTCATAGCGGGGATTGTTATCAAGGAAATCCACAAGCACCTGGAGGCGATCTTTTTCAAGCCAATAATCGTCTCCCTCAAGCAGCGAAACATACTCTCCCCGGAACAGACCTTTTTTGAAACAATTCACTGTTTTTTGGCAGTTGCCGATATTCTCCGGGGTGAAATAAGTCGTGAGCATTTTGGGAAAACGCTTTTGATACTCAAGGATAATATCTCTGGTACCATCCGTTGAATAATCGTCCGCCACGACGACTTCATAGGGAAACGTCGTTTCCTGCATGAAAATGCTGTCGAGTGCCTTGCGAACATATTTCACCTGATTATAGGTACTGAGAAAAACCGTTACTTTGGGCGTGTTCATATCTGTTATCCAATCTTATATGCGACGAATGAGTGATGAGAAACTCTTTTCTCCTCCGGCGGAAGCGTCATATAATCTCCGTACAGGGCCGTGAGCCATGCGTCATAACCGGCGGGAGCCTTATACTGTTTTCCCTCGAATTCAAGCAGAACCGTTTCGGAAAACAAGGCACGTTTCACTTTCACTCTGGGTTGTCCATAGTAGTAGCCGAAAAATCGCCGACAGATTCAGATTGTGGATCGTCATAGCGTCTGGCATTTACGACAAGCTGCTTCACATAGTATCGCTCGGGAATGATTCTTCTGAGCACTCCATGAAGATAATAGAAAAAACTGTGCAGTCCCGTCACTTTTTGCTGCTTTGACTGTTCTCTTTTGATTTTTCTACGGCGCAGAAAATCGCGTCTGTCATAGAGTTTTTGCACCAGCAAGTCATCCGAAGGCGCCGAATCCATGACAAAGAGGTCAATGTTGACACAGAGTTTTTTCCCGTTTTCATCCGGCTCATATAATACCGTACTCGTATCCAGCACTTTTCCATACTCGCGCAGGAATGCCGGGTTGTTCTCGATGGACCATACTTGATATCTGTCGTTTGCACGGTTGAATTCTCTGAGGAATCTGTCATAATCCTCGCGCATCATGCAGATATCGATATCGTCATCCCAGGGAATATAACCTTTATGCCGGACAGCGCCAAGCAGTGTTCCGCCGGAGAGATAGTAACGGATTCCATTGCTGTCGCAAAAAGACGCCACCGCATCAAGAATTCCAATTTGACAGCGCTTCAGTTCCTCCAGAGAAAGACGAGTCATTTCCATATCACACCGTATCCATAAAGGTCTTTTCCACGCGGCTGAAGAGCACCACGCCGAGGAAGAGAATCACCAGCGTCACCATCCAGCCGACGCCGTAGTAAAACCAGTCGATCTGCCCGATGCCGAGCCAGCCGTAGCGGAAGATGTTGACGATCGGTGTCACGGGGTTGCACATATACAGACCGTAGTATTTGGAACCGGGTGCGAAAACGCCCATGGAGAACATATCGTAGGCGATCGGCGTGCCGTACATCCAAAGCTGCACGCCGAAGGTGACAAGCATGCGCAGATCGCGGTATTTCGTCGTCGCCGCAGAAATAATCACGCCGCAGCCGAGGCTGAGCATCGCAAGCTGCAGCAGCAGCACCGGGGTCATCAGCACAAACCAGTTCGGGTGCACCCCCGCGTTCGTCGCCCAGTAATACACGACAAAGATCAACATGAATGAAAACTGGATGGCAAAGTCGATCAGCTTGGAGATGACAGTCGAAACCGGCATGACCAGTCTGGGAAAATAGACTTTGCCCAGGATGTTGCTGTTTGCAATGAACGTGTTGGAGGTCTGGGTCAGGCAGTTGGAGAAATAGTGCCAGACCACGTTGCCGCTGAGGTAAAAAATAAAGGTCGGCACACCCTCGGCCGCAAGTCCTGCGATACGGCCAAAGACCAGCGAAAACACGATCGTGGTCAGAAAGGGCTGGATCACTGCCCAGGCCGGGCCGAGGATCGTCTGCTTATAGAGCGAGACAAAGTCGCGCTTGACAAACAGCAGGATCAGATCCTTGTACCGGAACAGCTCTTTGATTGGAAGGTCAAACCATCCCGACTTGGGTCGGATGACGGTGACCGGGCGTTTTTCATCCATGTCAGTTCTCCAGGCAATCCAGTATCTTCTGTGCGATATATTCCGGCGTGCAGTCGGCATATTCGCGGAGAATGTAGCCGCGATCTACCGTCTTTCCCTTGTTCTCCTCGCAGAATTGAACAAAGGTCTTCGCCGCTTGATCGATATCCGCATTGCCCTCATAAAGGTTCAGGGCCAGCGGATAGCGTTTGGTGTAATAGAGGGTCGGGCAGTCTTCCATCTTGTAGAAGTTCACCATCGGCTTGCCCGTGTTGATATATTCCAGCGTTTTCGACGGCATATGCACCGGTACGCTGTTGCCGATATTGATCATGATATCGGCGTCCGCCATCGCCTGCAGCGCCGTCTCATAGGGTTGCTGCGGCAGGGTGATGAGTTTGGCTTTGGTTTCGATCGGAAAACGCTCCTGCAGAAGTTCGCATTCCCTCCCCATGAAGGTCACTTCAAAGCGCTCGTCCAGGCGAGAGACGATGTCAAGAAAATAGCGGGGGGAACGGATGTCGGAATAGAGCCAGCCGCAGAAGAGCAGACGGATCTTGTCCTCAGTTAGGCGCTTTCTCTCCGGCCGGACTTGCCCGATCATGGGAAAGCCCAATGTTTCTGTCCTGCTCGGAAGCTGATAGCCATGCGTAAGGAGCGCGTCCCGGATAAACGGCGTTGTAATCAACACCGTCTGGTTTTCCAGCATCGACGGTAAAATCCGGCGGCGAAAAACTGTTTCTGTGCCCTTGCTTACGGTTGCGGGAGGATCCATGATATAAAGCGCCTTTTTTCCCTCTTTGATTTGCGAGGCCGTCACCGCCATAGGATAAGGCTCTGAGGTGGAGATCACAGCATCAAAGGGAAACCGTCGGCGGACATCTTTCAGTGCTCTCTGCAGGATCTGCACCTGCAGCGCGTCCGAAAAGCCGTTTGGGTCAATTGCTTTGGCAATGCCAGGATAGAGCAGTTTCCGCTTCCAGTCTTTCTTCTGGTCTGTTGCCCAATGTACCGGAATACCAAAGCATTCGAGCGGCAGCTCATTCTCGTTCTCCCCGAACGCAGCAGAAAACAGGCAGACTTCATGACCGGCCGCCAGAAAGTGTGGGATCAGTTTTCCTATCAAGTTGGCATTATTGCCGGGTTTGGGATACAAAGGCCCGGTCATGAAAAGAAGTTTCATTTCGTTTCGTTCATCAGCCAGTCCGCCACTGGCTTCATGGTGATTTTCATATCGCAGCGAGCTTCCGCATAGGTTCGGATCTCCGCCGCAACCTGATTGCAGTCTTTACCGTCATAGATTCCGTGATAAAAACGGATCACGCTCTCCATGTCAACAGGGCTGTCATCATATGGAGCAAGGAACTGGAACGGATAATCCTTGGGCAAGAAATCTACAGGAGACGACGTGATCAGCGGCATTCCATACGCAAAGTACTCTCTGGATTTTAAAGAACTGCTGATGGGGTAGTTTTTCCGGTGGCCCCCAAGCACATCAATGCCGAGAAAGCTTTCTTTGAGAAGGGCTTTCAGAGGCTCTCCTGACTGTTTGCCATGGAAGATGACGTGGTTTTCCAAATGGTGATCGTGGACAAACTGTTCATGCTCCGGCATCACGCTGCCGACATAGTGATAGACAATGTCTTCCGTGCCGCCATTTTCATAATACGCCGCGAGGCCGGCAAGGAAGCGGTCATATCCATGCCAAAACGCAGTCAGGGCAACGGAAATCACATGAATCGTGTCTGTCTTTACACGTTCTGGAAGCTCTACCGCCGAGAAATCATAGCCATTGATCAGCGAAATACACGGAACACCCCAAATAGAATCCTGGCCATAAAAGGTGACGATCCGATCCATAAACCGGGCGGCTTTTACGCGATTTCGCCGTTCTTTTGCAACGAAAGCCGCATTTGCTCTTGAAATCGTTGTTTCTGTGTCGTAGGGATATGTAGGTATCTCATATATAACTTTAATGCGCGGGTTTCGTTTTCTTATAGCTCTCAGATACCGAACGAAAGAAGCGTCATGATAGACCTGTCGGATATACAGAAAATCCGCATCATCGAACTCGCCCTCATACTTCCACTTTCGCCAGGCGGCCGTAAACGGAAGGCGGCGAACGATCTTTTCAGTCAAACTGCCTGTATACTCAACCGGCGGGAGAATGACCAATTCGCAGTTTAAGTACTCATTCAAAGCCTTGCATTGCGCGCGTACCTTGCGTTCTACCCCGGAATCCGGGCCGACATTGCCCTTTTCAACCGGCGCGAAAAGGTAATAACCTTTCATTACAGTCTCCAATAACGGTAACCGGCCGTCTCCAGAGCGGCCTTATTCAGTACGCTCTTGACGTCGATCACGATTTTTTCCTCATTCGGCATCGGGGCAAACAGCGCGTCCAACTGCTCCAGCGAGAGCTCACAGAACTCCTGATGCGCCACAGCAAGGATCACGCAGTCTGCATCTTTCACACTCTCCAGCGGGACAAGCGGCGTGGGGCATTCTTTTCTGGCTCCTTCCGGATCGGCCTGAGGATCGACAAGAACAGGGGTGATGCCGTACTCATTCAGTCTGCGGCTGATGTCGTGCACCTTACTGTTGCGGGTATCCGGGCAGTTCTCTTTGAAGGTAACGCCAAGGATCACGACCTTGGCATCACGAACTCGCTTCCCCGCCAGGATCAACTGCTTGATCGTCGCATCGGCGACGAAAGCGCCCATGCCGTCATTGACCTTGCGGCCCGCGGCTATGATCTGGCTGTGATAGCCAAGCCTCTCAGCCTCGTAGGTAAAGTAATAGGGATCCACGCCGATGCAGTGTCCGCCGACAAGACCGGGGAAAAAGTTCAGCGCGTTCCACTTGGTCTTCATGCCGTCAATGACCTCGCGGGTATCAATGCCCATCTTATCAAAGACCATCGCCAGCTCGTTCATGAACGCAATGTTGATGTCGCGCTGGCTGTTCTCGACGACCTTGATCGCTTCGGCGGTCTTGATGTTGGAAACCGGGTAGGTACCGACTTCAATGACGATATTATAAATATTCCGGATCTCTTCCAGCGTCTCCGCATCCATGCCGGAAACGATTTTTTTGATGTTTTCCAGACGATGGACCTTGTCGCCCGGATTGATGCGTTCGGGAGAATAGCCGACTTTGAAGTCAAGGCCGCATTTGAGGCCGGACTCCCGCTCCAGAATGGGAACGCAGATATCCTCCGTCACACCGGGATACACAGTCGATTCGTATACGACGATAGAACCCTTGGAAAGATTGCGGCCGACGATGCGGCTGGCGTTCTCCACGGGCTCCAGGTCGGGAGTGTGATCCTGATTGATCGGCGTCGGTACGGCAACTATGTGAAAGCTCGCCTCACGCAGTCGCGTTTCGTCAGAAGTGAAGTCAACAGCGGTATTTGCGATCACCTCGTCGCCGACTTCATGCGTCGGATCAATGCCGGACTTGTAAAGGTCGATGCGCGCCTGGTTGCGGTTGAAGCCGATCACCCTGACGCCTTTGGCAGCAAAAGCCACCGCAAGAGGCATTCCGACATAGCCGAGACCGATAAGAGAGAGTGCAGCTTCGCCGGATTTGATTCTATCATATAATGACATTTTTCCCTCCAAGAACAGGAAATAAAACGATAATCAAGGTTTGCTCACGGTTGATTGAAGAAAAATTTAAACGGCAGCAGCATGGATGACTGTCTTGTAACGATATCATTAAACCGAATTAAGCAAAGGATGCCCAAAACATAAGGCGCAAGTGACGCCACCCTGAACCGGCCGGAATAATTGTTTTTATTGCCCCTGGTATCGAAGATAAACGGCACGAAAATCACAGAGAATTGAAAATAGTAATCCGCAAGTCTTTCGAACACATTGTTATATACTGAAAACAGCTGGATCACCGTTGCAATTGCCACAAATTGCAGGCTGGCCGAATAGGCAGGATTGTCTGCTGTCGGCATTCTGAGGAAATAGGCAACAAGAACCAGCGCCAGCATAACGGTTACTTTTCCTGTCAGAAAACGGTCTTCTCCAACGAAGTCCTGCCCCTCATAATAAAATTGGAGCATATAATCCAAGATTTGATCTCGCCAGAGATAAACCGCAAGGAACGCAGCGGCAATAACCACAAGAAATCCGCGCCTTGGATTAAGTTTCACAAGAAAGAACGCAGGAAGGAATACGATGGATGGAAAATGGAACTGGGTTGCCACTGCCATGATGATCAGGAAGCGGATCAGTTTTCGATCCATAACCGCGTCAAAGGCGAGCAGAATCAGCGACATGGCAATGCTCTGTTTCAAAGCGCTGAAGTTAAAGGTGTAAAACCAGAGCCCCCAATAGTATACGAAGCTCTGTACCGGGCTGGCAGAATAGCGGTAGATAAAGCGACCGAACACATATGTGACAAAGGCGGAAATAAGCATAATAAACAGTTGATAATCGCCGTTCAGCATAACAAATCCCAGCTTAGCAAGAAAACGCCAGCCAAGGTTATCATTCAAATCAGAGTCGGCGCGCAACTCCTCCCAGGTCGTATCCTTCAAGCTCTGAAAAAAATGAAGATATGATGATGTTACGTCATTTCCGACAGTATACGCATCTCTTAGGCCGTAAACCGCAAACATCAGAAGGCAGGCCCATATAATATATCGCTTGTTTTTCGGAAGGTCTCCCCTCATGAGCAGCGCCAGCAGAAGTACTGATGCCGCCATGATCATGTAAATATTCATTCTCTCATCCTTATAAGAACTACGTAGCACTCTGGCGGGTTAGCGCAGTTCTTTTTCCGCAATAAGCACATTCATTTCTCGGGAAAGGTTATTGTTCTGCCATCGATACAAACAGTTCTTCCGTTTTCCTGGTCAACGCTTCTGCGGAGAATGTTTTCCCATGCTCCCCTGCTTTTTGGGCATATTGCAATCGCAGGGCTGGATCCATCAGCATGCTTTTCATGCCCTGATAAAATGCCTCATCATCATTGTCGACGATCAAGCCGTATTCAGAATCACCCAGCAGTTCACGCATACCGGATACATCCGTCGTCACAATCGGTTTTCCGAGGATCACGCCCTCGGTCGCAAAAGTACTGTATCCCTCGTAAACCGACGAACAGGCCAACAAATCTGCCTCGCGTATATACGGATACGGGTTTTCTATAAAGCCCGGCATCCATACGGATTTCTCTAACTTGTTTTCCGCCACATAGGCTTCCAGCTTTTCACGTTCCGAACCATCGCCGAGGATCCAAAGATCGTGCTCCAGTCCTTCGTCCAGCAGTCTCTTGTGTGTCTGCAACAGGCGCATATAGTTTTTTGGAGGGGAAAAGCGGCCAACAGAAAGTACCGTGAATCTGCTTTTTTGGGCCTTATTCGGCAACGGTAGGAGAGATTTGTTCCAAATAGTCCTATCGTCAATCACGTTGTACAAGACTGTAGAGTCAAAGCGATTATGAAACAACTCGTCAAACCTTTCTTTCACACTCTGTGATACGCACACGACCTGGTCATACTTCGCATACCAAAATGCCGTTTTCTTGGCAAAGGATTCCGGATTACTCAATGCCTTCGACAAATCGCAGTGCACCCAGGCAAGCTTCTTTGCTTTCTTATTGGTAGACGCGGCCATAACCTTGGTCGGCCCCATCTCCAGATAGGCGCATTCAACGTCATAATCATCTTTGATGTGGAGACGATAGAGGATCCCCGCCTCCGCTTCAAAGCGGTATCTCAGCCGATTGATTCTATTCTTTGCGCTGAAGGTCGATTTGTAGCGGATTCCCGGTACCAGAGATTTCGAAGCGTCACATGGCCAGACAGTTTGCACGGTGATGTCAAACTTCGTCTGATTCATATGATTGACCAGATCTCGCAGCACCTTTTCCGCTCCACCGCCGGTCAGCGTTTCAATGAAAAAAAGAATTTTAATCAATATCTTTCAGTTCTTTCGTAGAGTTCCATATATTGCCGCATAACCGTGTTTGTGTCAAGGCCCTGCCGCCTGATCTCCGAAGCGTATTTTCCCGGTTCGCGGCGATCAGCCTTACATATTTCCTCAACCCATTGTTCCGGCCTTTCCAGAGGCAACGGCATAATCAAATCCGTCAGATAAACATCTTTTGGCACACCGGTCGAAAGAATACATGGCAAACCATTAGCTTGCACTTCGATGATTGAGAGCGGCATGCCCTCGTACAGCGACGGAAACGCAAACACATCCATCGCGCTGAGATAATCTGATACGTTGCTGACATTTCCGGTCATGATCACTCGATCGGTTAAGCCTCTGTCACGAACTATCTTCTGCAGCATTGACCGGTCTTCCCCGTCGCCAAGCATCAGTAACTTTGCATTGGGTTTTCTCTCAAGAATCTGCGGCATCATCCGAATCAAAAAAGCCTGATTCTTGACAGCAGCCAAATGTCCAACATGCCCAATCACAAAATCGTCCTGAATGTGAAGATTCGCTCTGATTCTTATTCTATCTTTCTGACTGTATGCAAATTGATTTACATCAATTCCGTTTAGAATACATTTTCCACGCTTTTCATATGCACTTTTCCCGAAAAGTCGGATTCCCGCCGTATCTCCACAAGCGACCAAATCCGTGGCATTGCGGAGAATCAGCCGCCGCATCACATGCTCATAGGCTTGTTTCATAAAATCATGTCCATCGTTCAGTGCCGAGTGAGCATGAGCAATTCGGATCGGAACCCCCTCCTGCCTTGCGACCAGCATAGCCCAACCGGCGTTGAACATGGTGTGAGCATGGACAACGCTGTAGTTGTTATCGTGAATCAGTTTTTTTAGCGATTTATAATACTGCACATAATTAACAGACGGAGATGGGAAATGAATCACTTTGCAGCCATGTTGTATCAGCTCCGGCTCATAGCCACAGACGGCATCCCCAAACACAAGATAATCCACTGACAAGCCAGTGACTCTACCGTATAGGCCAATATCTTTGGCTACTTTTTCAGCGCCGCCTATGCGAAGGGAGGCAGTAATCTGTAGTATTCGAATCATATTTCAGTTTTCCCCAACCGAAAGCAAATCATTTTAGTTAAAGTACAGTATGTAAAATTACTTTCTTTCAATCTCAATGAGTCAACTTCCATGCAATAGCGTCGATCACCCAAGTCAATCGAAGTCGCACTGGTAATGTGATCAGCGTGCAGTATCGTGTATGAGGATATCTCATCTGTTTATGATTGATCTCATCACAGTGTTTTCCAAGTATTATTTGGCGCTTAATCCAACCGACTTGATCAGCAAACAGTAATTTTGCTTCATGGTATATATACCGACAATCGCCGAAATTAATCGCACAACGATACTGTTCTTTCTCGCTTTCAGGGATCGGTGCAACGGCCAAAGTATCCTCAAAACACCGTTTTGCTATTGCAAATTGATTTCTCAGATCATCATGTCTCCGTCGCGACAAGGACTGATTATTATCTGTGTTGACAATATAAAGCACTTCCTCTGAAATAGAGAAACTATTGATAAACATGGAATAACAGATATTAAAGGCTCTATCTTCTGCTACGGAGGCACCGACCGGGAAACGTATCTGGTGCTCATTAATTATTGATCGCTTATAAATCTTTGCAACAGGCCCATTTATTGTTTTTCTGCATATTGCATTGATAATTGCAGGCATGGCGGAACATCGATCCGCATATGACACAGTGGGTAGAATCCGATCTTTCTTTGTTTTTCCGTTATCATAGCTACAAGAAAACATGCGAAAATCAGCATCTTCCTTCTCCCGAGCTGCATCCAGTGTAGCAAAAAAGTTTGGAACTACATAATCGTCGCTGTCCACGAAGAGCACGTATTCACCCCCTGCAATATCAAGTCCTTCGTTTCGTGCTGTAGAGACTCCGCCGTTTTCTTTTTTTATATACCTAATGCAAGCGTTTTTTTGGGAAAACAGTTGACAAATTTTTTCACTGTCATCCGTTGACCCATCATTTACTATAATGATTTCTGCCGCTTTATACTTTTCACTAAGTAGGCTGTCCAAACAACGTCTAATTGTTTTTTCAGCATTGAATAAAGGAACAATAACAGAGTATCTTATTGTCTTATTAATGTCTGATATTGCTTCATATTTCTTCATAGTTATGTTCAAAATCGACAAGGACAGGATGGTGCTTCCACGTTCTTTCCTCTTTCGGAGGAAGAGTCATATAGTCTCCATAACAGATTCGTAAAAATGAATCTGTGTCCTTAATTGCATAATAGTGTCTTCCCTGAAACTCGATCAGCGTACAGTTTTCAAAAAGGTCTTTATCATATAGTTTATTAGTATCGGAAATAGTACTCGCAGAAACGATTTTCAACAGTGGATCGCTATTCCATACGCGGCTTATTTCCCCAAACCATATGCTCAACTTTCGATAACATCTCTTTGGCACAACACCCAGCAATACCTTTTCTATAAAACCAACCGCACCACTTGACCCGCTTGGATAGCCTCGATTAAAAAGAAGGTTCAGGGCAAACTCTAAATACTGCAGTCGGCCAAATAGAGGTCCTCGAGCTCGTCGATCCATGGGAAATACATCAATAAATATTCCTTTTTGGATATCTCGCTCTCGGTCCTTATCAGATTGCAGAAATGTAGTATGCGCCTTTCTTATCTTTGAAAAATTGTTATTATACTCATCTGATGACTTTTCTGTTTCTATAGTATAATCCTTTGGTGCACACTCATCCCAGATCTGAATCAGTTTTTCATAATCCTTCCTTGGCATCATCACATCCACGTCATCATCCCAAGGAATAAAGCCCTTATGTCGAACAGCCCCTAATAGAGTTCCATACGATAAAGAATACACCAAGTGATTATCGCAGCAAACTTGGTGGAATACATCAAGAATACTTAATTCAACAGACCATAGCTCTTTTAAAATATCATCCATGCTAAATTCTCTCTTCTATTTGTATACGATAATACAATGCTAAAGGGAATCGCGGGAAAATGGCTTTTTTGTTGTGCTTTTTGCTCATTATAGGATAATACATACAGATATTGAATCAATTTGTCGTCTTTCAACCCGTTTATACACAATTTGATTTATCTTCGGTTATTCCGTTTCTTTCAATTCTCCCCATAATCCAGTCATGCAGCCTGTGCAGCGCAAGAGCTGACAGGAAGATCGTGCCGGAAACGAGCAGGAAATTGACCGGGAACGGGCCGAGGTTCAGCCTTGGGATCAAGGCATACTGAACCAGGTAAATCTCAAAAGCAAAGCCGGCGACAAAAACCATTGCGCCGTGCAGCTTTCTCGGCATATGATTCAACTTGTTTTCCAAACCGACAAAACCGCGGAACAGGCAAAGCAGCAGCAGAAGCAGAATCATCTGATTCAAAAACTGATAATCGCTACTGATCATTCCTCTTGAAAAAGCCAGCTTTGATGCAAAATAGGCGGCAAAGAGAAACAGGGCGGCCAGCCAAGGCCATGCCTTTCCATGTCCCAGATAGCGTTCCTTATTATGCCTGAACCACAGGCCGATCATCATGGCGAGGAAATACAGGAACTCGATCATCGGCTCGCGAACTGTATCGATATGATAGAACGAGCGATCGTAAACCGTGCCGTAGATTACGCCATAGGCTATGACCAACACTGTGATGATTGCAAAAAACCTGCGGGCAAACAGTTTCGGTTCCGACTGAAGAATCCGTGCTACAACATAAAAAACGATGTAGAGAAGAATGATTGATGCCACAAAGTGATAATAAGTCGGATAAACCAGAAGCTTCACGAACGTTTTTACCGAGTTTGCCTGATAAAAACCGAACAGAAGATAGATAAGCGTGATGATCCAGACTAATGGATAAATACGCTTCAGTCTCCGACCGTACCACTTGGGGAATCCTTGCTTCACCGGGAAAAGGCAAAAACCGGAGACCGCGAAGAAAATAACGTCTCCCAACAAGCCGCCGTTTGCAATCATCGAGTGCGGGTAGATTGCCTCATAGTGCGAATTTGTTATTAAGATCGCCGCGATGATGCGCAGCAGATAGATAAAATCAAACACAGGAGCTATCCTTTCTTTTGCTCCGAACTAAGTTCGTTCTTTTAACAAGACCGATACAAGTCAAGCACTGTTTGAACGATCTCTTTCTCGTCAAACACACTGACTCTGCTGCAGTTGGCCCCGGGACGGTTATCCATTGTTTTTCGGATTTCATCTGCCATTGCAGTGTCATCATTCAAAGGCACCAGAACGCCGGAGCCGGTCTGTCTGACGACGTCGGCATTGCCGCGGACATTTGTGGCAATGATGAACTTACCGCTGGCGGCAGCTTCGATGAGATTCATCGGCAAGCCTTCCTGACGACTGGACGAAATCACGCAATCGCAGGCGGCCAGCAGCTTATCAATATCCCGACGGTATCCCATGAGCTGCACCATCTGAGAAATACCAAGCTCGCTGCACTGCTTTTCGTATTCATCCTTCAAGATCGGCTGCCCGGGCATCAAGGCAATCAGGTTCGGGCACTCATCCTTGAGCCGTGCCATGGCCCGGAAGATCATCGGCTGATTCTTGCGCACGGATAAATCGGCCGCATAGAGCAAAACGAATTGATTCGATTTCAGCCCAAGTTCGGCTCTAGCCGCCTGTTTTTCCTTCTCTGTCGCAACATGGAATCTGGATAAATCCACACCGACGCCGTTCACTTTGACGATCTTTCCTGCTCTGAAACGGCGCTTTTGGGCAAGATCATAGTCTTCCTGATTGATTGTAATCAAAACGTCGGTATATTGAGAGAGGTACTTTTCGACCGGATAGAAAAACAGCCAGTTTTTCATCGGTGCGCCTTGGTAGAAATGAAAACCGTGCGCAGTATAAAAGACTTTCGTCCCCCGCTTCCGGGCATTCCGCGCGGCAAGCCTGGTAACAACAGCCCCCATCGGTGTGTGACAGTGAATGATGTCATAGTTTTCGCGGTCGATGATCTTCTTCAACACCTGGTAGGCTTTGATATTCTGCAAGCTGTACGGGCTGCGCACAAAGGGCACTTCAAAGGTCTGATTGATCGGGCTGAGATCCAGTCCCGGTTTGTCTGACGAATTATCATGGAAAGCAGCATGTACCTCGTGCCCGGTCTTTTTCAGCTCCCGGATCACCGGCATATGAAATTGACCGATATGACTGCGGACGGTGGCCACATAGAGAATCTTCATCGGTACAAACTCCAATTGATATTATTTCTCCATCTGCGCGAGGTTTTTCATGATGAGCGCGTTCAACCGCTCGGCGTTGCCCTCCCCCATGAAGCTGTTGTGGGGGGTGATGAGGACGTCGGGGCGGTCCCAGAGGGGACTGTCCGCGGGGAGAGGTTCGGTTTCGAAGACATCAAGCGCCGCGCCGCCGAGGCGGCCGGTCGATTCGGTGTCTCCGGGACGGCCGGTCGATTCGGTGTCTCCGAGGCGAGCGTCCAGCGCGTCAAGCAGCGCCGCCGTATCCACCAGCGGGCCGCGGGCGATGTTCACGAGGATCGCGCCTTCTTTCATCTGCGCAAAACGCTCGGCGTTCACAAGGCCCCTCGTCTCGTCATGGAGCGGCAGGGTCACGACGACGATATCGGCCATATTCAGCGCATTCGCCATCTCGGAAAAGGAATAGATCCTTTCAAAGGCCGCATTCTCACGCGGCGTGCGGTTGACGCCGATCACGCGGCAGCCCATGCCGCCGAAGCGTTCCGCACAGGCCGTGCCAACGCTGCCGCAGCCGAGGACGCACACGGTCTTTCCGCCAAGCTCCGGAATCATCCGGAGCTTGTTCCAGACGTGCTTCGCCTGGTTCTCCATGAAATACGCCTTTTGCCGATAGAGCGTCAGCACCGCCCAGACGGCGTGCTCCGACATCGGGCCGCTGTAAACGCCGCGGGCATTCTTCAGCGTGATGCCGCGCCGCCGAACCTCGTCCACCGGGACGCGGTCCAGACCGGCGCTGATAACCTGAATGTATTTCAGGTTTACATAATCATTGATCGGATGGTAGAGGAAAAAGCCGTTGCCGATCACGCCCTCCACCCAACTGGGATCGACCGGGACGGGATCGCGTTCCTGCTGCAGGAAAACAACCTCGTGCCCCATGGCGCGGATCTCGTCCAGATAGTCTTTCGCTCCCTGCCAGGAGCCGCCGATCAGCAGGTTCATACTTTCCTCTCTTTAGCAAGCCGCTCACTGACGGCGCGGATCACGGATACCGCCTCTCTCCGGTTGTCCCAGAAGAAGGCGGCGTGCCGCTCGCATTCCTGCTCATAGGCGCGAATCTTTCGGATGCCCTCAAGGAACACGCGCCGCACTTCGTCAACATCCTTGATATTCATGGCGTTGCAGAAGCTGCGGGACAGAATCACGCGGGTCGAGCCAAGCCGATAATGCTCGCGAATGACGTCCTCTGCCGGGAGCAAGCCCTTGCCGAGTGAGGCGATGCCGCCAAAGCCGTAGGGAATGCCCGCCTCACGGAACTTGAGGCACAGGCGTTCGACCGTGCCGTTGGCCAGCAGCTCAAACATGAACGGAAGCTTGTAACCCAGGCTCAGATCATTGAGTCCGATGTGGATCTCGTCAATTCCGGGCAGACGCAGAATCTCATCGACCAGTTCAACAGCCTCCGGCGTCTCGAGCAGCAGGACGGTCTTGACGCGGCCGTCGACAATGCGCAAAAAGGTCTCAACCTCCGCGACGGTTTTGAAATACGGCAGCATCAGCAGATCCGCGCCGGCGGCGATGGCATCCTCGATCTCGGACCGGGAATCGCCGTAGTCCGCGGTGGCCTCATGAATGGGATTGACCCGTACCAGAAGCTCCGATCGGCTGACGACAGCACGGATCGTCCTGATATCCTCAATGCTGTGGTGCGACTGTACGGAGTCGATACCGACCTGCCGCTCGGCCTTTCCGATATATTCAAGATCCACCCAGATGCGGTCGACGCCTGCCTCCTCGGCAATACGGGCGACGTCCGGGTTGCGCGTGATGTACATCATCTTCAAAGCCATGTTGACATCTTCCTTTTATTCTTTCAATGTTACGCCCTGGTTCACATTGTCCTCATTGCGGAGGACTTTAAAAATAGTCAAAAAGAAAATCTTGAGATCGAGCAGAAACGACACATGATCGACGTACCAGATGTTCAGTTCGATGCGTTTGTGCCATTCCACGCCCTTGCGGCCGTTGATCTGCGCCCACCCGGTGAGGCCGGGACGCACCTCAAACATTCGTCTCTGCTCGGCGGTATATTGTTCATAGGGCCAGGGGTGATAGGTCAGCGGAGGCCGCGGCCCGATCAGCGACATATCGCCGCGCAGGATGTTGATGGCCTGGGGCAGCTCGTCCAGACTGGTGGCGCGGAGGAATCTTCCAACACGCGTCACGCGGCGGTCGCCCTTCTCGGAGTAGACGCCGCTGCCAGTGTGCTCGGCGTTGAGACACATGCTGCGAAACTTCAGCATTTCAAAGATCCTGCCGTCTTTGCCGATGCGCTTTTGCCGGAAGAGAGCCGGTCCGGGAGAGTCAATCTTGACCGCGAGCGCGATCAGCCCCATTGGGATCGCCCCCACGAGCAGCAGCAGCGCGGCGATCACACAGTCAAGCACACGCTTGACCCCGTTTTTGTACATTGGCTTCCACCTCTTATGACAGTGGGAGAAGGTCCAGGCAGACGATCTCGCCGGGATTATTGATGCGAGGGAACTTTTGCTCCGATCCGAGGCCGGCCGACAGCACGACCGCGGCGGTTTTGCCTATGTAAAGGCCTTTGGTATAGGGCGGAAAATACCCGATATTCGGGGCAATCAGGCCGCCGATCAGCGGCAGCCGGATTTGGCCGCCGTGATAGTGGCCGCAGAAGGCCAGGTCGACGAAATAATCATCGCGATGCTCCCAGTCGAGCCAGGCCGTGGGAACGTGGCTTAAGAGGATGGTATAGCGTTCAGTGGCTTCAAACTCATCGGCAAACCGCAGTTCGTACGCGCGCTGTTCCCGGTCGCTCGTCGTCATAACCGGCGCGCGGTAGTATCCGGCGTAGCCGCCGACGCGCAGCGCGTTTCCGCAGTATTCAACATCCAGATACTCTGTATTCAGGACGATGGCGCCGGCTTCCTCCAGCGCGGGGCGCAGCGGGCCGAAGCGTTTCTCCCAATCCGTCTCATGGTTGCCGTATCCGAAATAGACGGGAGAGTGTTCCTTCAGCTGCTCGATCAAGCGCAGAACCACGTCGATTTCTTCTTCCCCACCATTGACCATGTCACCGGTCATCAGAATGAGATCCGGATTCAGTCCGCGGATGATGTCAAGCAGTTCCTGATTGCCCTCCCCAAAAGAGCGACAATGCAGATCGGTCAGCTGAACGATACGCAGCGGGTTTTGGATGGGAGCGGACAGCTCATAGTTTGTCACAATGAGCGTGTGCGCGGACTGATATGCGGAAAACGCGCAGAGCGCTACCAGCAGAAACACCAGCACGGCGAGAATCAGAAGAATACGAATCCAGAGTAGTTTTTTCATTGGATGATTATTCGACTTCGCAGGTCTGTGGGTCGCTCAGGTCTTGTCTTTCTCGCTCGTTTTGCTCTTGTAGTTCTTGCTGCTGTAGCCGTATCCGTAACCGTAGCGGCCATAGTGGCCGTAGTGGCCGTAATAGCCGTAGCGGCCGAGGCGGCCGTGCGCGCCGTTGAGCAGGCATCCGAGCACCGGCACGGAGTTTTCGGTCAGTTCCTCAATGCCCTTGTAGATGAAGCGGCGCTTGGCATAGTCGTTCATGACGACGTAGACCACACCGTCTGCATGGCGGGCCAGGATCATCGCGTCGACCAGCATTGCGGAGGGCGGCGTGTCGAGGATGACGAGATCGGCCCGGGCACTGAGGTTTTCGAGCAGCTCGCCCATTTCATCGCTGCCCATGATCTCGACCGAGCGCGTCTGCTTGTCGCCGCCGGAGAGAACGGTAAGGCCGATCGGAGCATCATTGTGGGTCACTTCGACGAGAGAATCCTCCAGCTTGGATTCACCCTTGAGGATGGAAGCCAGACCGGGATAGCCTCCCGCGAGGTTGAAAATGCTGCCCTGCGAGGGATTGCGCAGGTCGCAGTCGACGAGGATGACCTTCTTCCCCTTCTGAGCAAAGGAGATCGCGAGGTTTGCCGCGACCGTGGACTTGCCCTCGCCGGGGATGGAGCTTGTGACCATGATGACCTTTTTATTGCCGAGCTGGCGCTCCAGGCGGGTGCGGATCAAACGCATGGCCTCGATATAATCCTCGCAGTTGCGGTCAAAGAGCATATTGATCTCGCTGTTGATGACCTGGGTGCGGCGCTTGCGCCGGACCAGCGGCAGAGAGCCGAAGCAGGGAATGTTCAGCAGCGCTCGCAGCTCCGCCTCGCCGCGGATGGTGCGGGTATTGAGCGTGTAAGCCAAAAGCAGAAGGACGCCGAGCGCAAAACCAATCAGCGCGCCGCGACGCAGCGAGCCGCGCAGCACCGAGCTGCGACCGGTATCGCTGGGAATGCCGCTGTCGTCAACCATTGTCAGATTTGTCTGACCGACGACGAACTTGGCAACCTCCGGGTAGTTTTTCAGCACCGACTGCAGGATGTTGTACGCCATTTCGGGGTCGCTGGCGGTGACGTCAATCGTCAGCAGGTTCGTGCCGCGAATGCTGGTAACCTGGATCGTACCGGGCACATCTGTCGTACCAAGGTCGTTGGCAATGACATCGGAGAGGGCGCCGCTGGTCAGAATATAGGGGAAAACCTTGCCCATCTGCTCGGCGGTGTTCTGGTTGGCATACTGGCCGCCGTTGACGATTTCCACAGAGACCGTGGCCTCCGCAACATAGCGGGCCGTATAGGAGGTGCTGGAATGGTAATAGAAGAGAAAGGCAACGAGAGCCGTTAAGAGGACAATCACCCACCAGAAGCGTTTGAGCCGGTGCAGCATGTCTCTGGCAAGAGAGGTCAGCTCGATGCTGTCTGCGTTCTCGGGTTTCACCGCAGTATTTGTAGCGTTTTCGTTCATGCCTGTGTCCTTCCCGATTTGCATTACTTGGAGCCGTCGCCGTAGTGGCCGTAGCCGCCGTATTTCCCGTAGCGCTGATAGTGCGAATACTTGCTGTAACGGCTGTATCTGCCGTAACCGCCGTAGCCGCCGACGGTACGGTGAGCGCCGGGCAGCGTGTGAACGTTGTTGAGCACGCAGCCGATGAATTCCGCCCGACAGTCGCGCAGAGAGTCGATGGCGTCGTTGATCTCCGGCGTCGGCACCGTATCGTAGCCGACAACCAGCAGGCTCAGATCCGCCAGGCTCGCCAGCACCTCGGCGTCCGCCATAATGGACATGGGAGGCGAGTCGATGACGATATAGTCAAAGCTTTTGGAGGCCACCTCCACCAGTCGTTCCATATAATGAGAAGAAACGATATCGGTGGAATTCGGGTAGTCTTTGTCGTTAAGCAGCAGATCAATGCCGTGATCTTTATCGTTGTATATGACGTTTGTCATGCTGGCCTTACCTTGCAGCATATCGCCCAGGCAGGCCTCCAGCTTTTCGCCCGGCTTCAGGAACAGCTTGTTGAGCGTCGGGCGGCGCATATCGCCGTCAATCAGGAGCACCGAGGCGGATTGCCGGGCGAGCGTCAGGGCAAGGTTTGCCGAGAAGGTGGATTTGCCCTCGTGCTCGCGCACGCTGGTGACCAGGATCGTCTTGGCGCCCTTTTTCCGCGCAATGCCGGAGATCATTGTGGCGATCTTTTTGTTGCGTTCCACATATTCAAAGCGTGCGTTAAGATCAGAGACCAGATGCTTGCTCTTGGCGCGGCGGAAAAAGTCGCTCACGGAGTGATAGCTCGGATCGTGATACAGCGCGCCCAGAGAGTCCGCATCCAGCTTGTCCTTCATTTCGTCCTCGCCCTTGACGGTGTCGCGCATGTAGGACAGATAGAGGAAGCCGGCGGTGCTGAGGGCGGCGGCAATGAGGAAGGCGCGCCGCGTTTGCCGCTTGACAGAGACAGAGGAATCCGGGCTCGTCGGAACCTGCGGCTCCTGGAGCACCTCCATGACCATGTTGTCCGAGACGTAACCAGTCAGACTGTTGATCGTGCGCATGATGGAACGAATGGTCATGTAAGCCTTCTGGGGTGTACTGGAGGTGACGCGCAAAGTCATCAGGTTGGTTCCGGAGACAACGCGGGAACTCGCCTGGGCGTCGAAGCTGGGGACATTCAGATCCTGGCAGACTTTTTTGCGCAGGAGGTTGCTGTTGAGGATATTGCTGTAGCTGTCGGCCATGGCAGAAGCCGCGTTCAAATTGCTGAAAGCATAGTTGCTGGAGTTTTTGCTGGTGACAACGAAGGTCGCGGTGGTAGAATAAGAGTTTTGATAATTATCGCGTACAACGACATCTGCGATCATGGCGGCGGCAAGCGCCGCCAGCAGAATAAAGGCGATGTTCTTGACTACGTCGCGGATCAGGCTGTAGAGGTCAAGCTGATCCGAAAAAGCGGTAAAACCAGTTTTCTCTTCCATGCCTTATTCCTCCACAATCACGATCAGCCTGGCCGTGCCAAGCGTTTCATGGCTTCCGTTCGGGTTCGTTTTGTTGAGCACATAATACACCGTATACATGCCCGGACGATAAATGTCCACGATTTTGCTGTTCACCTTGACGTCGGACGGCTCAAAATTGGTCTCAGCGAAGGGATGGGTCATGCCGCCGACCCAGATGCCCGCCAACAGACCGCGATAGTTCGGCGTCTCTCCGACCTTTGTATAGATCAGATAGTCACTCAGCAGCGGTGCCTGTGTATAATAGGTATCATAGTCGTCATAGCTGATCTCAAGCTCCAGCAGAGAGGTATCGCCGGCGCTGTTGGTGACCTGGAGATTCAGCGTCTGGACGCTGGCCTTGTCGCTGACCATTTTTCTCTCGCCCAGCGTGTACATGATCTGCTGGGTGATCTCGCCGTCGAGACAGTCATTGGCACGGATAAACTCGACAACATTCTGCCGCGAATCGCCGGCCATCACGCGCAGCGGACGCGTGATCCGGAATTTCGGCGACTCATAGTCGGTATAAGTCAGTTCCCTTGTATATACGCCGACGTTGTTGCTCTTGTCAAAGGCCGCGTAGTTGACACGGAGGGTCCCCTTTTTAATGAATTTGGACTTGGAAGCGACGACCAGCGAATCGGTCACATCCCCGTCAACATTATCATCCGCGCGCATTCCGGCCAGCAGCTCCTCGTCCGTGACCGAAACGCTGGCTTTCATCACATCCGACTCGGCGGTAATCACCGGCGCCTTGTTATCAGAAGTCATGAACATCCTCACCCGATAGACGGCGAAGACGACAAAGACGCACAGGAAAAACGCCGTAATGATGGTTCTGAAAGTCTTAATGCTCATACCTTGTTCCTCTTCGTGTATATATTCAATCAATGGGAATCGGCTCATAGCCGAGAAGCGCCCGTCCGTTCAGGATGCGGGCCGGATTTTCCTCCAGCAACAGCCGGCGGTAATCCTCGCCGAAATATTCGTCCAAATACGCCCGCACCTCAGCCATGTGGGTGCTGCGCGCGAAGGGGCGATGGGCATCGCTCGCGACACAGGCAGCAAGACCGTGGCGCAGCAGCAGTTCCGCCGTAGTGCGCACCTCCGGCCCGAAGCGGCCGAGGAGGCTGCCTTTGTTGAGCTGCAGACCGAAGCCCGCGGTGCACCACTCGTAGGCAAGTGCCGGGTCGTCCTGCAGGAAGTAGTAGCGTTCAGGGTGCGCGATGATCGGCCGATATCCGAGGTCGACGCATTGCCGCAGAATCTCCCAGCAAAAGTCCGGGTTTTCACCAAAGGAAAACTCCATCAGGAAATACGGACCGCCGTTGAGCGTCCAGACGCGCTTTTCGCGCAGCAGTGCAGGCAGCTCGGGCGTCGCGTAAATCTCCATGCCGCGGCAGAGGCAAACGGGGATCTCATCCCGCTCAGCCTCGTAGCGAAGCTCCTGAAAGAGCTCCTCCAACTCCGCCGAGCGGTAATTATCATATTCTCCGGGGATGTTGCAGTGGGGTGTGGCAACGATCGTGTGAACGCCGCTCTCCGCCGCCATCGCGAGCATCTCCAGGCTCATATCCATGTCCACCGACCCGTCGTCGATACCCGGGAGAACATGGCTGTGAATATCGATCATGCGCGGGGTCTCCTTGTCAAAAGTCCATCGCCATGCGGCTGGACTCCTCTTCGCTCAGCTCGGTCACGCGCTTGTCCATCACGCGGTATACCCGCTGGCACAGGTTCAGCACAGTAGGGCGGTGGGTCGTCACGATGCAGGTTTTATTCGGCCGCTGACGGATGATGTTGCGCAGCACCTGCCGTTCGGTCGCCACGTCGAGCGCCGAGGTGGCCTCGTCGAGCAGCAGGATCGGTGCGTCGCGCAGCACGGCGCGGGCGATGGCGATGCGCTGGGCCTGGCCTTCGGAAAAACCCCGGCCGCGCTCCCCTACCCGGGTATTCATGCCGTCCGGCAGCTTCGAGACGAAGTCCCAGGCGCAGGCGGTTTTCAGCGCTTCCTCAAGCTCCTCGTCGCTGGCGTTCTCTTTTACGAGACGCAGGTTCTCCGCCACGGTGCCGGAGAGGATCGTGTTGCCCTGCGGCACATAGGAGAAGAGGCCGCGGCTGTCCGCGTTCATCTCCACTTCACTGCCATCGGCAGCACGCAGAAAGGCTTTCCCCTCGTCAGGGCGGATGAGTCCGAGCATCAGCCGGATCATTGTCGTCTTGCCCTCGCCGGAAGGCCCGACCAGCGCGACGATCTCTCCCGGGCAGGCGCGGAACGCCGAGTCGACAATGACCTTCTTTCCGTCCACATAGGCAAAGCTGAGGTCGCGCATGTTCACCTCAAAGCCGCGGTCGGCCAGTTCCTTGAGTCCCTCACTCTCCGACAGGTGCCGCTCACGCGGCAGCTCAATGAGCTCGCGGATACGGTGTGCGGAGACGGAGCTTGTCAGGAAGGACGGAATGATGCCCACCACGCTGTTGAAGGCGCTGGAGAGGCGGCCGCGCTGCTCGAGAAACAGCGTCATCGTGCCGTAGGTGATCTGGTGCGACCAGAGCAGAAACAGGCTGTAACCGAAGGCCGCGTACTGCACGATCATGCCAAGGATCGACATAAAGACATTAGTCTTGATCGTGAAGAGATTATAGTCGAGGGTGATGGATTTCAGGCGCCGCTGCCAGGCACGCAGCTTGCGTCCGTAATTTTCCATCACGCCGAAGGACTTGATGGTGTCGAAGTTGTAAAAGGTCTCGACCTCGAAGCCCATCATCTCACTGCCGGTTTCCTTGACCTGCCGCGCGTATTCCCGCTGCTTTTTGATGAAATACTTGCTCATCAGCAGCAGGATCGGCGCGCTGGCGAAGGCCAGCAGGGACATGACCCGATTGTAATGCCAGATCAGCGCGAAGGTGACGATGAAGTTGTAGACCGCGATGATGATCGACGGCAGCCAGCTGATGGCGTTTTTGCTGACCGTGCCGACGTCGCTGTTGAAGCGGTTGAGCAGGTCGCCACTGCTGTAGGCATTGATTGCCTTCCAATCAACGTCGATGATCTGATCGAAAATGTCGGCCTGGATGTCGTTGTTGATGTCAATGCTGAGCTTGGTGGAAATGCGGTTGATGAGATTGGAAAAGGCCAGGCTGAATAGCGCGCTGCCCAGCATGATGGCGATCATCGCGCCGAGTTTGCTGGTTTCATAGCCTGTGATGATATCGATGACATACTTGCTCGCAACGCTCGCGACAAGGCCAAGCGTCGTGCTGAAAACGCCGAGCAGCGTATAGAACACAATGGCGAGCTTATAGCGCCTGCTGTAGCCGAAGATCCAGCGCCAGTCGTCGAGGATTTCACCGAAGGTGCCATTCTTCCAGCGGGTTTTCAGGATATGCAGCGACTGAAACAGCGCTTTGTTTTCATCGTTCGGTTTTTCCATGCCGCTTCTCCGCATACGTCACCCATTTTGATCTATCAATCCAATATGTTATTATACATTCAGCTTACTGAAAATGCAACCAAAACCGGCATTTCAAACTTAGTTATTTATACTAAATTTTCCTTTTTTCTACTGCGAAAAATACGAGAAAAGACCTCCCAAGCAAGGGAGGTCTTTCGTCATAATTGATCGATCAACTTGTACTCCGCCAACAGAGCAATGCGCTCACGGGCGATCTGGAGGCTTCTGGCAGGGCTGACGGGATCCGGGTGGCTCTTCCGCGCAAGATAGCGACAGATTCGCTGCGCCCATGCCACCGACAGCAGCCATGGGTACCGCCGGAGATACGGGAAATGGCCACGCATCGCGTCCAGCGGCAAAAACACCGAGTGCAGCGCGCCCTTGCGTTTTCGCCCGCTGCGGGCAGCCGACACCGCCTCCAGCGTCATCGTGCTGCTGTGTGCCCGGTCGATGTCCTCGACCCCATAGAGTCCGCCGCTGAGAATATCCTTCAGCAAATCGCTTTCATCTACTGCAATGTCTGCAAAAACTTCCGGCATTGCAAAGCCGAGCTGCTTGTCGCAAATGCGAAGCATCGCCGCTGAAAATACAGCGATATGCAGTTCATCGCAAGCGCTGCGAATATAAGGCCAGTCGATCCGATCTCCGTCTTTCTCCGCCATCAGCGCCATGTCGCAGAGCTGTCGGATGCCAACGCCGCCGTGCAGGAAATGCTTGTACGCATGACAGAGCAGAAAGAGCAGATGATCCGTCGGTGCAAGCGTTTTGAGGGTCATTCCTTCGATTTCTCGCTCAACCGCCCGGTCCATCGCGCCGTCAAAGTAACGGGCGCAGTCGCCGTAAGCCTCCGACTCAGCAGGAAACAGACAAGTGTGGATCTCGACACAGAGATGGCTGCCCGGATGGAGGAAAGAGACCTCATAGTTCTCTCCGTCACTGGTGTCATCGGTCTGAAATCCCGCTGCTTCAAGAGCCGTACGATATGCAGCGTATTCCTCCGGACGGATCAGCAGGTCCTCGTCCACCGAAGGGCGCAACTCCGGCTCGGGATAACAATTTCGGCAGACGATCCCCTTTACTACAAGCGGCCGCAGACCATGCTGTTCCAGATCTTTCAACAGCAGCAGGAAGTCCGCCGTATGCTGTGCCTGTGCAATGACAAGCTGCTTTGCCTGCTCCTCAACGCCAAGCTTTTTCCTTTTATCAGTGCTCTCAACATGCAGTGCGTCCGTCACCAGCGGAAGCACATGGTGTTCCATAGCAAGCTGATAGAGCTCCCAGCGCATTTCCATCGGAATCGCTGACGGATTGGCGTTCTCTCCGCGTATCGCATCGCGCAGTACATGCAGCAACAGCTTTTTTGCTTCGTCCATACCCTTACAGTTCGCCAATGCCCATGCCGTCGGGAATGGTAATCACAACGCCGTCCTCCGTCTCCTCCTCAGTCGTCTGAGATGGGTCGACGCTTTCGGAAGGCGCTTCTCCACTCGGGGCCTCCGTATTCTGCGGCGCGGTCTGATCCTGATCTTGCTGCGCCGGCTCACTTTCAACGGGGGCTTCTCCGGATGACGCCTCTGGCTGTGCGGGTTTGCTCTCCACGGGTACTTCACCAGTCGGGGACTCCGTTGCCTTTGCCGGGTCGGTATCGATGGGGACTTCACCTTCCGGCTTTACAGACTCAAGTTCTGCAGCTGTTTGCTCAGTATCGCTCACCGTCGGCCGTTCTTCCAGCAAATCAGTACCCGGGGTCGCTCTGTTAGCCGTAGCCAAGGCAACAATCCCCAACAGCAAGAGCACACACAGCGCAATGATCCATATCGTTCTATTCTTCATGCCCTTCTCCTTGCTCATCCTCAACCAGATAGTGAAGCTCAAGCATCTGGTTCACAAAATCCTTGATGACGCCCTCGACCATAGCCGGATCGTCTATCTCGTATTCATCTTTGACCGCCTGCTCCAGTTCCTCAAGTGTCGCGCCCATCTTTAGTCGCTGCCAGAGAAAAGCGGAGCTGTCATTTACGACGGTGACGAAGGGGCAAAGTTCCCTCAGGGCACTGGCTGCCACCAGCAGAATTTCGCCGCAGACCGTGGTCAGCACAACACCGTCTCTTGTCTTATACCGTTCCATTCGATCCTCCAATCGTGCTCCGCAGCAGCTCTGTCGAGTCATTGTCGCCTAAATTAACCATCTTCCAGGCGGGATAACTGCTCAGCATCCGATCCAGCATGCCGCAGACCGTGAGGATCTGCTCCTCAGTGTCATAACTCACAGCAAATTGGCACAATAATGCCGGGACGGCCTCATGTGCTGAAAGTGGGGTAATCTGGTTCACCTTTCCCTGCTCCAAAAGAATTACGCCACCGAGCGGTGCGCTTGTCTTGCTGCCGATGCCCTCCTTACCGTTCCAGTTACTGGAGTGCACCCAGACGGAGTCGTCCTCCCGCAGTTCCAACACCGGCATATCTCCGCAGATCATCGTGATTTCGGCGGGGTGAAGGCGACGCCAATTCATAAACTGCGTAGATTTTCCCGTTCCGCTTGGGGCAGTCAACAGCCAGGCTTTGCCTTGCCAGAGGAACGCTACTGCATGAAAAATGCAGCAGCGAAAGCGCAGCAGGAACGCACTGGTTGGCCCGATCAGAGCTTTGTATTCAGCGTAGTATTCGGGGTTTTCCTCCGGCATATGTGCGAGGACGTGTTTAACGAGCTCGGGCGTGGCCTTGATATCATAGTACTCACCCTCGACGGGCTTGAGCCAGAATTTGAAATGCTTCCGCGTCTGCGGCTCCAGGAAGGCGAAACGAACGGGATGGCCCGCATATTCCGCCTCATATACTTTTTCCATAGATTCCCTCTGAAAGGAAATAGCGTGGAGAAGCCCCCACGCTATTTCTCATTGCATTATGGTTGGATTACTTGGTCCATTCGTCGTTCCAGGCGACGTCGGGGTTGAACTGTACCCAGTTTTCGGAGCCGAGGCCGCACTGAGCCCACCATCTGGCGTAGTCGTCAGCGGTCACGTTGCCGCTGTTGTCGTAGTCCGCGCACCAACGGCTCTGCGCCCACTCGCCGAAGCTCATCGGGATGGGTTTGAGTTTGTTCCATTCATCGCCGCCGCCGCCACTGTAGCCGCCGGGGACAGGATCAGACGTGGCTTCCGCCAAGAAGACAAGAGGAACCGAAAAACTTTTTCTATTCATTTTCATTCACCTCTATTTCTCAGCCTTCAGGGAAGGTAATCGTGGAGCCAACGGGATTAAAGCCCAATTTAGCGTTGTCACCGTCGCCGTATGGCACCGGCTTCAAATTGTCTTTGGATTCAATACCCTGATATGCGCGCGCATACTTACCAGTGACAGTAGCGCCGTCAGGCGTGACCCAATACTGAGACACCAGCGCATTATTCGTCAGAATATTGACATCTTCGCCAGTCTGACCGGTGGAATCTGCTGCGGAATTATTGAAGACGCACAGATAATACAGCTTACCATTTGTAATACCGTATTTCTTGAACTGATTCTCATAGGTGCAGGTGATGTCCTGGGCGCCGTCTTCATTCGCATTGACCGGGTGGAAGATGATCTGATTCTGGAAACCGGATTTGTCGAACTCATAAGTCTGATCACCAATTATAAATCCGGCCTTGGTGTAGGAATCATCATCAACACCGGAGACGACCCAAATGGTACCGATCGCTCTGGTGCCATGGCTGTAGGTGTACTTAATGTTCGGACGCAGGTAGCTCTCAATGGGAACTTCCTTGATATAGTACACCAGCGCTTCGCCTTTCTGAAGATTCAAGGCATCAGCTGTGGGATTCACCTGGTCACCGCGGGTTTCAAAAGCATCTGTCCATTCAGCATTCGTGATGGCAGCCGTTGTAGTATACGTTGTGCCGCTATCTGTTGCAGTTTTGACAAGGTTCTTTCCAGCAAGGGTACTAAAGGTGGTACTGCCCGTTACGAAACTGGTGACTTCGCTCGGAGTCGTCCACTGCAGATCATTGGCGTCAGCTTTGAAAGTATCGGAAGCGAGGGAGTAACCCTTGTAATAGCCGCCATACAGGCAATTAGCCGTGTCAACCAACTCGATGAGGTTAACCGTATCAACATCATTGGTGAGAAGCACGCGCTCGACCTTACCGGTGGAGGTGTGGTACACATAGAAGGCGCGCTGCCATACCGCGTACAGATCCTGGTAGGGGCTGGCTTCGTCTGCTGCAACCTTTGTGACGCTGGAGGTATTGTACTCGTAATGTGCCGGCAAAGTGTCTGTAGCTTCTACCCACTTGAGCCACAGGTCAGCTTCAGTCAGGGTTGTGGTATCCGAAATTACATTGCCGGTTACATAGCTGTAAGTCTTGCCGTCTGCTCTTTCTTCCAGCTTTGCCCAGCCAAGGAAGACCTGGCCGTTGTTGTGCAGGCCGAGAGCCTCTTCGTTTTCGTTGGTAGCTCTGTTGGCTGTGTCATCGGAGTGATCGATTTCAACGGGGTTGTAGGTCTCGACCGTCGGAATCAGGATCGCTTCATTGACCTGCAAACCAATGTGACTTTCAACAGCACCTTCTCCGATAGTGCCATTGCCGATATTGGCATAGAAATTGATGTGCGTGTCGGTGGGAGCTTTCTTCTGGCCGTATTCGGCACGCAGCTGCACCGTGTACGTAGCAGTCTTGATCTTTGTGCTGTCGTTCTCGTCATATTCAGTTACAACGATCTTGGCGTTGGACTTCAGCACGGTGAACGCATCGCCCGGATAAATCTTGGAGCCGGGAATATCCTGATAGGAACCGGTCTCCGCATCTCCGACCCACTTCTGCATGACCCAGTAAAGGAACTGCTTTTCAGTGGGATCCTGCTCGGTCGGTGCGGGAGGCGTTGTGGCAGCCTGGGCGACCGCGTCGACGTTATCCTTGTAGTATCTGCTGTCATCCGGGGTACCGCTGCCGCCGTTGGCGTCGTACTTGATCATAATGCCCTGAGCGCCGGCCAGGATAGCGCCCCACTTGCCGTACAGATCCAGCTTCGTGGTGATCCAGAAACGGTCGCCGCCGTTGTAGCCGGTGATATCGGAGTTGTAGCCGGTCTTACCTTCTTCCACATTGCCGAACTTGTCGAGCGGATCGGTGAACTCGGTCTTCGCATAGGGGGTCGTGACCGTGTCGTCAGTCATTTTGGTTTCAAGGTTAAACGCGTTTTTGCAGGCTTCGTCGGTGTACCAGCCGATGAATTCATAACCGCTGGCCTCACGTCGAGGCGTCGGCGCGCTGAGCGTTCCGCCGTAATCAATGCGGAAGTTCAGGCTCTGGCTGTCGGAGCCCCAGTCAAGAGCAGGGTCATCTGTGCCGTCGGGCCTCGTGGCGTTCGGATGGAGGAACACACGGTACTGCTTCTGGATCCACTTGCCATAGACGGTCACGCCGTCGAGGGGCATGGTGGCTTTTGCAAAGTCGAATTTCTGCGTGCAGGCGTCATCCACATACCAGCCGTCGAAGACGTACTGCTCGGCGAGCTGCTCATTGGCCGTGTTGGTGAACGGATCGAAGTAATCGGCGCCGCCCTTGGCGTAGGAGGCCAGAGAAGCCTCATAGGCGATGTCGGTCACTGTCTTGGGCAGACCGGCCACAGCATTGGTGGGCATTTCTTCCTTCTTGCCGTTGACGAACTTGCCGACCATGAAGTTCAGGATATAGGTTTCGCGCTCATAGCGGAACTCAATGCCGCCCGACGCCGCAACAGGCTTCTGATAAATATAACTGGTATGATAAGTTGTATTTCCGTTCTTGATCTCAACGGAAACGCTGTCATCCAGCCATTCTGTCCAGCCGTTTGTTGAGGTTTTGGTGTCGCCGTACGTATAAGTGCCCGAATTGATTGCAGTTACGATCCTATACTGCGTAACTCCGCTCGGCAATTTTACCCGGAACTCTTTCGGTTTGAAGCCGGCGAAGTCGCGGAAAGTCATTCCGCTACCAATTCCCGTTGGTACAGTATGCGTTGCAGAATCAGGCCAGGATTCATCAGTATTTTGCAGGTAATGATAAATCGTGGCACCTGATTCGGTACTTTTGCCGTACCAGATCATATTGAATGGAGATGACGGATTCTCGTTTTGACTCCGGGTGAACATCTCCACGATACTTATAAAGCTGGTCGTGTTCGGACCAATATACCACCTATAATCTGTCGGCCATGTGTAGTTATATTTAGAAAGTTTCTGGCCATACAAACCGGTCATAGTTTGTATGTTATGCCACCCATAACTTTGGCTACGGCTATACCGATCCCCAGTATACTGCTTCCACACTAATCTGTTGTCGTTAACATCTTCATAGATATAATTAGAATAATATGGAGGTTGTGTACTAGAGCTCCAACTATAGCTATAGTTACTTCTATAATAAACGGTAGTATCCGCAGGGACAGGTGTACCATCTTCATAGGTTAAATAATACCGAGAACTACCAGATGAACCTAGATAAACATACACACCGTCTACGAGTCCATAGCTGCCATAATAATACGTTGTGTAATTATAATAATATCCTTCAACCTGGAAATCATAGGTCACCAGCTCGCGGTCGTAGTAGATGTTGATGACCGTAGTACCGTTGGCCGCGATTTTTTCGCTGCTGGCCACAATGCCGGTAACCTCATTGTCTACTTTGATGGTCTTGTTGCCGCTGTTTGCTTTGGCGACCTGCGTCGTATTCTGCTTGAAGCCGAACAGACTAACGTCACCAATGCTGTCGCCGTCCTTGCCCAGGTAGGGCGCAAGATCAGTGGCTATCAGATCTACCACCTTGGTATCCGGTGCGTCGCTCAGCTGAACGGAGAGCCCGAAGTCGTAGGTCTTATCGGCGTCGGCCGCATTTTTGTCATCAACGACGGACTGCTTCCAGACGATGACCGTGTAGGTCGCCGTGGCCGCCACATTCCATTTGGCGTACAGCACCGTACGCTTATCGATGACCGTGTTCCAGTCGAAGGGGGTGGTCTTCAGAATGACATTGTTGTTCTCATCCTTCAGAGGAACGCCGTTTTCATCCGTCTGGGCTTCATACCAATCCACGAAGGTATAGCCGGTGCACTTCATATTCGCCGGCAGAGACTTGTCGGGGCGATAATCATTGGCCACCTGGCCCTCGTGGACGAAGACAGGGGCGTTATAGGTGGCACCCTTCTGCACTTCCTCAAAGACCAGCCAGTGGCCCCTCGGCGCGTTGACGGAGAAGGTCACGTCACCGGAGATCGTCATCGTGGTGCCGACTGCATATGGGGCGGTTGCAGGTACGGTTTCGCCCTCTTCATTCTCAACCGTCGCGTTGGCCACGGTGCCTTCCGCCACGTTCCAGCCCTCGAAGTTCTCGTCCTGGCTCAGCGGCGTGTAGCCCATGGTGATGGTATAAGGGGCAGAGCTTTCATTCAGGCCCAGCAGCACGTCTTCCGAGCCAAGCGAGATCCCGCCATTGTCAAGATAGGTAACCACGAAGATCTTGACGACCATCGCGTAGACGTTGACAGGAGCCATGCCTTCGGTGATATTCAGCTTGGAGAGATAATCACGGACCTCGTCAATGTCATAGGCGTGGGTCTTGATGGTGTAGTTGGCGCCGTAGTGAGCGGTGTCATAGTCCTTGCCTTCCACAGCCGTGTTCGCGTTCGGATCGTCAATGGTCCAGCCGAGGAACAGGAAGCCCTTCGCCAGCGTCTCGCCAATGCCGGGGTCGGTCACGATGTCCTCGATATAGGACTTGGTATTATCGCGCTCGCCATTGCCGAGGAGAAGGTCGCCGTTCTTGACATAGTAAGTGGCAATGAGTTTGTCGCCTTCGAGGTGGTTATTATAGAAGTTGACAGCAACGCGGGCTTCATCATCGGTGCCGCCATCGATGACAGCGTACACGGAGAACTTCTCCGCCTCGAAGGAGACGGTGTTCAGCATAATGAGGTCCTCGGAGTTGTTCACCTGATCCACGATCTCGGGCACGGCGTTCTCACCGTCGGGGATGTGGATGACGACGGGCGCCGCAATGCCCTCAATTTCGGGCGCGCTCATACGAACCAGGAGCTTCGTGCCCTCGGTGGGCTCGATTTCCTCGCCTTCATACCAGAAGCTGATATCGGCCGCCAGCTGCACGTCGCCGGTCATGTTCTCTGCTGCGTCCACCGCGCTCTGCACCGCGGCCAGATCGGCCAGACGGCTCACGCGCATCTCCGTGCCCTCGGGCAGCGCGCCGAAGGGCGCGTAAACATCGACGGCAAAGCCGCTCTCGACTTCCTCATAAGTAAACTCGTTCTCGGGGTAGATCGCTTCCTTTTCGGTGATCTCGCCCTTCTCCAGGCCGATGGAATCGTCCACGGAGATGATCTCGTCGCCATCGACCGGCCGGTTGACGATGCCGTCGTTGACCGGCTGGAGCTCGACCGCGGGTTCCTCGACGGGCTCCTCGACAGGTTCCTCGACAGGTTCCTCGACAGGTTCCTCGACGGGCTCCTCAACGGGCTCCTCAACGGGTTCCTCGACGGGTTCCTCGACGGGCTCCTCAACGGGTTCCTCAGTGGGTTCCTCGACGGGCTCCTCTACAGTTTCCTCGACGGGCTCAGTAACGGGCTCGTCGATCACGGGTTCCTCAACGGGCTGCACAGAGGGAACGTCGACCTCCAGGTCGGGGCGTTCCGCAG
This sequence comes from Oscillospiraceae bacterium, assembly GCA_902801295.1. Lineage (GTDB taxonomy): Bacteria > Bacillota > Clostridia > Oscillospirales > Oscillospiraceae > Limivicinus. The sequence goes on along the minus strand of CADCHN010000004.1, from coordinate 32,891 downwards.
GAAGCCGCTCGCCGGTCAGGGATCCCTCGTTGCCGGCAGTGTCCAGCGCATAGGCCGGCAGGCCGAGAGACAGGACCATCGTCAGTGCGAGCAGGAAGGACAGGGTTCTCTTCAGGGTATGCTTCACTTCGAATTCCTCCCTTTCAGGAAAAATAGTTTACAAAGATTGGGATGTTCCCGATCCTTCGCAGAATGTGAAAACCATGGAGAAAATTTCCGTTGACATTCCGCATGGATGGGAAAATCTGGGTAACTCGTCAACAGGCGCAATACACCCAATACATCATGGTTATTTTATTACAAATCTTAGGCTGTGTCAATAAAAACCATTCCATTTGTTTGACAAAAAATGGCTCTCTTTGCTTGTTTTTTTGGAGTTTTTTAGGAAGCTCTGCGTCGCAGCTTCTATTGTCCATTGTTATGTAACCCGTGTATCTGTGAGGCGAGAAAGAACCTGCTAGCAGCAAGCTTCAACCGCGACCGTCTCAACAGCCGATTCTTTTGCTTTTATTTTATCCATTCATGGAGATCCAGAATGACTTCCCACATCATATTGGCGCCGTAAGCGAAGAAGTCGGACGGCGCCGGAAGGCGAAGCACCCGCGTAAATCCCGCGCTTTTCGCCGTGCCGACCGCCCTGTCCATGTGATAATCGCTGCTGATCAGTACAACAGGATCATTCGAAGGAAGCATTCGCGCCGTATTCTTGAAGTTTTCCTTCGTCGTCTCCGCCTGATCCTCCAGCAGCATCTGATCGGCCGCAACGCCGCGCTTCGCCAGGAGCTGACGCATGACCTCCGCCTCGGTGCGGCCGGATGCGTCAGGGTTGCCCCCGGTCAGAATCAAAACCGCCTCCGGCGCAGCTTCGAGGTATTGCTGCGCGGTATCGAGCCGCGAGATCAGATCCTTCGTGGGCTTCCCGTCCTGCAGCGCCATGCCGAGCACAATCGCGTAATTGGCAGGCTCCGCCGTGCTGATCAGTCCGCCGATCACCACTCTGCCGCAGAAAAACAGAATTACGGCGGAGAGAAGAATCACTCCGACGCGCAATCCCCAGCCGATGGCTTTCCCTACCCCGCTTTTGAGCTTTGCGAAGAGATCGAGCCGGACATCCAGCGCAAGCAACAGCAGTACGCCGCAGAGGATGAGTTCATGGTGAAAGATATTCCGGTAATCCGCCTTCAGCACGACCACGCGGATCCTGTGCAGCATGACGATCACAACGTCCGCAGTCAGCAGCGTAAACGCAGCGAGCAGAAGATCGCCGAGGACTCTTCTTGTTATTCTCCCTGTCATGTCAGTTTTTCTCTCAATCCTTATAGGTGTTTATATCATGCCGCAGTTCCCGCCGGCTGCTTGCCTATCGTTTCTTCCCGCACTTTTTCTGTCGGCGACGGAAGAGATCGGATCACCTCGTTCGGAAGCCCCAGAATACCGGCGATCTGATAGGCGGCGAAGCGGTCTCCGGCCTGATAGACTTCCACAGACGGCTCTATGTCAAGGCAGAAGTTGGCGATACTTTCAATACTGTAGCCCCGCTGCTCACGGTACAGCTCCGCCAGCACATGATAGACCGCCTGCCCCCAGCGCATATGATAGGCAGAAGTCACGATGGTCATCGTGTGAACCTCGTTCTCCTGCAGGATTTGGAAGGTATTCACAGCATTTTCCGCCGTGGTCATCGCCTTTTCATCGATGTAAATCCGTGCCTCGTCGATCCCGCAATGCCCGGTCAGATAGTCTTTCATCAGGCCGGCCTCGGTGTTCCCCTTCGGATTGTTCTCTCCCGTAGCGCCTCCTGAGCAGACCAGAATCGTCTCCGGGAAAGCCCTCGCCGCCGCGGCAGCCGCGTCGCAGCGCCCCATCAGCTCCGGCTGCATCTCGCCGTTCATCAGTTCATAGCCGAGCACGACAATGGCATGGCTGCGGCTGTTGGGAATACCGGCTTCGGCCAGCTCCGGCGCAGTGCCATCCCCCTGGTAGATGTAGAGCGGATAGTCTGGATCCAGAAAGACACTGCGCCAGTGGTCGGCGATTGATTTCGCCAGGGCATAATCCTTGTTGTTCACAGCCCGGATCGCCGCCAGATCCGCGTTAATGAGCTGCGCATCCCGATCAGACGGGCTCTCATAGGCCTGCACGAGGTGAGTGAGCAGTTGACCGAAGTTTTCGGTATCATCCTGCAGCGTCAGGCTTTTTTCCCCCTGCGGCATGAGCACGAGAGCAGACAGCGCCAACAGCAGGGCGGCGCATGTCAGCGCAATGAAAACAGGTCGTTTTTTCAATGGTGATCTTCTCCTGTTCTTTATTCCCCACATTTCTGTTTTTGTTAATATTTTTATATCATAGTTCTCACCGCGAGGCAAGGCGGGAGGCGCCAAGATTAAGTCTCAGGCCCTGGTCGGCATCGGAGAAGGCGAGACCAGAATCCACGCCGAAACCTCTTTCGTTTTTGAGAAGGATATCGACATGGGTCTGCGCATCTTCAAGACAACGGAAGAAACCAAGATTCCCATCTCCGGTATCACCTTTGACGTCGATCGCGTTGATCATGAGGAAGGCACCTCACTCAGCGGAAAACCTACTGAAGAAGAAAGCAGCAAGTGCGCAACGGAAGATCACCTGGCCGGCGCTCTCACCACTGATTCCACCGGTTATGCCTTCCTTGCACTGGAAAAAGGCACATATCTTGTGGTCGAGCAAGCCAGTAACAAAGTAAAGGCTCCGGCAGATCCCTTCTATGTGACAATCCCCTCTTCCGTTGAAGTCGTTGACGAGGACGGAACTGTTACCGTGCAGCATCAGGACATTGTCGCTGTCCATGTGGAGAACACCCCGCTGGACGCGCCGGATCCAGCCTCCGCGGCTGTGGAAGTGACCAAAGAGTTCAGCGGCAGAAGCTGGAGTCAGGACGATTCCTTCAGCTTCCGACTGGAAGCTGTGACCGACGGCGCACCGATGACGGAAACGGCAAACTGTCTGCCGCGGTCAGCGGACTGAATCAAGGTGTTACGGAATTTAAAAACATCTATGATCCTAACAGGCCTCCTACAGGCGATGATTCGAATCTGCTTGCCTGGAGCCTCTCCGCCCTGTCTTCGCTTGCTGCTCTGGCCTATCTGAGCATGCGGCTGAAAAAGCAGCGAGGATAACGGCCTCAAACAAAAAAATGTATAAAGCCTCCGTTTACAGGAAAGAATAGCATTGCAATCCAATTCTCGTAAACGGAGGTATTTTTTATGAACAGCAACAGCTCCGGCAAAGGGCTGGAGAGTTTTCTTTCCGGAAAGGGCTTCTACATAGTCCTTTTCCTGTGCGCCGCGGTGATCGGCGTTTCCGCCTGGATGATGGCGGCCGGGAATGAGACTATGAGCAACGACGCCCTGCAGACCAGTGTCAGCAATCAGGAAAGCCGCCGTGTGGAAACCGTGATTATTCCGGCCCGCCCGGAGAATCCGGCTGTGTTCGATCCCGACATCGAGTCGGAGGCGCCCGCTGTCTCCGACGAGGGGCCGGCCGACGTGACCGCACCCGTCGACAACATCGACAGCACTCCCGTCGAAGTTGCCGCTCCCGTCTATGTTTGGCCGCTCAGCGGCGAGCTGGACCGCGGCCACAGCGGTGACCGCCTGGTTTACGACGTAACGATGCAGGACTGGCGCAGCCACGAGGGCATTGATATTCTGGCCGAGCTCGGCGCCGTGGTGCAGGCTTCCTGCGCCGGAACGGTGGAAAGCGTCCGCCGGGACGACATGTTCGGCACGGTCGTCACCATCGGTCACGCCGACGGCAGCAAAACGATCTACGCAAACCTTGAGGACTCCCCCGAGGTGACGGAAGGTCAGCATGTGGAGGCCGGTCAGGCGATCGGCACCGTTGGCCACACCGCTCTGTGCGAAATCGGCCAGCCCTCCCACCTGCACTTTTCGATCCAGGTAAACGGAAACGAAGTAGACCCTCAGGACTATCTGGTTGGATAATCCGAAAAGCCCCCGAAAAAAGCAAAAATAACTGTTGACAACTGGGCCTGTGGCTGATATAATTCCTATGCTGTTTCGGCAGCACATGGCGGCATAGCTCAGTTGGCCAGAGCATTCGGTTCATACCCGAAGTGTCCCCGGTTCGAATCCAGGTGCCGCTACCAGAGGCGCGATCATTAGATCGCGCCATATCTGGCCCGTTGGTCAAGTGGTTAAGACACCGCCCTTTCACGGCGGTAACATGGGTTCGAGTCCCGTACGGGTCACCAAAAACAATCAGCTCACCGTGAGGTGGGCTGATTTGTTTTTGATATCTTTCGTCGGGACTCGAACGAAAAAATTTTGAACTTGTGTCAGCGCCGGATTTCACAACAGTTCGCTGATTACCTTGACGGCCAGCAGCAGGAGCACCAGCAGAATGATCGGGCGGACGATCTTCGAGCCGTCCCGGATGGCGAGGCCGGAGCCGAGATAGTGTCCCGTAACCGAGGCCACGGCGCCGATCAGACCCAGCGTGAGAAAAACCTTGCCGTTCATCAGCGAGGTCGCGAGCGCGCCGATGTTACTCGCAAGATTGACGAGCTTGACGTTGCCCGAGGCCGTGCGCAGATCGAGCTTGCCGAGCTGGCAGAAGATCAGGATCAGGAAGGTGCCGGTGCCCGGGCCGTAAAAACCGTCGTAAGCGCCGACGATCAGTGAGGCGGCCAGCACGATAGCCGTCTGTTTCCGCGGCGCGATCTCTCCCCGCTCCTCCGGCAGCCGCTTTTCGCGCAGCACGACGAAGGCCACCACTGGCAGCACGATCAGCAGCATCCATTGCAGCACGCGCTCATCCAGCGCCAGCTGCAGCCGGGTGCCGAAATGCGCGCCAAGCAGCGCCAGCAGCACCGAGGGGATGCCCAGCTTCCAGTCAATATACCCTCCGCGGGCAAAGCGTCCGGTGGACACCGCCGTGCCGATGCAGGAGGAGAGCTTGTTCGTGCCGAGCGCCAGATGCGCCGGAAGGCCTGCCAGCAGATAGGCAGGCACGGAGATGATCCCGCCGCCGCCCGCGATGCCGTCCACAAACGAGGCAAGAAGCACGCCGACGACCACGATCAGAACCATCGGAAGCGTTAAAGTCACAGATAATCACCGCCTTTTTCGATGCTTTGATTGTATCACAGGCTTCTGCCCGCGAAAAGAGCATTTTTGTGCGGAAAAAAGTTTTTATTTCCATGTATTGCTGAATATTTCCAATTATGTTATGATGATTGTCGGACGGGCGTTTATCCCTTCCTTCAAAAGGAAAAAGCATTTCTGTCTCGACCCCTGCGACTACTACAGCGGCGCAGCAGCGACTGACCGCCGCGGAAAACGAAAGGAACGGACAATGAAGAAATACGCGGAAATGACCAAGGCTGAGCTCCAGGCTGAGCTGGAGCTTGTGGAGAAGCGCTATCAGGAGCTGAAGGATCAGCACCTCACCCTCAATATGGCCCGCGGCAAGCCGGGCAAGGAACAGCTCGACATGGTCAGCGACATCACCGAGGTGCTCAAGGCTGACAGTGACTTCATGTGCGACGGCATCGACGCACGCAACTACGGCAACCTTGAGGGTCTCCCCTCCTGCCGCAAGCTCTTCGCCGACGTGCTCGGCGTACAGCCGGAGAACATCTTTATCGGCGGCAGCGCCTCGCTGCAGCTGATGTATGACACCATCGCCAAGTGCTACACCCACGGCCGCGTCAACAGCGACAAAGCCTGGGCCAAGCTCGACGTGGTGAAATGGCTCTGCCCCGCCCCCGGCTATGACCGTCACTTCAAGGTATCGGAGAGCTTCGGCATGCAGATGATTACCGTGCCGATGACCCCGACCGGCCCGGACATGGATGTGGTCGAGGAGCTGATCCGCGATCCCGAGGTCAAGGGTATGTGGTGCGTGCCCAAGTACTCCAACCCCGACGGCATCATTTACAGCGCCGAAACCATCCGCCGCATCGCCTCGATGAAGCCCGCCGCCAAGGATTTCCTGCTGATGTGGGACAACGCCTACTGCATCCACGAGTTCTTCGGCGACTACGTCCCCTTCCCCGACATTCTGAGCGAGTGCGCCAAGTACGGCAACGAGGACATGGTGTTTGAGTTTGCCTCCACCTCCAAGATCACCTTCCCCGGCGCAGGCGTGTCCGTCTTTGCCTGCAGCACGCACAACATGGAATACATGAAGACCCTGCTCAACGCCCAGATCATCTCCTACGACAAGGTCAACCAGCTGCGTCATATCCGCTATTTCAAGGACAAGGACGGCCTGCTGGCGCTGATGAAGAAGCACGCGGCTATCCTCGGTCCCAAGTTTCGCTGCGTCCTCGACGCGCTGGACAAGGAGATCGCCCCGCTCGGCATCGCCGAGTGGCAGCGCCCGAACGGCGGCTACTTTGTCAGCGTGAACACGATGCCCGGCATCGCTAAGGCCACCTGGCAGCTGTGCAAGGAGGCCGGCCTGACGCTCACCGGCGCCGGCGCAACCTTCCCCTACGGCAAGGATCCGAAGGACAGCAACATGCGCGTGGCGCCCTCCCTGCCCCCCATCGAGCAGCTGGAGAAGGCCATGGAAATCTACTGCGCCAGCATGAAGCTCGCCGCCCTGCGAAAGCTCCTGGCCGCATAAGCCGCAATAAAGCCAATAAACGGACAGGAGGTCACACAAATCATGTGTGACCTCCTGTCCGTTTTCTTTATCCCATCCGGACGAGGACATGAACCTTCCGGCCCTTTTCCTGCACGGGGAGAATACTACTTTGGATTGTTTTGCCGTCCAGCGTGATCTCGGTCACGCCGTGCGCCGCGCCGTTGGGATTGTCAACCGTGATCTCATAGACCGCGCCGCGGAACCGGCGGACGACGGTAAAGTGCTTGAGAAACGGCGGCACGCAGGGGTCGATGCGCAGGCCGTCCAGCGTGGGCTTGATGCCGAGGATCGCCTGGGAAACGCTCAGGAAGGTCCAGGCGGCCGTGCCGGTCAGCCAGCTGTTTTTCGCCTCACCAAAGCTCGGCGCGTCCTTGCCGGCGATCATCTGGCTGTACACATAGGGCTCGGTGCGATGGATCTCGCTGATGTCCTCCGTATAGGCGGGCGCGGTGCGGCGGTAGAGCTCAAAGGCGCGCTCGCCATGGCCGAGCTCTGCCTCGGCGCAGACGATCCAGGGATTATTGTGGCAGAAGATGCCGGCGTTCTCCTTGTATCCGGGCGGATAACTGCTGATTTCGCCGAGCTCCAGATGGTAGCGGGTATAGGCGGGCTGCAGCAGGACGATGCCGTATTTGGTATCCAGGCGCTCCTCCACGCTCTGCAGGGCGCGCGCCGCCTCGCCGCTTTCCTTTCCGATGCCGGCCATCACGCACATGCCCTGCGGCTCGATGAAAATCTGCCCTTCCTCGCAGTCCCGTCCGCCGACCACATGGCCGAAGGCGTCGTAGGCGCGGCGGAACCACGCGCCGTCCCAGCCGGCGCTCAGCACCGTTTTCTCCATGCGGTCGATGTCCGCCAGGGCTTCCTCCGCCTCTGCGGTCAGGCCAAGATGGCGGCAGATCTCCGCCCAGGCGCGTCCGTATTTGACAAACATGCCGGCGATAAACACGCTCTCGGCCACGGGTCCCTCGCTGGGGCCGGTGATCTGGAAGCTCTCTCCCGGATGCTCGGAGAAGCAGTTGAGATTCAGGCAGTCGTTCCAGTCGGCTCTGCCGATCAGCGGCAGGCCGTGAGGTCCGAGGTGTGTTCTGGTATATTGGAAGCTGCGGCGCAGATGCTCGAGCAGAGGCTGTGCCAGCGCCGGGTCGTTATCAAAATCCACCGGCTCGTCGAGGATGCTCCAGTCGCCGGTCTCCCGCAGATAGGCGTCCGTGCCGGCAATCAGCCAGAGCGGATCATCGTTGAAGCCGCTGCCGACAGCCAGATTGCCCTTCTTGGTCAGGGGCTGATACTGATGATAGGCGCTGCCGTCGGGAAACTGGGTGGCGGCAATGTCCAGGATGCGCTCGCGCGCCCGCGCGGGAATCATATGTACAAAGCCCAGCAGATCCTGGCAGGAATCCCGAAAGCCCATGCCGCGCCCCATGCCGCTCTCGAAATAGCTGGCTGAGCGGCTCATGTTGAAGGTCACCATGCACTGATACTGGTTCCAGATGTTGACCATGCGGTCGAGCTTTTCCTCGCCGCTGGACAGCTGATACGCCCCCAGCAGCTCCTCCCAGTACGCGCCCAGCGCGGCAAGCGCCGCGTCGAAGGCGGCGTCGTCGGCATAGCGGGCCATCATGGCCTTTGCGCCGGTCTTGTTGATGATGCCCGGACTCTCCCATTTGGCATCCCGCGGGTTTTCGAGATAGCCGAGACCGAAGATCAGCCGTCGCTCCTCCCCGGGCTGCAGAACCATATGAAATTGCTGGGCGGCGACGGGCTGCCAGCCGTGGGCAACGCTGTTCGTGCAACCGTCCCCGAACACGGCCTCCGGGTGTGCAGGGCTGCCATAGACGCCGAGGAAGGCCTCACGAGAGGTATCAAAGCCGTCCGGTTCCCGGTTCGCCCAAAATACCGCATAGTGGTCGCGACGCTCACGGTACTCGGTCTTGTGGTAGATGGCGGAGCCGATGACCTCCACCTCGCCGATCGAGTAGTTCCGCTGGAAGTTGGAGCTGTCGTCCATCGCGTCCCAGAGGCAGAATTCCAGATAAGGAAGCACGCGCAGCTTCTTTTCCGCCCCGCTGTTGTTTTTCACGGTGACGCGCATCAGCAGGCAGTTGTCGCCCTGCGGCACAAACAGCTCCTGCGTCACGGCGACGGCGTTTTTCTCACCCCGGATGACCGTGTAGCCAAGGCCGTGGCGGCAGCTGTAGCTGTCAAGCGGCGTCTGAACGGGCTGCCAGCCCGGGTTCCACACAGTCTCCCCGTCGCGGATATAGAGGTGAAAGCCCTCCTGGTCGAGCGGCGCGTTATTATAACGGTAGCGCGTCAGGCGGCGCAGTCGGGCGTCCCGGAAAAAGGCATAGCCGCCGGCCGTGTTGGAGCAGAGCGCGAAGAATTCCTCACTGCCCAGATAGTTGATCCAGGGCAGCGGCGTCTGCGGCGTCGTAATCACGTACTCCCGGCGGGCATCATCAAAATGGCCGTATTGCATGTGGCCAGCCTCCTTCTCTCTCGGTATCGTAATCGTTTAAGTTATTCTTGCACTCAATAAAGTAACGGATTTTATCCAAAAATGCAAGGGATTTTTCGGATAATTTATAAAATTTCACAGTATTTTTCGTTTTGTGTTCGTTTACGAAAAATTTAAGCGTGCAAAAGAGACAGTTTTTCGCTTGCAAAATGTACAAGTTTGCCAAAAATCATTTTTCGTCATATTTTTTCGCAAGCTTTTCTTGCTTTTTTTGAAGAAATGCGCTATTTTTGAATTGCGAAAACGATTAAGTATCAGGAGGAAGGCAGGCGCCCGGCATGGTATCCATGAAAGACATCGCCCGCAAGTGCGGCGTATCCGTGGCCACCGTCAGCAAAGCGCTGAACGGCCAGCAGGACATCGGCCGCGAGACGCGGGAAAAGATCCGGCAAATCGCCGACGAGATGGGCTACATGACCAATGCCTCCGCCCGCGCGCTGAAGACCAGCCGGAGCTACAACATCGGCGTTCTGTTCGTCGATCCGATGCAGAGCGGCCTGGCGCACGAGTTCTTCTCCTCCGTGCTCGACAGCATCCGCGTGGAAAGCGAGCGCTGCGGCTACGACATTACCTTTATCAATCGCAACGTCGGCCGCAGGCAGACGACCTACCTGCAGCACTGCCTGTACCGCGGCGTGGACGGCGTGGTGATCGCGTCCGTCGATTTCACCGACCCCATGGTGCTGGAGCTGATCCACTCCGGGCTTCCCGTTGTGACGATCGACCACATGTTCAACGGCCGCATGGCGGTGATGAGCGACAACGTCGCCGGTATGGAGGCGCTGACACGCTACGTTGCGGAAAAGGGTCACCGCCGCCTGGCTTACATCCACGGCGAGCGCACAACCGTCACCGACGGCCGCCTGACCGGCTTTTTCCGCGCCTGTGAGTCGATGGAGCTCCCCGTGCGGAACGAGTGCATCATCGAAGGCGCCTTCCACGACGTCGGGCGCTGCTATGAGGCGACGAAGCAGCTGCTGAGTTTTGCGGAGCGCCCCACCTGCATTTTCTTCCCCGACGACTTTTCCTATATCGGCGGCTTTAACGCGATCACGGAGGCCGGTCTTCGGATCCCCGAGGACATTTCAGCCGTCGGCTACGACGGCATCCGTCTGGCCGAGGTGATGAGCCCTGCGCTGACCACCTGGCGGCAGGACACCGAGGAACTGGGCCGTGAGGCTGCCGCGCATCTCATTGAACTGATCGAGCACCCCAAGACCGCGCTGATTGACCGCTATGTCGTTTCCGGCCGGCTGCTGGAAGGCAGCAGCGTGGCCGATCTTCGAACCCGGTGATCTGCGGGAGCGATCCCGCCGCACATACAATCACAAAACAGGAGGAAAAGAAATGAAAAAGCTTATCGCATTGCTGCTGGCTCTCGTGATGGTCTTTGCGCTCTGCGCCTGCGGAGCCACCGCTCCCGCCGAGAAGCCTGCCGAAGGCACGCCCGCAGAGGGTACGCCCGCCGAGGGCACGCCCGCCGAGGGCACGCCCGCCGAGGGCACGCCCGCTGAGAACACCCCTGCCGAAGCCGAGTCCGGTGAGGGCAAGGTGTTCAACATCTATGCCTGGAACGAGGAGTTCAAGGGCTTCTTTGAGAAGTACTACACCGTTCCCGAAGGCGTGACCGTCAACTGGGTCATCACCCCCAGCGACAACGGCGCCTACCAGCAGAAGCTGGATGAGGCTCTGCTCAACCAGGCCAATGCCGCCGACGACGACAAGGTCGACATGTTCCTGGCCGAGGCCGACTACATTCTGAAGTACGTCAATGCCGACGCTACCCAGGACATCACCAAGCTCGGCGTCACCGATTTCTCCAACACCTATGCCTACACCGTGCAGGCCGCTTCCGATCCCGACGGCGTTGTGAAGGGCGTTTCCTTCCAGTGCTGCCCCTCCGCGCTGATCTACCGCCGCTCCATCGCTGAGGACGTGCTCGGCACCTCCGATCCCGCCGAGGTCCAGGCTCTGCTCGACAGCTGGGATAAGTTCAATGCTGTCGCTGCCGACGCCAAGGAGAAGGGCTACTACATGACCGCCTCCTTCGCCGAGACCTACCGCGTGTTCTCCAACAACTGCACCAGTCCCTGGGTCGATGCGGACAGCAACCTGCAGTTTGACCCCCAGATCGAAGCCTGGATCGCCCAGACCGAGGACTTTGTCAACAACGGCTACACCCTGACCGCCGGCGTGTGGGATCAGGAGAAGAACGACCAGATGTTTGCCGACGGCAAGACCATGTGCTTCTTCGGACCTGCCTGGTACTTCAACTTCTGCATGGGCAACGCGCAGGATCCCGATAAGGGCTGCTCCGGCGACTGGGCCATCTGCGAAGGCCCCGCTGCTCACTTCTGGGGCGGCACCTGGCTGCTCGCGCCTGCCGGCACCGACAACCCGACCATGCTGGCCGACATCATGAACACCTTCATCAACAATGAGGAAGTCTGCTCCAAGCTCGTCTCCGATGAAAAGCAGTTCTCCAACAACCAGAAGGTCAACGCCAAGTTCGCGGAAGATCCCAACTACGGCAGCGCCTTCCTGGGCGGCCAGAACGACGTGGCTGTGTTCTCTGCCATGACCGACAACATTGTCTGGGAGAACCACACCATTTATGACCAGCTCCTCAACGAGGGTCTGCAGACCTACCTGCAGGAGTACTTCAAGGGCACCGTCGACAAGGAGACCGCTCTCAAGAACTTCTACAACTACGTCAACGAGACCTACCCCGCCATCGTCACTCCCTGACCGATCGGCGTCAACCATCCTCGCACAGTTTTGAAACGTCCGGGGCAAGGCACTTTGCCTTGCCCCGGTTTCCCATAAAAGGCAGCTCGGAGGGCGCGCCAGGCCGCGCTTTGCGATGTGCTTTTTCAAGCAAACCACAGGAAGGGGATGCATTCCATGAACCGCAAAAAACCATCCGCGGGCAAAGGCGTCAGCTATGCCAAATGGGGCTATCTTTTCATTCTGCCCTTTTTCATCGCCTACATCTGCTTCACGCTCATCCCGCAGCTGATGACCTTTTACAACAGCCTGTTTGAAAACTACCGCGACGGTCTGACGCAGGTCGGTCCCAACTTCGTAGGGCTGAAAAACTACGTCAAGCTCTTCAGCCCGGACAATTCCGGCACGATCGGCATGCTCAAGTATTTCGGCAACACCATCGTCCTGTGGCTGCTCGGCGCGGTGCCGCAGATCCTCGTTGCGCTGCTGCTGGCCGTATTCTTTACGAGCTACCGGCTGAACCTTAAGGGCCAGCAGTTTTTCAAGACGGTCATCTACATGCCGAACCTGATTATGGCGGCCGCCTTCTCGATGCTGTTCTTCACGCTCTTCTCCCCTGTCGGTCCGGTGAATCAGGTTCTGCTCTCCGCAGGCTGGATTGACAAGAGCATCGACTTTCTCGCGCTGAAGGTCCCCGTCCGGCTGCTGATCTCACTGATGAACTTTCTGATGTGGTTCGGCAACACGACGATTCTGCTGATGGCCGGCATCCAGGGCATCGACCAGAGCATGTTCGAGGCGGCGGAGATCGACGGCGCCAGCTCCCTGCAGGTGTTCTTCCGCGTGACCCTGCCGCTGCTGGCTCCCATCCTCGTTTACACGATTATCACTGCCATGATCGGCGGCCTGCAGATGTTCGACGTCCCGCAGATCCTCACCAACGCCAAGGGAACGCCCGACCGCACCAGCATGACAATGGTCATGTATCTGAACAATTATCTCCAGACCAGCAAGAACTACGGCATGGCAGGCGCGGTCAGCGTCGTGCTGTTCATCGTGTCCGCCGGGCTCAGCCTGTTTGTTTACAATTCGCTCTCCCGGCAGTATTCCCAGGCGCCCCGGCGCCGCAATCGGCTGTAAAGGAGGGGTTTTGCCATGAATAACAAAGAAAACACCCGCGGCAGGATTCAGCTCATCGTCGCGCGGACGGTCGCCTATGCGATTCTGATTTTCCTCAGCATTCTCTGCCTGTTCAGCTTTTATATGCTGATTATCAACTCCACGCGCTCCAATGCCCAGCTCCAGGCCGGTTTCACGCTGATGCCGAACAACAACTTTTTCGTCAATCTGAAGAACGCCTGGACCGACGCCTCCATCAACATCCCGCGCGGCATGCTCAACAGCTTTCTGATCGCCGCCTGCACCTCCGTTCTGACCACCTATTTTTCTGCGCTGACGGCTTACGGCATCCACGTTTACCGCTTTAAGCTCAGGAAGTTTGCCTTTTACTTCATCCTGGCCGTGATGATGATTCCGCCGCAGGTTTCGGCGGTCGGCTTCATCCAGCTGATGTACAAGCTCAAGCTCACCAACAACTATCTCCCGCTCATTCTGCCCAGCATCGCGGCTCCGGTCGTCTTCTTCTACATGAAGCAGTATCTGGAGAGTGTCCTGCCGATGGAGATGGTGGAGGCGGCCCGGATGGACGGCGCCAATGAGTTCTACACCTTCAACCGGATTGTGCTGCCGATCATGAAGCCGGCGCTGGCCGTGCAGATGATCTTCTCCTTCGTCTCCAGCTGGAACAACTACTTTATCCCCGCGCTGCTGCTGGACAAGGCCGAGATGAAGACCGTCCCGATCATGATCGCTCAGCTCCGCTCGGCGGACTACTCGAAGTTTGACATGGGCAAGGTGTATATGTTCATCCTGCTCGCGATTCTGCCGGTGCTGATCGTCTATATCATTCTCTCCAAGTCCATCATCAAGGGCGTGACCGCAGGCTCGGTCAAAGGTTAAGGAAAAAAATGCAACGGCTCTCCCGCGCGGAGAGCCGTTTTTTAAGGAGTGCATATCATGTTAAAAGAGCTTGGATTTTACCGGGGCGTCAACCTCGGCGGCTGGCTGAGCCAGTGCGATTACAGCGCCGCACGGATGGACGGCTTTATCACCGAGGCGGACTTCGCTCAGATCGCGCGCTGGGGCTTTGACCACGTGCGTCTCCCCGTCGATTACGACGTGATCCAGAACCCCGACGGCAGCATGAAGGAGGACGGGCTGCGCCGGGTTGACCGGGCCATTGAGCTGGCTGAAAAGCACGGGCTGAACGTCGTATTGGATCTGCACAAGACCCAGGGCTTTTCCTTCGACGCCGGAGAACACGAAGAGGGCTTTTTTGAGAGTGAGACATATCAGGCGTACTTTTACGCCGTCTGGGACTGCTTTGCCGCCCGCTACGGAAATAAGCCCACGCATGTGATGTTTGATCTGCTCAACGAGGTCACCGAGGCGCGCTATCTGGAAGCCTGGAAGCGCATCAGCCGAGAGTGCGTGCGCCGCATCCGACAGCATGCGCCGGAAGCCCTGATTTTGCTGGGCAGCTATCAATGGAACAGCGCCCAGACCCTGCCCGCGCTGGACGCGCCCTATGACAGCCGCGTTTTCTATAACTTCCACTTTTATGAGCCGCATGCCTTCACCCATCAGGGCGCATACTGGGAAGCGCCGTACCGCGACGTCAGCGCACGCTATACCTACGCCGAAAGCGGCGCGTCGGAGCGCTATTTTGAAAAATTCCTCGCGCCGGCTCTGGAAAAAGCGCGCCGCGAGGGCTGTGAGCTCTACTGCGGCGAATACGGCGTGATCGACGTTGTACCGCCCGAGGAGGCGCTGCCGTGGTTTCGCGATCTGCACGCGGTCTTCGAGCGCCACGGGATCGCCCGCAGTCTCTGGAGCTACAAGCAGATGGATTTTGGGCTGTCCGATCCCCGCATGGACGCCGTCCGTCAGAAGCTCCTCCCCCTGCTCTGATATGGGAAAAAATGCCGCAAGCCGTTGAAAGCTCCCTCCCGCCGATGCTCACGGGAGGGAGTTTTTTCCTGTGCGCCGCCGCATTTCCCCGCACGTTTTTCGTTGACTATCGGGGTCGAAAATGATACGATAATCAAAGAGAATAATACTATTGCGAGGTGGGTCTTATGAAGTTCAAACAGGCTCTTGCCCTTCTGATGGCCGCGCTGATGCTGCTGGGTATGCTCGCCGGCTGCACCGATGCGCCCGCGCCCGCTCAGACCGCCGCTCCCGAATCCGTCGGCCAGCAGGACGCCGTGAGTGAGCCCATGCCGGATGAATACACGATCCCTCGGGCCGACGGCTGCAACCAGCTGACGCTATACTGGAATCACCCGAGCGGCAATTACGACAAGTGCGACGTCTGGGTCTGGTTCCCCGGCATGGACGGGCACGGCGAGCTGTTCCACGAATGTCCCTACGGCGCGAAGATCATCGTGAACGTGCCGGAGGAAGTGAGCGAGGTGGGATTTATCGTGCGCCGCGACTGCTCGGATCCCGGCGGCAGCTCCTGGGGCGAGGCCACCAAGGACTACGACGAGGACCGCTTTGCCGTGATGACTGGGGCGGACACGGTGATTTACCTCAGGCCCGGCGACAAAATGCAGTATACCAGCGAGGACGGTGGAAAAACCTTGAATCCGATCCGGCTCTTTACCATGGCGGGCATCGTCTCGCCCACGGAGATCCAGTACTTCATCAGCCCGGCCAAGCGCATCGCCTCCCTCAGCGAGCTAAAAGTGCTCTGCGATGGTGAGGCGCTCGAGATCGCCGATCTCAGCAGCCTCAACAATGAGGTTGTCACCGGCGTCATCACCCTGGCCGAGCCCCTCGATCTCAGCCGCAGCTACACGGTGGAGCTGGAGGGCTACGGCAGCAAAGCCGCCGTGCCAACCGGCCTCTTTGACAGCCAGGACTTCATCGACGCCTACGTCTACGACGGCGACGATCTGGGCGCCGTGATCGACGGGGACAAGACCGTGTTCAAGGTCTGGGCGCCGACGGCGAGCGCCGTGGTGCTGAACCTCTTTACCGCGGGCGACGGTGTGGACGCCTATGAGACTCTGCCGATGACGCTCGGCGACAAGGGCGTCTGGTCGGCAGAGGCCGACTGCGGCCACGGCACCTACTACACCTACTCCGTCACGACCTCCCTCGGCACGCAGGAGGCCGTCGATCCCTATGCCCGCTCCGCCGGCGTCAACGGCAACCGCGGTATGGTGATCGACCTCAGCCTCACCGATCCGCGCGGATTCCGCGACAGCGGCTACTACCAGGGCATCGACTCCTATGAACAGGCCATCATCTGGGAGGTGCATGTCCGCGACTTCTCCAATCGGCTTGAGGATTCCATGTACCCGGGCAAGTACCTCGCCTTCACCGAGACCGGCCTGCAAAACCGCAGCGGCGCCTCCGTGGGCGTGGATTATCTGAAGGAGCTCGGCATCACCCATGTGCATCTCCAGCCGGTCTACGACTACGCCACCGTGGACGAGAGCTCCGACGCGCCGCAGTTCAACTGGGGCTATGACCCGAAAAACTACAACGTGCCCGAGGGCAGCTACTCCACCGACCCCTACCACGGCGAGGTGCGCGTCAATGAATTCAAGCAGATGGTGCAGAGTCTGCACGAAAACGGCATGGGCGTCGTGATGGACGTGGTGTACAACCACACCTACTCTCTCGACTCCAATCTCAACCGCATCGTCCCCTATTACTATTACCGCTTCACCGCCGATGGTGCTCCCTCCAACGGCAGCGGCTGCGGAAACGAGACAGCCTCCGACCGCGCGATGTTCCGCAAGTATATGGTCGATTCCGTCTGCTACTGGGCGGAGGAATACAAGGTGGACGGCTTCCGCTTCGACCTGATGGCCCTGCACGACCTTGAGACCATGCAGGCCATCGAGAGCGCTCTGCACAAAATCAACCCCAAGGCCATCATCTACGGCGAGGGCTGGACCGGAGGCACCAGCGCGCTCAATCCAAACCTCCAGGCCACCCAGACCAACATCCGCCAGGTCATCGCCACGAACGGCGGCATCGGCAGCATTGCGGTCTTTAACGACGCGATCCGCGACGGTCTGAAGGGCAGCGTGTTTGACGCCAAGGACGCGGGCTATATCAACGGCAAAGTCAGCAAGCTGACCGCCGGCAAGGTGCTCTTCGGCCTGCAGGGCGGCACGAAGTCCGCCTCCGTCAACTGGAGCGTGGACAAAGCCATGGTCGTCAACTACATGTCCGCCCACGACAATAACACCCTCTGGGACAAGCTGCTGCTGACGAATCCCGACACCGCCGTGGAAGAGCGCCTGGCCATGAACCGCCTGGGCGCAGGCATCGTGATGATCAGCAAGGGCACGCCCTTCTTCCTCGCCGGCGAGGAGATGCTGCGCACGAAAGACGGCGACTCGAACAGCTACGCCTCCTCCGATGAGATCAACAACATCGACTGGAGCGTGCTGAGCCCCGACAGCGACGCCTGGAACATGATGGAGTACTACAAGGCGCTGATCGCCATGCGCAAGGCCAATGCCTTCCTCACCACGGGTGAAGTCCGGGGCGAACTGCTCGACGGCAACGCCATCTTTCTCACCTACACCTACCACGGCAAGCCCGAGGCCTACGCGGTCATCAACCCCAACAGCGCCGCGATGACCTACGCGCTGCCGGAGGGCAGCTGGACTCTGCTGATGAACGGCGACGAGATTTACCCCGAGGGCGGCGAGACCGTCAGCGGCGGCATTTCCGTCCCGGCCATGGGCATCCTGCTTGTCCGCAGATAAAAGTCCTCAAAACAGATAATACCGCCCTTTCGGTCAATGCCGAAAGGGCGGTTTTCTTATGATGCATAGAACATCTCTATGTACTCTTCAAGGCTCAGATTCAGCTCGCGGATCTGCGCAGCGGCATCCCGTCCCACGTAGCGGTAATGCCAGGGGCGGTAATCCTTGCCGGTGATCTCTGTCTTATCCGCCGGATAGCGGAGGATGAAGCCGTAGCGCCAGCAGTGCTCGCGCAGCCAGCGGATCGTCGCCGTATCATCCTGCTGCTCGACGCTCTGCTCGGTCCCCTGATGCAGCAGATCGACCGCAAGGCCCAGCTGATGCTCGCTGAAGCCCGGCAGCTCCATCTGCCTCTCCAGCTGCCGTT
This sequence comes from Oscillospiraceae bacterium, assembly GCA_902801295.1. Lineage (GTDB taxonomy): Bacteria > Bacillota > Clostridia > Oscillospirales > Oscillospiraceae > Limivicinus. The sequence goes on along the minus strand of CADCHN010000004.1, from coordinate 14,770 downwards.
CTGCCGCTTCACGGCTCAGGCCCGCTTTGATCAGCTCGTCCAGCGCTTCCTCCCAGGCACGCTCCTGTGCGCCCCAGGTACGAAAGCTCGCTGTCAGCTCCGGCTGCCCGCCGGCGCGGCGGCAATCGGCCAGCATGGCCTCCAGATCGTCCACACAGCGGGAATCGACCATCTGGCCCTCGCCCAGCAGGGTAAATTTCACGTTATAATCATCTTCCACCGGATGCTCCCGGTCCACCAGCGTCAACAGCTTTGTCTTTTCCTTCTCCTGCACCCAAACGTGCAGTCGCGTCGCCAGGAAAACGAGACTCAGAACAACCAGAAGTATCACAGCCAGAAGAATCAAGGGTTTCTTTTTTGCTCGAGGCTGCCTTGTTCGTATCTCCACAGGCATCCCTCCGATCTTCTGCGATATGGTCTTTTTTTACGCTGACAGTATACCGCAATTTCTCGGGCTTTTGTATCCTTTCCGCGAATTCTTAATAAAATTAAGCTATTTTTTCAGAATATTAAGAATTTTCCTCAAAAGGGAAACTTTACCAGACCCAGGTGCTCCAGAAGGATTTTCAGTCCGATCAGGATCAGGATCACGCCGCCGGCGAGTTCCGCGCCGGATTTGAAGCGCGCACCGAAGACGCTGCCGATGTAAATGCCCAGCGCCGAGAGCAGGAAGGTCGTCACGCCGATCAGCCCAGCCGCGGGCAGGATGCTGACCTGCAGGAAGGCGAAAGTAACGCCGACGGCCAGCGCGTCGATGCTGGTGGCAACGGCGAGCAGCAGCATCGTTTTGAAGCCGAAATCATCGTTGAGCTCCTCCGCCTGACTGCGGGATTCACGAATCATGCTCAGGCCGATGATCGAAAGCAGGCCGAAGGCGATCCAATGATCCACGCTCTGGATCAGATGCTCAAAGCGAACGCCGAGCAGCCAGCCAATGACCGGCATCAAAAACTGAAAGCCGCCGAAATACAGCCCGGCGAGCAGCGCGTGGCGCACTTCCAGACGCCGAACGCTCAGTCCCTTGCAGACCGACACGGCAAAGGCGTCCATGCTCAGGCCGACCGCGATCAGCAGCAGCTCCAATAGTCTCATGTCTCTCTCCCCTCTCTCAAAAGGCCTGGTTACTGTATAGCAATTCGCGGAAAAAGTCAAGCGAAAGCACAGGGCCGCCGCTTTATTAAGATTTACATAATATTGTTTACGTACTTAAATATACATAATTTGATTTACATATATCAGTTTGCATAAAATTCTCCCGGCTTCCGCAGAAGCCGGGAGAAAACGGTTCAGGCAAGGATGGTCTGGGTGGCCTCGTCCTCATACTGGCGCGTATAGAGCTGCTTATAGTAGCCGTTCAGGGCCAGCAGCTCGCGGTGGGTGCCGCGCTCCACGATCTTGCCGTTTTTGACGACGAGGATGCAGTCGGCGTTCTGGACAGTGGAGAGGCGGTGCGCAATGACGATGGAGGTGCGGCCGTGGACGATGGTGTCAATGGCGTGCTGGATCTTCTGCTCGGTCATCGTGTCGACGGAGCTCGTGGCTTCGTCGAGCACCAGGATCTTCGGATCGGCCAGGATGGCACGGGCAAAGCTGATCAGCTGCTTCTCGCCGGTGGACAGCAGATCGCCGCCCTCGCCCACGTCGTTGTCCAGGCCCTTTTCCAGGCGCTGCACGACTTCGGTGGCGGAGACGAGCTCCAGCGCGCGGCTGATCTGCTCCTCGGTGGCGTTGGGGTTGCCGTAGAGCAGATTCTCACGCACGGTGCCTGAGAAAAGGTGCGGCGTCTGCAGGACGTAGCCGATGGCGGAGTGCAGCCAGAGCTGGCTGCGCTCGCGGGCGTCGCGCCCGTCGATCAGCACGCGGCCCTCGGTCGGCTCATAGAAGCGGCAGACGAGGTTGACAAGGGTGGATTTGCCCGCGCCTGTTTCGCCCACGATGGCGATATTGGAGCCGAAGGGGATCTTCAGGTTGAAGTGCTCGAGCACCATTTCCTCACCGTCGGGATATTTGAAGGAGACGTCCTCAAACTCGATGTCGCCGCGCAGCTCTTCCCAGTTTTCCTTTTTGGGCTCAAAGCTGTCGCCGTAGAGCTCGATGACCTCGGCGGTGTCGGTCACGTCGGACTTGGTCTCCAACAGGCGCGTCAGGCGCTCGATGTTGACCTGGGTGGTGATGAGGTCGGAGATCGCGTCGATGAGCCAGCGCACGGGCTCCATCATGCCCTGGGCGTAGGACATGAACATCGTGAAGGTGCCAACCTCGCTCTCGGCAATGACGCCGCCCTTCCAGAGGACGATGGCCAGCGCCAGCGAGGAGGCAAAGCTCATCGTGGCGGAGAAGAGACCGCGCAGGCGCGCCGCCCGCACGGAGGTCTTGCGCATTTCCGCGGTGTCGGCGACGAAGTCCTTGTCCATCTTGTCCTCGATGGCGAGGGTCTTGATGGTGCGGGCGCCGGTGATGCCCTCGTTGAAGTTGCCGGTGATCTTGGAGTTGATCTCGCGCACCTTGCGGTTGACGCGGATGAGCTTGGTCTGGAACACGGAAAACAGCACCGAGACCAGCGGCAGAATCAGCATCACGAGCAGAGCGAGCCTGGTGTTCACCACCAGCATCACCGCCACCGCGCCGACGAGGTAGGACAGGTGCCACACCGCGTCGATCAGGCTCCAGGCAAAGAGCACGCCGATGCGCGAGGTGTCGCTCATCACGCGGGAGTGGATATAGCCTACGCTGTTCTGGTTGAAGTAGGAGAAGGACAGGGTCTGCAGATGGTCGAAGGCCAGGTTTCGCAGGTCCCGGTCGATCCATACCTCCACACAGGAGGCCTTGTAGGTGGCAAAGAAGTTCATCACCGCTGAGAAAACGATCGCCGCCACATAGAGTACGACAAAGATCGCCAGGGTATCCAGCGTCCGCTCGCCCACGTAGTGGTTGAGGGCGTAGCGCTGGAACAGCGGCAGGATGACGTCGATCACGCTTCCCATCAGGCCGAAGAAGACCATCTTGATCAGGTGAGGCCCGTACTGCTTCACATAGGGGAAGAGTTTCGGCACGCCGAAGAAGGGCAGAGACTTGCGGTTTTCTTTTTTCTCACTCATACCGCCGCCTCCTCTCCCATACCGGATTGGATCTCATAGATTTTCTGGTAGATGCCGCCGGCGGCTTTCAGCTCATCGTGACTGCCGCGTTCTGCGATACGGCCCTTATCGAGCACCAGGATCTGGTCGGCCTTGGAGAGCGTGGTGATGCGGTGAGAAATCAGGATCACGGTGGCCTTGCCGAAGCGCTTTTGCAGCGCGGCGCGGATCTTCGCGTCCGTCTCCGTGTCCACGGCGGACAGCGAATCGTCAAAAATCATGATCGGGGTGTTCTGGGTCAGCGTGCGGGCGATGGCCGCGCGCTGCTTCTGTCCGCCGGAGAGGGTCACGCCGCGCTCACCCACGAAGGTCTCGTAGCCCTTGGCGAAGCTGTCGATCGTCTCGTCCAGGCAGGCGGCCCTGGCAGCCTCGCGCACTTCATCGCGGCTCAGCTCCGGCCGCGTGATAGCGATGTTCTCCTCCAGCGTGCGCGAGAAGAGATAGGGCTCCTGCAGCACCATGCCGATATGGCGGCGCAGGTGCTCGGTGCGGATCTGGCGGAGGTCCACGCCGCCGATCGTGATTCGGCCCTGGTCGGGCTCGACGGGATAGAGCTTGTCGAGCAGCGCCATCATCGTGGATTTGCCGCTGCCGGTGCCGCCGAGAATGCCCAGCGTCGTGCCGGCGGGGATGGTAAAGTCGATGTCATAAAGCATTTGCGGGCTGTTTTCATACCCGAAATTCACATGTTCAAAGCGGATATCGCCCGTCATGTCGGCGTCGAAGGCCCCCGGCTCGTCCTGCTCCTCCTCGGAGTTCATGATGTAGGCGATACGGTCGATGGAAACGCCCGCCTTGCTCATCTCCGAGATCATGCGGCCCAGCATACGGATCGGCCAGACCAGCAGCTGGTTGTAGGACAGAAAGGCGACGTATTCGCCCGGGATCATCCGACCCTTGAGACAGAAGACCGCGCCGAAAACCACTACCAGCATCACCTGCAGACCGGAAAACACGTCCGCCGAACTCCAGTAGGTGCTCATCACGCGCGAAAGCTTGACCCAAAGGCCGGTGTAGTACTCGTTGTGCGCCTCAAAGCGATCCTTTTCATAGCGCTCGCGGCCGAAAGCGCGCACCACACGCACGCCGGTGAGGTTCTCCTGCGCCATGGCCGAGAGCTTGCCCTCGTTCTCGTCGCAGTCGAGGAAGCCCGCGCCGATCTTCTTGTGGAAACGCAGAGAATAGGCGATGATAAACGGCATCGGCAGAAAGGCGATCAGCGTCAGCAGCGGGTTCATGCTGATCATGAATGTCAGAGAGAGCACCAGCAGAATCGCGATACGGAACAGAGAGGTCAGCTGCTCGGCCACAAAGCGCTTGAGCGTGTCAATGTCCGAGGTGCAGCGCTGGATGATGTCGCCGGTGCGGTTCTTCATGTGCCAGCCGAAGGGCAGACGCGCGATGTGGGCGTAGAGCCGGTCGCGCATCGTTTTGACCAGGGTTTCCGCGCCCTTGGTATTGCTGACGCGGAACAGGTACTGCCCGAGCACGCCGAAGAAGGCCACGATCACGATGGCGATCGCCATGATCCACAGATGCTGCCGCAGATAGGCAAAGCCGCCGAAGCGCTCCACCAGCGCAATCACCGGCGCGGACAACCCATCCGTTGGCTGGCTGCCGATCACATGGTCCAGCGCGATGCGGATGATCTGGGGGTTGATCATCTCCGACAGCGAGCTCACCGCCGCGGACAAAATCGCCACGGCGAAGAAGCGCTTGCTGCCGCGGAGAAAATCCAGGATCAACGCAGCATTGCTTTTTGTTTGTTGTTCGTTCGTTTTCATATGTTTTGTCCTGAAAAAGTATTGATTGCCTCGTTATTATAACATATACTGCCACTTTGACAAGGCTTTTTTGTTTTCTTTTGCCGCTTTCTGTGCTATAATGAACATATGGCAAAACAGCTGTGCTGTTTTGCTGCGTCACAAAGCGATGCGGTGAAAAGCTTTTTTGGCTTTTCGCCATCCTATAGTCATTATACTCGGTGCGGAGGCGAGTCAAGATGAGAAACACCACGCTTTGTTACATCCGCCGGGGCGGCGAGGTGCTGCTGCTGCACCGCGTCAAAAAGGAGAACGACGAAAACCGCGACAAATGGATCGGGATCGGCGGCAAGTTCGAGGAGGGCGAAAGCCCCGAGGACTGCCTGCTGCGCGAAGTGCGCGAGGAGACCGGGCTGACGCTCGAGGCCTGGCGCTATCGCGGGATCGTCACCTTCGTCTCCGACGAGTGGGGCACCGAATACATGCACCTCTTCACCGCCGATGAATTTCACGGCAAGCTCAAGGACTGCGACGAGGGCGTGCTGGAATGGCTGCCCTGGGAGCGGCTGCCGCAGCTGCCCATCTGGGAGGGCGACAGGATCTTCCTGCGCCTCATAGACGAGGACGCGCCCTTTTTCTCGCTCAAGCTCCGCTATCGGGGCGATCAGTTGGCCGAGGCCGTGTTAAACGGGAAACTCCTCGCGTAAGCGGAAGCAGGACTTGCCCTCCATACTGCCCTCGAAGAAGCAGCTCTCCCCTTCCGCGACAACGCGCACCTCGGCGCTGCACCCGGGCAGGATCTCGTGCTCATAGTCGATGCTGATGGCGCAGGGGCGTCTGTCCCGCAGGGTCTCCGGCAGCATGGGCTCCACCGCGTCCAGATACGCCGCGTTATTCATGTGGCCGTTATCGTCGATCTGCTCCGGCGTCGGCGTCAGGGGAAAGATCTCGCCGCCCTCCGGCAGCGTGATCCGGCGCTGCGGCCGCAGACGGCCTTCCTCTACGCCCTCGAGCTCGATGCCGCGTTCTTCGCCGCGCAGCATCGTGCGGCTCTCCACATCCATGATCGCCCAGATACTCTCGACCTTGACAAGCAGTTCTCCGGCCGCGTCCCGCAGCTCAAAGCAGCGGGGGTAGAGCGTAAAGCGCCCCTGCATCGGCCATGTCGTAAGCGTCAGCTCCTCGCCCGCCTCGGGCCAGCGGCTGATTTCCAGATGGTTTTTCACCAGCACCCAGGTGCAGCCGCGGCTCAGCAGCACCGTCTGCCCGCCGCCGCGGCGCGTTGCGTCCTCGCCGGCAACATCCTGCAGCAGACGCAGCAGATCCGAGCTTTTCATTGTGCCCTCCGGCCGGAGGGCCTTTTTTAATCTTTCCATGCGTTTCACCTTCCCGTGCTGCCGAAGCCGCCCGCGCCGCGTTCTGTCTCCGTCAGGCTCTCTGCGAGTTCCAGTTCCGGCAGCGCGACCGGCAGAATCACAAGCTGCGTCAGCTTGTCGCCGGCCTGGAGCAGGCAGTCGCTGTCGCCGTGGTTGTAGACCTTGACGATGATCGGCCCCGTATAGCCCGCGTCGATCACGCCCTCGGCCAGCAGGTTCTTTTTCATGTTCAGCCCGCTTTTGCTCTTGATGAAGCCCACATAGCCCTCCGGGATCTCCACATGCACGCCCGTATCGAAGATTGCGCTGCCGCGCGCCGGGATCAGGGTATCCGTCCGGGAAAACAGATCCATTCCCGCGTCATAGGGGTGGGCGCGCAGCGGCATTTTCGCGCCTTCGTCCAAAACCACTCGCAATTTCATTTATTCGCACCTCGCCTGCGTTTTTCCTTATTATCGCATACTTCCGCCGCTTTGACAAGCGAGATTGAAAAAACCACCTTCGCGGTAGCGAAGGTGGTTTTTGAGGGTTTTCGGGTTGGTCAGATTACCACGTCAGATAATCGGTACCGGCGATGTTCTTCTTGACTGCCAGCGTATCTTTGAGTTTGATCTCGTGATCGCCGTCAACGTCTCCGGCCAGCAGTGCCAGAGGATCCGTCAGTTCTGCAGAACCGGCAATGTGTTTCTTGATCGTCAGATTATCCTTCAGATTCACATTGCCGTCGAGCGTCACGTCTCCCTTGAAGACAAGCACGATTTCCAGATTGCTCTGAACATCGACCGTGAAGCTGTGCGTGCCATCCGCATCCGTTGTGCAATCAAGCACCGTGTAATCTTCGCCGTTCTTCAGCGCAACCAGAACCGCCTGATCTTCCTCCGACGACACCGTGAAGCTCAGTTCACCGTGGTAGAACTGTTCTGTGTCAATACTGCACGAAGCCTTACCCTGGGTGTAGTCAACGACCGCGATCTTGCAGCCAAGCTTCTCAATGGGAACATCCTTGGTCTGCGTCTCAAAAAGCGGATTGGTAAAGGTTGCGGTGTAGCGGCCAAGGCCTTCAGCAGTCGCCGTCGGCTCCGTAACGACCGCATAGGCTGCCGTTACAGTCTCTGTCTCGACATGAGACGCGTCGCGCTTGCAGACAGCTTTTGCTGTCACATTGTAACCGCCGGCAGTCTCCGTCCACTCATAGGTTGGAACATCATAGTCATGGCCGAGGGCGGGTGTTGTGACGACCTGTTGGTCCTCATACTGCTCACCGTCGAGTTCGACGGTCGCGGTGTAGGTCGTGCTGCCTTCGGTGTCGCAGGTGGCTTCCGTCGTCTCAACTGTCACGGTCGCATCCAGTTCTTCGGTATGGCTGTCGTTATTCTCACAGACGAAGCTTGCCGTGGCGCTGCTGTAATCCTCAGCCCAGGTCCAGTTCGGTTCGCCCCAGGCATGGCCGCTGCCCATGATGTTGAACTCATCCAGTTCATCCGCCAGATCAAAGTCCTCATTGTGCTCCAGTCTGTCCACATAGACGTCGGAGTCCTCGCAGGCCGGCCGGAAGACGATTTCAAGCAAAACTGTGTCGGCAGGAAGCTCGGTCTTGTTGGCATAGGCGAAGGTAATCACGCCCTTTTCCTCACTGTCGTCAATGAACAGAGCGTAGTGCTCCAGATTGCACTTTGTTCCCTCTTTGTCCACAGCCAGGAGCGTGGGGTCATAGGCCAGGGAGAGAATGCCGTTTGTGCTGGCGCTGTCCTCGCGGATCTCGATCTTGACCAGGCCTTCATCATCCGGCGTGACCTCGCCCTTGCCCAGCAGTGCGGAGTGGCCGCGGAAAGCATTGAGCGTGCCAATGGGTTCGATCTCAATGATTTCAGGGCTCTCCTCCTCGACGGCGGCGTCATCGAGCATGTCGATGATCTCGTAATCGACCTCGGTCTTTTCGTTGCCGGTAAGCGCGATGCCCAGACGCTGGCAGACTTCCTTGGTCAGCAGGTCCTCGCGGAGCGCCACGGGCTGCAGATCGAGCGCCATGGGTTCTTCCTCATCGACCGCAGCGGGAGCCGCAGAGCCGTTGACATACAGGCCGGCGGCGGGCCAGACACCCTCGCCGAAGTTGCCGGCATGGTAAACTTTGCCGGCGCTCGGATTGATGATGATCATCTCGGCCTCGTTATCCGTCTGGTGAGACCAGTAGATATACGTTCCGTCATAGTAGATCGACTGATAGAGGAAGGATGTGCCAATGCCGGTGTCAATCACCAGGGTCGGCGTGCCGAAGGAAACGCTGCTGCCGATCGACATCGTGGTCTGCCAGATCTTGCCGGTCTCATCCAGGAAATAGAAGCTGGAAGAGGTACTGCTGATCGTTTTGGCACAGACGCCGCAGACATAGGCGTCGCCGACGCTTGTCGTAGAAAGGTCGAGCAGACCGTAGGGCAGGCCGGAGAAGGTACCGCCCTCGCCGTCGTCCGTCGGCGTCAGATTGCCGAAGATCAGATATTTGGCAAAGCCGTAAACGAAATAATCCGTATATCTGGTAGAGGCGCGGGCCATGCCGAAGGCCATGACATAGTTGTTGCCGAATTCGGTCAGCGCATAGGTGCTGCGGTTGACTGTGTAAATGGTGCTCTCCTGCGAGCTGGTATCCAACGTCGCGGCATACAGCGTAGAGGCATCCGCCATATAGGCGCTGCAGAGCTGCAGGTTCTTGTTGTCGTTGTGCAGCTTGGTCCAGGCGGGCAGGTTATTGGTGTTGAAGCTGGAGAAATACACGCCGCCCTCTTCATCCCAGACGATGCCGTTGAGCGCTTTGTTGATGCTCGTGACCGTCACCGTGCAGGCAGCAGACACAGCGCCATTGCCGTTGGACGTGGCAGTAATGGTAGCGGTACCGGCCGCCTTTGCCTCCACATGGCCATTGGCGTCCACCGTGGCAATACTGTTGTTGCTGCTGGCCCAGGTTACCGTGCGGTCCTCCGCGGTGATCGGCGTGACCTTGGCGATCAGATCCGCGGTGTTGCCCCTGTAGAGATCCAGGCTCGTCGGCGTCACGGTAATACCGGTTGCCGTGTAGGGGTCAATTTCCGTGCGGATAACCGTCTTCTGGAAGAGATAAATGCTGCTGGCCGTGGTGGTCAGGCTGAAGGTGTTGTTGGTGTAACGCAGATACGTCGCGCGGTCAGTGAATCTGAGCTTGCTGCTCGTTCCGGTGTAAGACCAGGAGTTGTAGCTGTTGGTCGTGGAAACCTGCAGCGTTGAGCCGGAGTTGCTGTTCCTGCGGAGGTAGTAGTTCCCGTTCTTCAGCTTGATGCCGTTGGAGGCGGTCCACACGGAGGTGTTCGCCACGTCGGCGCTGTCGATGTAGGGCTTGTTATCGGTAGCGGTGATGCCGGCCTTCACCGTAACGGCATTGGTTGCCACGGTCGTTCCGCTGTGACCGAGCGCATAGCCGCTGCCGACTGTATTGCGGCTGACGATCAGATAATCATTGCCGGCGGTCAGCGAATCCGTCAGCACATAAACGGTCTTATCCTCAAAGGCGTTGTCATTGACCTTGACGGCCTTGGCAACTTCGTTGCCCGCGTAGTCGCCGGCGAAGACGGCTACATAGCCTCTGGCGTTGGCGATCGCGTCGGTCGCGTCGAAGGTGATGCTGTAGCTGCTGCTGCCGGGCGCCGCCTCGGCATATTTGACCGTGCCGTCGAGAGACATGACCGCCACATAGGCCAGGTTCTCGTTATCGCTTGCCGTGACGGTGATTTTGCTGCCGCTGAGCTGCGCCTGATCGATGGTGGGCTCGGTATTGTCTATCACGAAGTCATAGCCGACCAGAGCGCCCATGCCGAGCACATTGCTCTTGAGCAGCTTGTTGAAGCCCGCCTGGCCGAGCGTGCCGGAGTCTGCGGCGTTATAGCTTTCATTGACAAGCATCGCGTTGTACTCGGGGATCGCGTAGAAGCCGAGACGGAAACGCTCGCCCTCCTTCAGGCCGTAGGAGGAAACCGTCTTGTTGATGGTGTAGAGCTTGGTGCCCGTGTTCTGCCAGCCGCCGTTGGGCGAATAAAACATGCCGTAGACGTTGTTGCCCGTAATGGCGGAATTCAGAACGTCGGTGACCTGTCCGTTCTCGTCCAGTTTGGTTACGGCGTAGCCGGTTGTGCCGGCCGCACGAACCAGATTATAGGAAATGCGAATCAGATTGGTGCCGGAGTTCAGAGCCAGGCAATCAGCCGGGAAATCCTTTTCCACCGTGTATGGGTTGCCGGAGAACTTGATGTTGGATCCATTGTAGTTCACCATCAGGTAGTTGGTGTCGCTATTGCCGGAATAGGCCAGACGCTCAGCGCCGTACAGGCCGTCGACATAGGACATATTGTCGAACATCGAGGGGCCGGTCCAACTGCCGTAGAAGCCCAAAAGGGGGATCGAGTGCGTGTGGTCAAGGCTCTGCCCTTCCCTGGTGCTGCCGGAGCCGATCACATAGGTAAAGCCCTCCAGATAGGCGCCGCAGGGGAAATTCTCCTCCAGGAAGCTGCGCTGCGCGGCAGTCAGCTCGATGGTGACCTCGACCGTCGCCGTACCGTGCGCTGCCAGCACATAGTCGCCGGCAGCACCGCTCTCCGGCTCATCATTCAGCAGCAGGTGGGCGTCATAGGACGTGATGTTTCCGTCTCCGTCCATGTCCGCCACATCGAGGTTCACATCCTCTTCCTCGACCAGGTAGGCCAGATAATCCAGGATTGCCTGCGCGTCAGCCTCGTCGGTCCGACCGTCCCTGTTGACGTCATGCTCTTCCGTCGGCGCGGCAGCGGCACCGTTCCAGGTATACCGGACGCCGCCGGCGGGCAGATCCATCGTCTTTCTGTACGAGTAGGTTCCGTCGGTCTTCTGTGTGAAGAGGTCCGTACGGAGCGTATAGCTCAGGTCCTGGTCGCTGAGGTTATAAAGCGTAAAGCTGTAGCTGTACACGCCCTCATGCTCGGGATCGTCGCCGAACTCGACCTTGACCTTGCCGTCGGCATTGGCGCCGGTTTTTACCGTCAGGGTATTGCCCTCATCGCCGATCATCAGCACAGAGGGCGCAGAAACGGCTTTGCTGACGTCCGCCAGGCCGGCGCCCTGCTGCAGGACAGGCAGATAATTGCCCTCCGGCCGCATCGCCGTCGCCGTGCTCATCAGCAGGCTCTGGATGATGGCGCGGGTGGAGTAGTTGGCGGCCAGCTCGCTGTTGCGGTCGGAGATGGGATTTTCACGCAGATACTCGGCAACCACGCCGGACAGGCCCGTGATGTGAGGCGCTGCCATCGAGGTGCCGCTCATGTTTTCATACTGATCGGGGCCGCCGGCCGTACTGCCGTTGGTGGTTTTGTTGGTACCGGCCACGGAGTAGATGTCGCCGCCGGGCGCCGTGATTTCCGGCTTCATCAGCAGAGAGCCGGGCACGCCCCAGGAGCTGAAGTCGGTGATGGTCGCCTCGGAGCGGTCGATGACGACGCTCTTCTCGGTGTTGGTCACCTTCATGCTGCCGGTGTAATAGGTAATGCCGTTGGCCGTGTGCGCCGTGCCGCCCTCTTTGATGAGATTGGCGTCCTTCTGCGTGATGGTAACCATCGGGAAGGTGCCGGTGAAGTCGCTCAGATCCATGTAGATCGTGCCTTCCGCATTGTTGGCGATGATTACGGCCTTGGGGCTGTAGCTCTTGGCGTTTTCGCCCTTCTCCACGAAGGAAAGCTCGCCGCGGTTGACAATGACGACCTTGCCGGACAGGCTGACGGCGCTGTTGATGGCGCTGTATTCAGCCGCCGTACCGACAGAGTCAATGTATACGTAGTTGTAGGTACCGACAATGGTGGTCAGCTTGGGATTTGTGTACGCTTCGCCTTCGGAGTTCTCGGTGGACTCGTAATAGTAGACATCCTGGCTGCCGTTGAACTGCATCGGGGTGCCCTTGACGATGGTGTTCTGAGCCGCCGCCACACAGAGGCTGTTGACAAAGGTGCCGGGAGAGCCGCCGGTGTGGTAGTAGACGTCGTCTCTGTACAGTTCTTTAGCCGAGGTCATGTAGGCAAAGTCGTATGCATTGCCTGCGGAAATGCTGACAACCATGCCCTCGTTATGCTCTCTGTTGGTCAGATTATTCAGAATTTCCTGATAAGTGTCGTCAAAGGTCCAGCCCTGCACGCTGGAGCCGAGAGACAGGTTCACCACGTCGCAGTCGAGCACGATCGCGTCCTCGATGGCGACCATGTAGTCGGAATCGTAGGCGCCGCCCTTTGCGCCAAAGACCTTCATGATAAACAGCTGGGCGTCCGGCGCCATGCCGACCGCGCCGACCGTGCTGGCCGCGTCATTGTGCGCCGAGCCGATGTAGCGGTTGGCCGCCGCGATACCGGCCACGTGCGAGCCATGCTCGCCGTTGGTATCGCTCATATGGTTAATCGTCGTATTACTATCGACGTAGTTATAGCCATAGGGAATCTTGGCGCTGACATAGTTGCCGCTCTTGCTGTTGAGCTGGCTGGCCAGAGCCTGCACCTGTGCCTGCGTCATCAGCTCGCTGTTCGCGCCGGCCAGGCCGACGGAATAGGTAAAGGGCTCCGCCGCGAAGGACTGATGCGTCGTGTCGATGCCGGTGTCGATGATGGCGATGCGGCTGCCGGCGCCTGTGTAGCCGGAACTCCAGGCTTCAACCGCACCGACCATGTTCTCGCTGGTATTGGCGGTATTCGGATCAGCCACCTCATCCTTCGGCGCCTCGTAATAGTTCTCGCGCACGATCGAACGCACGCCGGCCATCTTGCTGATCACAGGGATATCGCCGGCACGGACATACGCAGAGATCGCATTGACTGCCAGCGTCATGTTCCACTGCACATCCGGCTCATGACCGGTTTCCGCAGCGATCCGCGCAGTCAGCGCATTCTGACGCACGCGAAGGCTGTCGCGGTATGCGGCAGCGGAGGAGTTGGTACCGACGCCGCGCATCGGGTAGCCGGCGTCCAGCGTGGCCGCATCGTCAAGGAAGATGGAGACGCGGATGAGTTCGTCCGGATCAAGCTCCTTTGCGGAGAGCTCTTCCTCGGTTTCAAGAACGGAAATCTCATCCTCCTCCGCGTCCTCACCGAGCTTATGTACGCCCAGTGTCGCAGGGTCAAGATCCTCCAGTTCCAATTCCGTTCCGTCGGTGACGGGATCCAGCTGCTGTTCGGCAGCGGCCGCAGCTTCCGGGTCGATGATGACAATATCGTCATCGTCGTCCACAGCATAGCCCGTCGCACCGAACGACAGAACCATTGCTGCAATCAGAAGCAGGGACAAGATGCGCTTCCATGCTGACTTCATAGTGCTTCCTCCTGATCTCGAATTGCCCGAGTGTAAAACGTCGGGAGAAATTCCGGACAGCGAATCCATACGCGCCCAAAAAAATCGTATAAAATCTCACTGTCTCACCTTGATAAAGTATAAACCTCGCAAAACTTTTTTTCAAGACGCGAAAGGACTTTCAAATGGGAAAATGATGACAAATAGCAGCCGTGCGCGCTCATGTGAGCGCGCACGGAAGGTCGCCGTATAAAGACCCAGTCCCTCGGACGTAACTGTCGGCTCGGCGATGACCTCATAGGTGGTTTCACCAGTCTCCGTTTCCTGCGCGAATCCTCCTTTTGCGCAACTCTATTTCTGTTAGCAAATATACCTGTTCTGTCCTTGAACGCTAAGGGATAGCTCACTAATCAACAAAAACAGAGTGTGCTGCGTTGAGCACACTCTGTTTCTGTTTGTCATTCGATTCTCGGCTTACCAGGCGATATATTCTGTGCCGGCAATGTTTTTCTTGACTGCAAGAGAATCTTTCAGCTTGATTGCGCCGTCACCGTTGATATCACCAACCAGCAGCACAAACGGATCCGTGATCTCTTCCGCCCCGGCAATATGTTTCTTCATGGCCAGCGAATCTTTCAGAGTCACGCTGCCATCCAGATTCACATCGCCCTTGAACACCAGAAGGATCGTTATGTTTTCCTTCACGTTAACTGAGAAGTTATGATTGCCCTCCTCGTCCGTCGTGCAGGGCAGCGCTGCAATGCCATCCTTTGTTCTAAGCGCGACAAGCACCGCCGAGTTGGCGCGGACGGTAAACTTCACCTCACCGTTGTATACCGTTGTGGTATCAATGTCGCAGGCCGCATTGTCCTTGGTGTAGTCTTCCAGGCTGATCACATAACCAGGCAGCTTTTCGATGGGTACATCCTTCGTCTGAGTGATAAAGAATTCCGCATCAAATACCGCCGTATAACGGCCCATACCCTCTGTCGTAGCCGTCGGTTCGGCAATTACTTCATATGTGGTATCTACAGTCTCGGTCTCAACGTGGCTTGCGTCGTGCTTGCAGCTACGGGTCGCGGTCACGGTGCTGTAGTCGTCCGCCCAGCTGTAGCTCGGCTCGTTCCACTCATGGCCCAGTGCGTCGATGTTCTCGATCACCTTGGTCTGGGTCGTA
>CADCHN010000003.1 GCA_902801295.1 Oscillospiraceae bacterium | reverse complement strand
CACGCCGCTTTGGGCTACAAAAGCCCAGTTCAGTACAAGACCGAACTGGGCTTCCCTTAACTATTCTTTTTCCCTGTCTACTTTTCCTTGACACATGCAAGAGCACGCCTCTCCCGGCGTTTCTTTATTTGTTAAGATCGGAAAATGGGGAACGAAAGCCTTGAACCTTGGGCCCGGAGGTGGTAGAATAAACAAAACTATGCACAGACGGAGGATTCAGCCAATGATTGCCATCGGAAGCGACCACGGGGGATTTGCCCTTAAACAGGAGATACTGGCGCATCTGCGTTCGCGCGGCCTGGAATTCAAGGACTTCGGCACCTATACGGAGGCCAGCTGCGACTATCCGATTTTTGCCAAGGCGGTGGCCAGGGCCGTCGCTGAGGGCGAGTGTGAGCGCGGCATTCTGATCTGCGGCACCGGCATCGGCGTTTCCATTACGGCCAACAAGCAGCCGGGGATCCGCTGCGCCCTCTGCGGGGACTGCTTCTCCGCCAAGGCGACCCGCGAGCACAATGACGCCAACATCCTGGCGCTCGGCGCGCGCGTGGTCGGGCCCGGTCTTGCACTGCTGATCGTAGACACGTTCCTGGACACGCCCTTTTCCAACGACGAGCGGCACATTCGCCGCATTTCTCTGATTGAGGACTGACACCCGGGAGGGATCAACTTGGCAAGAACATCCGAATACTACCGCGGCAAGCGCAAAAAGCGCAACCGCATCCTGATCCCGGCTGCCATCCTGCTCGGTATTCTCAGCCTGATCGTGGTGCTGTTTTACGGGATGCAGAAGTACGCCGTCATCACCAAGGACGCCGTGCGCATCGTTCCGCCGATCCTGAAAGAGGCGGAGAGCGGCGAAGCGGGGGAGAGCGGCGAGAGCGCCGCGCTGGAGACGACGAACGTGGAGATCGTCTACGACACGCCCGACTACTCCACCGTGGAGGCGAGAACCGGCACCGGGCTCAAGCCCCTGCGCGCGATCTTCGTCAGCGCGGACGAGCTGTACCCGGAGAAAATCGAGGAATACGCCGCGCGCCTCATGGTGGGCAACGCCCTGGTGCTGGAGATGAAGCCCCCGAGCGGCGCGCTGAAGTGGAACTCCAAGGCCTGGTCGGCCACGGCCTTCAGCCTGGCGGGCGATCCGCTCTCGGCTGAGATGCAGGCGCTGCTGGCCAGACTCAAGCAGCCCGGCGAGGTCAAGGACGACGGCGTGTATCTCGTCGCGCAGATCAGCATCTGCCGGGACGAGCTCTACGGCTCGCGCAGCACAACGGTCACGCTGCGCAATGATGCGGGTTTCAACTATACCGACGAGGGCGGCCTCTGGCTCGACGCCTACAGCCTTGACGTGCGGGACTACACAGTGAGCATGGTGCGCGAGCTGTACGCGATGGGCTTTGACGAGGTGGTGCTGGCGGACGTGGCGCACCCGGTGTTGCCGGAGGGCACCACGGTGCAGTACAGCCGCCAGATGTCCACGCCGGCCAGCGCGACGAACGCCGTGTGCGGCTTTGCGCTCAGCGTGGCGGACGAGCTCAAGGATCGGGACGGCAAGCTCTCGATCTACGTCAACTCTCAGTCTGCGCTGGTGGGGCACGACACCGAAAACGGCCAGGACGGCATGCTGTTCTTCAAGCTCTTTGACCGCGTGTACTTCAGCACCGACCGCTACGCCTACACCTTCAACGTCGCCGATCTGCAGGGCAAGCCCATCGTCGGCAAGCTCAGCGAGCGCTTTGTGCCGGTGGTCTACAACTATCTGCCGGACGACCCGGACAAGATCTCCTGGGTGCTGATCGACACGGAAACCAAGTAAAACGAATCCGATCCCTCCCTCCGTTCGGCGCGGGAGGGATCATTTTTGAACGAAAAGAGGACTGCCGATGAAAACAGAACGAGACTATCCGCGTTTTACCGTGACGGCCAAGGGCACGCGCTGGGTGGAGCAGGGACATCCCTGGGTCTACGCGGCGGAGATCGTGGACGGCCCGGACTGCGAAAACGGAGCGCTCGCGGACGCCGTGAGCGAAAAGGGCAAATACCTCGGCACCGGCTTCGTCAGCCGCGAGAGCAAAATCCGCCTCCGCCTCGTCTCCCGCAACGCCAACGACCGCTTTGACGCGGCCTTTTGGAAGCGGCGCTTCCAATATGCCTGGGACTACCGCAAGACCGTGCTGCGCCCGGAGGATCTGAGCTGCTGCCGCATCGTCTTCGGCGAGGCCGACGGCCTGCCCGGACTGACCGTGGATCGCTTCTCCGATCTCCTGGTCACGCAGACGCTCTCTGTGGGCATCGAGCGGCGCAAGGCCGAACTGTTTCCGCTGCTGCTGGAGGTGCTGGCGGAGGACGGACAGGCCATCCGCGGCATCTACGAGCGCAACGACGTGCCGATCCGCGCGCTGGAAGGGCTCGAACAGGGCAAGGGCTGGTTTTGCGGAGGCGGCAGCACGACCACCGAGATCTGCGAAAACGGGATTTTCTACGCCGTGGACGTGGAAAACGGGCAGAAAACCGGCTTTTTCCTGGACCAGAAGTATAACCGCCTCGCTGTGGCCGGGCTGGCAAAGGGAAAGCGCGTGCTCGACTGCTTCACGCACACCGGCTCCTTCGCGCTCAACGCCGCCAAAGGGGGCGCTGCGCATGTGACGGCGGTGGACGTCTCCGCCGCCGCGATCGACCTGGCGCGGGAAAACGCCCGGCGAAACGCCCTCGAGGATCGCATGGACTTCGTGACGGCGGACGTGTTCGACCTGCTGCCGGCGCTCAAGGCGCAGGGCAAGGCGCCCTATGATTTCATCATCCTCGATCCGCCGGCCTTTACCAAGTCCCGCAAGACGGCCGACCGGGCAGAGCGCGGCTATAAGGAGATCAATCTCCGCGCCCTGCAGCTGCTGCCGCGCGGCGGCTATTTCGCCACGGCCTCCTGCAGCCACTTCATGCCCTCCGAGCGCTTCGTCAGCATGCTCAAATCCGCGGCGCTGGACGCGGGCGTGGAGCTGCGGCAGATCGAGGCGCGCCAGCAGGCGCCGGATCACCCGATCCTCTGGAACGTGCCGGAGACCGATTACCTGAAATTTTACCTCTTCCAGGTGGTATAAACGACAGCCGGCGGAGCTCATCGGAGCTCCGCCGGCTGCTTTTTTTATGCGGTTTCGGCTGTTTCCTCAGCCAGCGCGATCAGCTCGCGCTCACTTTCAATGTCCGTGGGATAGGGATAGCTGGCCGCCATCTTCTCAAAGGCAGCCTTCTGCTTGTCTGCACTTGCCATGTCGTGCTCACGCAGCAGCGCAAGGGCGATTTGCGTGCGCAGTACGGAGGGATAGTTTCTCATCGACTTCATGAATTTCATCTGCTCCTTATCCAGCAGAGAGGAGAGAACATCCTCGCGCCCTTCGCCGAGCAGCTCGCAGAACACGCGGTCGCAGCAGAGCAGCCCGCGATAGATCCCGGCGAGATCCTCCGTCCGGAGCAGCCGATCCTGCAGCGCCGCCGCCTCGTCGAAGCGCTGCGCGTCCATCAGCCGCATCGCGCGGTTGAGCGGTACAGCGGCCATGATGCTGTTTTCCGGCGTTTCGTCACCGGGCAGCGAGAACCAGTCCTCCGGCATGTCGCGCAGACGCACGCCTGCGGCCTGCCGCTCGTTGACCTTCATCTGCAGCCAGAAGGCGCGCCGCGCTGCCGGACTCTTGCGGATGGAGAGAATGTTACGCCCGTCGTTGTCAATCGGGCCGACGCGCAGCGGCACTCCGTTCATCAGCGCGAAGGCAAGGCCGATGATCGCACAAAAGAGGAGTAAGATACGGGCAAGCGGCGATGCGATCAGCGACAGCAGCCAGAAGAGCGCGGCGGAGATTAGATTCATCAGCACGCCGCCCAGATTGTAGAGCACATACGGGCAATCCTCGCGCCAGTCAGGCGGCGCCATCAGGCATTGGCCGCCCGTCCCGGCGAGGCTCAGCCGCTTGAAGTGCAGCCGGCCGTCCTGCTTGATCCACATCAGGCTGAAAAAACGGTACGAGGAGAAGCGGTAGCCTGTCAACAGGCCAAAGACCAGATGGCCCGCTTCGTGGATCGCGATCTGCAGAGCCATGGCGATATACACGCCGACAAGCAGCAAAGCCATCGTCAGCACGAAGGAGTCGGGCAAAGCCTCCCCATAGCGGATGAGCAGCCCGCCGCACAGCGCGCCGACCAGCATATACAGCAGCATGCCAACGATCTGACCGAACAGCGCCCCGGTTTTCTTGTTTTTCTGTTTCATCAGAGCCTCCCAGACGTAAAAAAACTCAGTGCCCCCGATTATACACGGCAAGAATGGGACTGGCAAGAGGAAAAGTCCTTGACAGAAGCAGGAAAAGGTGTATACTGTAATTGAACATATGAACGATTGTTCAAATGATAGGAGGAGCCGATATGAAAAAGAGCTACAAGATCGAGGTCGACTGCGCCAACTGCGCCAACAAGATGGAGCAGGCCGCGAAGAGCACCGAGGGCGTCAAGGACGCGGTGGTCAATTTCATGACGCTGAAAATGAACGTGGAGTTTGAAGAAGGCGCCGATCCGAAGGCCGTCATGCAGCAGGTGCGCAAGGCCTGCAAAAAGGTCGAGGACGACTGCGAAATCTATCTCTGAGCCGATCATCCGATGAATAAGAAACAGAAAAAAGTATTGCGGCGGATCCTCCTGTCGCTGGCGCTGCTGGCGCTGATCACGGCGCTCTTTGCGCTGGGCGTGCTGCCGGAGAACCGATGGCTCAAGCTCGGGCTCTATCTGATCCCCTACCTCGTCATCGGCTACGACATCCTCATCAAGGCCGCCAAGGGACTGCGCAACGCCCAGCCCTTTGACGAGAACTTCCTGATGGCCGTGGCGACGGTCGGCGCGATGGCGCTGGGCGAGTATCTCGAGGGCGCGGCGGTGATGCTGTTTTACCAGATCGGCGAGCTGTTCCAGAGCTACGCGGTGGGCAAGAGCCGCCGCAGCATCAGCCAGCTCATGGATATCCGCCCGGATTATGCCAATCTGCCGGGCGAGGACGGCGCTCTGCGGCAGGTAGACCCGGACGAGGTGCCGGTCGGCACGGTGATCTGGGTGCAGCCGGGGGAGAAGATCCCCATCGACGGCGTGGTGGCCGAGGGGCAGAGCACGCTGGATACGGCGGCGCTGACCGGCGAGAGCGTTCCGCGCGACGTGGGCGAGGGCGACGAGGTCATCAGCGGCTGCATCAACATGAGCGGCCTGCTGAAGATCCGGACGACACGCGAATTCGGCGAGTCCACCGCCTCCAAGATCCTGGACATGGTGGAAAACGCCAGCTCCAAGAAATCCCGGCAGGAGAACTTCATCTCCCGCTTTGCGCGTATCTACACACCGGTGGTCTGCTTCAGCGCCTTGGCACTGGCGCTGCTGCCGCCGCTCGTGCGGCTGCTGCTGCAGCTGAGCGCCGACTGGAGCGTCTGGCTCTATCGCGCGCTGACCTTCCTTGTCATCAGCTGCCCCTGCGCGCTGGTGATCTCGATCCCGCTGAGCTTTTTCGCGGGCATCGGCGGGGCGAGCAGCGCGGGCGTGCTGGTCAAGGGCTCCAACTACATGGAGGCGCTCGCGCGCGTCAGGACCCTGGCCTTTGACAAGACCGGCACGATGACGCAGGGCGTGTTTGAGGTCAGCGGCGTACACCACAGCGCGATGGAGGAGCGGCAGCTCCTGGAGCTCGCGGCGCTGGCCGAGAGCTATTCCACCCATCCCATCAGCCGCAGCCTGCAGCGCGCCTGGGGCGGTGAGCTGGACAAGAGCCGCGTCAGCGAGGTGCAGGAAATCGCTGGCCGCGGGCTCACCGCCCGCGTGGACGGGAAGGCCGTGGCCGTCGGCAACGACAAGCTGATGGCGAGCTTCGGCATCGCGGCCATCCCCTGCCGCAGCGTGGGCACGGTGGTGCATGTGGCGGTGGACGGCGCATACGCCGGCCACATCCTCATCACCGATATGCTCAAACCCACGGCGAAGGAGGCCGTCGCCGCGCTGAAGGGCGCGGGTGTGGAGCGGGCGGTCATGCTCACGGGCGACAGCCGCGCCGCCGCCGACGAGACGGCGAAGGCCCTCGGCGTGGAGGAGGTTTACAGCGAGCTGCTGCCGGCGGACAAGGTCGCCAAGGTCGAGCAGCTGCTCGCGCAAAAGCGCGGCCGCGCGCAGGTCGGCTTCGTCGGCGACGGAATCAACGACGCGCCGGTGCTCTCCCGCGCGGATGTGGGCATCGCCATGGGCGCGCTGGGCTCCGACGCCGCGATCGAGGCGGCCGACGTGGTGCTGATGGACGATAACCCTCTCAAGGTAGCCAAGGCCATCCGCATCGCGAAAAAGTGCATCCGCATCGTCTATGAAAACATTATTTTTGCCATCGGCGTGAAGCTTTTGTGCCTGGTGCTCGGCGCCGTCGGCCTGGCCAATATGTGGGTCGCCATCTTCGCCGACGTGGGTGTGATGGTGATCGCGGTGCTCAACGCCATCCGGGCACTGCGCGTGAAGAAGCTGTGAGGGTTTGCGATGAATGAATTGACCAACGAAGTCTGCGAGGTGGAGGAGATCCACCGCGAGCTGCTGAAATCCGTGGCGGAGAAGCTGCCGCCGGAGGATCACCTGCTGGATCTGGCGGAGCTGTTCAAGATCTTCGGAGACACAACCCGCATCCGCATCCTGTTCGTTCTCTTCGAGGAGGAACTCTGCGTCTGCGATCTGGCCGAGGCGCTGCATATGACGCAGTCGGCCATCTCCCACCAGCTGGGCATCCTCAAGCGCAGCCGCCTCGTCAAAAACCGCCGCGAGGGCAAATCGGTGTTCTATTCGCTGGCTGACGAGCACGTGCGCTCGATTATTGCCCAGGGCATGGAGCATATCGAGGAATAATTTGGAATGAAAAACACAGAGGCCGGGGCGGTCGCCCAGGCCTCTGTGTTTTATTTTATATTCTGAACGTAAACACGATGCTGTCGCCCTCGTAGGCGGCGGTCAGACTGCCCCGGTGCGCCTCGGCAATGGCGCGCGCGGCCGAAAGACCGATGCCGGTGCCGCCGCTTTTCTGCGTGCGGGCCTCGTCCGCGCGGTAGAAGCGGTCAAAGAGCCGTTCAGCGGGAACAGAGGTGTCGGACACGCTGTTTTTCACCTGCAGGACGGCTTTGCCGCCCTCTCTCTTGACACGCAGCGCGATCGCGCCGCCCTCGGGCGTGTATTTCACCGCGTTATCCAGCAGAATGCCGATCAGCTGGCCGATCTGCTGCCGGTTGGCGCGGATCTCGACCTTCGGCGCAATCTCGGCCGAAAGCGAGAGAGCCTTCAGCTCCGCCGGCTCCCGGAAGGGCCGCGCCGTCTCCTCGGCCAGTTCGCCGAGCGAAAAGACCGCCGTATTCACCGGCGCCTGCCCCTCGTCGGCGCGGGCCAGCGCCAGGAGATTCTGCGTCAGGCCGCTCAGACGCTCCACCTGGCCGCGGATGTTTTTCGTGTACTTGTTCTCGCCCTGCCGCAGCTCCATGGCCTCGGTGTTGGCGAGGATGATCGCCAGCGGCGTTTTCAGTTCGTGCCCGGCGTCGGTGACAAAGCGCTTTTGCTTCTGCATGTTCTCGGCCACCGGCTCGATGGCCTTTTTCGACAGGAACATCACAAACAGCAGCATCAGTCCCCAGCCGGCAAGACCGGCCAGACCGGACAGCGCCGCCACGCGCAGCACGTCGCCGCGCTCGCGGCTGCGGTCGAGAAACACGGTCACGCGGCTGCCGTCGGCGCGCGCCATGCTGCGGTAGCGGAACGAGCCGACCCGCCCCTCGCTGCCTTCGCCGATCGAGGCATAGAGCGTCTCGGCCTCGGCCTCCGTGACGGAGGCGATGCGGCTGAGATCAACGCGGCTGACCGTTCCGTCGCTGTCGGCGGTCACGGTGAAAAACAGCGCCGCCATGCGGCTGTCCTCCGTCGGGCCGCGCCCCCAGAGCTCGCCGCCCCGCCGCTCCATCGGCAGCTCGCGCGGGCCGCGCCCGGCCTCCGCTTCGCCCTCGGCCAGCACGTTCAGCAGTTCGTCGGCCTCACGGGCCTTCGTCCAGGCGTTGACCCCGTTGACGGCGCCGAGAATCGCCAGCAGCAGCACCGTGACGGCAATCATGGCCGTGACGGTGAATTTTCTTCTCAGCGTGCGGATCATGTCGTCTCCTCCAGCCGGTAGCCCACGCCGCGCCTGGCGCGCAGTTCGATGTTTGCGCCCATGGCGGCCAGGCGTTTGCGAAGGTAGGAGATGTACACCCACACCACGCCGATCTCCGCCTCGGTGTCGTAGCCCCAGATTTTCGTCAGCAGATCCTCCGTGGAGAGAAAGATGCCGCGGTTGAGCATCAGCAGCTCCAGCATCTGGTATTCGAGCTTCGGCAGCACGACGGGTTCGCCGCCGCAGGAGAGCGCGTAGCTCTGGCGATTGAGGGAGACATTGCCCATCGTCAGAATGTCGGGCGTAAAGTCCTCCCGGCGGCGCAGCATCGCGCGCACGCGGGCCAGCAGCTCGCCCATGGCGAAGGGCTTGGGCAGATAATCGTCCGCCCCGGCGTCGAGCCCCTCGATGCGGTCACTGATTTCGCCCTTGGCCGTCAGCAGCAGCACCGGCGTATGGATGCCCTTCTGCCGCAGCGCGGTCAGCACCTCCAGGCCGCTCATGTTCGGCATCATCACGTCCAGAATGATGCCGTCGTATTTCTCGTGCTCGGCGTAGTACAGGGCGTCGGCCCCGTCGTACACGGCGTCCACGGTGTATTTGTGATAGGTCAGAATGTCGGTGACGGCCTCGCTCATGGCGATTTCGTCCTCGGCGTAGAGCAGCTTCATAGGATCACCCCGGGGATAGAGTAGCAGAGAAACCTTAGATTACCCTTAGCGCGCCTGCTCGAGATCCGCGATGTGCATATATTCGTCGTAGCTGCAGAGCCGGTCGGTGATCGAACCGTCGGCATTGATCTCAATGATGCGGTTGGCCACCGTCTGGGTCAGCTGGTGGTCGTGGCAGGAGAAGATGATGTTATGCTTGAAGGCCTCCATGCCGTTATTGAGTGCGGCGATGCTCTCGAGGTCGAGGTGGTTCGTCGGCTGGTCAAAGACGAGGAAATTCGCGCCGGAGAGCATCATCTTGCTCAGCATGCAGCGCACTTTCTCGCCGCCGGAAAGGACCTTGACCGGCTTATACACATCGTCGCCGGAGAATAGCATGCGCCCGAGGAAGGTGCGCAGGTAGCTCTCGCGCTTGTCGGCGGAGAACTGGCGCATCCAGTCGATCAGGTCATAGTCGCAGTTTTCAAAGAAGCTGTTGTGGTCCTTGGGAAAATAGGCCGGCTGGATGGATGCGCCCCATTTTACCTCGCCCGAGTCCGGCTCCTCCTCGCCCATGAGGATCTTGTACAGCATCGTCACGGCCAGCTCGTTTTTGCCGACGACGGCGATCTTGTCCTCCTTGCCGACGATGAAGCTGACCTTGTTGAGGAGCGTCACGCCGTCCACGGTCTTGGAGACCTCGGTGACGAAGAGACGATCCTTGCCCGGCTCGCGCTCGGCCTTGAAGCCGACCCAGGGATAGCGGCGGCCGGAGGCGGGCAGCTCCTCCACGGTGATCTTGTCCAGCAGCTTCCGGCGGGAGGTGGCCTGCCGGGATTTGGACTTGTTGGCGGAAAAGCGCGCGATAAAGGTCTGCAGCTCCGCGATCTTCTGCTCGGCCTTCTTGTTCTGGTCGCGGATCAGCTTCTGGATGAGCTGGCTGGACTCGTACCAGAAGTCATAGTTGCCGACGAACATCTTGATCTTGCCGTAGTCGATGTCCACAATGTGGGTGCAGACGTTGTTGAGAAAATAGCGGTCATGGCTGACGACGAGCACCGTGCCCTCGTAGTCCATGAGGAAATCCTCCAGCCAGACGACGCTGGCAAGGTCAAGGTTGTTGGTCGGCTCGTCCAGCAGCAGCACATCCGGGTGGCCGAAGAGCGCCTGCGCCAGCAGCACTTTGACCTTGAGGCGCGGGTCGATCTCGCGCATCAGGCTCTGGTGCAGCGCTACGTCCACGCCGAGGCCCTGCAGGATGCGCCCGGCATCGGATTCGGCCTCCCAGCCGCCGAGCTCGGCAAATTCCTCCTCAAGCTGCGCGGCGCGCAGGCCGTCGGCGTCGGAGAAATCCTCCTTGTCATAAATGGCCTCGCGCTCCTTGCCGCAGTCATAGAGCCGCTGATGACCCATGATGACGGTGTCAAGCACCGTGCAGTCGTCATAGAGGCTCTGGTTCTGCTTCAAGACCGACATGCGGCGCTTCGGGTCGAGCACCACGCTGCCGCTCGTCGGCTCCAGCTCGCCGGAGAGGATCTTGATGAAGGTGGATTTGCCCGCGCCGTTGGCGCCGATGATGCCGTAGCAGTTGCCGGCGGTGAACTGCAGATCGACCTTGGAAAACAGCACCGACGGCCCGAACTGCATGGATAAATCGTTGACGGTAAGCATAGGTACTCTCCTTAAAACTCCAGTTTTTCGATTCCGAAATACTTTTCCGCGAAATCGACCTTGTCCACGCGGAACTCTTTGCCGCGGAGATAATTCAAAATTCCGGCGTCGGTGGGGAAGTCGAAGCGCAGGCGATAGGAATAGAGCGCCTGGCCTTTTTCGTCAAAGCCCTTGTTAAAGCGCTCGCTGCCGTATTTGCCGTCGCCCAGCAGCGGCCAGCCCGCATGCGCCATCTGCACGCGGATCTGGTGCGTGCGCCCGGTGAGCAGGCGGCACTCCACCAGGCTCAGCGGCCCCTTCGAGCAGAGCAGGCGGTACTCGGTGACGGCGGTTTTCGCGCCGGGCTCGGGCTTTGATTTCACAAAGACCTGGTTTTTCTGCGCGTCCTTAAAGAGGTAGTTTTCGAGCCTGCCCTCGGGCGGCTTCGGCCGGCCGTGGACGGCGCAGAGGTAGTATTTCTCGATTTCGCGGTCGCGGATCTTGTCGTTGAGGACGCGCAGCGCCTCGGCGCTTTTGGCGGCGATGACAATGCCGCCGGTGTTGCGGTCGATGCGGTTACAGAGGGCAGGGGTGAAGGCGTTTTCCTCCTTCGGCCGCCACTCGCCCTTCTGCGCGAGATAGGCTTGCACGTTGGCGATCAGCGTGTTATAATCCCACACACCCGCGCTGTGGCACAAGACCCCGGGCTTTTTGTCGAGCAGCAGGATGTTTTCGTCCTCGTAGACGATCGTCAGCCGGGGCGTTCCCACCTTGAGCCAGGAATTCTCTTCCCGGGGCTTTTCAAAAAACTCGTCGTTGATATATAATTGTATCCGGTCGCCGAGGCTCAGGCGCGTGTCGCGTTTGGCGCCCTTGCCGTTGACTTTGATGCGCTTGAGGCGGATATATTTCTGCAGCAGGGACTCCGGCAGCAGCGGCACGGCCTTGCCGACAAAGCGGTCGAGACGCTGTCCGGCGTCGTTGACTTTGATTTCCAGCTCTTTCATAGGCATTTCTCCAAAAAATTCCTCGAAAAAATTGCTCTTTTTGGATTATACACGATAAAATTTCTGTTGACAAGACCTGCCAAAGCAACTATAATACTAAAGCGATTGTTTGAGGTGGAACTATGCGTCTGAATCTGAGTTCGATCATCGAAATACCCGGCGGCTCGGTTCCGTTCGATACGGAGCTGGACACCGAGGGCCTCGAGTTCCCGGCGATCCGGGCGTATTTGTCAAAGCCCCATGCAGTCGGCCGCGTTGTGAACGAGGCGGGCGTCCTCCACGTTGAGGGCGAGCTGACGGCGGAGCTGCTGTGTGTCTGCGACCGCTGCGGCGCCGAATTTGAAAGCACCAAAGTGACACCGCTGCACGCCACGATTGTGGATGTGGACGACGGTGAAAACCCCGAGCTCTTCCTGCTGGAGGGCACGGAGGTCGATCTGGACGAGATCCTGGTCACCAACTTTGTGCTGGATATGGAAACCAAGTTCCTGTGCAGAGAGGACTGCAAGGGTCTCTGCATGAAATGCGGCAAAAACCTCAATCTCGGCCCCTGCGGGTGCGGGAAAGAAATCGATCCAAGATTTGCTGTGCTTGAGCAGCTTTTGGATAAATAATTTTTCATTACTACATGCTGCTCAAAACAGCGGTTATCAGGAGGTGTCATCATGGCGGTCCCGAAAGGAAAAGTATCGAGAGCAAGACGTGACAAGAGACGTTCTTCCCACTGGAAGCTCGAAGCCCCCGGCATCATCAAGTGCCCCAACTGCGGCGCTTTCTGCATGCCTCACCGTGTCTGCAAGGCCTGCGGCCAGTACAAGGGTCGTGTCGTCATCAACGTTGAGGAAAGCAAGTAAAAAGGCTTGAGGAAGAAAGGTTGCTGCCTTTCTTCCTTTTGCTTTATTTTTACCGAAGGCGAGGCGAAGCGGATGCCGGAAAACAAGATCAAATCCATCGACCGGGGCAGTCCCCTGTGGCACAGGGCAGTGCCCGGCGACGTGCTGCTTTCGATCAACGGCAATCGGATCATCGACGTGCTCGATTATAAGTATTTTGCCTATGACCGCGCGCTGGATCTGCGCCTGCGCCGGCCGGACGGCACAGAATACGCGCTGCAGGTGCATAAGCCGGAGGGCGGCGACCTGGGGCTGGATTTCGAAAGCTACCTGATGGATAAGCCCCGCTCCTGCGCCAACGCCTGCGTGTTCTGCTTCATCGACCAGCTGCCGAAGGGCATGCGCCCGACGATGTACTTCAAGGACGACGACGCGCGCCTGAGCTTCCTGCTTGGCAACTACATCACGCTCACGAACCTCTCACCGCGCGAGATCGAGCGCATCATCGCCCTGCACATCAGTCCCATCAACGTCTCCGTCCACACGACGAACCCGGAGCTTCGCTGCCGGATGCTGAGAAACAAGCGCGCGGGGGAGACGATCGAAACCATGCGGCGCTTTGCCGCCGCGGGCATCGTGATGAACTGCCAGATCGTCTGCTGTCCCGGCTGGAACGACGGCGAGGAGCTGCAGCGCACAATGCGCGAACTTGAGGAGATGTATCCCGGCGTGCACAGCGTGTCCATTGTGCCGGTCGGCCTGACGAGATTTCGCGAGGGACTTGAACCGCTCACACCGTTCACGCCCGAGCACGCGGCGGAGACGCTGGACATGGTCACGGCCTTCGGCGACGAGTGCCTGAAAAAGCACGGCACCCGTATCTTCTTCTGCGGCGACGAGATGTATCTGCTCGCCGGACGGGAACTGCCGGAGGACGAGTTTTACGAGGAGCATACCCAGCTGGAAAACGGTGTGGGGATGCTGCGGCTGCTGGAGACGGAGTTCAAGTCCGCGCTGCGTCTCTCGGATGAGCCGGACGGCGTGCCCTTTGCCATCGCCACCGGCGTCTCGGCCGCGCCGTATTTTCAACGCCTGCTGGAGCTGGCCAAGGCGAAATATCCAAAGCTGGACGGCCGGGTCTACGCCATCGTCAACGACTTTTTTGGCCACAGCATCAACGTCACGGGCCTTATCACCGGGCAGGATCTGATCGCCCAGCTCAAGGGCCGCGACATCGGCCGGAGGCTCCTGATCTCGCAGAACATGCTGCGCCGCCAGGAGATGGATTTCCTCGACGACGTGACGCTCGCCGAGGCGTCCAAAGCGCTTGGCGTACCGATCTACCCCGTCGAGCAGGACGGCTTTGCCCTCTGGGACGCGATGGCCGGCGAGCTGCCGGAGATCCGTCTGCCCGGGCAGAGCGAAAACACGGAGTATTATCAGTACAATCAGAATTGAGAGGCACCAAATGGCACAGGATATCTGTGTCCCCGTGGGGGACGGCTTCGTCAACGTCCGCGTGGGCGCGATTATCGAAAAAAACGGAAAGCTCCTGATGGTGACCAATGCCGGCGTGGACTATTACTATTCCGTCGGCGGCCGGATCCAGATCGGCGAGAGCGCCGAGGACGCGGTACGCCGCGAGGTGCTGGAGGAGACCGGCTGTGCCCTCGAGATCGACCGCCTGGGCTTCATCCACGAGGACTTTTTCTGGGGCGATTCTTCCGACAAGCTGGGGAAGCTGATCTATGAGATCGGGTTCTATTACTATATGAAGACCCCGGCGGACTTTGAGCCGCATGCCGAGTGCCTGGAGGCGGAAGGCCGGGGCGAGCATCTGGAATGGGTCTCGCCCGACACGGAAAAAACGGTTTTCCCCGCATTTTTCCGCACGGAGCTTGCCAAGCCCGTCCCTTATGTCCGCCACGTGGTGACGGACGAACGAAACTGAAAGCAAAGGAGGCTTTGCCCCATGTCCAGACCCCTGGTCGCCATTGTCGGCCGACCCAACGTGGGCAAATCCATGCTCTTTAACCGCCTGACCGGGCAGCGCCTGTCCATTGTCGAGGACACGCCCGGCGTCACGCGCGACCGCATTTACGCGCCCTGCGAGTGGAACGGCCGGACCTTCGACATGGTCGATACCGGCGGCATCGAGCCCACGACCGACAGCGAGATCCTGCTCTTTATGCGCGAGCAGGCGCAGATCGCC
The DNA here is from genome assembly GCA_902801295.1 of Oscillospiraceae bacterium. Classification (GTDB taxonomy): domain Bacteria; phylum Bacillota; class Clostridia; order Oscillospirales; family Oscillospiraceae; genus Limivicinus. Next base: position 92,117 of record CADCHN010000003.1, on the reverse strand, counting down.
ATCGACGCCGCTACCGTGATCGTGCTGGTGGCGGACATCCGCACCGGCGTGACCGCGGCGGACAAGGACGTGGCCAATATGCTGCTGCGCGCAAAAAAGCCCGTGGTGCTGGCCGTCAACAAGGCCGACTCCACCGGCGCCACCGACCCGGCGATTTATGAATTCTACTCGCTCGGCCTGGGCGACCCCATCGCCGTCTCGGCCATCCACGGCCACGGCACCGGCGATCTGCTCGACGAGTGCATGAAGTACTTTCCGCCGGCCGAGGAGGACACGGAGGAGGACGACACCATCAAGGTCGCCGTCATCGGCAAGCCGAACGTCGGCAAATCCTCGCTCGTCAACCGCATCCTGGGCGAAAAGCGCCTGATCGTCAGCGATATGGCGGGCACCACACGCGACGCGGTGGACACCCTGGTGGAGAACCAGTACGGCCGCTACACCTTCATCGACACGGCGGGCATCCGCCGCAAGTCCCGGGTGGAGGAGCGCGTGGAGAAATTCTCCGTCATGCGCGCGCAGCTCGCCATCGAGCGGGCGGACGTGTGCCTGATCCTGATTGACGCGCGCGACGGCGTCACCGAGCAGGACACCAAGATCGCGGGGCTGGCCCACGAGGCGGGCAAAGCCAGCATCGTCGTCGTCAACAAGTGGGATCTGGTCGAGAAGGAGACCGGCACGCTGGAGAAAATGCGCAAGGACGTGATGCGCGACCTGAGCTTCATGAGCTATGCGCCCGTGCTCTTTATCTCCGCCCTGACCGGTCAGCGCATCGAGCGCCTGTTTGAGCTCATCAACTTCGTCAACGACCAAAGCAGCATGCGCATCACCACCGGCATGCTCAACAACGTCCTGGCCGACGCGCAGGCGCGCGTGCAGCCGCCCACGGACAAAGGCCGCCGTCTGAAGATCTACTACATGACCCAGACCGGCATCAAGCCGCCCAACTTCGTGATCTTCTGCAACTCGAAGGAGCTGTTCCACTTCTCCTACCAGCGTTATATCGAAAACCAGATCCGCGCGGTTTTCGGCCTGGAGGGCACGCCGATCCGCATCGTGATCCGGCAGAAAGGAGACAAGGAATGAAATACTGGGTCTTCTCCGTCCTCACGGCGCTGCTGGCCTATACGGCGGGCTGCCTGAAAAGCACCGTCCTGGCCTCAAACTTTGTGTTTCACAAGAATCTGCGCCGCCTCGGCACCGGCAACGTCTTTATCTCCAACTTCCGCCGTATCTACGGCTGGAAGGGCGCGCTGAAGCTTGCGCTGGTGGAGCTGGCGCTGGATCTGCTGCCGCTGGCCTTCGGTGCGCTGCTGTTCAAATCCGGCAGTCACAGCATCGTCGGCGCGTCGCTGGCCGGCGTCTGCCTGGTGCTGGGCCGCCTGTACCCGGCCTCCTACGGCTTCCGCGGCAGCCACGCGCTCATTCCGCTGGTGCTGATGGGCTTTTTCATGGAGGCGTCCATCGGTATCGCGCTGCTGATCGTGGCCGTCGCCGTCGTCTGGCTCAGCCGCTATTTCTCGCTTGCAGCGATCGTCGGCGCGCTGGTGATGATTATTACGGCCGTGCTGGTGGTCGATGATCCGCTGGCCGTCCGTCTCGGCATCATTGCCGCCGCGCTCGTGCTGCTGTATCACATCCCGGCCGCGCTGCGGATGGTCAAAAAGAATGAGCCGCGCCTGAGCTTCGAGCAGGACATCAGCTACAAATTCGACGAAAAATTCTGAAATCGGAAGTAAAAACCGCGCAGCAAACACGTTCGTTTGCTGCGCGGTTTTTTCGTGTCCGGCCTTAAAAAGTCACGGTCTTCGGCGCGTCGGTGAAGGAATAGAAGGTGGCGGTGGCGTTGCGGAGGTACCAGACCTCGGTGTTGCCGTCGTCGGGGGAATACATGGCCTGCAGGGAGGGATAGGCCTCCAGCATGCTCACGCGCGCCTCGCGGCGGTCGTCCACCGTTGCGCTGGCCTCGATGCGCAGCCAGCGGCCCTCGTGCATCGCGCAGATCTCGATGCGGGGGTTGGCGTGCATCTGGCGGGAGACGGCCTTGACCTTGCCGGTCTGGATATACAGCCGACCGTCAAAGAGATTCACGGTGCCGAAGGGGCGCACCCGCGGCTGACCGTCCTCGCAGGTGGCAAGGTAATAGGTGCCCGCAGCCTTCAAAAACTCATAAACTTCCTGCATGTGCTGTTCTCCTTTCATTTTCCAGCCAGCGGTCGATTTCCCGCTGGGTTTGTAATACGACGCACTTGTCGCCGCAGTATTTCTGCTTTTGCTGAAAACCGGTTCGCGTTTTCCGGCTGCGGCCTTCCCACAGTACCCAGCGGACAAACTCGGCGTCCAGCTTTTCGCTGCAGCCCTCGGCCATGTCCGGGCGGCTCCGCCCGCGATATTGCCGGTAGCGCTTAACAACGCGCGCGAGCGCGGAAAAACGGTTGAAGAGCAGGAAAAGAACCTTGTCCGCCTCCTCCAGCCGCCGCGCCTGCAGCAGATTGGAGTAGTTCCCGTCGATCACCCAGCTCTCGTTTTCATCCATGAAGTCCCGGACCATGCGAAGCTGCTCGTCCTTCGGCCGCTCCCGCCAATTCGGCAGAAACTGCACGGTGTCGAGGTGCAGCACCGGGATGCCGTAAAGGGCGCCCAACTCCCGCGCGAGCGTCGATTTGCCGGAGCCGGCATAGCCGAGGATCGCGATCTTCATGGCGCGTCTCCGAGGCCGAACAGGCGCTTGCCGTTTTCGAGGCAGAGGCGCGCTGCCTCCTCGGCGCTCATGCCCTTGATTTCGCCGATCTTCGCGGCAATGTAGGGGAGATTTCGCGAATCGTTGCGCTTGCCGCGCATCGGCACGGGACTGAGATAGGGGCTGTCCGTCTCCATCAGGATGCGGCCAGTTGGACAGAGCTCCAGCACCTCCAGCGCCTTGCGGGCGTTTTTGTAGGTGATCGGGCCGTCAAAGCCGAGATACCAGCCGCGATCCAGCAGCTCCGCCGCCATCTCCGCACTGCCGGAAAAGCAGTGGAACACGCCACGCAGCGCGGGATAGTCCCGCACCACGGCCAGACAGTCGCCGTGCGCCTCGCGGTCATGGACGATGATGGGCTTATCCAGCTCCAGCGCGAGCTCGATCTGCGCGCGAAAGAGCGCCTGCTGCGCCTCCTTGTGTTCCTTGTCCCAGTAGTAGTCCAGCCCGATCTCGCCGATCGCGACGCACTTCGGGTGCTGCGCCAGCTCCCGGATCACACCGAGGTCGCAGGGGTCATGCTGCATCTCCTCCGGGTGAACGCCGACGGCGGCGTAGACGAAGGGGTACTTGTCCGCAAGGGCGAGGGCGGCGCGGCTCGACGGCGTGTCGCAGCCGGGATCGACAATCAGCTCCACGCCGGACGCGTACAGCGCCGGCAGCAGCTCGTCCCGATCCGAGTCGAAATGGCGATCGTCATAGTGCGCGTGCGTATCAAAAAACATGGCAAATCTCTCCTTATCTGCTATTATATCGGATTTAATCGAAAGATGCAACAGGTTTACATAATGCATGGCAGAGAAATTGCCCTTGAAAAACTTTGTGCGCCGGGGTATAGTTAATTGTCAATCGTTGGGCGGGCCGGACCCGCGCGACAGAACCGAGGAGTGACTGTATTGAACATGTTTCTGATCCTTTTGGCGGCGGTGGCCGTACTGCTGCTGGGCTATTTGTTCTACGGCCGGTATCTGGCGAAGACCTGGGGCATCGACCCCGCGCGAGAGACCCCGTCACAGGACTGCTTTGACGGCAAGGACTATGTGCCCACGCCGCCCGCCGTTGTGATGGGCCATCATTTCGCTTCGATCGCCGGAGCCGGCACGATCATCGGCACGGTCAAGGCCGCGGCCTTCGGCTGGCTGCCGGTGCTGCTGTGGATCGTGATCGGCAGCGTTTTCTTCGGCGCGGCACATGATTTCGGCGCGCTGTTCGCCTCGCTGCGCCACAAGGGCCGCTCCCTCGGGCGCGTGCTGCGGGAGACTGTGGGCGAGAAGGCCCAGCGGGTCTTTACGGTGTTTGCGCTGCTGGTGCTGGTGCTGCTGGTGGCCTGCTTTACCAATGTCGTTGTCGGCACCTTTACATCCAGCGCCGCGCAGCTCGTCTCCGCCGGCGCCGGGCAGGTGAGCCCGCAGGCCGGGGCGGGCACCGCCTCGATCCTCTTTGTGCTGGTTGGGCTGCTGTTTGGCCTGCTGGTCTTCCGCAAGAACCTGCCGATGATCCCGATGACCGTCCTCTGCCTGCTGCTGATGGCGGCGAGCGTCTGGGCCGGGCTGAACTTCGGCCTGAACCTGCCTTTCTGGGTCTGGGTCGCCGTGATCGCCGTTTATCTCGTTGCGGCCTCGCTCGCGCCGGTCTGGGCGCTGCTGCAGCCGCGCGATTTTCTCAGCGCCTTCCTGCTCTGGGGCATGATGCTCTATAGCCTCGTCGTGCTGCTGATCCCCGCACTGGGCGGAAAGACTGCTCCAATGCCGGCTGTGACCGGGGAGACCTTCTCAAACGGCGCGCTGTTTTCGATGCTGAGCGTGATCGTCTTCGGCGGCGCGGTGTCCGGCTATAACGCGCTCATTGCCTCCGGCACCACGGCCAAGCAGCTTGCCAACGAAAAGCACGCCCGCGCGGTCAGCGTCGGCTCCGTGATGCTCAACGCCCTGCTCGCGCTCATTGTCCTGCTGGCGGTGATCCCGGGCGTTTCCGGAACCGAGACTCCGTTTGAAGCTTTCGCCTCCGGCGTGGGCAGCGCTGCCGGGAGCGAGCTTGTCTATCGCCTCATGCTGCTGACGGCCTCCGTTTTCGCGCTCACCACGCTCGACACCTGCACGCGTCTGGCGCGCTACCTCTTCGCCGAACTCTTCAACCCCGACAACCGCCGCCTCAAGAAGTTAGAGGGTGCGCAGCGCTTCTTTGCCACTCCGGCGGTCGGCACTGTGATTCTGGTGCTGCTCGGCTGCGGCCTCGGCCTGGTGCGCGATCTCGACCGCCTCTGGGGCCTCTTCGGCGCGGCCAATCTGTTGCTGGCGGGTCTGGCGCTGATGACCGCGGCCATCTGGCTGCGCGGCGAGGGCAAAAAGACCGCGATGCTGGTCGTGCCGATGTTCCTGCTGCTGGCCGTCTCGCTGGCCTTCCTCGTGTGGAACGCGGTGCGCACGCTGCAGAGCGCCGCGGGTGTTGTTGACTGTCTGGCGCTCGGCTGCTCCGCTGTTCTGCTCGTGCTGGCTGTAATTTTGCTGATCTGGGGTCTGCCCGCGCTCTTCGGCAAAAAACAGCCCAAGGCGGAGGAGGAGTAAGCGTGTATATTGACCAGAACCTGTACACCGGTCGGCCCGAGGAGAACCGCGAGGCCAATGAGGATCGCTGCTATGATCTGCTCGACCGCCTGGGTGTAGAGTATTTCCGCGTCGATCACGAGGCGGCGGAGAACATCCCAGACTGCGAGCTCGTCGAGGGCCTGCTCGGCTGCGGCATCTGCAAGAACCTGTTTCTGACGAACCGCCAGCAGACGGATTTCTACCTGCTCATTATGCCCGGCGAAAAGCCCTTCAAGACCAAGATCCTGTCCAAGCAGATCGGCACGGCGCGGCTGAGCTTCGGCTCGCCGGCGGATATGGAGCGGCTCCTCGATCTGCACCCCGGCTCGGTGAGTGTGCTGGGGCTGATGAACGATCATGAGGGCAAGGTGCAGCTGCTGATCGACCGGGAGCTGCTGGATGCGGCCGACTTCGGCTGCCATCCCTGCCGCAACACCTCGAGCCTGCGCTTTCCGACCAGGGCGCTGCTCGAGCGGATCCTGCCCGCCATGGGCCACGAGCCGCTTTACGTCGATCTCCCCTGGGTGATTGAGGAATAACAGGAAAGGGAATGCAACGCATTCCCTTTCCTTTTTTATGCGTCGGCGCTCCAGTCGCTCAGTTCCAGAAACACGTTGACGCGCCCTTCGGAGATGAGCTCGGCGTGCTGCGGCACCAGCGCCTCGTTCAGCCAGACCTGCACCGTCAGATGATCGTCCGCGACAAGCTCCCATACCGTCAGCTCACCCTCTGTCCAATGGCTCTCCAGGAGCCCCTCGCGCAGCGCCCGCGTCAGCGCGGGCAGCGCGGACAGGGGACTGAGCCCGTAGCGGTCCAGCGGCCCGGTGTCGAGGCTGATCTCCTCAAAGCGCATCTGCGCGCCGTCGGCACCCAGATGCACACTCACTCCGCCGATCTCCTCCGGCTCCAGCACGCCGATCGTGCAGCCCTCGTCATCCTCGGCGTAAGAGAGTCGGTAGGATACGGTCTTGTCCGGGTACTCGGCGCGCACGTCCGCGGTAAAGCGCAGATTTCGCTGCGCGCCGAGCTCCTCGGCGTATTCCTCCCGCCGCTCCGCCTCGCGGTCGCGGCCGCAGCCGCTGAGCAGCAGCGCCAGGCACAGCAGACACAGGCACAGTCTTTTCATGACATCCTCCCCCAATCGTTCTTGCCACAGCCTATGCGCCGGACGGAGGAGAAATGCGGGGAGAAAAATCACCTGTTTTCGCGCGAAAGGCGGTTGACGGCGGACCGGGCGAGACGGTATAATCAAACAATAATACTTTGAAATTCATGGGCTATTTGCTATGACGAACTCGCATGATTTCACCCGCATGACGGAGGGCTCCATTGCCGGACAAATGATCCGCTTTGCGGTGCCGCTGTTCATCGGGAATCTGTTTCAACAGCTGTATAACACGGCCGACGCGCTGATCGTCGGCAACCTCATCGGCAGCGGGGCGCTGGCCGCGGTGAGCGCCACGGGTACGCTCGTTTTCCTGCTCGTGAGCTTTTTCGGCGGCATATCCGCCGGTGCGGGCGTGGTCGTCTCGCGCTATTTCGGCGCGCGTGAGCCGGAGAAGATGCACCGGGCCATCCACACGGTGCTGGCCTTCGACCTCTCCGCCGGTGTGCTTCTGACGCTGATCGGCACCACGCTGACCCCGGCGATCCTGCGCCTGATGGGCACGCCGGAGGACGTGATGGCGCGTTCGACCGCCTATATCCGCGTGTATTTCGCCGGCAGCCTGGGTCTGGTGCTCTATAACAGCTGCCGCGGTATCATGCAGGCCGTCGGCGACAGCCGCCATCCGCTCTATTACCTGATTTTCTCCTCGGTGCTGAACGTGGCGCTCGATATCGTGCTGATCGCGCTCTTTCGCATGGACGTGGAGGGCGCGGCGCTCGCCACGATCCTGTCCCAGTTTTTCAGTGTGTTTCTCTGCCTGCGGCGTCTGATGACGACGAAGGAGGACTACCGCGTGCAGCTGCGGAAGATCGGCTTCGATTGGCAGATGCTCAAGCTGATCGTGCGCTACGGCCTGCCCTCTGGCCTGCAGAACTCGGTCATCGCGATCGCGAACGTCGTCGTGCAGTCGAATATCAACGCCTTCGGCACCATGGCCGTCGCCGGCTGCGGGGCCTACAGCAAGATCGAGGGCTTCGCCTTCCTGCCGATCACCAGCTTCACGATCGCGCTGACGACCTTCGTCGGGCAGAACCTCGGCGCGCGGGAGTATGACCGGGCCAAAAAAGGCGCCGGCTTCGGCGTGCTGTGCGCGATTTTGCTCTCGGAGCTGATCGGGCTGCTGACCTATGTCGCGGCGCCGGTGCTGATCCGCGCCTTTACGCAGGAGCCGGAGGCCATCGCCTTCGGCGTCGGCAAGGCGAGGATCTGCGCGCTGTTTTTCTGCCTGCTGGCGGCCAGCCACGGCCTGTCGGCAGTGCTGCGCGGCGCGGGCAAGGCCGTGATCCCGATGATCTCCATGCTCAGCTTCTGGTGCGTGGTGCGCGTGACGATCCTGCACTTTGCGGTGCCGGTGTACCGCAGCATCAACGTCGTCAACTGGGTCTATCCCATCACCTGGGCGCTGAGTACCGTATTCCTTGTGATCTATTATCTCCGCGCCGACTGGCTGCACAGCTTTGACCGGCAGAACGCCTAACCGATAAAGAGACAGGAGGACCAGCGTATGGCTATCGTAGTGATCGGATCCGTATTTGTGGATATCAAGGGCTTTCCCGACGACGTATACAGCCCCACGGGGCGCAACGCCGGCCGGGTGGAGACCGTGCACGGCGGCGTAGGCCGCAACGTGGCGGAGGATATCGCAAATGTGGAGCTGCGCCCGGTGTTCGTGAGCATGGTGGATAACACCGCCCAGGGCGAGGAGGTGCTGCGCAAGCTGAGAAACCACAAGGTCAACACCGACTATGTGGTCAGCACGCCAGACGGCATGGGCATCTGGCTGGCGGTCTTTGACAACACCGGCGACCTCGCGGGCTCCATCTCCAAGCGGCCAGAGATGACGCCGCTGATCGACCTGCTCGACCGGAAGGGCGACGAGATCTTCCGCGACGCCGACAGCATCGTCATCGAGATCGATATGGACAAGGAGATCGTCAAGCGCGTGTTCCACTACGCCGAAAAATACGGCAAAAAGGTCTACGCCGTCGTGTCCAACATGATCATCGCCTCCCAGCGGCGCGACTTCCTGCAGTCGATCGACTGCTTCGTGTGCAACGTGCTGGAGGCCGGCATCCTCTTTGTCGACGATTTCACGCAGATGGAGCCGGAGGAGCTGGCGGAGGCGATCCATGAGCGCATCGTCAAGGCCAACATCCCCTCCATGGTCGTCACAATGGGCAGCCGCGGCGCGATCTGGGCCTCCCAGGACGGCGACAAGGGCTATTTCCCGCCGGAGTCGGTCAAGGTACGGGATACCAGCGGCGCGGGCGACGCCTTCTGCGCGGGTGTGGCCGTCGGCTTGACCTACGGCAAGACCATGCGGGAGTCGGTGAAGATCGGCACGCACCTGGCAGCCTCGGTCATCACCGTCAGCGAGAGCACCTGCCCGCGCTTCCTGCCGCGCGAGCTCGGTCTCGAGATCGACGTGGAGGAATAAGCGTATCAAAACGAAAACAGGCCGCCGGCTGATGCCGGCGGCCTGTTTTGCTGTGCATTGGAAATTAACGCAGAACAACGCTGGTCTGCGCGCCGAGGGTGAGGGTCGTGCCGTCGAGGGAAGCGTCCTCCACACCGACCGCGGCCCGCAGCTCCGTCACGCCCAGATTGCTCAAATCAATCTCTGCGGCACTGAGCGTCGTGTTGTGCAGCACCAGCACGGTGCTGCCCTTCCAGGTCGCGTAAAAGCCGCCGATCTTGGTGCCGGGGATGGAGACCGAGCGGTACACGCCGCGGGCGATCTCGGGATTGGCGCGGCGGATCATGATGAGCTGCTTGTAGTAGTTATACAGGCTGTCCTTGTCGCCGAGCTGCTCGGCCACGCCCTGCTCGACCTGGCTGCTGTAGGTGCTGCCGCTGGGGTCGGCAACGGTGTCGCCGTCGTTCCAGACCATCGCGAGGCGGCGGTTGGCGTCGGTGTTGGCGCCGCCGCGGGAGCCGCGCATGCCGATCTCCTCACCGTAGTAGATAAAGGGCGAGCCGGGACCGAGGAGATAGAGGTTCGCCGCGATCTTCATCTGGCCGCTGGCCACGCTCAGGAAACCGGCGGCACGGTCGGTGTCGTGGTTGGCGATGAAGGGCACGATCATGGCGTCGGGATTCAGGGCGCGCACGCGGTTCAGATAGCTTTCCACATAGGAGGAGTAGGCGCCGACGTCGCCGGCCTTGGCGGTGGAGGCGATCAGCCCTTCGGCCTGGGAGGTCGTGAAGTCAAAGCAGTTGGTCGCGGTGTAGTACACGTCGGTCACGCCGTCGCTGTCCCAGACCTCGGCCACGGTGTAGAGATCGGGCTTGAGCTGTCTCAGCTCGTCCAGATACCAGATCCAGAACTCGGCGCTGGCGCGGTTGTCGCCGAAGTAGACGTACTTGGCCGCGTCGAAACGGAAGCCGTCGATGCCCATGTCGATGTAATAGCGGGCCACGTCCAGCAGCGCCCCGCGCACGGCCTCACTGTCAAAGTTCAGCTCCGGCATGGCGTTGTCAAAGTTGCACTCGTAGTAGTCCTTCGTGCCGGAAATCTGCGCATAGCGGTGGCCGGCAAGCCCCTGGTCGTCCGGGCCGTGCCAGCTGTAGAAATCATAGGCGTCGGTGCCGACCAGGCCCTGACGGTGGGCGATGATGAAGTCGGAGAACCACTTGTTCAGACTGCCGGTGTGGTTGATGGGCAGGTCGAGGATCAGCTTGACGTTGCGCTCGTGGCAGAGCGCGATCAGCTCCTGGAGATCCTCGGTCGTGCCGAACTTGGGATCGACCGTGTAGTAATCCGACACGTCGTATTTGTGATAGGAAGGGGACTGGAAGATCGGCGTGAGCCAGATGCCCTCGATGCCGAGGCTCCGACCGGAATTCGGGTCGCCGTCGTTGAGATAGTCCATGCGGTTGATGATGCCGCGCAGGTCGCCGGTGCCGTCGCCGTCGGAGTCGGAGAAGGAGCCGACAAAGATTTCATAGAATACGCGCGCGTTGTCGTCCACGACATAATCGGAGAGAAGATTCCCGCCCTTGAGCGCGACCTCGCCGCTCTTGCCGGAGGCGCCGGAACCGCAGGCTGCCAGCAGAGAGACGAGCATCAGCAGGCACAGAAGCAGAGAAAGCGTCTTTTTCATCGAAATCACCTCAAAAAAAGTTTACTATTCGCCGCCCGGCTTGTCAAGGAAGCAAAAAGCCGTCTTGCGCGGAAAAAAGAATCTTGCTATAATCGGTACCATGAATACGACACAGGAACTCTACAGCCGCGAAGATCTGGCGCGGCTGGAAAAAAAGACGAAGCGCGCAGGACGGGCGGCGGCGATTTTCGCGGCCGTGACGCTGATGATCTGCGTGCTTTTGTGCTGCCTGACGACGCAGACCAACGCCGCACGGATGGAGAAGGCGACGGTCGCGGCCTCCGTGCTCGGCGGCTGGATCGTCATTTACCTCTACAACAACCCGGTCAAGGATCTTCGCTATGAGCGCGGGCACGCGCAGATGCTGCTCGAGGGGGAGCGGGAGACGCTCGAGGGTGTGCTGGAGCTGTCCGAACAGCGCATGCGCATCCGCGGCAGCATCCGCTTCTATCCCCTGACCCTGACGGACGGGGATGAAAAGCGGCGCAGCAAGGTGATCGCCGCGCGGGCCGACGCGCTGCGGGCGAAAAACGGCAAACGGCTGCGGCTGTATGTGGTCAACGGCTACGCAGCCGCCTTTGAAGAGCTATGAATATACTGAAAAACTTTTTTTCTCAATGGTATAAATACGTGTTCTGGGCGCTGATGTCGGTGTTCTTCTGGGGCTGGATCTTTACGCTGCTGACGGATGCGCCGGCCGCGAAGAAGCTGGTGCTCTGCGTGGATCGCCCCGCGCTGCGGGATGAGGCGCTGGCCGAGACTCTCTCCGCCGACAGGCCCGAGGGCATCAAGCTGATCGCGGTGCACTCCTTCGACTACTACATCTTCGACACCGAGGAGCTGCGCTGCGCCGACCTCTATATCGTCGGCGAGCGGGAGGCTTCCACGTACATCGAGTCCTTCCGTCCGCTGGACGACAGCGGCTTTGCCGCCGGGGGACGCGCGCTCTGGACGCACGAGGGCGTGGCCTACGGCGTGCTGATCTATGACGCGGAGACCCGGGAGGGCGCGGCCGCGTCGTATATCGAGTATACCGCGGAAGGGGAGACGCCGCAGAGCTATTACCTGTTTTTCGGCGCGGAATCGGCACACCGGGAGGACGGTGCGGCGGCCACGCTGGCGGAAATCCTGTTCGGCTTGTCATAAGGAGGAAGGAACATGAAAAAGATGATCGGTATACTTTTGCTGCTCGCCCTGCTGCTGAGCGGCTGCGGGAGCGGCCGGGCGGTCAAGGTGGACGTTTCGAGCGACACGCTTTACGTCAAGGCCGTGGATAATCTGCCGAAGGACTTTATCCTCGGCATGGACGTCTCGTCCGTACTGGCAGAGGAGGCCAGCGGCGTCAAATACTACAATTTCGCCGGTGAGGAGCAGGATCTGTTCCGGACCCTCGCGGAAAACGGCGTGACGCACATCCGCGTGCGCGTGTGGAACCACCCCTATGACGCCGAGGGCCGCGGCTTCGGCGGCGGCAACAACGACATCGAAAAGGCCGTCGAGATCGGCAAGCGCGCCACACAGGTCGGCATGAAGCTGATCGTGGACTTCCACTACTCCGACTTCTGGGCCGACCCCGGCAAGCAGATGGCGCCTCTGGCATGGAAGGACATGGACATCGAGACCAAGACCGAGGCCGTCTACGACTACACCCGCGACAGCCTCAAGCAGCTCAGGGATGCGGGCGTGCAGGTGGGCATGGTGCAGCTCGGTAACGAGACCAACGGCGCCCTCTGCGGCGAAACAACCTGGTTCAACATCCAGTTTTTGATGGCCGCCGGCTCCAAGGCCGTGCGCGAGGTTTTCCCAAAGGCGCTGGTGGCGGTGCATTTTGCCAACCCCGAAAACGCCGAGAGCTACGCCAGCTATGCCTCCAAGCTGGACTACTACAACCTGGATTACGACGTGTTCGCCTCCTCGTACTATCCCTACTGGCACGGCACACTGGATAATCTCTCTGCCGTCCTGGGCAATATCGCCCAGACCTACGGCAAAAAGGTTATGGTCATGGAGACCTCCTACGCCTACACCGACGCGGACACGGACTTTTCCGGCAACACCATCGGCGCGGGCGGCGGCGTGGCCAAGCCCTATCCCTACACCGTGCAGGGGCAGGCCAATTCCGTGCAGAGCGTGGTGGAAACCGTGGCGAACACGCCCGGCGGCATCGGCGTGTGCTACTGGGAGGGCGCCTGGATCAGCGTCGGGCAGAACTCCTGGGAGGAAAACAGCGCCAAATGGGAGCAGTTCGGCTCCGGCTGGGCCTCCAGCTACGCCGCGGCCTATGATCCGGACGATGCCGGTAAGTGGTACGGCGGCAGCGCCGTGGATAACCAGGCCTTCTTCGACGCGGACGGTCGCCCCCTCGAGTCGCTCAAGCTCTTCGGCCTGCTGCGCGGCGGCAATGAGCCGGAGATCACGGTGGACGCGATCGAGGACAGCGAGCTTGTCGTCGATCTCAACGGCGTCATCGAGCTGCCGGAGACGGTGAACGCCGTCATGACGGACAATAGCCGCCAGGCGGTGCCCGTCACCTGGGAGATCGACGAGGCACAGATGAAGGCCATGCTTGAAAGCGGACCGGCGAAATACGACATCGTGGGCGAGGCCGGCGGCCTCGAGGCGCACTGCTATGTGTCGATGGTGGAATTCAACTTCCTCTCGAACCCCGGCTTTGAAAGCGGCGAGGCCGATCCCTGGATCGTCACCGACCTCGGCAAAACCGAGCAGCTCTACGTCGAGGACAAGGCCACCGACTCCCTCAGCGGAAGCTGGCACATGCACTTCTGGAGCGCGGCACCCGGCAGCGTGGCCTTCACGCTCGAGCAGCCGGTGGAGGGCCTGCGCAGCGGCACCTATCAGTACGCGATCTCCATCATGGGCGGCGACTGCGGCGAGACCGACATTTACGCCTATGTGAAGATCGACGGCGAGATCGTCGGCCGGGCGCCGATGGGCATTTCCGGCTACGGCAACTGGGATACCGGCCGGATCGAAGATATCGCATACGCCGAGGGACAGGAGATCACGGTCGGCATTTCCGTCAAATGCGCCGGCGAGGGCAACGGCGCCTGGGGCAAGATCGACGACGCCATGCTCAATTCCGTGGGATAATCTGTAATAATTTGTTCAAGTGCAGGGTGCACGAAAAGTGTGCATCCTGCGCTTTTTATTAACTTTTTCGCCCAAATCGGACTGATTGCACAAAATCCAGTTCACATTTTTGTAAAATTTGACCCCGGCGAAAAGACGGGCTCTCGGTGGACATTTGAGCACCCGGGAAGTATAATACCTGTGTTAAAAAGCCGGAAAACGGTTGTTTCCAATGGCTTTTGGCAAAAAAAGCAGACGCAAAATCCGAACATATCATAAGGAGGAAACAAAATGAAAAAAGCATTAGCACTGCTCCTGGCTCTGGCCATGGTCTTTGCGCTGGCTGCCTGCGGCGGCGGCACCAAGGCCAACGAGGGCGGCACCTATGACATCGTCGTCTGGGCTCCTGAGCTGGCAGTCGAGCTGACCAAGCAGCAGATCGCTGACTTCAACAGCTCCAACGAGTACGGCATCACCTTCAACGCGACGGTTGAGCCCGTGTCCGAGGCCGATGCGGCCAACAACATGGTCACCGACGTTGAGGCCGGCGGCGATATCTTCTTCTTCGCCCAGGACCAGTTCGCCCGCCTCGTGCAGGCCGGCGCGCTGAACAAGCTCGGCGCTGAGGCGGCTGAGGCCGTCAAGGCTGCCAACGATGCCGGCGCTGTCAAGGCTGCCACTTCCGGCGAAGAGATGTTCGCCTACCCCCTGACCGCTGACAACGGCTACTACATGTACTACGACAAGTCCGTCATCCCCGAGGAAGATGTGGACAGCGTTGAGAAGCTGATCGCCGACACCGAGAGCGCCGGCAAGTACTTCGCCTTCGAGGCTGAGACCTCCGCCTGGTACATCGCTTCCTGGTTCTTTGCCACCGGCTGCGTTTCCGAGTGGATCACCGACAATGACGGCAAGTTCATCTCCATCAAGGACACCTTCAACAGCCCCGACGGCCTGATTGCCGCCAAGGGCCTGAAGAAGCTGGTCGACTCCCCGATGCACCTGTCCTCCTCCTCCGCCAGCGAGTTCTCCTCCGGCGCCGCGATCGTTGTCTCCGGTATCTGGGACTATGAGACCGCGAAGGGCATCCTGGGCGACAATCTGGGCGTGACCGATCTGCCCTCCTTCGAAGTGGACGGCAAGGAATACCACCTCGGCTCCTTCAACGGCTGCAAGCTGCTCGGCGTGAAGCCGCAGGCTGACGCCGCCAAGGGCGCTGCGCTGCACCTGCTCGCTCAGTACCTCACCGGTGAGAAGGCTGAGATGGAGCGTTTTGAGACCCTGTCCTGGGGTCCCTCCAACATCGTTGATCAGGGCTCCGAGGCTGTCCAGGCCAACCCCGGTCTGGTTGCTCTGGCCATGCAGGCTCCCTACTCTGTGCCTCAGGGCAACATTGAGGGCTCCTGGTGGGATATCGCCAAGGTCATCGGCGATGACGTGAAGGCCGCCGAGGACGAGGCCGGCCTGCAGGCTGCTCTGGATAACTACGCTGCCAAGATCGACGCCGTCTTCACCCGCACCGAGGACGAGCAGAACGCCTGGGGCGTGATCGGCGCCATCTGCGGCACCAACTGGGATACCGACTTCCCGATGACCGAGGGCGGCGGCTGCTTCGTTTCCGAGCCTCTCGAGCTGCACACCGGCGATGAGTTCAAGGTCCGCCAGGGCGCTTCCTGGACGGTCAACTTTGGCGCTGACGGCAGCCTGGACGGCCCCAACTATGTGGTTGAGGAGCCGGGCGTTTACGAAGTCGTTCTCGAGCTCAAGAGCGAGACCGAGGCTGTCATCACCCTGAACAAGGTCGGCGATGCCGAGGATCCCGAGGGCACCGAGCCCGCTGACACCCGCACCGAGGAAGAGAAGAACGCCTGGGGCGTTGTCGGCACCATCAACAACTGGGGCGAGACCCCGGACGTGGCGATGACTGAAGACACCAGCACCGGCATCTCCGTGTTTGTTTCCGAGCCCATCGAGTTCGCTGAGGGCGATGAGTTCAAGGTTCGCCAGGGTGCTGCATGGGATGTCAACTACGGCGCCACCGGCAAGGATGGTGACAACGTCGTCATCGAGGCTGCCGGCACCTACGTTGTCTCCTTCACTCCTCTGACCGGCGCTCTGGTTCTGGTCAATGCCGAGACCGCGGAAGTCACCGTCGTTTACGAAGGCGTTGAGGAATGGGGCGTTGTCGGCTCCTTCAACGGCTGGGGCGGTGAGGGCGAAGACCTCGCCATGACCGCTGTCGAGGGCGAGGAGAACGTCTTTGAGTGCGAGCCCACCGAGTTTGCCGCCGACACCGAGCTGAAGTGCCGCCTCAACAGCGACTGGACGCTGAACTTCGGCGCTGACGGCCAGGACGGCGCGAACGTCAAGGTCGAAGCCGACGGCACCTATATTGTCCGTCTCGACCTGAACGAAGGCACTGTGACCCTCGTCGAGGGCTAATTCCAAAACTGCATACATCCACCAAAGTGAACATCCTTTGAGCTTTGGCTGAACCGCAATGTTTTTGGCTGGAGTCAATGTTAAATTGGCTCCAGCCAATTTGATTAAAAGGGGCAATGTTATGAACAGATACAGTGATTTGGAGTATCTGCGCTTATCCAAATGGCAGAAATTCACCTATAAACTGGCGTCTTTCTTCCTGGCGATTCCGCAGGCTCTGAAAAACGCAGGGATCGGCATCGGCCGGTTCTTCAAGAAAATTGCTCTGGCGATCGGCGGCGAATTTGCCGATCTCGTCAAAACCTTCCGCGACGGCGACTGGAAGACCCGCAGCTCCTATCTGGTGATGGGCCTCGGCTCCATCGCGCGCGGCCAGGTGCTCCGCGGCCTTCTCTTCCTGCTGTTCGAGCTGGTGTTCATCGTCTACATGGTGCTGCCGCAGGGCGGCGTCTACTGGCTGAGCAAGCTGGACAACCTGGGCGACAACGGCCCGCACAAGGAAATGGTCATGCAGTACGGCCAGTCGGTCGAGACCTTTGTCGCCGGCGACAACTCCTTCCGCATCCTGCTCTACGGCGTGCTGACGATTTTCTTCATTGTCGCTTTCATTTTCACCTGGCGTCTGAACATCAAGCAGAACAAGATCGCCGAGGGCATCATCAAATCGGGCAAGAAGCTGCGCAGCGGCAAGGACGACCTGCACTCCCTCGTGGACGACCAGTTCCACAAGACCCTGCTGGCCCTGCCGCTCACCGGCATCCTGGTCTTCACGGTCATGCCGATCTTCTTCATGGTGCTGGTGGCTTTCACCAACTATGACGCGGAGCATGACGGCCTGAACAACCTCTTCACCTGGGTGGGCCTGGACAACTTCAACACCATGTTCAACTGGACCGCCGGCGGCAAGAGCTACTCCGCCGCCTTCGGCGAGATCCTCACCTGGACACTGATCTGGGCCTTCTTCGCCACCTTCACCAACTACTTCCTCGGCATGCTGGTGGCTATGATGATCAACAAGAAGGGCATCAAGCTCAAGAAGGTCTGGCGCACCGTGCTGGTGCTTACCATTGCCATCCCGCAGTTTATCTCCCTGCTGTACGTTTCCAAGATGTTCGCCAAAAACGGACTCATCAACCTCTCGCTCATCAACCTCGGCTGGATCCAGCCCGGCCATGAGCTGCCCTTCTGGGAGGATCCCACCTGGGCGCGCATCACGGTTATTCTGATCAACATCTGGATCGGCATCCCGTACCTGATGCTGATTGCCACCGGTATTCTGATGAATATCCCGCAGGATCTGTACGAAAGCGCCCGCATCGACGGCGCCAATCCCGTCCAGCAGTTCACCAAAATCACGCTGCCCTATATGCTGTTCATCACCGGCCCCTATCTGCTCACGAGCTTTACCGGCAATATGAACAACTTCAACGTGATCTACCTGCTGACAGGCGGCGGGCCAACCAACGCCTCCATATCCACGGGCGGCGCGGCCGTCGGCCACACAGATCTGCTGATCACCTGGCTCTTCAAGATCACGATGGAGGGCGGCAACAAATATTACATGGCGTCTGTCGTCGGTATTCTGGTCTTTGTCGTGGTCGCTCTGATCTCGCTGGTCGTTTACAGCCTGCTGCCGTCGATCAAGAATGAGGAGGACTTCCAATGAGTAACAACAATATCGTCATGGAAGAGGGCCAGCCTCGTCTGAAACGCAGCATGGGCCAGAAGGCCGCCAACAGGATCAGCAACACAATCATCTATATCCTTCTGATCGTCATCAGCGTGATCTGGCTCCTGCCCTTTGTCTTCATCGTCCTCCAGTCTTTCCGCGTGGAGCTGCGCGGCCCGGTGGGCTACGTTGTCCCGCATACCTGGGGACTGGACAACTATCAAAGACTGCTGACCAGCAACTTCAAAAAGTGGTATCTGAACACCTTTATCATCGCACTCGTCGTCGCGGCGCTGCAGACCGTGATCGTGCTCTGCATGAGCTACACGCTCTCCCGCTTCCGCTTCAAAGCGCGCGGCCCGCTGATGCGCTTCATGCTGATCCTCGGCATGTTCCCCGGCATGCTGACCATGATCATCCTCTACCGCGTGCTCAAGGATCTCGGCATGACCCAGGCCAACGCTCTGCCCGGCCTGATCCTGGTATACGTGGCCTCCTCCGGCATGGGCTACTATGTGTCCAAGGGCTTCTTCGACACGATCCCCAAGTCGCTGGATGAGGCGGCGCGCGTGGACGGCGCCACGAGATCGCAGGTGCTCACCAAGATCATCCTGCCGCTGGCCAAGCCCATCGTTATCTACACGGTCCTGACCGCCTTCATGGGCCCCTGGGGCGATTTCGTCTTTGCCCGTTACGTGGCCTTCGGCACCTCCAGCGGCTATAACGTGGCCGTCGGTATGTTCGACTGGCTGAGCAAAGACCAGATCGGTCAGTGGTACACGACCTTCTGCGCCGGCGGCGTGGTGGTCGCACTGCCGGTTACGATCCTGTTCATGTGCCTGCAGAAGTACTATGTCGAGGGCGTGACAGGCGGCGCCGTCAAGGGTTGATAAAGAAAAGGAGCTGTAAATATGGCAAGTGTGAAACTGACGAAAGTCAAAAAAGTATATGACAACAACGTCGTCGCCGTTCATGACTTCGACCTGGATATCAAGGACAAGGAGTTCGTCGTTTTCGTCGGCCCCTCCGGCTGCGGCAAGAGCACCACGCTGCGCATGATCGCCGGTCTTGAGGAGATCAGCGACGGCACCGTGGAGATCGACGGCGAGGTCGTCAACGACCTGCAGCCGAAGGACCGCAACATCGCCATGGTTTTCCAGAACTACGCGCTGTATCCGCACATGACGGTGTATGACAACATCGCCTTCTCCCTGCGCCTGCAGAAGGTGCCGGAGGACGTGATCTACGAGAAGGTCACCAACGCCGCGGAGATCCTCGGCATCACCGAGTATCTGCTGCGCAAGCCCCGCGCCCTGTCCGGCGGCCAGCGCCAGCGTGTGGCCATCGGCCGCGCCATGGTGCGCAACTCCAAGGTCTTCCTGATGGACGAGCCCCTCAGTAACCTGGACGCCAAGCTCCGCAATCAGATGCGCGCTGAGATCATTCTGCTGCGCCAGAAGCTGGACACCACCTTCATCTACGTCACCCACGACCAGACCGAGGCCATGACCCTTGGGGACCGCATCGTCATCATGAAGGACGGCTACATCCAGCAGGTCGGCACGCCCACCGAGGTTTTCGAGATGCCGAAGAACCTCTTCGTCGCCGAGTTCATCGGCGCGCCGAAGATGAACATCATCCGCACCGAGCTCGTCAAGGAGGGCGGCAATTACTACGTCAAGCCCTTCGGCGTGAAGATGATCGCGGACGGCGTCAAGGGCGAGATGCTCAAGGCCAAGGGCGCGGAGGCCGGCGAGGTCCTGCTCGGCGTGCGTCCCGAGCACATTCAGCTGGCCCACGCGGGCGACGCCAACGCCATCCCCGTGACCCTCGAGGTCAACGAGATGATGGGCAGCGAGCTGCACCTGCACGTCTACACCGAGGACGGCACTCGCCTGATCGTTCGCATCCCGACCATCGACCTGGAGCCGGGCGAGCGCGAGAAGCTCGTGAGCGGCCACAAGATGTACATCACCTTCCAGGGCAAGGTCATGCACTTCTTCAACGCCGAGACCGAGGAAAATCTGCTCAACGACTGAGCCGGAAACCAAATATGAAAATCGCCTCCGGATTCTTTCCGGAGGCGGTTTTTTGCGGCCTTGCTACAAGGTGAATCACCTCATCTCAAGCCTGATTATCGGGCTTAAGATGAAAAAACTCCCCCGGTTTCCCGGGGGAGCATCCCGCAAATGCCGTGTCGGCCCAATGATAACCTGCACAAATAGGCAGGTGGGTCGCCTAAGTTCTGTTTCACTGCTTCCAACGTCCGGTCAAGGCCGGGAGGCCTGCAATCCGCAGATTCAAATCGGCATCCCTTATAAGAGATGTGGGTTTATTGGGCCGCTCAGGTCCGGACGGACAACACGCGCACAGCAGGACCCTGTCTTCCTGTGGTTTTCGCGGGACACAGTACAGCCTATGTCCGCGCTTCGGGGATTATTCCTCGCCTTCCTCGTCGTCAAAGAGCAGAACCATGAAGTGCTCGTACACGTCCTGCAGCTGCTCTTCATCGTCAATGGATTCGTACAGATCCTCGCCATTTTCATCCTGCACCACGCGCAGAATGATCATGCCGTAATCCGGATCGTTCTCGTCCATGTCGGCCGGCAGAAAGGCCGTATAGCTCTCGCCGTTATAATCCATGGTGTCGAGCACTTCCAGCTCGAACTCCTGGCCGTCGTCGTCAATGATAGTGATAAAATCGCCGCCGTATTCTTCGCTCATATCGCTGTTCCTCCGTCAATTTGTGTTTTTATTCTATCGCATTCCCGGGAAGAAATCAACTGTTTTATCGGAGTCGCCGGGGGATTTACGAGCCAAGGTCTTCCAGCAGCTGCAGCAGGCTCTGCCGGTCGGCGGCGGGAATACCGTGCAGCAGCATGGCGCGGTCCGCCGCACGCAGGGTGCTCAGCTCGATGCCTGTGATTTTTTCCGGCGCCGCGCCGCGCCGGTTGGGGTAGACGGCGATGCGCCCCTCCTGCGCGCGGAGGTAAAATTTGGCCTGTTCAGCCTGACTGGTCAGGCTGCGGTACAGGTCTCCCGGCAGTTCGCTGTCCCAGGGGCTGCGGATGCTTCGATAGGCCCCGAGCGCCGTCCAGGCTGCCGCGACCATCAGGCACATCAGAAAAAAAGCGCGGATTCTCGTCCTCATGCTTCCACCTCTTTGTGATAGCATCCCCGTTTTCCGCGCGCTTATTCCAAAAATTAATCATCCTTAAAAATTCACAAAAGTGCTACCGCTCCTTGACGGGATGTGTTATAATTGCCAACATCGGATATTATAGAATCAAAGACGAAGAAGGAACGCCCGATCGGGCGCTTTGCATAGACTGACGGAAGGGGAGGGTTTTCACTTCCATGAGCAAGCGCGATCAAAGCAAAACGAAACCACCGCTGGCGGCCAGAGTCGCCCGGGCGACCGTCACCGTGACGGCGGACGCCGTGTCTGGCGTGCTGACCACGGCGCTGAAGGTGGTGGGATCCGTCTTCCTCAGCCTGCTGCTTGCCGGGCTGCTGTTTACGGTCATCTTTGCCTATTATGTCAAGAGCAGTCTGGCGCCGACGCTGGACATTTCCCTGGAAGACTATCAGCTCAGCGAATCCGGCGCGATCTACTACCAGGATTCCGCCGGCATCTGGCAGGAGCTGGCGATGCTCCCGGCCGACCAGGACCGCATCTGGGTCGACTATGAGCAGATCCCCTGGTACATGGAAAAGGCCGTCGTGGCCATCGAGGACAAGCGCTTTTACGAGCACAAGGGCGTGGACTGGTACCGCACGGCGGGCGCCTTCGTGCACATGTTTGCGCAGATGGACAACAACTTCGGCGGCTCGACCATCACCCAGCAGCTCATCAAAAACCTGACCGGGCATGACGACGTGACCGTGCAGCGCAAGCTGGCGGAAATCTTCTCGGCACTGGAGCTGGAGAAGAAATACGACAAGCAGGAGATCATGCTCTGGTATCTCAACGCGGTTTACTTCGGCGAGGGCTGCTACGGCGTGCAGACGGCTGCGCATACCTATTTCGGCAAGGATGTGAAGGACCTGACCCTGGCTCAGGCCGCGGCCATCGTCGGCATTACGAACCAGCCCACCCACTACGACCCCTTCTACGATGAGCAGGCCAACAAGGAACGCCAGGAGACGATCCTGCGCGAGATGTATCAGCAGGGCTACATCGATTACGACACCTATATCGACGCGGTCAACGAGGACATCGCCAGCACCTTCGTCCGCAGCCCCGGCGAGATGAAGCCGCAGGAAATCTACAGCTACTACACCGAGGTCGTCATCAGCGACGTGATCGAAGACCTGATGAACGAAAAGCAGATCAGCCGGGAGACCGCCCGCCACCTGCTCTATAACAGCGGCTACAAGGTCTATTGCTGCCTCGACCCGAACATCCAGGCGATCGTGGACTCCGTCTACACGGATCCCTCGCAGATCCCGTATACCTGGGGTTCCAACCAGCAGCTGCAGAGCTCCATCGTCATCATGGAGCCCTATACCGGCAAAGTCCTCGCACTCTGCGGCGGTGTCGGCGAGAAAACCGCCAACTTCGCCCTCAACCGCGTCTACTCCCGGCGCGCGCCCGGCTCCTCGTTCAAGCCGATCTCGGCCTACGCGCCCGCGGTGGAGCTGCTCGGCATGACCCCGAACACCCTGGTGGAAGACAGCGACAAAATCTATCTGAGGGGCACCAGCTGGTATCCGCACAACGACAGCTACCAGCACCTGGGCATCATTACGATCCTGGACGCGCTGACGAACTCCCTCAACACCGTCGCGGCGCAGATCGTCGATAAGCTCGGCCCGGAGACCTGCTATAACTACCTGCGGGAGAAGCTGGGCGTGACGAGCCTTGTGCCGGACGACGCATCCTACGCGCCGATGGCCCTGGGCCAGCTGACCGACGGCATCACCACCCGTGAGATGGCGCAGGCCTTTTCCTCCTTCGCCAACGACGGCATATTCACCTATTCCCGCACCTATACCCTGATTACCGACAGCCACGGCAATGTGGTGCTGGACAATCAGCCGCGTACGATCGTGGCCTTCTCGCCCAACACCGCGCACGTCATGACCTATATGCTGCAGTGCGCCGCGCATTGGGGCACCGGCTATGAGGCCTGGATCGGCAATATGCCGGTCGCCGGCAAGACCGGCACCTCCGAGAGCAGCTATGACCGCTGGTTTGTCGGCGTGTCGCCCTACTACACCTGCGCGATCTGGACCGGCTATGACACGCCGGAGCGCATCAACGTCAACGGCAACCCGGCCGCACAGATGTTCAAGAAAATCATGCTTCCTATCCACGACGGACTGCCCTGGCGGGACTTCACCTGGCCGTATATCGGCGGAGACAACCAGATGTTCGGCGACCTGACCGATAAGCTCAAGGAGCAGGAGGAAGAGAAGGAGCGCAAGAAGAAGGAAGAGGAAGAGCGTAAGAGACAGGAAGAAGAGAGAAAGAAACAGGCGGAGGCTGAACAGTCAGGCGAAACCTGAGAGGCCAGAGGCGAAGAAGGCGGCGCAGCTTTTTGCCAAATTCTTCCCCTTATGTGGCAGAGTAAGAGCTTTAACTTGACAAAAAGAACTCATTGTGTTACATTTTGATTACATTGCTGGAGGTGCGATTCATGGCAAAAGCATTGGAGTATAAGGGACATCCTCTCCAAAGGAAAGACAACATCATTTATTACGGCAGCTTTGCAGACAAATACATCATCATGATGCAGATTCTTGACACAAAAAAGGTGAAGGATCTGGACGTGGCGACCAAGGTTTCCATTCAGCTGCAGCTGACGGACCCGTCCATCAAATCGCGTGACCGCGTGGTCAAAAAGAGCGAAAAGGACAGCCTGTATTCCGCGATTGATGTTGCCGCCGTGTGGCTCGAGCGCGCTTTGGCCTCCAGGTAGGGGCTTGTTTTCTCACGGACAGCTCCGCGAATAAAGAAAAAAGGATCTGTTTCAAATGCGAAAGACTATTCTCAGAACGCTGCTGCTCACGATCCTGCTGTTCACGCTGCTCTCCGCCACCGCCTATGCGGAGACGGCGACGCTGATTGGCGACGATGTGAATCTGCGTTCCGGCCCGGGCATGAACTATGAGGTGCTCGGCTGCTTTGAGAAGGGCACAGAGGTGATTGTGCATGACCGCTCGAATGACAGCTGGTATTCGGTGACAGTCGACGGTGTGCGTGGCTTCATGTCATCCGCTTACCTTAGCCTGACCGGCGGCGAAACGACCGAGCAGCCCACCGAAACGACCGGTACGATCGGCGAAGCAGGCTACATCAATGCGATGTATGTGCGCTTCCGCTCCGGCGCGTCTCTCGATGCGTCTGTCCTGGGCGAGTACAATAACGGTACGGCCCTGACCGTGACCGGCACGAGCGGCGACTGGACGGCCGTCATCATCAATGGCACCAGCGGCTATGTGCACAGCAGCTATGTCAGCCTCGGTACGGCGAACGGCGGCACCACGGAGGAGCCGGCCCAGCAGCCGGAACCGCAGACGACCCCCGAGCAGCCCTCGGACGGTACAAACGCCTACCTGTGCAAGGATGACGTCTATCTGTACTGCGAGCCCTCTTTCTACAGCGATATCAAGGGTGTTTTCGATAAGAATGACCGGCTGATCATCCGGGAAGTTAACGGCGACTGGGCCACGGTCACCATCCAGGGCTATCCCGGCTATATTCACAAGGACAATATAACCGCCGACAGCGCTGCGCCGTCGACACCGGAAGCAAGCCCGGAACCGACGCCCGCGCCCACCCCGACGCCGGCGTCCAACCCGGTGACTTCGAACACGAAGAACGGCTATGTGAACGCGGATCATGTGCATCTGCGCAGCGAGCCCTCCACCAGCAGCGCGATCAAGGGCATTTTTAACAAGAATGACAGCCTGACGATCACCGGCACCAGCGGCGACTGGGTGGGAGTAAGCATCCAGGGCCTTTCCGGGTACATCTATAAAGACTATGTGTCCACCGATGAGACCCCGGAACCGACACCCGCGCCCGAGCCGACTCCGGAACCGACCACGACTCCTGAGGTGACGACGGCCGAGGAAGACGGTTATATCAAGGGCAACAACGTGCGCATGCGCTCTGAACCCTCGATGAACGGCGAGATCCTGGGCGAGTATAATTCCGGCACCAAGCTCACCATCACCGGCACGAGCGGCGACTGGACCGCGGTCAGAATCGGCGGCACGGTCGGCTATGTTTACAACACATACGTCGGCAAAGGCGAGATCACGGTTCCCGCCAATCCGACCGACGCTTATGACGAAGGCGTGCAGATGGCGAACTTTGCGCTGCAGTATGTGGGCTATCCCTATGTCTGGGCGGGCAAGAGCCCCGACGTCGGTTTCGACTGCTCGGGCCTGGCCTACTATACCTACACGAACTTCGGCTACAGCATGTACCGCGTGGCCAATGACCAGACCCGCAACGGTGTGCATGTGGACGCCAGTGACCTGCAGCCCGGCGACCTGCTCTGCTTCTACTCCGGCGGCAGCTATGTTGGTCATGTGGGCATCTACATCGGCGACGGCAAGTTCGTCCACGCCTCGACCTATACCACGGGCGTCATCATCTCCGAACTCAGCGGCTACTACACCAACCGCGGCTTTGAGGCCCGCCGCATTGCCGGCACGTCCAAGGACGGCCCCGGCGACTACTAAACCGTCAACAGAAAAAACACCTCCATCGGAGGTGTTTTTTTTCTTGGGCAAAAGCAAATGATTCTCTGCGAGGGTCTTGCCTCCGAAGCGCACAGGGGTTATCATGTAGACAAAGGAGGCAGGATTATGACAAAAAAGAAAAAGCTGGCGCTGATCAAAAAGGGCGTGAAGGCGCTCGAACCGGTGCTGCGCGAAGAGGCGGCGCTGGTGCCTGCGGCCGGCAAGGCTTTCGGCAAAAAGGCGGCGGAGGGCGTCGTGCAGGCGCTGCCGCTCAAAGAGATCAAAAAATACGCCCTGCTCGCTGGCAGCGCGGTGATGGGCCTCGCGGCGATCGGCAGCGCGCTGCGCACGGAGAGCTATCGGCTGGCCGTGTCGCGCGAGCTCAAAAAGCAGCTCAAGCCCATCAACGAAAAGCTCGACGCCCTCGAGAAAGAGAACGCCGCGCTGAAAGCGGAGCTGGAAAAAGAGCACAAAAAGAACAGATAAGCGCTTGCTTATCTGTTCTTTTTCGTTAAAACAAACTGGTCTGCTCGTATTGTTCCGGGAACTCTCGCAGATAGGCAAAGCAGGCCTCCGGCCCCTCGAGGATCCCGTGGGCGGCGCAGGTCTCGCGGATGATGCGGCAGAGAGAAGCGTTGTTGGGACTGGGCAGCTCGTAGGCCACACCGTAGCGGTCGATGTATTCGCCCTTCAGACCGGGGAAGTGCCGGTCAAGCGCGGCGAAAAAATATTCCCGGTCGCCTTCGCGCAGGGTCAGACCCATGCCGAAGTGGATGATCCCCTTGACGCCCGCCTCCACGCACAGCGCGAGCAGGCCGCGGATGTTTTCCTCCGTGTCGTTGAGGAAGGGCAGGATCGGCGTCAGCCACACGACGGTGGGGATGCCCTCGTCGCGGAGGATGCGCAGCGCGCGTGCCCGTTCGGCGGTGGTTTCCACGTTCGGCTCCACGATGCGGCAGAGAGCCTCGTCGCAGGTGGTCAGGGTCATCTGCACCACGGCCTTCGTCCGGCGGTTGATCGATTTCAGCAGCTCCAGATCCCGCAGCACGCGGGTGGACTTGGTCTGCAGCGTGACGCCGAAGCCGTATCGCTCAATGAGCTCCAGGCAGCGCCGGGTCAGCCCAAGCTGCGCCTCCAGCGGCTGATAGGGGTCACTCATCGCGCCGGTCGCAATCATGCAGGGGCGGCGCTTGCTGCGCAGCGCCTGCTCCAGCAGCTCCGGCGCGTTTTCCTTGACCTCAATATCCTCAAAGTCGTGGGTGAAGCCATAGCACTTGCTGCGGCTGTCGCAGTAGATGCAGCCGTGGCTGCAGCCGCGGTAGATGTTCATGCCGTTTTGCGGCGATAAAATGCTCTTGGCCCGGACAAAATGCACGTGCCTCACCTCCCGCTGCCATTATACGGCATGACGAGGCCGCAAACAAGACGATTTTTCTGGCTTTTTTCGCAGAATATGCTATAATTATTCTGTTACGCACAACAGGAGGAATCCCCATGGACGAAGCAACGACCAAACGAATCGAAGATCGGATTTTTGACCGCTTCGGCATCCGCTATCTGCGCGCCGAAAACGGCGAGGCGGAGGCGGAAATCGAGCTGCAGGAGGCGGATTTCAACGCCATGGGCCTGCCCTTTGGCGGCATCATGTTCAATCTGGCCGACTGCACGGCGGGCGCCGCGCACCGCAGCATGGGCTGCATCGGCATGACGCTGAGCAGCGAATCGCGCTTCCTGCGCGGTGTGAGGGACGCGAAAAAGCTGGTCTGCCGCGCAAAAACCCGCAAGGAGGGCAGAAACCTCGGCTTCGTCGACGCCTCGGTGACAGACGAAGCGGGCATGGAGCTTGCGGCCTTTACCTTCACCTTTGTCAACTACCATGGCAGCCTTTGAGGAAATAGACGTCCACAACATGACGCGCCAGCAGGCGATTGCCGCCATCGACGCGCGGCTGCGCCGCTGCAAGGGCGACACCTACCGTCTGCGCGTGATCCACGGCTATCACGGCGGCACCGTGCTGCGCGATGCGGTACGGAAACATTATGCCGGACACGAAAAAGTGATCCGGATCGAACTGGGGCTGAATCAGGGAGAGACCGACCTGATCCTGCGGGAACTGTAAAGGAGGATCTATGGAACTGACTGAAAAACGCGGCCTGCCCGGCAGCGTGCTCAAGTGGATCGCCATCATCACGATGCTGATCGACCACGTCTGCGTGGTGCTGGTGCTGGGCTGGGCCAAATACCGCCACGCCTGGGGGCCGGGAATCCAGAGCAAGGAGTTCTATTATTTCCTGCGGGGGATCGGCAGAATCAGCTTCCCGATTTTCTGCTTTTTGTTGGTGGAGGGCTTTTTCCACACGCGCAGCCGTTGGAAATATCTCCTGCGCCTGTTCGTCTTCGCTCTGATCTCCGAGATCCCGTTTGACCTTGCGTTTCAAGTTGACCTCTCCTATTGGGGTCCCTTCTTTGAGCTGAAAGATCAGAACGTCTTCTTTACGCTGGCGCTCGGCCTGCTCGCGGTGACGCTGTGGGATCGGCTGACAGAGGGCAACGCGTCGGACTGCCCCGCGTGGCGAGGGCTGGCCGCGATCGGCTGCGCGCTTATCCTCGGCGCGGCGGCGTACTATTTGAAAACGGACTACGGCGCCATGGGCGTGGCGCTGATCCTGGTGCTCTATCTGCTGCGCGACCGGCCCTGGGCGCGGGATCTGCTGGCCGGCGGGGTGCTGGCCGCGATGATCCCCTTCGGCTCGCATTGGATCGAGCTGTTCGGCACGCTGGCCTTCCCGCTGTTCCACCTCTATAACGGTCAGCGCGGGCGGCAGAGCAAGTACTTTTTCTACGTCTTTTACCCCGCGCATCTGCTGCTTCTGGCGCTGCTGGCCAGGCTGTTGTTCCACGCCTGAGATAAAGGAATTTTTCAATTTTATCCACAAAAATCATTGACTATTTTTGTGAACTATGCTATTATCCAATAGTTGCGGGGCATCATTGCGCCCAAAAATGCGCGTTTCTCGCAAATTCGATAAAAAAGCAGCGTTTCTGCGGCTTTTTTATATAGAACATGACTGAAGAAAGGAGGAAAACAATGCCCACTTTTAACCAGCTGGTAAGGAAAGGCAGAGAGCAGGTCAGCTACAAGTCCACGTCCCCCGCTCTGCAGAAGGGAATGAACACCCTGAAGAACAAGGAGACCGACCTGAGCGCTCCTCAGAAGAGAGGCGTCTGCACCGCCGTGCGTACGTCCACCCCGAAGAAGCCGAACTCCGCTCTGCGTAAAATCGCCCGTGTCCGTCTGACCAATGGTTACGAAGTCACCGCATACATCCCCGGTATCGGCCACAACCTGCAGGAGCACTCTGTGGTTATGATCCGCGGCGGCCGTGTGAAGGACCTTCCTGGTGTCCGTTACCACATCATCCGCGGCACGCTGGACGCTCAGGGCGTCAACGGTCGTATGCAGGCCCGTTCCAAGTACGGCGCGAAGAGACCCAAGGCTGCGAAGAAGAAGTAATCACAACTTCAGCGGCAAATTTTGCCCTGTCGTTTATCTATAAATGTGGATAAACCTCGGGGCGCAACGGACATTTTCATATGTTCGAGTACCTGTGATTCCATTTTTTAATGAAGGAGGGAAGCAACGTGCCCAGAAGAGGTAATGTTCCCAAAAGAGAAATCTTGCCTGATCCTGTATATAACAGCGTTCTGGTGACCAAGCTCATCAACGGTGTTATGCTCGACGGCAAGAAGGGTGTTGCTCAGAAGGTCGTCTATGATGCCTTTGACATCATCAAAGAAAAGACCGGTAAGGAACCCCTTGATGCGTTCACCGAAGCGATGAACAACATCATGCCCGCCCTGGAGGTCAAGGCCCGCCGTGTCGGCGGCGCGACCTATCAGGTCCCCATCGAAGTCCGTCCCGCCCGTCGCCAGACCCTGGCGCTCCGCTGGCTGGTGGACTATTCCCGCAAGCGCGGCGAGAAGACGATGAAAGAGCGTCTCGCCGGCGAAATCATGGATGCCTGCAACAATCTCGGCGCATCCGTCAAGAAACGCGAGGATATGCACAAGAACGCCGAAGCCAACAAGGCCTTCGCGCACTTCCGTTGGTAATCCTCACAGGAGAATCAATCAATGCCCAGAAAAGTTTCGCTTGAAAGAACCAGAAATATCGGTATCATGGCTCACATCGACGCCGGGAAGACGACCACGACAGAGCGCATTCTGTACTACACGGGCGTCAACTACAAAATCGGTGAGACTCACGAGGGCACGGCCACCATGGACTGGATGGAGCAGGAGCAGGAGCGCGGCATCACCATTACCTCCGCTGCCACCACCTGCTACTGGCGGGACACCCGCATCAACATCATCGACACCCCGGGCCACGTGGACTTTACCGTTGAGGTCGAGCGCTCGCTGCGAGTGCTGGACGGCAGCGTAACGGTCCTGTGTGCCAAGGGCGGCGTCGAGCCCCAGTCTGAGACCGTGTGGAGACAGGCTGACCACTACCACGTCCCCCGCATGATCTACGTCAACAAGATGGACATCATGGGCGCGGACTTCTTCCGTGTGCTGCAGATGGTGCACGACAGACTCAAGTGCAACGCCGTCCCGATCCAGCTGCCGATCGGCTCTGAGGAGACCTTCCGCGGCATCGTTGATCTGGTGGAGATGAACGCCCGCATTTATTACGATGATCTGGGGAAAGATATGCGCACCGAGGAAATCCCCGAGGAAATGCGCGATCTGGCCGAGGAATATCGCAATAAGCTGCTGGAGGCGGTATCCGATTTCGACGACGAGATCATGGAACTGTATCTCGAAGGCGAAGAGGTCCCCGCCGACAAGATCCGGGCGGCCATCCGGAAGGCCACGGTCGCGGTCAAAATGGTACCGGTGACATGCGGCACTTCCTATAAAAACAAAGGCGTGCAGAAGCTCCTGGACGCGATCGTGGACTACATGCCCTCCCCGCTGGATGTTCCCCCGGTGGAAGGCACGCACCCCAAGACCGACGAAACGGAGACCCGTCCTGCGGACGACAACGCGCCCTTCTCCGCCCTGGCCTTCAAGATCATGACGGACCCCTATGTGGGCCGCCTGAGCTTCTTCCGTGTCTATTCCGGCACGCTGGAAACCGGCAAAACCGTCCTGAACTCGACCAAGGGCCAGCGGGAGAGAATGGGCCGCATCCTGCAGATGCACGCCAATCACAGAGAGGACCTGGAGCAGGTCTGGTCCGGCGATATCGCCGCGGCCGTCGGCCTGAAGAACACCACCACCGGCGATACCCTCTGTGATGAAAAACACCCCATCATCCTGGAATCCATGGAATTCCCGGATCCGGTCATTCGTGTGGCCATTGAGCCCAAAACGAAGGCCGGGCAGGAGAAGATGGCAATAGCCCTTCAGAAGCTGGCAGATGAAGACCCGACCTTCAAGACCTACACGGACGAGGAGACCGGTCAGACCATCATCGCCGGCATGGGCGAGCTCCATCTCGAAATCATCGTGGACCGCCTGCTGCGTGAGTTCCGGGTCGAGGCCAACGTCGGCAAACCGCAGGTCTCCTATAAGGAGACGGTGCGGCGCGCCGCAACGGTTGACACCCGCTACGTCCGCCAGACCGGCGGCAAGGGGCAATTTGCCCACGTCAAGCTGATGATCGAACCCAACGAGCCCGGCAAGGGCTATGAGTTCATCAACAAGGTGACGGGCGGAGCCATCCCCAAGGAATTCATCCCCTGCGTCGATCAGGGCATTCAGGGAGCCATGCTCTCGGGCGTCCTGGCCGGCTACCAGGTGGTAGACGTCAAAGCAACGCTGCTTGACGGTTCCTTCCACGAAGTTGACTCTTCGGAGCTGGCGTTCAAGATCTGCGGCAGCATGGCCTTCAAGGAGGCCTGCGCCAAGGCCGATCCTGTTCTGCTGGAGCCGATCATGAAGGTGGTTGTTACCGTGCCGGACGATTATATGGGTGACGTGATGGGCGACCTGAACGCCCGCCGAGGCCAGATCACCGGCTCGGACATCCGTAACGGAACCGCCGTCATTGAAAGCAGAGTGCCCCTTTCCACCATGTTCGGTTATGCGACCGATCTGCGCAGCAAGACCCAGGGCCGCGCCACCTACAGCATGGAGCCCAGCCACTATGTCGAGCTGCCGAAGAGTCTGCAGGATGCTCTGGTAAAGAGCCACACAGGCTACAGCTTTTCATAAGAAACATTATTATTACTAGGAGGAACTACTCATGGCAAAACAGATGTACAACAGAACCAAGCCCCATGTCAACATCGGCACCATCGGCCATATTGACCACGGCAAGACCACTCTGACCGCTGCCATCACCAAGTACCTGGCTCTGCAGGGCAAGGCTGAGTACACCGACTACTCTTCCATCGACAAGGCTCCGGAAGAGAGAGAGCGCGGTATCACCATCAACACCGCTCACGTCGAGTATGAGACCGAGAAGCGTCACTACGCTCACGTCGACTGCCCGGGCCACGCCGACTACATCAAGAACATGATCACCGGCGCTGCTCAGATGGACGGCGCTATCCTCGTTATCGCTGCCTCCGACGGCCCCATGGCCCAGACCCGCGAGCACCTGCTGCTGGCCCGTCAGGTTAACGTGCCCTCCATCCTGGTCTTCCTGAACAAGTGCGACCAGGTTGACGACGAAGAGCTTCTCGAGCTGGTCGAGATGGAAGTCCGCGAGCTGCTTGACTTCTACGGCTTCCCTGGCGACGACACCCCGATCATCCGCGGTTCTGCTCTGAACGCTCTGGTCTGCGAGTCCAACGATCCCAACGCCCCCGAGTACGCCTGCATCAAGGAGCTCATGGACGCTGTTGACGAATGGATCCCCACTCCCGACCGTAAGGCTGATATGCCCTTCCTGATGCCCATCGAGGACGTCTTCACCATCTCCGGCCGCGGCACTGTCGTTACCGGTCGTGTGGAGCGCGGCCGCGTGAAGATCGGCGACAAGGTCGAGATCGTTGGCCTGAAGGACGAGTCCACTGAGACCACCGTTACCGGCACCGAGATGTTCCACAAGACCCTCGAGTACGCCGAGGCTGGCGACAACGTCGGCTGCCTGCTGCGTGGTATCGACAAGAAGTCCGTGGAGCGTGGCCAGGTTCTGGCTGCTCCCAAGAGCATCCACCCCCACACCAAGTTCAAGGGCCAGGTTTACGTCCTGTCCAAGGAAGAGGGCGGCCGTCACACCCCGTTCTTCAACA
Organism: Oscillospiraceae bacterium; assembly: GCA_902801295.1. Classification (GTDB taxonomy): domain Bacteria; phylum Bacillota; class Clostridia; order Oscillospirales; family Oscillospiraceae; genus Limivicinus. The sequence goes on along the minus strand of CADCHN010000003.1, from coordinate 59,375 downwards.
ACTACCGTCCCCAGTTCTACTTCCGTACCACCGACGTGACCGGCGTCATCTCCCTGCCCGAAGGCGTTGAGATGTGCATGCCCGGCGACAACGTCGACATGGACGTCGAGCTGATCACCCCGATCGCCATCGAGAAGGGCCTCCGCTTCGCTATCCGCGAGGGCGGCCGTACCGTTGGCTCCGGCGTTGTCATCGCCATCAACGAGTAATCTGTTGAACAAAAACAAGAACAGAGCATTGCGAAAGCAATGCTCTGTTTTTTATATCTCGATTGTGATAACCCGGCAGCCGCGGCGTCTGGCCTGCAGGATCGTGTTCATCGTGCCGCCGGGCTGCCCGTCGTAGCAGGCCAGCAGCAGGGAAGAGCGCTCGACCATGTATTGATTGCGCCGCTGCATGCAGCCGGGGGTGTAGGCGTGCTGCACATAGCTCACCTCGTCGCAGGCGGACACCAGCGCCTCGTAGCGCTCCCTCAGCTCCATCGGCCAGGCGTCCGCCTGCCCGTCGCAGGGGACGGCTGCCTCCAGCGTGACCTCGGGACAGCGGCGTCGCAGCTCGAGCACCGCTTCGGCAAAATAGAGGTCGCATCCGGCGGCCATGCCGCAGATAAAATGGCGGTAGCCCGCCTCGTAAATGCCCTCCAACCGGGCGGCGAGCTCCTGCTTCAGATCGTAGCAGCGCGGGTCGTCCTCATTGGTGCCCCAGGGGAGCTTGGCCGGCCGGTGCCCGGTGAAGCAGCAGCTGACAGATGGATCCATGGTCATTTCTCCCAGATGATGATATAGCCATTGTAATCGCTTTTTCCCCTCTTGTCAAAGGCATCCTGCTGTGCTATATTGTATATGCAATTCTTCAGGGCAGGGTGAAATTCCCGACCGGCGGTACAGTCCGCGAGCCCCTCGGGGCACGAACCGGTGCAATTCCGGTACCGACAGTAGAGTCTGGATGGAAGAGGGATTCTTTTTCATACCTTTTCACGCCCGGAGAATCGTTTTCTCCGGGCGATTATTCATCTCAGGAGTGGTTAATCATGAAAAAACAAACGCTGTCCACCCGCTATCTGGCCGTCTGCGGCATGTTCACGGCCGTGGCCTTTATCATGGTGCTCATCAGCAAGGTTATCCCCAATGTGGCGGGTTTCCTGAGCTATGAGCCGAAGGACGCGATCATCGTTATCGCGGGCTTCATCTTCGGGCCGCTGACCTGCGTGTTCGTCTCGGTGCTGACGTCGCTCATCGAAATGCTCACCATCAGCACCACCGGCCCCTACGGCTTTTTGATGAACGTGGTGTCCACCTGTGCCTTTACGGTGCCAGCCGCGCTGATCTACCGGCGCGTACACTCGCAGAAGGGCGCCATCGGCGGCCTCGCGCTGGGCGTTGTGGTGCTGGCGGCGACGATGGTCCTGTGGAACTACATCATCACGCCCTTTTACATGGGCGTGGATCGCTCCGTCGTGGCCGGCATGCTCGCGAGCGTGTTTTTGCCCTTCAACCTCGTCAAGGGTGGGCTGAACGCGGCGATCACGCTGCTGTTGTATAAGCCCATTGTGACCGCGCTGCGCAAGGCGAAGCTCGTCGAGCCCGGCAGCGGCAAAAAAGGACGCTTCAGCCTGGGCTTTACGCTGTTTGCGCTGGCTGTGCTGGCGACCTTTGTGCTTCTGCTTTTGGTAATGATCGGCATACTTTGACGAGACGCAGGGCACTGAGCAGGAAGTTCAGCGTCTCCGTGGCGAAGATCACGAACAGATAGCCCTCGAGCCCCCAGCGCGGCAGCAGCAGCCAGACGAGGCCAAGACCCGAGAGCGAATCGACAATGTTGATCCCCATGCTCCAAACCTGCTGGCCCAGGCCCTTGAGGCAGCCGTCCACGCTCATGTCCGTGTACATGACGGGCACCAGCGGCGCGAGCAGGCGGATATAGCGCCCGGCCTCCCGGCTGTGAAAGATCAGCAGCCCGAGCGGCTGCGCTGAGACGAAGAGCACGGCGGCCACCGCACAGGAAAACAGCAAGCTCAGCCCGAGAAACTTGCGTATCGCTCGCCGGATGCGTAGTCCCTGCTGCTGCACCTGTTCCCGCGTCAGCTCGGGCACGATCAGTTCCGCGGCGGAGGCGAGGATGCAGGAGGGAAACAGCAGCAGCGGCAGCGCCATGCCGTGCACGACGCCGTAGCCGGCCAGAGCCTGGTCGGCGCTCTGTCCGGAGGCGCGCAGCCCGCGCGGGACCAGCAGATGCTGCGCGGTGCTCAGTCCGCTGCGCGCATAGGCCGAGGAGGCCAGCGGCAGCGCGATTTTCAGCAGGCGCTCCGTCTGGCCTCGCCCGGCTGCCCGGATCGGGAAGTGCCGCAGCAGGTCGTCCCGGCAGGCGAGAGAGAGCATCAGCAGCGAGGCCAGATCCGCGAGCATCCTCCCGCTGACCACGGCGGCGCAGCAGGCTTCCACGTTTCCGTTCGGGGCAAGGTGCAAAAACCAGGCCACCAGCGCGATGCCGATCAGCTGCTCGGCCAGATGGATCAGCGTGGGCCGCACGAGGCGCCCGCAGGCGGTGAAATAGCCGGAGATCGAGGCGCAGAGCGAGATGCAGGGCATGCTGAAGGCGCTCAGACGCAGGGAGAGAACCGTCCGCCCGTCACCGATCCAGCCTTTTCCGATCGGCACGGCGCAAAACCAGAGGATCAGCCCGGCCGCCGCACCGAACAGCGCGGCGTAGCCGAGGCAGCGACGCATCGCGGCGCGCACGCCCTCGCCGCGCGCAGCGCCCAGTTCCTCGGCAACGAGGCGCGTGGAGGCAAAGCGGATGCCGGAGATCGCGAAGGTCGCGCCCAGGGCCGTGACCGAACAGACAAGCTGATACAGGCCGATGCCGGCAGCGCCGATGCGCCCGGCAAGCCAGGCCTGAAAGGCCATGCCGATCAGGCTCATCAGCAGCGTCGTGGCCGACAGCAGCGCCGTATTGCGCAGCAGACGTTCTTTCCGCAAGCAGTCACCCCCCCCTGGTCTATCGCTAAGATATGCCGGGCGGGTGACTTTTTTTCCTTCGGTCTTGATTGCCGTGCTCATCCTGTGGTAAAATATGAAAAAAGAAATCCGTGCGGCGGGGTTCTGCCCCACAGAAATCAAGAAAGGAGCATAAAGAATGCTGATTACGATCGGAAGAGAGCACGGCAGCGGCGGCCATGATATCGCCCGCCTGCTTGCCCAGGAGCTGAGCATCCCCTGCTACGACAAGGAGATCGTGGATGAGGCGGCGGCCCAGTCACCCTTCAGCAAGGAAATCCTGAACAACTACGACGAAAAGCGCGTGTCTGCCTTCTTTATGCCGGTGTCCCATTTCGGCGGCATGGACGGCGGGTTCCAGCTGAATATGCAGGTCGCCTCCGCGCAGTTTGACGCGGTGCGCTCGCTGGCGAAGGACAATCAGGGTGTGTTCGTCGGCCGCTGCGCCGACTATGTGCTGCGCGGCCGGCCGGAGCTGCTGCGGGTCTTTGTCGCGGCACCGCTCAGCTTCCGCATCCGCACCATCATGGAGCGCAAGCACCTCAGCGAGGATCAGGCAAGGAAGCTGATCCGCGAGGTGGACAAGGACCGCGCCAGCTATTACCGCTACTACACCGATCAGGTTTGGGGCGAGGCCGGCAACTACGACCTCGTGATCGACAGCAGCCGGGTCGGCACCGCGGGGGCGGTGAAGGTGATCCGGGCCTATCTGGACGCCCTGCCCCGGTGACAGTCAATGAAATAAAAAAATGCGCCGGATTCGTGTTTTCACGAATCCGGCGCATTTTTTGCTGCCCGGCTCAGCCCGGGTTCGACGGCACTTCGAGATCAAGATAGCTCTCGACGATCTCCATGATGCTGTCGTCCTTGAGAATGATGGAAATCTCGATGCGGCGGTTGGCGCTGCGCCCGGCGACGGTGGCGTTGGAGGCGACGGGGCGCGTCTCGCCGTAGCCGGCGGCGCAGAAGAAGCCCGCATAGCGGGAGAGCTTGCCGTTGCCGCTGGTGAGTAGATAATCCAGGACGGAGTTTGCGCGGTCGGTGGACAGAATCCGGTTGGATTCGTCGCTGCCCGTGCTGTCCGTATGGCCGGAGATGACGATGCTGTCCACGTATTTGGCGTTTTCGTCGTCGGAGAGGAACTTATAGAACACCGTCACCAGCTCGTCCAGCGAGGGTTCGGCGTCCGTTTTGATCTCCGAGGAGCCGACGTCGAAGAGAATGCTCTCATTGAGGATGATGTTGCCGTTGTCCGCGATGCTGACCTTGCCGGAGTCACCGGTGGCGCGCACGAAGCTGTCGCGGATCTGCTCGAGGATGGACAGACGCAGCACGGCAATGGTCTGCATCTGGCTGCGCATGGCAAGCAGCTCCTCGCTCGCTGCCTTGAGATAGTCCTCCTGCTTCCCGATCAGCGCGGCCTGGTCGGACAGAAGCTTGTCCTGTGCGGCCAGATCCTTCTTCTGCTGCTCCAGCTCCGTCTGCTGCTGCGTGAGGGTCAGCTTGGCCTCATCCAGGTCGATCGTGATCTTGTCAAGCTGCGATTCGGCCTCCTCCACCTCCTTGAGCGTGAGGGCGAGGGTCTGCTCCATGTCCGAGAGGGCGCGTTCCGTGTCGCTCAGCGTGGTCTGGGTGTCGCTGAGCTTGACGCGCGTATTTTCCAGGGCCTCCTGCGTGCTCTGCAGGTCGTTGCCGGTGATGAGATTCTGGATATAGCTGAGCAGCATCAGGAAAAACAGGATCAGCGCCACGGCGGACATCATGTCGGCGTAGGAGGGCCAGAAGCCCTGCTCGCCCTGGGAGGATGCGGTCAGGCCCGCGGAGCTGCCGCTGAAGCGCCGCCTCATTGCGAGGCTCCTTCCCGGCTGGCGCCCATGCGGCGGTTGATCTCGCGCATCGCGGAGGACAGGTCGCGCACGGCCAGATCCATGCGCTCGACGCTGCCGCGCAGATTATAGTCGACCTCGGAGAAGTCGTGTACGCCGCTGTTGAACTTATCGACGGTCTTGTCGAAGAGCTCCAGCGCGGCCTTGTTGCTGCCGGCCGCCTTCACGAGCGCGGCGGAGGCATTCTTGGTGCTGTCGGCGTAGGCGAGCGCCGCCGTGCCGAGCGCGCGCTTGATCTCCTCTACGGAGCTGTTGAGCGCGTGGATCATGTTGTTGATGAGATCCGCGTCGTCGCGGGCGGCCTCAGTCGCAAGACCCGGCGCCACCTCGGTGTCCAGCCAGAGCTCCAGCCGGGTCTCGAGCTTCTCGCGCTCGGTCTGGGGGTTGAAAATCGTGCGCAGGATCGTCAGCAGGATCGAGCAGCCGGCGCCGACGAGCGAGGTGTAAAAGGCAACGCCCATGCCGCCCAGCGCGCTCATTAAGCCGCCGCCGACGCTGTCGAGCACGCTCAGCCACTCCTCGGTATTGGAGTAGGAGATCAGCTCCGTCAGCGAGGAGACAGACATGCTCAGACCCAGAAAGGTGCCGAACAGGCCGAGTGTGACGAACAGGGAGACGGCGTTATTGAGAAAGCGCTCGCACAGCAGCAGGCCGCCGAGCTTCTTGCCGATGACGTCGGTGATGATGGCCGGGGTATTCACGTCCCGGCCGTATTTCTGATAGGCGGCGGAGAATTCACCGAGAAGCGCCTTGCGAAAGCCGCCTTTCCCGTCGCTCGCCGCCGCCAGCGCGCGGTAGCGGGCGCTGGTGTAGAACAGGATCAGCAGAGCCAGGACAAACAGCAGACCGATCATGACAATTACGGCGAAGCCGCCGATGGGAAGATTGTGAAGCAGGCTCATAAAAATCCCTCCTCAGAATCAGGTTCTGGGAGGGATTATATCACCAATCTGACAACAATTTGTAAATAAACTGAAAAACCGACATTTTATTCGGCGTCTGAGAAGCTATAAACGGCGTAGCGGCGGAAATGCTCGCCGGCGCGCAGCAGCGCGCTGGGGAAATCCGGGTGGTTGGGCGCGTCGGGATAGAACTCGGGCTCGACGGCAAAGCCGCCGTTTTCACCGAAGGGCTCGCCCAAAAAGGCGCCGGTGTAGAACTGCAGGGCAGGGAAGTCGGTGTCCAGCGTCAGGCGGACGCCGCCGCAGACCGCCTCACAGGCCCGCGAACCATCCAGGACGAAGGCGTGGTCGTAGTTTTGGCCGACGGGGCGGAGACCGGAGAAATCAAAGGCGCCTTCCGCGGGCAGAACACGGCCGGTGGGAATCAGCGCCTCGTCCACCTCCAGGACGCCGCGGGCCGGGATGCGCATATGGGTATCCAGCACGCTGCCCGTGCCGCGGAGATTAAAGTACATGTGGGAGGTCGGGGCAAAGACGGTATCGGCGTCGGCATCGCCCTCAAAGTCGATGCGCAGCGCGCCGCCCGTGACGGTGTAGCGAACGGCGGCGGTCAGACGGCCGGGGAAACCGTTGTCACCGGCGGGGGAGACAAGCGTGAAGAGGACGCTCTCGCCCTCGATGTGGCCCTGCCAGACGCGGCGATCCCAGGAATCCGGCCCTCCGTGCAGGGTGTTGGCGCCCTCGTTGCGCGGCAGCTCCACGCGTCGGCCGTTCAGCGGGAAGCTGCCGCCGCCGATGCGGTTGGCAAAGCGGCCGACAATCGCGCCGAGATAAGCGTCATGTGTCAGATAGTCCTCGGCGCTTTCATAGCCGAGCCCGACGCGCTTTCCGCGGTAATCCACGCCGGTCACGGTGGCACCCAGCTCCATGACGCTCACGCGCAGCTCCTCCGACTCCAGAATAAACTGACGATATGTGCCGAATTTCGTTGTTTTGACCATATAGGAGGCCCTCCTGATGACTATTTCAATAAAAATTTGCGTGATTTCACAAATAGGCTTGAGATTTTCATAACACTATTGTATAATCTAAGTTGCGCGTAGTCAATGGCTACACGGGAAAATACATAACGAAAAAAAGGAGTCTCTTATGCTGAACAACGAATATCTCAAGCGCGTCTATGAGGACGTCGAACGTCGTGACGGCCATGAGCCGGAGTTTCTGCAGGCAGTACGGGAGGTCTTCGAGTCCCTGGAACTGGTAGTCGATAAGCACCCCGAGTGGGAAAAGGCCAGCCTGCTTGAGCGCTTTGTCGAGCCCGAGCGCGTGGTCGAGTTCCGCGTTCCCTGGGTCGACGATGCCGGCAATGTCCGTGTCAACCGCGGCTACCGTGTTCAGTTCAATTCCGCGATCGGCCCCTACAAGGGCGGTCTTCGTTTCCATCCCAGCGTGAACCTCTCTGTCATCAAGTTCCTGGGCTTTGAGCAGATCCTGAAGAACTCCCTGACCACCCTGCCCATGGGCGGCGGCAAGGGCGGCTCCGACTTTGACCCGAAGGGCAAGTCCGACGCTGAGGTTATGCGTTTCTGCCAGAGCTTTATGACCGAGCTCTATCGTCACATCGGCCAGTTCACCGATACTCCCGCCGGCGACATCGGTGTCGGCGCTCGTGAGATCGGCTTCCTCTTCGGTCAGTACAAGCGCATCGTTGACCGCTTCGACGGCGGCGTTCTGACCGGCAAGGGCCTGACCTACGGCGGCTCCCTGGCCCGCACCCAGGCCACCGGCTACGGCCTGTGCTACTTCTCCGCTGAGGCGCTCAAGCACCTGGCCAACACCAGCTACGAGGGCAAGACGGTCATCGTCTCCGGCTCCGGCAACGTGGCTCAGTACTGCGCCCAGAAGGTTACCCAGTTCGGCGGCAAGGTCGTCGCCATGTCCGACTCCCAGGGCTACATCTACGATCCCAACGGCATCAATCTGCCGAAGCTGTTCGATATCAAGCAGAAGAGACGTGCCCGCATCAGCGTCTACGCCGACGAGGTTCCCGGTTCCGAGTACCATGCCGGCTGCCGCGACATCTGGACCGTCAAGTGCGACATCGCTCACCCCTGCGCCTCCCAGAACGAGATGGACGCGAAGGGCGCTCAGGCTCTGGTCGACAACGGCTGCATGGCTGTCTTCGAAGGCGCCAACATGCCTCTGACTCCCGAGGCCATTGAGGTCGTGAAGTCCAACGGTCTGCTCTACAGCCCCGGCAAGGCTTCCAACGCCGGCGGCGTGGCTACCTCCGGTCTGGAGATGAGCCAGAACTCCATCCGCATGAGCTGGAGCTTCGACGAAGTCGACGAGAAGCTGCAGGGCATCATGAAGAACATCTACAAGGCCTGCTACGACGCCTCCGTCGAGTGCGGCAAGCCCGGTGATCTGATGCTCGGCGCCAACGTTGCCGGCTTCTTGAAGGTTGCCGAGGCCATGATGGCTCAGGGCGTGGTGTGATCCACAAACAAAGCAAACAGAAAAAATCCGGAGCGGCAACGCTCCGGATTTTTCTATCTGTATCAAAAAACGAAAAACGAAATCTTATCTCCGCCGGGCGCGTTTGACGGACTCGACAACAACCAGCACAAGCATCAGGCCGAGCGAACCACCGATGACGTAGCCCATCGGGACTTTGTTAATCACGTGGGCGTCGTTGACGGTGACCTGCTTGGAATCGGTGTAGCCGCAGACACGGCAGACGCCCTCCTGCGTGGCAACGCCGTTTTCAACGCTGACCGTTTCCCATTTGAAGCTGTGCGCGGCCTCATCGGCGCGCTCGCCGCAGTCACACGAATGCCAGTGATTGTGGGCATCGGTGGACCAGACGGCGGAGAAGCTGTGCTCATGATCGGACTTCGGCGCTTCCGTCTGGGCCACCGTCGGAGCGGGCGTCGGTTCCGGCGTCGGCTGAGGCGTCGGCTGCAGCGTCGGCTCCGGAGAAGTCTCCGGTTCCTCCGAGGGCTCAGGGGATTCGTCGGGCGCGGGCGTCATTTCCGGGCGCTCCTTGTTCGGATCAATGTTTACTTTGATCGTCACGGGGTTGCTGCGCGTTACGGTGTCCTGTACGCCGGTGAAGACCGCGCGCACCTTCCAGCCGTTCATCTCCATCGTAACATTGTAGATGATGATTTTCTCCTTGCCGTCGTTGGTGCAGCTGCTGTCGCGGAAGGTCTTGGCAATGTCCTTGGAGTCAAACACGGTCTCTCCGTCGGGACTGACGAATTCCCAGGTCAGGCCGGTAGCGTAGGCAGCGGTGGAGACGTAGGAGACAAAACCGCCCTCGTCAATCGTCTCTTCGCCGGGGTGCTTGATGATCCGCGGCGCAAAGACCAGCGCCTCATATTCGCGGCTGACCGTGGCATATTTGCCGTCGGCAGACACGGTGACGGTCGCGGCGGAGTTATTCAGATAGCCGGCCAGGTTCGGGGAGAAATAGTAGCCGTCGTCCGCCTTGGCACGGATCTCCATGCGGTAGGTCTGGTAGTCAAAGCTGCTGTTCGCGGGCAGCGCGTTGCCGGCCTTGTCGTACCAGGTCAGGCTGACGAAGCTGGCATTCTTGGAACTCACGGTGCCGTGGCTCTCGCTGACCGCAAGGAGCACCACCGGCGTCCGGTCGAGCGTTACGGTCACCTTGCGCAGCTCCTTGAGCGGCTCGGCCGAAGGAGCCGGAGATTCCGCAGGCTTCTCGGTCTCCGCAGGCTTCTCGGTCTCCGCGGGCTTCTCGGTCTCCGCGGGCTTCTCGGTCTCCGCAGGCTTCTCGGTTTCCGCGGGCTTGTCCGTCGCCGCAGGCTTCTCGCTCTCCGCGGGCTTTTCGGTCGCCGCGGGAGCCTCGGTTGCTGCGGGCTTTTCCGTCGCGGCCGGGTCGTCGCCGGTGGCCAGGGCAGCCGGGGAGAACACGAACAGCGAGGCAAGCATAGCCAGCAGCATCAGAAGCGACAAAATACGTTTCATGGGTCAACCCCCCATTCGATATCGTTCTCAGAATATGGATACTTTATTTATTTTATTATATCCGCTGTGATTTCTGCGGTCAAGAAGAATGTTCAAAAAATTGTTGAAAAATGTTGATAGGATTTGAAACTTTTTGTAATATTTAAGCGAAAAATTGAATCACTCGAAAAACAGAGAAAAAGAAGAATCTGTTTGCCAAATCCGGGGAACTGTAATACAATAAAAAACAATCAAAAGCAGGGAGGGAGTGCCTGTGCGCTGTTTCGTGTTTGCAGCCGGCTCCTATTACGGCATGCCGGAGATGCCGGCCGCCGGGGATCTGATCATTGCCGCGGACGCGGGCTATGCCGCATGCCGCGCGGCGGGGATGCGGCCGGCGCTTGTCGTCGGAGATTTCGACTCCTCTACGGCGCCGGACGGAGAGGCGATCCTGCGTCTGCCGGTGGAAAAGGACGACACCGATACGCTGCACGCTCTGCGTCTCGGTCTGGATCGAGGCTGCGACGACTTTGTAATCTACGGCGGCACCGGCGGCGTGCGGCCCGACCACACGATGGCCAATCTCCAATGCCTGCTGTTTTTGAGCGAACACGGGGCGCGCGGCCGCCTGTATGGCGACGGCGTCGTCTGGCGCGTGCTGTGCCGGGAGCGAATGGACTTTTCCGCTGCGATGCATGGCACGCTCTCGCTCTTTTGCATGGACGGGGAGGCGCGCGGCGTGACGCTGCGCGGCCTCAAATACAAGATGGAACAGGGGACGATCCGCTCCGGCTTCCCCATCGGTGTCAGCAACTCCTTCGTGGGTGAGGCGGCGTCGGTGGAAGTGCGGGACGGCCGACTCCTGATGATGACGGAAATCCAAGAGGAACAGGAATGATTTTATACCAGGCAGGACAATGCGATATCGCCGTGATCGGCGCGGGGCACGCGGGCATTGAGGCCGCGCTGGCCGCCGCGCGGCTCGGCATGGACACGGTCTGCTTCACCGTCAATCTCGACAGCGTGGGCAATATGCCCTGCAACCCGGCCATCGGCGGCACCGGCAAGGGCCACCTGGTGCGGGAGCTGGACGCGCTCGGCGGCGAGATGGCAAAGGCCGCGGACAAGGCCTGCATCCAGTACCGGATGCTCAACCGCGGAAAAGGCCCGGCAGTGCACTCGCTGCGCGCGCAGGCGGATCGGCGGCGCTATCAGGAAGTGATGAAGCAGACGCTTGAGCGGCAGGAGCATCTGCGCCTCAAGCAGGCGGAGGTGGTCGATCTCACGGTGGAGGACGGGCGCGTCTGCTCCGTCACCACGCGCACCGGCGCCGTCTGGCACTGCGGCGCTGTCATCATCGCCTCCGGCACCTATCTGGACAGCCGCACCATCGTGGGCGAGGCCATCAAGGCCGAGGGGCCGGACGGCCTCGCGGCGGCGATCCCGCTGGCCGAGCGCCTGCGGGCGCTGGGACTGCCGATGCGCCGCTTCAAAACCGGCACGCCGCCGCGCGTCAATGCGCGGACGGTGGATTTCAGCCGGATGGAGCTGCAGGCGGGCGACGAGGAGACCGAGCCCTTCTCTTTCAGCACCGCTGAGCCGCCGGTCAACCGTGCCGTCTGCTACCTGACCTACACCAACGAGCGCACGCATGAGATCATCCGCGCCAATCTCGACCGCAGCCCGATCTACGCCGGTGTGATCGAGGGCGTCGGGCCGCGCTACTGCCCCAGCATTGAGACCAAGGTGATGACCTTTGCCGACAAACCCCGGCACCAGCTGTTCATTGAGCCGATGGGCCTGAACACCGAGGAACTCTACATCCAGGGCTTTTCCTCGTCGCTGCCCGAGGAGGTGCAGCTGCAGATGCTGCACACGATCCCGGGGCTGGAGCAGGCGGAGATGACCCGCCCGGCCTACGCCATTGAATACGACTGCATCGACCCGACCGAACTCACCGCCGCGCTGGAGAGCAAGACGATCGCCGGGCTCTACGGCGCCGGGCAGTTCAACGGCTCCTCCGGCTATGAGGAGGCGGCGGTGCAGGGCTTTGTGGCCGGCGTCAACGCCGCGCGGAAGCTCCGCGGCGAGGAGCCGCTGATCCTGCGCCGCAGCGACGGCTATATCGGCACGCTGATCGACGATCTGGTGACCAAGGGCACCAACGAGCCCTACCGCATGATGACCTCGCGCAGCGAATACCGGCTGCTGCACCGGCAGGATAACGCGGACGAACGTCTGAGCGCCATCGGCCTTCGCATCGGGCTGGTGAGCCCGGAGCGGCATCAGGCGGTGGTAGACAAGTACGAGGCGGTTCACCGTGAGATCCGCCGCCTGGAAAATACGCATCTCGCGCCGGACGACGCGCTGAATTCGCTGCTGGCCGAGCGGGGCACCGCGCCGGCGGTCAACGGCGTCTCGCTGGCCGACCTGATTCGCCGCCCGCAGCTGAGCTACGCCGACCTCGCGCCCTTCGACGCGCAGCGCCCTGCGCTGCCGCGCGCGGTGGCCGCGGAGGCGGAGATCATGCTGAAGTACGAGGGCTATATCCGCCGCCAGCTCAAGCAGGTGGAGGAATTCACCCGCATGGAAAACCGTCCGCTGCCCGCTGACATCGACTACGACGCGATCGGCGGACTGCGCCTCGAGGCGCGCGAAAAACTGAAAAAGATCCGCCCCGAGAACTTCGGCCGCGCCAGCCGCATCTCCGGCGTGTCCCCGGCGGATATCTCGGTGCTGATGATCTACACGGAGGGCCTGCGCCATGAGTAAGGTCGTGCTTGGCTTCTCCGGCGGCGTGGACTCTGCGGTCTGCGCTGCTCTGCTGAAAAAGGAGGGCTATGAGGTCCATGGGCTGTACCTGGACAACACCGACGAAAACGCCCGCCGAGACGCGGAACTGACCGCGGAGCATCTCGGCATTGACCTGAGGGTACTGGAAATCCGTCCGGAACTGGAGGAAAAGGTCTGCCGTCCCTTTGCCGACTGCTATCTGCGCGGTGAGACGCCGAACCCCTGCATCCTCTGCAATCCAACGGTCAAGTTCAAGTCTTTGCTGGCCGAGGCCGAACGTATTGGGGCAGAACGCATCGCCACCGGGCACTATGCCCGCGCCGAGGGCGGCGCGCTCTATAAGGGTCTGCCCGCCAATGACCAGAGCTACATGCTCTGCCGCCTGACGCGCGAGCAGCTCGTGCGCTGCGTCTTTCCCCTCGGGCGCTATGAAAAAAAACAGGTGCGCGCGATGGCCGAGGAGCTCGAGCTGCCGGTGGCGCATAAGCCGGACAGCATGGAGATCTGCTTCATCCCGGATAAAAACTATGTCCGCTGGCTCTCCGAGCGCGTCATCCTGCCGCCGCCGGGGAACTTCATTTTTCACGGCGCGGTGATCGGTACGCACGAGGGCATCCACCGCTACACCGTCGGCCAGCGCCGCCCGGGACTGGTTGAGGGGCGCAAGCTCTACATCAGCTGCATCGACGCCGCACAGAACGAGATCGAGCTGGCGCTTTGGGAGGAGCTGTTCCAGACGGAGGTTCGTGCCAGAGATTTCAACTGGCTGATCGACCCGCCCGTCGGGCGCAGCATCCCGGCCACGATCCGCGTGCGCCACACCAAGTGGGAGGAGCCGCCGTGCGCGGCGACGGCGGATGAACAGGGCGGCATGAGGGCAACCTGCGTAACGCCGGTGCGCGCCCCGGCGGCCGGCCAGTCCGCCGTGCTCTACGACGGCGAGCGCGTACTCGGCGGCGGATTCATCGTATGAAGCACTTGTCTGCGCCGCCGGCGCATGCTATACTGAAAAAAAACAGACAGGAGGAAGCTGTGATGGCCAAAGAAAAGAAAGCAAAAAAGCCCATCCTGTGGAAAGACCGGAAAAGGACCTTCCTCGGCCTTCCCTGGAGCTTCACCAAATACAAGGTGGACGACGAGCGGCTCTATATGGAGACGGGCTTTTTCAACAGCACCGAGGATGAGGTGCGCCTTTACCGCATCACCGATGTGACGCTCAAGCGCAGCTTCGGCCAGAAGCTGCTCGGCATCGGCACGATCCATTGCGACAGCTCGGACGTGACCATGCAGAATTTTGACATCAAGAACGTCAAAAACCCGAAAAAGGTCAAGGATCTGCTGTCCCGCCTGGTGGACGAATCCCGCCTGCGCAACCGGGTCTTCACCAGCGAAAGCGTCAACGGCCGCCCGCATACGCATGAGGGGCAGCTGCCGGCACAGGAGCTTAAGCAACCGGACGCTGATCCGGACGTGCCGGAAAAATAAGCAAAGAACTCCGCCGTACAGAAAGAAACAGAACGGAGATGACGCGAGATGAATCCGATCATCAGCTATGGTTTGATTGCTCTGCTGGGTTATCTGCTGGGCTCGTGCAATCTGGCGTATTTTATCGCCCGGCGCCGCGGCATCAACATTCAGAAAACCGGCACCTGCAATCCCGGCGCCTCGAATGCAATGATGCTGATGGGCTGGAAAACGGGAATCCTGGTCGGCCTGCACGATATCGGCAAGGCGGTGCTGGCCACCTGGCTTTGCGGCGTGCTGTTTCCCGATGTGCTGCTGAGCCGGGAAGTGGCAGGTGCTGCCTGCGTGCTGGGGCATCTGTTTCCCTTTTACCTGTCTTTTCGCGGCGGCAAGGGCTTCGCCTCCAGCCTGGGCGTGATCGCAACGCTCAACTGGCGCTTTGCCCTGATCCTGGGCGTCGCCATCATTGTGGTGGTGCTGATTACGGACTATATCGTCGTAGGTACGATGCTTACGGTTGTGTCCTATCCGATCTATTGCCTCGCCACGCGCCAGCAGCTTGCCGCGCTGATGCTGGCGCTGGTGTCGCTGATTATCATCTATAAGCACCGCACCAACTTTGTCCGTATCCTCAAAGGGACGGAAGTCGGGCTGCGCCGCGCCCATAAGGGCGAGCTGCGCGTCGATGGCGGAAAATGAAGATCCTGCTGATTCAGGGCAGTCTTCGCGACCGTGACGGCCTGTTTGCCGCCCTTGAGGGAGCGGCGGAGGAGCTGCGGCAGACAGGGCTGGAGGCCGAGATCTTCCGGCCGATCAAAACGGAAGGCCTGATCTGCTCCGGCTGCGGAGCCTGCAAGGGCGCGGGCATGTGCATCTATGATCCCCGCGGGCAGGACTTCGTCAAGGCCGCGGCGGCCTGTGACGGCTTTCTGTTCGCCGCGCCAGGCAGCCTGTTTGGCCTGGACGTGGATATGAAAAACTTTCTCGAGCGCGTCGCGGCGCTCTCTCCGCGGCGAAATCCCGACCCGCTGGCCGGAAAGAACGCGGCGGCAGTCGTCCTTTGCCGCCGGGTCGGCCGGGCGGCCGGCCAGATGGCCGCGCTGCTGCGGCAGCTCGGGCTGCGCCTGCCGGAGGGCAGGGAAGTGCCCGCCGTCCGCGGCGATGAGAGTGTGCAGACGCTGTGCGCGCTGGCACGGCTTTTGGCCGAGCAAATCATGACCCAAGCATAGGAGAGAAGCGGATGAAAAAGGAAATGCCGTCCCTCGATCAGTGGCTGCGGGAGGCCAAGGCCGACCCCGGCGCCGCCGGCTGCGGGATGTACTTGATGCATAACGGCACGGTGCGCCAAACCGCGCGGGCGCGGGTGCGCCAGGGCGTGCAGGATACGGCGCCGGTGCGCGGGATGCTGTTCGGCTATGACGAGCAGCTGGTGGAAAAGGCCGTCACGCAGACCCGCGCGATGGAGGGTATCGGCTATGTGCGCGTCTGGCTCAACGAGGGTGAGCTCAGCCTGGGTGACGATATCATGCTGGTGCTCGTCGGCGGCGATATCCGCCCCCATGTGGTGGACGCGCTGCAATATCTGGTGGGGCGGCTCAAGAGTGAGTGCGTCAGCGAGCGGGAGATTTTTGACGAGACAGCGGGATAATCATTCGCTCGGATGCATAAACCGACAATCCGCGGCACAGGCCGCGGATTGATTTTTTGCGCTTTTTCTAGTCCGCCGGGACGGTCGAACCTTGGGAAAAAGCGGGATTCTATGCAGAAAAACCCATATTTACACGACCGAGACAGAAAGAAACAAAAATTGAAAGCACACTATATTTTGGGGTCAATTCGGTTACAGAGCGGATTTTATTCCTACATTTAGTGTATACCTCTTGACAAGGGGACAAGATAGAGCTAATATAGCTCTCGAACGCATCAAGAGGAGGAGCGCCATGCTGATCTCGGGACTTCAAAAATTAACCTTGCTGGATTATCCCGGTCACGTGGCCTGCACGGTGTTTACCGCCGGCTGCAATTTCCGCTGCCCCTTCTGCCACAACGCGCCGCTGGTACTGCCGGAGCGGATCGAGGGCGATCCGAACGGCGAGGAAACGGTGCTTCAGTTTTTGAAGAAGCGGCAGGGGATCCTGGACGGCGTGGCCATCACCGGCGGCGAGCCGCTGCTGCAGCGCGACATGGCGGACTTCCTCCGCAAGATCCGCGACCTGGGCTATGCGATCAAGCTGGACACCAACGGCTCCTTTCCCGAGCGGCTGATCGAGCTTGTCGAGGAGGGTCTGGTCGACCGCGTGGCAATGGACATCAAAAACAGTCCGGCACTTTACGCGCAGACCGCCGGCCTGCGGGAATTGGATCTCGGACCCATCGAGCGCAGTAAGAATTATCTGCTTGAGGGGCATGTGGAGTATGAGTTCCGCACCACGGTGGTCAAGGGACTGCACACGGCCGAGAGCCTGCTGGAAGCGGCCGAGTGGATCCGCGGCGCGGCGGAGTATCATCTGCAGCAGTTCAAAGATTCCGGCGACATCATCGCCATCGGCGGCCTGGGCGCCTTCAGCGACGAGGAAATGCGCGCGCTGGCCGACCGGATCCGCCCCATCGTCCCCTGCGTCAGGCTGCGGGGCGTGGCTGAAGAAGACAACACCAAATGAGAGAGGATAGAGAGATATGTATCAGGTAGTAAAACGCGACGGAAAAGTCGTAGAGTTTGACATCAACAAGATCGCGGCGGCCATTCAGAAGGCCTTTGACGCGACCAGTACCGAATATAACGAGAGCGTCATTGATTTTCTGGCGCTGAAGGTCTCCGCGGACTTCCTGCCCAAGATCAAGGACGGCAAGGTCGCGGTCGAGGACATTCAGGACAGCGTGGAAGCGGTGCTCTCCCGCGGCGGTTACGAGACGGTCGCCAAGGCCTACATCCTCTACCGCAAGCAGCGCGAGAAAATCCGCAACACCCGTTCCACCCTCCTCGACTACAAGGAGACTGTGGACAAGTACCTGAAGATCAGCGACTGGCGCGTGAAGGAGAACTCCACCGTCACCTACTCCGTGGGCGGCCTGATCCTCTCCAACTCCGGCGCCATCACCGCCAACTACTGGCTCAGCGAGGTCTATGACCAGGAGATCGCAAATGCCCACCGCAACTGCGACATCCACCTGCACGACCTCAGCATGCTCACCGGCTACTGCGCCGGCTGGAGCCTGAAGCAGCTGATCCAGGAGGGCCTCGGCGGCGTGCCCGGCAAGATCACCTCCTCTCCGGCCAGCCACCTGTCCACCCTCTGCAACCAGATGGTCAACTTCCTCGGCATCATGCAGAACGAGTGGGCCGGTGCCCAGGCCTTCTCCTCCTTCGATACCTATCTGGCTCCCTTTGTCAAGATCGACAACCTCAGCTACAAGGAAGTCAAGCAGTGCGTGCAGTCCTTTATCTACGGCGTGAACACCCCGTCCCGCTGGGGCACGCAGGCGCCCTTCTCCAACGTCACCCTCGACTGGACCGTGCCGGCCGACCTCAAGGACATGCCCGCCATCGTCGGCGGCAAGGAGCTGGACTTTACCTACGGCGACTGCCAGAAGGAAATGGACATGGTCAACAAGGCCTTCATCGAGATCATGATCGAAGGCGACGCCAACGGCCGCGGCTTCCAGTACCCGATCCCGACCTACTCCATCACCCGCGACTTTGACTGGTCTCCCACCGAGAACAACAAGCTCCTCTTCGAGATGACCGCCAAGTACGGCACTCCCTACTTCTCCAACTACATCAACTCCGATATGGAGCCGAGCGACGTACGCTCCATGTGCTGCCGCCTGCGCCTCGACCTGCGTGAGCTGCGCAAGAAATCCGGCGGCTACTTCGGCTCCGGCGAGAGCACCGGCTCCGTGGGCGTCGTGACCATCAACATGCCTCGCATCGCCTATCAGGCCACCGATGAGGCCGACTTCTACAAGCGCCTGGACAAGATGATGGACATCGCTGCCCGTTCCCTGAAGGTCAAGCGCACCGTCATCACCAAGCTCCTGGACGCGGGCCTCTACCCCTACACCAAGCGCTACCTCGGCCACTTCAACAACCATTTCTCCACCATCGGCCTGGTCGGCATGAACGAGGCCGGCCTGAACGCCAAGTGGATCCGCGCCGACATGACCGATCCCAAGTGCCAGACCTTTGCCAAGCAGGTGCTGGATCACATGCGCGAGCGCCTGAGCGACTACCAGGAGCAGTACGGCGACCTCTATAACCTCGAGGCCACCCCGGCCGAGTCCACCTCCTACCGTCTGGCCAAGCACGACAAGGAGGACTTCCCCGACATCATCACCGCGGCTGAGGCCGGCGGCGCCCCCTACTACACCAACAGCTCCCACCTGCCCGTCAGCTACACCGACGACGTCTTCGCCGCGCTGGACATCCAGGATGATCTGCAGACCCGCTACACCTCCGGCACCGTCTTCCACGCCTTCCTCGGCGAGAAGCTGCCTGACTGGGAGGCTGCCGCGCGTCTGGTGCGCAAAATCGCGGAGAACTACCGTCTGCCGTACTACACCCTGTCCCCGACCTATTCGGTGTGCAAGGACCACGGCTACCTGACCGGCGAGCAGTTCACCTGCCCACACTGCGGCAAGCCCACCGAGGTCTACAGCCGCATCACCGGCTACTACCGCCCGGTGCAGAACTGGAACGCCGGCAAGACCCAGGAGTACAAGGAGCGCCGCGAGTATGTGATCGCCAACTCTCACCTGACTCACCAGGGCCCGAAGCCGGAGGAAACGGTTGAGCAGCCCGCCGCTGCCGCCGCGCCGCAGCAGGAGGAGATCAAGGGCGGCCGCGCCATCCTCTTTGCCACGCCCACCTGCCCCAACTGCCGCATCGCCTGCCAGTACATGGACAAGGCCGGCTTCGTCTACGAGAAGCTGATGGCCGCGGAGAACGCAGATCTTGCCAAGCACTACGGCGTCAAGCAGGCGCCCACGCTGGTGCTCGTTGACGGCGACAAGTTTGAGAAGATCGCCGGCGCCGGCGCCATCAAGCAGTATGTGAGCACTCTGGCCAACTGAGAAAACAGGAAAATAAAGCAACAGCGGCCATCAGGCCGCTGTTGCCGCTTAAGGAGAAATTATGGTCGATATTATCATCATCGGCGGCGGCCCCGCGGGGCTGACCGCGGCCACCTACGCCTGCCGCGCGGGCAAGAGCGTGCTGGTGCTGGAGAAAAACGCCTTTGGCGGGCAGATCACCTGGTCCCCGAAGGTGGAGAATTTCCCGGGCTTTGTGTCCGTCAGCGGCACGGAGCTGGGCGATAAGCTGCTCGAGCAGGCGATGGCCCAGGGCGCGGAGGTTGAACTGGAGGAAGCCGCAGAGATCCGCCGCGAGGGCGAGGGCTTTTGCGTGCGCTGCGCGTCCGGCATGAGCTATGAGGGCAGCGCCCTGATCCTCGCAACCGGGGCAAAACCCCGGATGCTTGGCGTTGATCGCGAGGAAGAGCTCTGCGGCAGCGGCGTGTGCTACTGCGCGGTCTGTGACGGCGCCTTTTACGCGGGACACCCCGTGGCGGTCTGCGGCGGCGGCAACAGCGCCCTGCAGGACGCGCTGCTGCTCAGCGAGAGCTGCAGCAAGGTCACCCTCATCCACCGCCGCGGCAGCTTCCGCGGCGAGCAGAAGCTGGTGGAAGCCCTGGAGCAGCGCGAGAACGTGGAGTTCGTGATGAACGCCGCCGTGACGGAGCTGCAGGGCGAGGAGGAGCTCTCCGGCCTTGTCGTGGAGCAGAATGGCATTCGCCGCGAAATCGCGGTGGACGGCCTGTTCGTGGCTGTCGGGCATCAGCCGGACAACGGCGCCTTCGCGGACTTCCTGGCGCTGGACACTGCGGGCTATGCCGACAGCGGAGAGGACTGCCTGACCGTGACGCCCGGACTCTTTGTGGCGGGGGATTGCCGCAAAAAGTCGGTGCGGCAGCTCACCACCGCCGCGGCCGACGGCGCCGTGGCCGCGCTGGCAGCGGTCAAATACCTGTCATAAAACGAAAAGAAAAAGCGGTGGATTCCTCGTGGAATCCACCGCTTTTTCTTGGCAACGAGCGTCTTTTCAGCCGTAGGAATGCAGGCCGGGCAGCAGCGTGTTGACGCCCGCGAAGGTGAAAAACACCACCGGCACGGCAATGACGACATACCAGGCGAGGAAGGCCGCGTCCTTTTTCCGGCGCAGGCGAAGGTGCAGGTAAACTGCGTAGATGATCCAGGTAATCAGCGCCCAGGTCTCCTTGGGATCCCAGGTCCAGAAGGCTGACCACGCCTGTTCGGCCCAGATCGCGCCCGAGAGAATGACGATCGTGAGGAAGAGGAAACCGAAACCAACCATGCGGTAGATCAGATAGTCCATCTGCGCCAGGCGCGTCTTGTCCGCGTCTCCCTTTTTCCTCATCAGAAGATAGCGCAGGCCGACGCAGCCGGCCAGAATAAAGGCGGCGTAGGAAAAGACGGCGGAGCCGATGTGGATGCCGAACCAGGCGCTGCGCAGGGCGGGCATCAGCTCGGTGATCTCCTTGGGCTGCAGCGCGGCATAGCTGAGCACCAGAAGGGCCGCCGGCATCGCGACGACGCACAGCCACTCGGCGTGGAGCCTGCCGCGCACGATAATCAGCAGAAGGGCAATGCCCCAGGCAAAGGCGTTGGCAAACTCAAACTGATTCGACAGCGGCAGCCGGTGCGCGATCGCGCCGCGCAGCACGATAAACAGCGTCTGCAGGGCAAAGGCGAGCACAAACAGGATCCATGCGCCTTTCGCCAGCGCGTCTTTTTTGAAAGCCGTGCCGGAAAACTGCAGGATCACGGCGACGAAATACAGCGCCAGAACCACGAAAAACAGAATGTTCATACACTATCCTCCTTGAGATCGTCTTGCAGCAGGGATTGGAGCTCAATGCGTGTGCCTTCCGGCTTCGGGCCGCCGACGGCATAGCCCTCGCCGTCGACCTTGACCAGCACCGGGGGCAGGAAAAAGGTGATATACAGTCCCGCAATCATCAGCGCAAAGCAGACGATCAGCAGGGCGTTGACAAGTTGCGGCGTGTGCTTGATACGCAGGCCCGGGTAGGAGACGGGATCGTTGAACTGGAAGCGCAGCGGAGCGATTTCAATGACATCGCCCGGGAGAACAAGGCGCATGGCCTTCTCCTCGCCGTCCACCGTCTGCACGTAGTAGACGGGATGGGGATAGCTGCGGTCACCGGTGTCCACAGGCATGATGTTGCCCTCGGGGTTGAGGACGTAATCGGGATAGAGCGCGACATACCAGACGCCGTTGAGGTTGTCCATCGACAGGAAAGACAGGTCGGTCATCCGGAAGGTGTCCGAGCCGCCGTTCAGGAGGTTGGTTACGGTGATGGAGCCGGCTGTGCCGTAGGTCTGCTGATAGACCTTGTAGGAGCCGAAGCTCATCGGATGGTTGACGCTGATCTGGCCGCTCTTACTGCGCCCGTCGGGCAGCGTGATCGTCAGCTCGCTGGTAAAATCCAGGCGTCCGTTTTCGTCGGTCACGCGGAAGGAGGCAACGGAGAAGCTCGCGGTACCGCCCTCCGGCGCCGGGAGAAGCACGCTCTCCCCGGGCATGCAGTCCATATCGTGCACCTGGGGCAGATACAGGGCAGCCGCACCGAAAAGCACCGTCAGCAGGATGGCAAGATGTGTGAGAAAGCTGCCGTAGCGGCCGAGACGGTGCTTGTAGAATACCCGGCTCTCGTCGAATTCCGCGCGGCGGCAGCCGGTGCTCAGCAGATGCCGCTCCAGCCGGGCGATGCCCTCCGCATTCAGCGGCTCGCTGTCGGGCAGGGCGGCGCCGGCAGCGAGATAGCCCTTTTCCGAGCGGATAAGAGAGAAGATGCGCACCACGGAGCAGAGGATCAGATTCAGGCACAGCAGCGCCATCAGCAGGAGGAAGTACCAGCTCTTAAAAACCTTGTTCAGCTGTAAAACCAGAAGCAGCGGGTGGCTGTTCGGATAGTTTTCCACATACCAGGAGAGCTCCCGCCCCTGGGGGATCACCGAGCCGACCACGGAGAAGACGGCGATCAGGATCAGCAGCAGGATGCCAAAGCGCATGGAGCGCAGATAGTTCAGGATCTTTTTCATGGTTCAGTCTCCGAAAGAAGAATGCCGCCCGCCCTCCTGGGCGGGCGGCATCATGTATGTTAGGGAAGGATCAGCGCTTGAACATACCCAGAGCCTGGTTGCACAGGGATTCGGCCATATCCAGGCAGTAATCCGTGAGCTTCGGGTTGTGCACGCCCTCGGCGTTTTCCACGAACACGAAGTCCCAGTAGAACTGGGCGTCTCTGGCGAGGGAGCGGACAGTGGCAAGATCTGCATCGCTCAGCTCATTGTCCTCCACGGCCTTGGCCAGGCGCTCGGTCAGGAACTCAAGCTCATAGCCGATGGAGTAGGTTCTGGCCTCGATGCGCGCCTGCTCGGCACGGACCTCGGCGACGAGATCCTCATGGCACTTGGAGCACTCGTTCTCGATCAGCGTGGGATTCTCCAACGGGCTGATGAGGCTGTGGTCCATGTAGACGGTGCCGTCCTCGGCCTCAGTCATGCCCATGTGGCAGTCGGCGCAGGTGTAGTCGCCGCGGTGCTGGCTGCCCTCACCCAGGAAGGTTTCGATCTCGGGGTGCTGCACCTTGATCTGGCGTACGCCGGTGCGGGGATTGGTGTAGTCGGCAAAAGGCTCGCCGTCCGGGAAGTTGGAGCCGTCGTTATAGAAGGCGAGGATCGCGTCCGGGCTCATGCTGGCCAGACTCGTGTGCGGCAGGGTGGTGGCGCCGCCGTTGCCGGGATCGAAGAAGTACTCGTTGTGGCACTGGCCGCAGGCGAGGTTCGCCGCGTCGATGGACTCAAAGTCCTCGCCCACGCCGTCGATCAGGTAGGTGTGAGTGACGGTCAGAACGCCGGGGGTGTTGGCGTGGCAGGTGTAGCAGCTGATGGGCTCGGTGAGCACGTTCACAAGATCCATGAAGGAACCGCCGTAGACTTCAATGCCCTGCTCGTTGACCATATTGGTAAACTGCGGGGTCTTGCAGGTCCAGCAGCTGGCCTTGGAGTTTTCGCCGGTACGCTTGGTCTCGACGACGTCCTCGAGCGTGTAGGCGTGGCCGCGGGCGGCCTTGTAGTCCTTGGAGAAGCCGTAGGGCTCATAGAGGATCTTCAGCATCGGATAATCGACCAGGTAGTCGGTCACTTCGCTGTTTTCCTTGGTCGAATCCCAGCTCGCATAGATGTAGGGGTATTCCTCCGACCAGTCCTTGGCCAGGGTCACCGTGACGCCGGAGTGGGTCTGTACCTTCTCGGCGACGGTTTCGACCTTGACGACGGAGCCGCCGAAGGTCACGGGCTTGATGCCGCCCTCGTCGAGGGCGTTGATGATGGCATTCTTGATGCCGTTGGAGCTGATGGTGGCGCCGGAGATCGCGTCAACCTTCAGGCTCTGCGCCTGAAAAATCTTCGCGGGCAGCTGCTTGACGGCCTCGGAGCCAATGCCGTCGGTCTCCTTGTGGTCGTCCACCTTGATCTGGTAGATCTTTTCCTGGTCGGCAACGACGGTGACGGTGATGTCGTCGTTGCGGCCGGGCGCGGTGCCGACCAGTGTGAGCGCCGTCTCCGGCACTTCGCTGTCCTTCACGCCGGCGCGTGCAGGAATCTGGGCGAGGATGATGCTCACCAGGGCGACAACGACCAGGAAAGCGGCGCAGCAGATGCCGATCAGATCGGCGCGTGCGGCCCGCTTGGCCTTTTTGTCGTTCCCCTTCAGGGCGCTGACAAATTCATTCCACTTACTCATGGCTGTCCTCCATATGAATCCTCATACTATTCGACAGTATAGCTAACTTATTCTACTTGATTTCCCCTCTTTTGTCAAGCCGGGGGAGGAGCGGAAAGAAACGAAAAAGCGCCCTCTATCTGCCAAAACATGCGGATAGAGGACGCTTTTTTCTGCAAAATATTTCTTCAGAAGAGCCCGGTGATGCGGCCGTTTTCGTCTACGTCGATCTTCTCGGCGGCGGGCACCTTCGGCAGACCGGGCATCGTCATGATGTCGCCGGTATAGGCTACGATGAAGCCCGCGCCGGCGCAGACCTTGACGTTGGACACGGTCACCGTGAAGCCCTCCGGCGCTCCGAGGAGACTCGGATCGTCGGAGAAGGAGTACTGCGTTTTCGCCATGCAGATCGGCAGCTTGCCGAAGCCCAGCTTCTCCAGCTCCGCCGCTTTCTTCTTCGCGGCCGGGAGCATCAGCAGGTGCTTGGCGTGGTAGACGCGCTTGGCAATCGCGCGGATCTTCTCTTCGATCGGCTGATCGAGCTCATAGGTATAGCCGAAGCTGTTTGGCTGCTCGCAGAGGCGGACGACCTCCTCGGCCAGGGCCTTGCCGCCCTCGCCGCCCTTGGCCCAGACCTCGGAGAGGGCCACGTTCACACCCAGCTCCCGGCAGCGGTCCTCGACCATCCGCAGCTCGGCCTCGGTGTCCGTGGGGAAAGCGTTGATCGCCACGACGCAGGGCAGGCCGAACACGTCCTTCACGTTGCTCACATGCTGCAGCAGGTTCGGCAGACCCTTTTCCAGCGCCTCCAGGTTTTCTTCGTTCAGATCTGTCTTGGGAACGCCGCCGTGGTACTTGAGCGCGCGCACCGTAGCCACGATCACCACCGCGCTGGGATGGAGCCCGGCGATGCGGCACTTGATGTCCACGAATTTCTCCGCGCCAAGATCGGCGGCAAAGCCCGCCTCGGTGACCACGTAATCCGCCAGCTTCAGGGCCGTGTGCGTAGCGGTGACGGAGTTGCAGCCGTGGGCGATATTGGCAAAGGGGCCGCCGTGGATCAAGGCGGGGGTCCCCTCAAGGGTCTGCACCAGGTTCGGCTTGATGGCGTCCTTCAGCAGCGCCGCCATGGCGCCCTCGGCCTTCAGATCGTGGGCGGTGACGGGCCGGCCGTCGAAGGTATAGCCCACGATGATCCGGGCGAGCCGCTCCTTGAGATCCTTCAGATCGGAGGCCAGGCACAGCACCGCCATGATCTCGGAGGCCACGGTGATTTCAAAGCCGTCCTCCCGGGGCACGCCCTGCATTTTGCCGCCCAGGCCGCTGACGATGTGGCGCAGCTGCCGGTCGTTCATGTCCACGGCACGCTTCCAGGTGATCTGCTTGACGTCGATGCCCAGGGCGTTTCCCTGCTGAATGTGGTTGTCGAGCATGGCGGCCAGCAGGTTGTTGGCAGCGCCGATCGCGTGGAAGTCGCCGGTGAAGTGGAGGTTAATGTCCTCCATCGGCACCACCTGGGCATAGCCTCCGCCGGCAGCGCCGCCCTTGACGCCGAACACGGGGCCGAGGGAGGGCTCACGCAGGGCGACGACGGCGTCCTTGCCGATTATCCGCAGACCGTCGGTCAGACCGACGCTGGTCGTGGTCTTCCCTTCGCCGGCCGGGGTGGGGGTGATGGCGGTCACGAGGATGAGTTTTCCCTTTTCGGGCAGCTCCCGGAGCGCGTGAATGTCGATTTTGGCCTTGTAGCGGCCGTAGTTTTCCACAGCCTCGTCGGGGATGCCGAGCGTGGCGGCGATGTCGTTGATGGGGCGCAGCTTTGCTTCCTGCGCGATCTCAATATCCGTCTTGTAAGCCATAGCAAAATCCCTCTTTCTAATTCAGTTGTCGGCGCGGTTATAGCCGTTTTTCATGTGCTGGCTCGCGTCGGCAAGCACCTTGTTGAGCGTGTCGACGGTCTGCTCCTTCGCCATGCGGCAGAGGGCCTCGTTGGCCTCCGCGGCCAGCGAGAAATCGCCGCTCTCGGTCATTTTGCGGTCGTACTCGAGCAGCAGGCGGCGGCCCTTGACAAACACGGCGTTCTGGTAGCGCTCGATGTTCTGAATACTGGAGGAATAGTTGTGGTCGGCCAGCGCACCGATCAGGCGGCTGCCCCAGTAGAAATTCTCCGTGGAGGTGTCCAGCGTCACGCGGCTGACGTAATCCGGCATTTTGGCGACGTTGGTGTACAGCGGCAGCATGGCGGCAAAGGTCGTCGAGCCGAAGCTGAGCCATTCAACGCCCTGCAGCTCGTGGGGCACGCCGCTGCGGATCTGGCAGACGGCGGTGACGCCGGTGCGGTTGATGCCGATGGAGCGATACATGCCGCGCTTGCCGCTGTCCTGCTTGGAATAGGGATTATAGGGCGTGCCCTGGTAGTGCGAGGAGAGAAGGTATTTCACGTCCTCCACGGCGATCTTCCGGTCGGGCACCAGCGCCCAGGGGATGTTGTCGCTCTCCGGGCCGAATTCGGCGTCCGGGCCGTCCCAGCGGCGGGAGAAGGGGCAGAGGAAGCGCCCCATGAACCAGGCACGCGGGGTGTTATAGATGTGATCCATATCGGTGTGGGAGCCGAAGATATCGCGCGGGTTGAAGGCGCCGTTCTGATTCAGATCCAGACGGTTGTCGCGGATGAACTCGCGCAGATCCTTCGAGCACATATGCGCTTTCTGCGCACCGAGGGCGTCGTCCAGGTCGAAGCCGTCCATGCCGAACTGGTTGGGGTTGATGACGACGACCTCGTCCGGCACGCGCCGGGCGATCCAGTGATGGCCGCCGATGGTCTCCATCCACCAGATCTCGTTTTCATCGTTGAAGGCGATGCCGTTGGACTCGTAAGTGCCGTAGCGCTCCAGCAGCGCTGCCAGCCTCTCCACGCCCTCGCGGGCCGAGCGGATATAGGGCAGCACGAGAACGACGATGTCCTCCTCACCGATGCCGCCGGGCACTTCCTTTTCGCGGCCTTTGGCCTTTTTCAGCTCCACCAGCGGATCGGCGGCGAGCACGCGGGGGTTGGAGGTGATGGTCTCCGTGGCGGTAATGCCGACGTTGGCCTCGTTGATGCCGGTTGCCGCCCAGATGCCCTCCTTCGGGTCCACGCTGGGGCAGCAGGTGTAGCGCAGCGGATGCTCGGGCAGCTCGATCTCCACATGGGAGAGGACGCTCTTATATTTCCTTTTCTGCTGTTTCGGCTCGACCACGATCAGCTTCTTCACATCGAAATGACCGTCGTCGGTGCGGGCGATCATCGTGGAGCGGTCGCTGCTGGCCTTCTTGCCGACCAGAATGGTGGTGCAGGGCATAGGCTTCTCCTCCTTTATCGCATGGGATCATGCGCATTTTTCGACGGCTTTACTGTACCACACATCGCGCCGCGATTCAATCGGGCATTGCCGCGAAAATACGGGCTGTTTTGCATAAATTTTGTGCATTTTCACAGGGAATTCTTCTGCGATACGCTCTTGTATTCCCACCGGATCAGGTGTATCATCACTTGACAATCAATTTTAGTAAAAAGGAGGGCCTGCCATGAGCCAGGAAGCGGTAGAACAGTATGCAAAGGCCCTGAAAAGCGGACAGAAATACTTTAAGGCGGCCGAGAGCCAGGGGCTGGATCCCTATCCTGCTGTCCTTGACCGGCTGCTGGAGGAGGAAGCCTCCGTCCGGCAGGAGGAGCTTGGCCTCGTCAACATCCCGGCCGAGCTGATCGTCGGCACCAGGACTGCCGGGCGCATGGCCGCCCTGGCCGGCAACTTCATGCCGCTGCTCGGCGCGCAGACGGAGTTCGGCACCAAGTGGATGGCGCTGTGTGACGCGCACCTGAGCGACGGGGGCATCCGTGATCCGATCAAATGCTTTGAATATCTGGGCAAGTTCTATATCCAGGAGGGCAACAAGCGCGCAAGCGTGCTCAAGAGCTTCGGCTCACCGACGATCCCGGGCATCGTGACGCGCATGCTGCCGGCTCCCAGCGACAAGCCGGAGATCCGGCTCTACTATGAGTTCCTGGATTTCTACCGTCTCTCCGGCCAGTACGGCGTCAGCTTCCGCAAGCCTGGCGCCTACGCCCGGCTGCAGGCTGCGCTGGGCATGGAGAGCGACCATGTGTGGAGCGAGGAGGAGCGGCGCAGCTTTCGCGCTGGCTTTGCCCATTTCCGTGAGGCTTTTGATCGCCTGAAGCCCGGGGAAACGGGAACTACACCGGCCGAGGCGCTGCTCACCTGGCTGGAAGTCTATTCCTTTGCCGATATCAAGGAGAAAACGACGGCAGAGCTGAACAAGAGCCTGGAGCGGCTGCTGCCCGATATCCGGGCCACCGAGGAGGATGCGCCCATCGAGCTGTCCACTCAGCCGCCGGAAAAGGAAAAGGGCCTCGTGTCCAAGATCCTGAACGTGGCGCGGCCTTCGTCGGTCACGGTGGCCTTTATCTACGGCTTCCCGCTGGAAAAGAGCGCCTGGACCCGTGCCCACGACCAGGGACGGCAGGAGCTGGAGGAAAAGCTCGGCTCCAGGGTGGACGTCAAACTTTTCCTGGCTGAAAACCGGGACTATGAAAAGGCCATGGAGACCGCGGTGGAGGCAGAGGACGCCAAAATCATCTTCGCAACCACCCCACCCATGATCGACGCCTGCCGCAAGATCGCCGCGAAGTATAAAAACGTCAAGGTGCTCAACTGTGCGCTCTCACAGCCCTATCCCGGCGTGCGCAGCTACTACAGCCGCATCTACGAGTGCAAGTTTGTCGCCGGCGCCGTAGCCGGCGCGATGGCGGACAACAACCTCGTGGGTTATGTGGCCAATTATCCGATTTTCGGCACGCCTGCGGGCATCAACGCCTTTGCCCTCGGCGCGCGGCTGTCGAACCCCCGCGCACGGGTGAAGCTGGTCTGGTCCTGCACGGGCGGCGACCCGATCGAGCAGCTGCGGCAGAGCGGCGTCACCGTGATCTCCAACCGCGAATCCGGCGAGGAGTCGACGGCGCACTGCGCCCTCGACTACGGCCTCTATCAGCTCGAGCCGGACGGCGGCCTGCTGCCGCTGGCGATGCCCTGCTGGCAGTGGGGCGCGATGTATGAGAAGATCGTGCGCTCGGTGCTCGACGGCAGCTGGGAGGAGAGCAGCAAGGCCATCAACTATTGGTGGGGCATGGCCAGCGGCGTCGTGGACGTGAAGCTCAGCGAGAGCCTTCCGGCGGGCGTGACCAGCCTGGCGGAGATTTTGCGCAAGGGTGTGCTGAACGGCACGGTGGATCCCTTCTGCGCCGAGATCTTCGACCAGAACGGCGTCCTGCGCTGTGACGGCAAAACCGCGCTCAGCCCGGAGGAGATCATGCGCATGGACTGGCTCTGCGACAACGTGGACGGTACGATCCCGGGCTTTGACGAGCTGCTGCCGCGCTCCCAGGGCCTGGTGCGGCTGCTGGGCATCTACCGTGAGAGCCTCGCGCCGCAGAAGCAGGAGAAGCAGCTATGAAGATCCTGCTGATTTCGGACCGCGAGGAGCCCTACCTATGGGACTATTACCGTCCCGGCCATCTGAGCGGCATTGACCTGATCCTTTCGGCCGGCGACCTGAAGGCCAACTATCTGGAATTCCTGGTGACGATGGCCAACCGCCCCCTCGTCTATGTCCGCGGCAACCATGACGGACTCTATGAGAGCCATCCGCCCGAGGGCTGCGACTGCGCCGAGGATAAACTGCTGAAGGTCAAGGGCCTGCGTATCCTCGGTCTCGGCGGCAGCGGCTGGTACAGCGGCGGAACGAACCAGTACACCGAGCGCCAGATGCGCCGCCGCATCCGCAGACTCTGGTGGAAGATCAAATGGGCAGGCGGCGTGGATATTATCCTGGCCCACGCGCCGGCGCGGGGCTATGGGGACGATGATACGCCGGCACACCGGGGCTTTGAGGCCTTTCTGCCGCTGATCGACAAGCTGCAGCCGCGCTATTTCGTGCACGGGCATGTGCATCTCAACTACAACAACCAGTCGCGCCG
The DNA here is from genome assembly GCA_902801295.1 of Oscillospiraceae bacterium. Classification (GTDB taxonomy): domain Bacteria; phylum Bacillota; class Clostridia; order Oscillospirales; family Oscillospiraceae; genus Limivicinus. The sequence continues at coordinate 29,505 of CADCHN010000003.1, read as the reverse complement.
GGTCTATCAGCGCGGCAATACCACGATCATCAACGCCTTCGGGCGCATTGTCATCGATACGGACGAAGAACCGCTCCGGGACTGAGCTCCCGGAGCGGTTCTTTTTGATACGGAATATTCGTTACAGTCTGCGGTAGGTTTCGGTGCAGCGCCGGACCTTGCGCGCGAGCTTCGCGCTCAGCGCGTCGGGCCGCATGCGCCACTGCCAGTTGCCTGTGGCAGTACCGGGCGCATTCATGCGCGCGGAGGCGGGCAGCTCCAGCACGTCCTGCATCTGCATGACAAACAGCTGCGAGGCTGTGGACATGCCGGTGCGGATCATGGCCCAGCTCCAGCTCTCGTCCGCCGTCTTGTGCATGTAGTCGGCGGCGTATTTGAGCGTGGCCTTGTCGGTGCTCTTGATCCAGCCGCTGACGACCTCGTTGTCGTGGGTGCCGACGTAGCAGACGCTGTGGTTGACGCAGTTGTGCGGCATGTAGTCGGAATTGCCCTTGGGGTCAAAGCCGAATTCCAGGATCTTCATGCCGGGCAGGCCGGAATCGGCCAGCAGCTTTTCCACCTCAGGGGTGGTGTAGCCCAGATCCTCGGCGATGAAGCGCAGCTGATGGAACCAGGAGGTCAGCACGCCGACCAGAGCCATGCCCGGGCCGGGACGCCAGTGGCCGCGGCGGGCGGTCTTGTCGCCGTAGGGTACGGCCCAATAGCTCTCAAAGCCGCGGAAATGGTCGATACGGATCACGTCGAAGAGCTTTTCGGCGCCCTCAATGCGGCGGATCCACCAGCCGAAGCCGTCGGCCTTCATCTTGTCCCAGTCATAGAGCGGGTTGCCCCAGAGCTGCCCGTCCTCGGTGAAGGCATCGGGCGGCACGCCGGCCACCTCGGTGGGAACGTTGTCCTTGTCAAGCTGGAAGAAGCCGGGCGCGCTCCAAACGTCGGCGGAGTCCAGCGCCACATAGATCGGCACGTCGCCGATGAACTCGATGCCCTGCTCGTGCGCGTAGGCGCGCAGCGCCTTCCACTGACGGAAGAAGAGAAACTGCAGGAAGCACCAGAAATCCACGTCGTCCTTCCATTCGTTCCGATAGCGCTCCACGGCCTCGGGCCTGTGTAGACGGATGGCCTCGTCCGGCCACTCGACCCAGCTGACCATGCCGAAGCTGCTCTTGACCGCCATAAACAGGGCGTAGTCCTCCAGCCAGGCGGCATTTTCGCGGCGGAAGGCGTCCAGCTCCGCGGCCAGACTCTCTTTGCCGCGCGCATAGGCCAGGCGCAGCACCGCAAAGCGCTGCTCGTAGATCTTGCCGTAGTCCACGCGCTCTGCGTCCTCGCCCCAGTCGCGCCCGGCGATTTCGCTGCGGCGCAGCAGGCCGTCCTTCACCAGCAGATCGAGGTCGATGTAATAGGGGTTGCCCGCGAAGGTGGAGAAGGAGGAATAGGGGCTGTCGCCGTAGCTCGTGGGGCCGAGGGGCAGCAACTGCCAGTAGCTCTGGCCGGCGGCCTTGAGGAAATCGACAAAGCGATAGGCGCTTTTGCCCATCGTGCCGATGCCGTAGGGCGAGGGCAGGGAACTCATGGGCATTAAAATCCCGCTTTTGCGGAGCATAAGTATCACTCTCTTTTCAAAAGGATCGGAGAAAATCCAATTCAGTCTATCGCTTCCAGGGGGAAAAATCAACGCCGCGGCCAAAGCCGCGGCGTATTTTTGTCGCTTTCAACAATTTCCGATCGGAATTTTGGGCAAGGCGCCCAGCTCAGGGGCCAAGCAGCCAGAGCTTGGTCACGCCGAAGGCCTCGCGGATAAAATAGTTCAGCATGACGAAGAAATAGCCCCAGGGAGCAGCAACGCCGGCAGCCTCCACCCCGAGCCCGCGGGAGATGAGCTTAGCGCGGTAGAGGTGATAGGCGCTGGAGACGATGGCGACGTGGCCGTCCGGCTCATCGCCGCGCGCACGGATGATGGCGAAGGAATGGGAGAGGTTTTCGAGCGTCGAGGTCGCTTCCGGCTCGAGAATCACGCGCTCGTCCGGGATGCCGTTGGCGATCAGCCAGTCGTGCATGGCCTGCGCCTCGGTGACGCTCTCACCCTTGCCCATGCCGCCGGAGACGATGGCGACGGCGTCGGGATAGCGGTTCAGATAGTCCCGCGCGCCTTCCAGGCGGCGCACCAGCGTCAGCGAGGGCTGATCGCCGTAGACCGCCGCACCGAGTACGACCAGGTACTCGCGCTCCGGCTCCTTGTCGGTGCGGGCGTTTTTGATGATCGGCACCTCGACGGCGCAGAAGTACAGGATGCCGAGGCAGGTGAGGATCAGCACGACGCGCCACCAGACGGTCGGCAGAAAGCGGTGCAGCAGAAGCAGCGCCGCGATAAAGAGGCACAGATAGGCCCAGTAGGCATAGCCGCGCAGCGCAAAGCGCAGCAGCGCGGCGGCGCCCGTCAGAGCGCCGATGGAGAAAGCCAGAGCCCGGTCGTTTTTCTTCATATGTTCAGTTCCTCCCATTGTTCGTAGAGTGCGAGCAGCTGCTCGTCGAGCGAGGCGCGCTCGGCGTCGATGTCCATCAGCTTCTGGTAGTCGGCAGCATAGGTCTCCGCCTCCTGCTCCAGCTCCTTCTGCCGCGCCTCGAGCCTGGCGATCTCGCGCTCGGTTTTGGCGATGGCCTTGGCGCTGTTCGGCGTCTTGGGGCGCTTGTCCGCCGGCTTTTTCTCGGCCTTTTCGCGGCTCTTTTCGTTCTGCTGGAAGACGCTCTGCCGCTCCTTCCAGGCGATATAATCCCGGTAGCCGCCGCGGTAGTCGGTCAGCACGCCGTCCTGAATTGCCCAGATGCGCGTGGCGAATTTTTCGATCAGCCAGCGGTCGTGGGAGACGAACAGCAGCGTCTGTTCGTAGTCCGACAGTGCATCCTCCATCCATTCGCGGCTGGCGATGTCGAGGTGGTTGGTCGGCTCGTCGAGGATGAGGAAGTTGATGTCCCGCCCCATCAGCAGGCACAGACACAGGCGGCTGCGCTCGCCGCCGGAGAGCGCGCCGACGGGTGTGAACACGTCCTCGCCGCGAAAGCCGAAGGCAGCGAGCCGGTCTCGCGCTTCCTGCGGCTGGCAGCGGCCGTCGTAGAGCATCGTCTCGTAGGCGCTGCGCCGATCGTCGGAAAAGCGCACCGTCTGCGGCAGATAGGCCGTGCGGATGGCAGGGCCGCGCTGCAGGTAGCCGCTGTCCGGCGTCTCCTCGCCGAGGATCAGCTTCACCAGCGTGGACTTGCCCGCGCCGTTATCGCCGATCAGGGCGATGCGCTCGCCGCCGGCAACCGTGAGGCAGAGATCCCGGAAGAGCGTGCGCGCCCCGAAGGATTTGCTCACACCGTCGATGACCAGCACCTCGTCGCCCTCAAACTCGCGCTGCTTGAATTTGACGTTCATTTTCCGCTGCTCCACGGGCTTTTCGCTCTGCTGCAGCTTCTCGATGCGCTTTTCCATGGCAAAGGCGCGCTTGTGCAGCTTGTCCGCACCCATGAAGGCCCAGAGGTGCATCTGCTCGGCGGCGCGGGTCAGCTGCTCGATCTTGGCCTGGTCCTTTTCGTACTGCTTGAGCTTCTCGTCGAAGCGGCGCTGCCGCTCCTGCACGTAAAAGCTGTAGTTGCCGCTGTAAAACTCGGCCTTGCCGTCGAGGATCTCAATGCTGCGCTGCACGACCTTGTCGAGAAACCAGCGGTCGTGGCTGATGGCGAGCACGGTGCCCTTGAAGTGCAGCAGATAGTCCTCCAGCCATTCGGTCGCGTGCAGATCAAGGTGGTTGGTCGGCTCGTCGAGGAGAAGAATGTCGGTGTCCTCCAGAATGAGCCGCGCGAGGTTCACGCGCGTTTTCTCGCCGCCGGAGAGAGTCTCGAAGGGCTGGGCGCGCATGGCGGCGGGGATGTCGAGGCCGTTGGCCACGCGGCTGCGCTCTACGTCCATGTCGTAGCCGCCGAGACGGCGGAAATCCTCGCTCAGGCGGTCGTAGTCACGCAGCAGGGCCGGGGAGTCGTCGTGCTCGAGCTGTGCCGTCAGCTCCTCCAGCCGCGCGCTGATCTCGTAGAGGCGCCGGTGGGCGTCCTTCAGCACGTCCTCCACCGTCCAGCCCTCGGGATAGACGGGAATCTGGGAGATGAGGCCCAGGCGCTTACCCGGCGCGATCATCACTTCGCCCTCGTCATAATTGTATTCGCCGGAGAGGATACGGAAAAGCGTCGTTTTGCCGCAGCCGTTGGGGCCGAGGATGCCCACGCGCTCGCCGCTGCCCACGGTAAAGGACAGACCGTCGAGCACGTTGCTGCCGATCTCAAAGCTCTTGACCAGATTGTTTACGGATACGTCGATCATAGGATTCCTCTATCTCTAAAATAAAACAGACAATTTATTGTACGGCCTTCTGCAGCACGGCGTTTGCCACGGGTCCGGCAGCGGCCAGTCCGCCGCCGCCGTTTTCCACCAGCACCACGAAGGCGTAGGGATGCTGCTCGTCGAGCAGGTAGCCGACGAACCAGGCGTGACTGCTGCCGTCGCCGAGCTCCGCCGTGCCCGTTTTGGCGCAGAGATTCAGGCCGGGGAAGTTGTTGCCGCCGTCGTAGTGGGAGACGACGTTGTAGTTCATCATGGCGCCGAGCGTTTCCGCCGTGTCCTCGTCCACGAGCCGCGTGACGGGGCCGCTGCGCCCGGCAATCAGGTGGGGCTCGGCGAGCTTGCCGCCGTTGGCGACCGCCGCGACAAAGCGCAGCATGGCGTAGGGATTGACGAGGTCGGTGCTCTGCCCGATGCCCGACCAGGCAAGCTCCGGATCGCCGATGAAATCCAGGGGGTAGCTGCCGGCGGCGCTGGGGATGCCGTCCAGATCGTGCCGGTCCAGAAAACCGTAGGCACGTACGTGCTCGATCATGTTTTCCTGCCCGACCTTGACGGCGATCTGGGCAAAGGCCACGTTGCAGGAGTTGGCCATCGCCTGCTCAAAGGTCTGGGTGTAGTGATCGCCGGAGCAGATGATGGGCACGCCGGCGATTTCGTATTCGCCCTCGCAGTAGAAACTGCGGTCGTCCATGTTGGGCACGGTCTCGATGGCAGCGGCCGCAGTGACGAGCTTGAACACCGAGCCCGGCGTAAAGCAGGAGGAGAGGCAGCGATTCAGATATGCTCCCTCCGGCGGCTCGCCGTTATCGAGCGGATCGACCGAGGGACTCGACACCATGCACAGCACCTCGCCGCTGCGATAGTCCATCAGCATCACGGCGCCCTTGCGCCCGCCGAGGGCCTCGTAGGCTGTCCGGCAGAGCGAGGCATCCACGGTCAGCTGCAGATCGACGGAGCTGGAATGTGTGGTGCCGGTCAGCAGACTGTAACTGTGCATGTCGTCCCAGAACCAGGTCAGCGCGCCGGTGCCGCTGCGGCCCCAGTAGTCGCCGGTGACGGCGTAGCAGGCGGTGCGCGTGGCCGCGTCCTCGGCGTAGCGGTTTTCCACCGCGTCAAAGCTCGCCAGCAGCCGCCCGTTCCGGTCGGTCAGCTCTCCGGTCGAGCCGGAATTGGCCCGGGCAAAGGAGAGCGCCCAGTCGCGCCCGTCGTCAATATAACGCAGCGTGTAGAGCACGAGCCCGGCGATAATGAGCGCCGCGAGCAGCAGAACGGAGACGGCGCGATGCGTGATCTTCTTCATGCCTCCGCCTCCTCTTCTTCCTCATCCTCGGGCAGCACGCGCACGGGATTGACCACAAAGCTTGCGTCCTTGCGGGTGTCGGAGCCCTTGAGAAAGGCCATCAGCATCCAGCAGCTCAAAAGCGACGAGCCGCCGCGCGAGACAAAGGGGAAGGTGACGCCCGTGAAGGGCAGCAGATCCATCGTACCAAAGACGTTCAGCGCCGTCTGCGTCAGCAGCATGGCCATCGCGCCGCAGGCGGCGATCGCGTACCAGGCCGAGCGCCCGTAGCGCGCCGAGCGCACCGCGAAAAAGGCCAGCGCCATCACGGCCAGCACCATGCACAGCGCGATGATGAGGCCCTGCTCCTCGCAGACCACGGCAAAGACCATGTCCGTGTCGGCGGCGACAATGTTTTTCAGCCACCCGGAGCCGGCGCCCTTGCCGAACAGCCCGCCGGCCGCGGCGGCCGACATGGCCCTGGCCTGCTGATAGCCCGTGCCGTAGATGTCCTCCCACACGTGGCCCCAGGAGGCAAAGCGCTGCGCGATATGCGGCCGGACGCTGACGGCCATCACGCCCGCCATGCCCGCGCCGGTCAGCGCCAGCAGCACCGTCGCAATGGAGCCCGAGCGCAGGAAGGAGATCACCAGAAAGCACACAAAAAAGACCAGCGCGGTGCCGAAGTCGCCGATCAGCGCCAGCGCGATCACGCACATGGCCGAAAAGGCCATGAATACAAACAGGTTCTGCTTGCGGTAGAGGCGGTCAAGGGTGGAGGCGCCCACGTAGAGATAGAGCACCTTGACGAATTCCGAGGGCTGGAAGGAGTAGCCGCCGAATTCCAGCCAGTTGCGCGCGCCCATGATCTCCTCGCTGAACACCGCGTTCACCGCGAGCAGCGCCAGCGCCGCGAAGGCGGCCAGGCCGCGCACGGCCGTGATACGCCGGAGGCTGCGAAGCCACCAGCCGGTGAGCAGAAACAGCGCGACGCCCGCGATCATCAGCAGAATCTGTTTGATCAGGTCCTCCGGCACCGAGCTTGCCGCCACGGACATGCCGAGGCTGCTCAGATAGAAAGCGATGGTCTCAATTTCAAAGCCCGAGCGGCCGAGCAGCCGCATCGAGGAATAGCAGAACCATTCCAGCGCGAGCAGCGCGGCAAAGCCGAGGGCGATCATGGGCAGATGCTCCTCGGTGCACAGCGCGTGCTGCAGCAGCAGAAAAATCTGAAACACACTCAGCTCGAGGAGTGTTCCAAAGGGCGAGACGCGCTTGCCCGCGACGGTGCGCCTTTCCTCCAGCTTCTGCCGCTTTTCGTTGGTCATGTCGTGAAAGCGCAGAGGCGTGCCGCCGAGATTGATGACATCTCCGTCGTGCACCTCAGCGCCGTGCGGGCTGATCTTGATCCGGTTGACCCAGACGCCGCCCTTGCTGAAAATATCGTATACGGTCCAGACGCCCTTACCGCTGCGCACCAGAACGGCGTGCACGCGGCTGACGCGGTCACGGTCGACATGGATATCCGCGCTGTGAGAGCGGCCAATGAGGTTTTCCCAATGCGTGACGGGCAGCTGATCCCGGCCAAGCTGCAGATAAGCCCAGACCTCTGCCTCGTAGCGCTCGGACAGCAGCGAGCGCAGACAGCGGATGATAATCAGTACCGACAGCAGAATCAGCACGGATTTGGACAGGATCAGGCTGCCGGACAGCACGTCACTCAAGGGAAAACTCACCTCGCTTTCCGAAATAATTATGGTTATTATACCATGCAAAGCCCTTGTTTACAATAAAACTGCCCGAATCTTATATTATTAAGACCGGGGGCTGAATCAGCCCCCGGCCTTCATATGCTCATCAAACTATGATTTGAATTCGCTTCGGATCTCCTGCAGGCAGCGCTGCGCTTCCTGCACGTCCTCCCGGCTGACAGCATCGGCTTGAGCATAGCGGGCCTTCAGGTACAGCTCGCGCAGCCTCTTCGCGGCGGGGGAGAGATTGACCTGCTCCGCCTCATCCAGAATGTCCAGCGAGGTGCTGTCGCGCTGGATGCGCACGCCGTGCTCGCGCATCAGCTCCATATACTGCCGGTAAATCTTGCGGATCTGCTGGGCATTGCCCGCGACAGACACGGCTTTTCCTGCGCGGCGCTTGCGCGGACGGACGTCCTCTTCCGTTTCCTCGTAGACAAACTCATCCTGCTCCGACTCGGCGCGGTTTCGCCGGACATAGCGCACAATGAAGTAAACCGCCGCCAGCAGCAGAATCGCGAGCACCACATAGCCACCGATCATGGCAGCTTTTTCGACGAGAATTCTGTTGATGAGATGTCCGGACCTGTCTTCGGCCGCGACCATACTTGCACCGTTAGGCACCGGCTCTTCGATGATTGTCGGCGTCGGCAGGGGCGTGTGATCGGGCGTGGGCGTGGGAACGGCCTCTGCATACTCGCCCGGGAAGAGCAGGCCGAAGAGCCACAGGACGAACAGCCCGATGGGACGAAAGATCCATTCGACCACAGGCCGCAGCGAACGAAGCAGCAGATAGAGCAGCGTCGAGGCGCCGATCGCAAGCGTGGGCACGCCGACGACGGTGAGAGCGTTCGTGATGCGCCAGGGCGCGCCCATGTTCGCGTTCATCTGCATCCCGCGCATGGCCAGCACGCCGAGGCAGAGGAACAGCAGCGCGTAGATCATGCTCGGATAGGAGATCACGTCGCCGCTGTAGATGGTGGCGTGGGCGACGTTGGCGGCGATGGAGCAGAGGCAGACGATCAGCATGGCGCGGTAAATGCGCCGGTACTCGTCCAGCCACAGGTGGAAGCGCCCCATTGTCAGCACGAGGATCACATACAGCCAGCAGAGCGCCGGGAATACGAGCAGGAAGCTCAGCTTGGCGTTCCAGAAGGCGAGCCCGGGCAGCAACGCGAGCAGCAGGCGCAGCACAGCATAGGGACAGTGCACCGCGACGAGCGACACCGCGAGGCAGGCCGCCGCGAAGAGCGCCATCGGCGTCTGCCATGGCCGAAAGGCAGGAAAAATACTCAGGATCGAAAAGAAAAAGCAGAGATCAGCGGTGATCCGATAGGCGGCTGTTCGTTTCATGAGCTTTTGTCACCTCCGCAGAGAAGAGTGGGGTCCCGGCCGCTGCAGCGCCGCAGCCGCGGCAGGGAGGCATCGACGGACTCGCTGCGCCGGGGCGTGATGACGATGCAGCTGCTGTTGTCCCGGGGATAGCGGACGTAGCTGTCGACCAGCGCGGAAAAGCCGTAGAAGGCGCCGAGCCGGGACAGGCCGATCCGGCGCTGGATATAAAACAGATGATTTCGTCCGAGACCTTCATTCAAAGAGAACACATCGCCGTTGGAGAACAGCCCATAGGGCACGCGCTGCTCCTCCAGCTGCTCGCACACGCTGCGCAGCAGCTCCATGCAGCGCTCGAGCTCTGGCAGCGGCGCAGACTCCATATTCACAAGGATGCTGACGTTGCGGTCCACGGTGTAGTCGTTCAGCCGCACGGTGAGCTGCCCGCTTTTCGCGGTCTGCATCCAGGAAATCTGCTTCATCGGCTCGCGGCCGGTGTATTCGCGGTAGCCCTTGAGCATGCTGGGGTCGTCGAACAGGAAACGCCGCACCGAAATATCGCCCAGCGTGCCGCCCAGCGTGTCCAGCTCCGGCAGCTCGCAGCGTTTGGCGGTGCACACGATCCGGATTCCCGTCTCGCCGGTGCGGACAACGGGGCTCAGCCCGAGAAAGTCGCCGCTTTCCAGGTAGTACCGACCCAGCTCATAGAGCCCGCGCCGCCGGAAGGAAACACGGAGCTTGCCGCTGAACTTCCGCCAGGGCAGCAGGTAAAAGTGGTGGTCAATGCGCGTGCCGAGATAATCGCGGGTGGCCGTGCGGCGCAGGAATTCCTCGTCCTCGCAGACCCGCACCTCCGGATCAAGCTGCAGCGATAGCCCGGCATACAGCAGCGGAAAGCGGCTGGTGTTATGCACCGTGTAGCGCAGCGTGACAGGCTCGTCCGGCTCGGTCAGCGGGGAGTCGATACTGAATTCCACATGCAGATGCCGCAGCTCCTCCCGCCGGCTCAAGTATTCCACCAGCGCCAGCAGAAGCAGCGTGCAGACCATAACAAAGACGATCATAGCTTTTCCAGCGGCACCTCGACCTCTTCGAGAATGTTTGCGACAAAGCGGTCGTTGTCGAGGTGGATGTTGCTGACGAGGGACAGGCGGTGGGGCAATACGGCCATTGCCTCGCGCTTGACGTCCTCGGGAATGACGTAGTCGCGGCCGTTCAGCGCAGCGACGATCTGGCTGGCGCGATAGAGCGCGAGGCTGCCGCGCGTGGAGACGCCGTTGAGCAGCAGCTCGTTATGCCGCGCGCGGGACACGATGTCCATCATGTAGTCGGCAATGTCGTCGCTGACGCTCACCTGCGGATAGGCCTCACGCAGAACGGCCAGTTCCTCCGCCGTGACCACCCGGGGCAGCGCGTCGATCAGCTGCCGCGTCTCCGGCCGGCGCATGACGGAGATCTCCTGTTCGCGCGTCATGTAGCCCAGGCGCAGACGCATGAAGAAGCGGTCCAGCTGCGCGTCCGGCAGCGGGAAGGTGCCGTAGGACTCGAGCGGGTTCTGGGTGGCCATGACCATGTAGGGCTCCTGCATGCGGTAGCTCACGCCGTCCACGGAGATCTGCTTTTCCTCCATGACCTCCAGCAGCGCCGACTGGCTGCGGGGCGTAGCGCGGTTGAGCTCGTCGGCCAGGATCAGATTGGCAAAGAGCGGTCCGGGACGGAACTCAAATTCGCCTTGTTTCTGGTTGTAGAAGTTGATGCCGGTCAGATCGGAGGGCATCAGGTCGGGCGTAAATTGAATGCGCTTGAAGTTGCTGCCGATGCTCTTGGCAAAGGCGCGCAGCAGCATCGTTTTGCCGGTGCCCGGTACGTCCTCGAGCAGGATGTGCCCGGCGGCGATCAGGCAGACAATGACCTGCTCGATCACCTCGTCCTTGCCGACGATGACCCTGCTGCAGTTGTCCGTCAGGCGACGCTTGAAATCAACAAAGGCTCTCGTGTCCATGCTTGCTCCTCCCATGGATGGAATATAACCAATATATCATATATTTCCCGGAGAATCCACAAAAAAATACCGAACGAAGGTTCTTCGTCCGGTATCGGATTTCAATACAATTTGTGCCATTCGGCGCGGCAGGGGCCGATGCGGCCGCACAGCAGTCCGCAGCCGGCGGCGCTGGCGTCCGCCTCCCAGGGCTGTTCGCTCTGGCTGCGGTTGAGCACCAGGAGCCAGGCGCCGTTCGGCGCGAAATCGCCGAACATGTCAGCATGCTGGTTTACATAACGCAAAACTGTCAGTACGTCGGCGGAGCAGGCGGCAAAGACCGCCTCGCCGGTCTGCAGGCAGGGATGCTCATTGCGGCGGGCGGCGAGCGCGGCGTAGTAGTCGTGCAGTTCTCTGTCGCCCTCGCAGAAGGGCGCGCGGTTGAAGGGATCGCCGGTGCCCCACATGCCCTGCTCGTCGCCGTAATAGACGCTGGGCACGCCCGGGATGGCAAACTGCAGCGCAGCGCAGAGCTTTTCTCGGTCGACGGCCGTCGCGAGATCCTCTGCGCGGAAGGGGTAGCTCAGCTGCTCGACGCGGCTGAGCGCGCGCAGGGTGGTGGGCGCTGCCATCGCGGTGCGGATGCGGTCCACGTCGTGCGAGCCCAGCAGGTTCATCAGCGAGTAGTAGAGCGGCTGCGGATAGTTCATCTGCTGGCTGATCAGAAAGTCGCGCAGGCCGTAGGCGCTGCTGCGGCAGTGGATGAAGTCCAGCATCGCGCTGCGGAAGGGATAGTTCATCACGCTGTCGAGCGCATCGCCCAACGCGTAGCGGCGGCGGGAGCCGTAGCTCTCCTTGAGCACTGCGTCCTCCCACACTTCGCCGAGGATCGGCGCGTCCGGCTTTTCCTCCTTGGCGGCGCGGCGAATGAGCGCGAGCACCTCGTCCGGCAGCTCGTCGGCCACGTCCAGCCGCCAGCCGGCGGCGCCGCGGCGCAGCCATTCGCGCACAACGCTGTTCGGCCCGGTGACGACGTAGTCCTGCCAGCTTTCGTTTCGCTCGTCCACCTCCGGCAGATCCTTGAAGCCCCACCAGCAGCGGTAGTCGTCCGGAAAATGCCGGAACTCGTACCAGGGGTAATAAGGCGAGTCCTTGCCCTGGCAGGCGCCCCGGCCGGGATAGCTGCCGTGGCGGTTGAAATAGACGCTGTCGGCCCCGGTGTGGGAAAAGACACCGTCGAGCATGATGCGGATGCCGATCTCCTCCGCCGAGCGGCAGAGCCGCTCGAAATCCTCGTTCGTGCCGAGGATGGGATCGACCCGGCGGTAGTCAGAGGTGTCGTAGCGGTGGTTGGAGCGGGCCTCCACGATGGGATTGAGATACAGGCAGCTCACGCCGAGGGCTTTCAGATAGGGGAGCTTCTGCTCGATGCCCTTGAGCGTACCGCCGTAGAAATCGTCCGGGCTGTAATCGCGCTCGAAGGGGCGCGGCTGCCAGCGCACGGCCTCGCGGGTGCTGCGGTGCAGCTCCGGCGTCTGGCCGAGGGCGCGGTGGTAGTCGATGCCGCGCTGCGCGGTGCCGTCGTCGGAGAAGGCGAAGCGGTCGGGGAAAATCTGATACATGACGCTGCGGCGGAACCAGGCCGGGGTGTCAAAGTCCGCGCGAAACACCGTCAGGCGAAAGCCGTCGCCCTGCGCTTCCCGGAGCTGGCCGCTGTAGCCGGTCTCCTCGGGGCAGAGCCAGCGCTCGCCTTTGCTCGTGCGCAGGCGGAAGGCATACCAGAGCGCGGCGGGCTGTTCCGGCGCGGGGAAGCGGCAGGAGAGCCAGGCGCCGTCCCGGCGCAGCGGCAGCTCCCGTCGGAAATCGTCGCACCAGAGGATCACAGCGGCGTCCTCAATCGTTCCGCTCAGCAGCCGCAGGCGCAGCGTGATCTTCTCGCCGCAGCGAGCGGCACCGAAGGGCGCGCGGTATTCCTCCCGCCGGGCGTCATGCACGGCGGCAGGGATGCGGTCGGGATTATCGCGCAGCAGCTGCGCCACATGGGCGGTGCGCGGCTGCAGCGGCAGCAGCAGCGCGTGCTCGGCGTCGCTGAAGGCGTAGTCCGGGCAGCAGCGCAGCACCAGCGGCAGCGCCTCCTCCTGCGTCATGCCGCAGTCGTCCATCAACAGGCGAAAGAGCTCCGCAGCGGTCAGCGCGTCGCAGCCGGCAGGGAAGCACTCGTAGAGCCGCGTCAGCGGCAGGCCGCAAGACAGGCAATTGTGCGCCGCAAACCAGGCCTCGGCCGAGGCCTGAAAATAGCGGGAGAGGATGGAGGCCGGGGCTGCCTGCATCAGCTGCTCGCACATGTCGGGGTCGCCGCCGGCGGGATGCCAGCGCTTGCCGTCAAACACAGCCTCTACCATCTGCCGGTCGCGGTAACTGATGAGCAGCCGATAGTCCTCCGACCAGTGCTCGACATAGCTGCCGCCGAACCAGACACGGCTGGAAGCGCCCGCAGCGGCTCCTCCGTGGGAAGAGCCGCTGTGGACGGAATATCCGGTTTTTGTGCCGATCACAGCATCCATAAATAGGTTCTGGCGTACTCCTCGGCGGAGAGAGCAAAGCCGAAGTCGGCGGCCATGGCATGCTGAATGAGGCCGTTCATGATCTCGTCATTGCTCCAGCACTCGAGCGCGCGGTAGAGGGTCTCCTTCAGATCGTAGGCGTCATAGCGGGCGAAGCTGAAGCCGGTGCCCTCGCCGGTGAAGCGGTTATAGGGCTGCACGGTGTCGCGCAGACCGCCGGTCTCGCGCACGATGGGGATGCTGCCGTAGCGCATGGCGATCATCTGGCTCAGGCCGCAGGGCTCAAAGCGGGAGGGCATGACGTAGAAGTCGCTGCCTGCGTAGATCAGGTGGGCCAGATCCTCGTTATAGCCGATGTAGGAGCAAAGTCTGCCCTTCCAGCGCTGTTCAGCGCTGCGCATGAAGTCCTCGAAGCGCTGGTCGCCGCTGCCGAGCAGCACAAACTGCATGTCGGACCAGGTCATCATGTCGTCGATGACGGCGGCGACGAGGTCAAAGCCCTTCTGCTCGGTCATGCGGGTGACCATGGCGAAGATCGGAGCCTCGGGGCGCACCTGCAGGCCCAGGCGCTCCTGGAGCGCTGCCTTGCACTTGGCCTTGCCGCGCAGCAGACCGCGGTTATAGTGGGCAGGGATCAGGGGGTCCTTGTGGGGGTTGAAAACGTCCTTGTCGATGCCGTTGATAATGCCGGTCAGCTGGCCGCTGCGGGCGTTGAGGATGCCCTCGAGCCCCTCACCGTAGTAGGAGCTTTTGATCTCCTCGGCGTAGCTGGGGCTGACGGTGTTGATGCGGTCGGCAAAGACGCAGCCGGCCTTGAGGAAGTCGGCGCAGCCGTTGAGCTCCATGAACTCCGGCGTATAGTAGCGGGCGTCCACGCCCAGCAGATCCTGCACATAGTCAAAGCCGAACTTGCCCTGGAAGGCGATGTTGTGGATGGTCAGCAGGTATTTGAGACGATCCTGCATGCCGCCCACGTACTGGGTGTGGGCCAGCATCGGCAGCATGGCGGTATGCCAGTCGTTGCAGTGCACGACCTCAGGCACGAAGTCCAGCACCGGGATCGCGTCGAGCACGGCGCGGCAGAAAAAGGCGTACTGCTCGCCCTCGGGATAGTCGCCGCGGTAGATCTTGTCGCCGAAATACTGCTCATTGTCGATCAGATAGATCACAACGCCGTCAACGACCAGCTTCTCCACGCCGACATAGGCGTCGCGCCAGCCGAGGCGGCTGTAGAAGTGGCACAGATGCTCGGTCTGGCCGAAGTATTTGTTCTTGATGATCCGGTGATAGGGGATGATGACGCGCGCGTCGATGTCCAGCTCGCGAAAAGCCTTCGGCAGCGTGCCGACCACGTCGGCCAGCCCGCCGGTCTTGGCCAGAGGCATGCATTCGGCAGCGGCGAGGAGCACCTTCGGCATCTCCTTGCGGCCGCGCTCTTTGAGCATATCACGGAATTCTTTTTTCACTTGTTGTTCCTCCCTTTGGGATTTTTCTTAAAAGTATAGTAGACAGCAGACATGGGCGGCAGATCAATGGCTGCCGACCGGGGCAGATTGGCAAAGGGCTCGTTGACCGTGCGGATCGGGGCTGTGCTGTGGACGCCGCTGCCGCCGAAGCGCTCCTCGTTGCTGCTGAGAATTTCGGTCAGCGTGCCGTCCTCGGGCAGGCCGATGACAAAGCCCTCAATGGGCACGGGGGTAAAGTTGAAGGCGCAGACGAGATAGCTGCGCTGCTGCGGCGCCATGCGCAGGAAGGCCACGGCGCTGCGGTCGCGGTCGTTGACATTCAGCCACTGGAAGCCGTCCCAGCTGTGGTCGATCTGGTACATGGCAGGAGTGGAGGTATAGATGCGGTTGAGCTCGCGCACATAGCGCTGCATGGCCGCGTGCTTGGGGTATTCCAGCAGCAGCCAGTCCAGCGGCTGCTGCCAGTTCCACTCGATGAACTGGCCAAACTCCCCGCCCATGAAGCCCAGCTTTTTGCCCGGGTGGGCATACTGGAAGGCGTAGAGCGTGCGCAGCGAGTCAAACTTGCGGTCGTAGTCGCCGCTCATCTTGTCGAGCATGGAGCGCTTGCCGTGCACGACCTCGTCGTGGGAATAGGCGAGAATGTAGTTTTCGGAAAAGGCGTACATCATCGAGAAGGTCAGCTTGTCGTGATGATACTTGCGGTAGAGCGGGTCGAGGGCCATGTAGTCGAGCGTGTCGTGCATAAAGCCCATGTCCCACTTGAAGCAAAAGCCGAGGCCGCCCACATCGGGGGGCGCGCTGATCAGCGGGTAGGCTGTGGATTCCTCGGCGATGGTGATGGCGCCGGGATAGGAAGTCAGAATGGTGGAGTTGAGCTTGCGCAGGAAGTCCACCGCGCCGAGGTTGATGTTGCCGCCCTCGCGGTTGGGGGTGTATTCGCCGTCGCGGCGGGCGTAGTTGAGGTAGAGCATCGAGCTGACCGCGTCCACGCGGATGCCGTCGATGTGGTATTCCTCGAAGAACTTGCAGGCCGAGGAGACCAGAAAGCTCTGCACCTGGTCGGAGGCGTAGTCAAAGATCAGCGTGCCCCACTCGGGGTGGTTGGCCATGCGCTCTTCCTTGCACTCGAACTGAGGGCTGCCGTCAAAGCGGGCCAGACCGTGCTCGTCCTTCGGAAAGTGCGCCGGCACCCAGTCCATGATGAGGCCGATGCCCTTCTGGTGCAGCTTGTCGACGAGGTAGCGGAAGTCGTCGGGATCGCCGTAGCGGGAGGTGGGGGCGTAGTAGCCCGTCACCTGATAGCCCCAGGAGCCGTCGTAGGGGTACTCCGTGATCGGCAGCAGCTCCACATGGGTATAGCCCATGTCCCGGCAGTAGTCGGCCAGCTCGTCGGCGATCTCGCGGTATACCGGGCGGAAGCCGGGCAGCGCGCGCCAGGAGCCGACGTGCACCTCGTAAATGCTCATCGGCGCGGTCATGAAGTCCCGCTTGGCGCGGTGCGCCATGTAGTCGCCGTCAGACCAGGCAAACTCGCTGTGGTCAAAGACGATGGAGGCCGTCTCGCTGCTGTGCTGGCTGAAAGCGGCGAAGGGGTCAGACTTGAGGATGCGGCGGCCGTCGCTGCCCTCCACGCAGATTTTGTAGCGGGCGCCGTGCCACACGCCGGGCACGAAGGCGACCCAGCAGCCGCCGGGTACACGTTCCATCGGCGTGTCGTCCCAGTGCCAGCTGTTGAAGTCACCGACCACGGTCACGCTGCGGGCGTTGGGCGCCCAGACCAGGAAGCGGTGCAGCTGCAGCTCCGGAATATAGCGGCAGCCGAAGCTGAGCCAGGCCTTGTGGAGCTTGCCGGTGTTGAAAAGATATATGTCGTCGGATGGAATATAAGGCAGCCATTCGCTGTTCATGAGCAGACTCCTCTCTATATCTGGGGTTCGTTCCTCTCATACCGTCATTATACCGCGTCTGCGGTCCTATGCCAAGGGGAAATTTCGCACAAAGAATCTGCATTTCCGATCCCGCGCCCGCCGGGATTCCCTCTTGCTTTACGGCGGACATTTTTATATAATACAAAAAGTGCCGAAAGGGCACAGAGGAACGAGGTACCTTTATGAAGAAAAGCATTCGTATTCTGCTGGGAGCGCTGCTGCTGGTCATGGTGCTGTCCGTGGCCGGCTATGTGATGATGCAGCGCGCGGCAGCGTATCAGACGGCGGAGACCGTCGCCCCGGTGCATACTTCGCCGCAGGAGACGCCCGCAGAGGAGCCGGTGAGCGAGCCAAGCCCTGCACCGACCCCTGCGCCGACGCCGGAACCGACTCCGGAACCTACGCCCGAGCCGACGCCGGAGATCTTCACCATCAGCTACATCGGCGATCTGACGCTGACGAGCCACCAGTATTCGTCGGATTTTGCCAAGCGGATGGACGGGGATTTCTCCTATCCATTCTCGAACGTGGTGCAGTATTTTGCCGACGACGAGTACACGATCGGCAACCTCGAGTGCAGCTTCTCCGACCGCAATCTCTATTCGGAAAAGACCTTTTATTTCCGCGCCCCGGCGGAATACGCCAATATCCTGCTCGAGGGCGGCGTGGACTTCGTGACCACGGCCAACAACCACACGGATGACTTCTACGAGGCCGGCAAGCAGGACACCTGGGAGACGCTGGAAAGCTATCAGATCCCCTACGGCAAGAACGACGAGGCGCAGATCGTCACCACGCCCCACGGCCTGCGGCTGGGCATCTACTGCACTTTCAGCGACGCCTACGGCGATTTCCGGCCGGATCTTGACAAGGCCCTGGCCGCGATCGAACAGCTGAAAACTGACGGCGCCGACTATATCATCTGCGCCTTCCACTGGGGCATTGAGCTGCACGTCCGGCCGGAGCAGTCGGCCGTCGATATCGCCCATGCCTGCATCGACGCGGGCGCGGACATGATCTACGGCTCGCATCCCCACTGCCTGCAGCCGGTAGAGGAGTACAACGGCGGCCTCATCCTCTACAGCATGGGCAACTTCTGCTTCGGCGGGCACACCGAGCCCAGCGATCCGGACACGGCCATCGTGCAGGTGACGATGAAGCGCGACCTGGACGGCAGCGTGACGCACGAGGGCTATACGCTGATTCCCTGCTGCGTTTCGAGCCGCCCGGTGCTGGAAGATTACTGGGGCTACATGTACAACGACTACCGCCCCACGCCTTATGTGGAGGGGACGGAGGCCTATGACCGGGCGCTGAGCAAGATCGACGGCAGCTACGAGGGCGGCAACGGCGAGGCCGATTACAGCCACTGGCACGATACGCACGGCTGATTTATTGCTTTGAAAAGAAAAAGGACTGTGATTCTTCACAGTCCTTTTTCTTATCCCAGGATCGCCCGGCGGATTTCCGCCTCCGTCGCCTGGGCGCGGCCCTGGATCATCTCCGGGGTGCCGCCGCCGCGGCCGGCGATGGCGGCATTGATGGCGCGGCTCTGCGCGCGCAGATCCACGTGCCGGCTGCCGATGATGTAGCGGTAGCCCTCCGCGTCATTGCCGGAGAAGGCGGCCGCGAAGCCGCCGCACTTGGCCGCAAGGGCGTTGACGAGCTCGCGCAGGGCGACCTCGCCCAGCAGCGCGTCAAAGACGCAGAGATTGCCCTCCGTCTCGGGATAGTCCGCGGCCATCCGGGCGGCGAGCGCCGCTTCCAGCGCGGCGGCGCGCTCCTTCAGCTTCGCCTGCTCGCCGAGCACGCGCTCCACGCCGCCGGCGATCCTCTCCTGCGGCACGGACAAGAGCCTCGACACCGCGCCCGCGCTCTCGAGGCGGCGGCGGTAGTCGCCCAGCGCGTCCATCCCGCAGATGACGCTCAGACGCATGCCGCCCCGGTGCCGCTCCGCCGCGAGGATCTTGACCATCCCCACCGCGCCCGTGCTCTTGACGTGCGGGGCGCAGCAGGCGCAGAGGTCGATGCCCTTGATCTCCACCAGACGCACCGCGCCCGTGAGCTCCTTTTTGCTGCGGTAGTCGAGCGCCGCGAGCTCCTCCGCTGCCGGGTACCAGGTGCGGATCGGCAGGTCGGCGCGGATTGCCTCGTTGGCAAGCGTCTCGATCTGCAGAAGCAGCGCATCATCCAGCTCACCGCTGAAGTCGATGGTCATGCAGTCTTCGCCCATGTGAAAGCCCACGTTGTCGTAGCCCGTGAGCCGATGGGTGATGCCGGAGAGAATATGCTCGCCGGAGTGGTTCTGCATCCGGCGCAGGCGCTGTTCAGCGTCGATTTCGCACAAAAGCTCTGTCCCTGGCTCGAGGAAACGGTCGACGCTGTGCCAGATGCGCCCCTCGCGCTCCTGCACGTCGCTGACCCGCGCCTCGCCGATGGTCCCGGTGTCCGGCTGCTGGCCGCCGCCCTCGGGGAAGAAGGCCGTGCGGTCAAGCTCCAGCGCAAAGCCCTTTTTTTGCGCCTCGCAGGAGATAACGCGCGCGCGGAAGGTGAAGAGGAAACTGTCCTGATCGTATAGTTTTTCTGTGTTCATGGTGTCACAGCTCCCGGATAATCCGGTCGGCGATCTCGAGGCAGACGCCCGCCGAGCGGTTCAGTTCGCGGTTGAATTCCTCGGCGCCGCCGCCGAGCGCGTCGGAGACGGTCTTGATGAGCAGGCAGGGCACGCCGCGCCGCGCGCAGGTGAGGACGATGCCGGCCGCCTCCATCTCGCAGATGTCGGCCTGCCAGCGCTCATGCAGCGCGCGCTTTTTCTCCTCCGTGCCGACGAATTTGTCCGCGGAGGCGCAGATCACGCGGTGGAGCGTGGGCTCGATGGCGCAGGCTTTGTCCACCAGAGCGGGCGTTGTCGGAATAAAGGGCGTGGGGTACTGCAAATAGCGTCCGGGCTCTGCGTTTACCCATTCGGAGGCGTCGAAGTCATAATGCACCACGCTCTCCACCACGCAGGTGCGCGCCAGGGTCATCTCGGGCGTCAGCGCGCCGACGACGCCGAAATTGACGACCAGGTCGACGTGGAACACGCTGATGAGCAGCTGCGTCGCGGCCGCGGCGGCGATTTCGCCCGCTCCGGCGTTCACGGCGTAGACCGTGTAGCTCTCGTTTTCATAGCGCAGCACCTCAAAGCCGTCGACGCGCTGTTTTTCCTGCGGCGTGCCGTAGCGGGAGAGCACCGCGTCCATTTCCACGGCGACCAGCAGACCGATGTTTTTCATCTCAATTCTCCTTCTTTTTGCGAAACACCAGCAGCTTGCTGATGATATAGTTTCCTATAATAACCAAAATCGCCGCGATCACGGTGGAGACATAGACGCTCACGCCCAGCACGTTTACCAGCAGCAGGTTTGTCAGCCAGCCCAGCACCATCGTTACGAGCCGCGAGCCGACAAAGCCGGCGGCCTCGGAGAGAATGTGCGGGTTTTTACTGCGAAAAACCCATTTCCGGTTGGTCGGATAGGCAAAGGCGATGCCCGCCGTGTTCTCCACCACGGAGAGGATCGTGTTCTGCAGAGCCGTCGGCTCTGCCGTCCCGGCGTAAAAGGCGATGTTCCACAGGAACTTTGCCGCCCAGGACACGAGCGTTGTCATGCCGCCGATGAAGAGATACACCAGCACCTCGCGGTGCTTTTCCCAGAAGGGCCAGAGCGGGCGCAGCGGCTTCCAGCTCATGATGCGGTCGAAAATATCTTTTTCTTCGTTCACAGAATCGTCCCCCTCAATGCTTCACCCTCAACGGCCTCAATGCGCACCTGGCAAAGTTGCCCGCGCAGCCCGGTTCCGGGCGCCTTCACCGGCAGATAGGTGTCGCTGTGGCCGCAGAAGAAACCGTCCTCCTCTGTCTCAAACAGGACCGGCAGCGTCTGCCCGACGCTCGCGAGCAGAAAATCCAGGCGCATCTCGTCAACGGCCTGCTGCAGCTCATGCGCGCGGCGCGCCTTGAGCGCGCGGGTGCACTGGTTCGGCATGCTGTCCGCCGGCGTGCCCGGGCGGCGGGAATAGGGGAAGACGTGGATGTCCGCAAAGCCGACGCGGCGGATGAAGGCCAGCGTCTCGGCCTGATCGGCCTCCGTCTCGCCGGGAAAGCCCGCGATCACGTCCGCCGTCAGCGCGCAGCCGGGGAAGTACTGCCGCAAAAGCTCCGTCACGCGGAAAAACTCTGCGGTATTGTACTTGCGGTTCATGGCCTTCAGCGTGCGGTCGCAGCCGGACTGCAGCGACAGGTGGAAATGGCGGCAGACCTTGCCCGTCGCGGCGATGCGCCGGCAGAAGTCCTCCGTCACGACCGTCGGCTCCAGCGAGCCGAGGCGCAAACGCATGCCGCCCGACACGGCGGCCACGGCTTCAATCACGTCCGCAAGACCCGGCCGGCCCGGCAGGTCCACGCCATAGGAGGCCACCTCGATGCCGGTGAGCACCAGCTCCCGGTAGCCCTCGTCCCGCAGCCGCGCGGTCTCGGCCTGCGCCGACTCGATCGGCAGGCTCCGCAGCCGCCCGCGGGTGTAGGGAATAATGCAGTAGGTGCAGAAATTGACGCAGCCGTCCTGAATTTTCAGCATCGCGCGCGTCCGGCCGCTGACGGCTCCGGCGGGCAGCGCCTCAAACAGGCGGCGCTCGAAGGGCTTGTCGATGTCCCGGCAGGCCGTTCCATTGGCCACGGCCTCCTCCACGGCGGCCACGGTCTTGGTCCGGTCAGCCGCACCGAAGATGACGCTCGCGCCGATCTGGGCTGCCTCGTCCGGCTCAAGCTGCGCATAGCAGCCGCACACGGCGAGCACCGCGCCGGGATTTTCGTCACGCAGGCGGCGGATCGCCTGGCGGGATTTGCGCCCGCTCTCAGCCGTGACGGCGCAGGTGTTGACGATCACCGCGTCGGCGATCTCGCCCGCGGCGACCGGCCGGTGCCCGTGGCTGAGCAAAATACTCTCCATGGCCTGGGTCTCATACTGGTTGACCTTGCAGCCGAGAGTCGCTATAATATATTTCATCTGAACGCTCCTGACAAAGAGGTTATTTCTATGGAACACTATCTGGATAACGCCGCCACGACGGCGGTCTGCCCGGAGGCGGCCGAGGCGGCGCTGCGGGCCATGACGGTCTGCTACGGCAACCCCAGCTCCACCCACGCCAAGGGCCGGGAGGCGAAGAAATTGCTCGACCGCGCCCGGACGCAGGTGTCGTCCGCGCTGGGATGTGCGCCGGGGGAGCTCGTGTTTACCTCCTGCGGCTCCGAGAGCGACAACTGGGCCATTCTCGGCGGCGCGGAGGCGATGAAGCGCCGCGGCAGGCATGTTATCAGCTCCGCCGTGGAGCACGACGCGGTGCGCAAAAGCCTGGACGAACTGGAAGCGCGCGGCTTTGAGGTCACGCGCCTCAAGCCGAACGGGCTCGGCGGCGTGGATCCTGAGGCTGTGGCGGAAGCGCTCCGTGAGGATACTATACTCGTTTCTTTGATGCTGGTCAACAACGAAACCGGCGCCGTAACCGATATTTCCGCTGTTTCCCGTCTGCTCAAGCGGGCCGGGAGCCAGGCCCTGCTGCACACGGACGCGGTGCAGGGCTTTCTGAAAGTGCCTTTTCGCGCCCAGACGCTCGGCGCCGACCTCATCAGCATCAGCGGCCATAAGATCCATGCGCCGAAAGGGATCGGCGGCCTGTACGTCCGCAGCGGACTGCGCCTGAAGCCGATGATCGTCGGCGGCGCGCAGGAGAGCGGCCGTCGGGCCGGCACGGAGGCTATGCCGCAGATCGCGGCCTTCGGCGCGGCCTGCGAGATCGCCCGTGCGGGCTTTTCGGACAATACCGCCCGGATGACTGCGCTGCGCGAGCGCGCCGTGGACACGCTGCGGAGAGAAATCCCGGAGCTCGTCGTCATCGGCGGCGGCGCGCCGCATATTCTCAGCCTCTCCCTGCCCGGATGGCGCAGCGAGGTGCTGATCAACTATCTCGAGGCGCAGGAGGTCTACGTCTCCCGCAGCTCGGCCTGCAAAAAGGGCGCGCGCAGCCATGTGCTCGAGGCGATCGGGCTGCGCCCGGAGGTCATCGACGGCGCGATCCGCGTCGGGCTGAGCCGCCTGAGCACCGAGGACGATATCGATGCGCTCTGCCGCGGCCTGAAGGAAGCGCATGACCGCCTGAGCCACCGCTGAGCGCGGACAAACCAGATAAAGCAAAAAGCCGGGAGAATTCCCGGCTTTTTCGTATGTTCAATTCAGGTTTCGGCCGCGTCCGCCTCGGGCTCCGCCGTCTCCCTGCGGATGACTTCGTGCGTGATGGGGTCGATGCGGTCGATCTCCCGGTAATCGTCAACCTCCGAGGGCAGATCGTCGCGCTCCAGGCGCAGCTTGAGGCGCTTGTCGATGAAGGTGTAGATCACCACAAACACGGGAACGCCAAGCAGCATGCCCCAGAAGCCGAAGAGTCCGGCGCCGATGATGATGGAGAACATGACCCAGAAGCCGTTGATGCCGGTCGTGCCGCCGAGGATTTTGGGTCCGATGATGTTGCCGTCCACCTGCTGCAGAACAATGATGAAGATCACAAAGATCAGGCACTTGAAGGGGCTGACCAGCAGAATAATCAGTGCGCTGGGGACGGCGCCGATGAAGGGACCAAAGAAGGGAATGATGTTTGTCACGCCGATCAGGATGCTGACCAGCAGCGTATACGGCATGCTGAAGGCTGCGCAGAACACATAGCAGATCAGACCGATGATGGCCGAATCCAGCAGCTTGCCGGAGATGAAGCCCATAAAGGTGCGGTTGGTGAAATCCAGGGCGCTGCGGATCTTGTCGGCGGTCTTCAGGCTGAAGAGACTGTACAGCAGCCGCTTCGAGCCGGCCTTGAACTTCTCGAGGTTGCCGAGAATGTAGATCGACACGATGATGCCGATCAGCAGATTGTAAACGCCGAGCAGCACATAGTAAACGCCGGTCGTCACACTGGTGATGAAGCCGCCGAGCTTCGGCAGCACGGAGGTCTGCAGCCAGTTCATGATGTCCTGGTTGGCGTTGCCCAGAAGGTTGGTCACATATTCCTCCAGCTCGGGGAAATCGGCCAGCTGGGATTCCGCCCATTCAGTCAGCTGCGTAATATACGTGGGGCTGTTGTCGACGATGGTCACGATGCTGCTGTACAGCTGCGGCAGGATCATGTAGATCAGGGCGGTCAGAATCAGCAGGAACAGCAGGATCGACAGCAGCACGCTCATCGAGCGCGCAAAACGCGCGCCGCCGTTTTTCGATTTCCGGAAGAGCTTTTTCCCCAGCGGAAGGAAGAGGTGCTTTTCCATCCGCAGCATCAGCGGCGCAAGCAGATAGGAAATCACCAGGCCCCAGATGAAGGGACTGAGGATGGCGGCCAGGCTGCTCAGCGCACCGCTGATATCGGGCAGACGGGTGATCAGCAGGAAAAAGAGGATCGAGGCGGCAATGACGCAGAAGGCCGTCAGCCCCCAATACAGATATTTCTTGTCCCATTGAAACTTGTGTCTCACGGTGCAGCCCTCCTTTTCCGTTTATCATTGTACTATTCGTGCGGCCGCGCCGTCAACTTGAAAATGTAAATATTTTCAGCAGAAAGTCGTTATGTAAACCGAAGAGACGGCTTATGCAGTTTTTCACTGTGGAAAAAGCTGTGGAAACTGTTAAAAACTCATGGCAAAACCAGAAAACTTTATCAGGTGAAAGCGTTGAAATATCCATTTCCTTTTGTCGAAATATACATAATCGTGTCAACCGCAGCATGAAGGGCGGGCGGGGGACATAGGCTGTAGCAGACTGAGGATCAAATCGGGAGGCAATTATGAAACGCTTGATCGCCTGGATATTGCTGTTTGTCTGCCTGGCGCCGGGGCGGGCGCTGTCCACGGAGCGGGTTCCCACGGTGTCCCGCACGGAGAGCACGGTGAGTGCACTGAGCGTGTCTGCCCACTCCGCGCTGCTGATGGAAAAGGAGACGGGGACGGTGCTGTACGAGAAAAACGCTCATGAGCGCCTGTTTCCGGCGAGCGTCACCAAGGTGATGACGATGCTGCTGATCATGGAGGACATCGACAGCGGCAAGCTGAGCCTGGACGACACCGTCACGGCCAGCGCACGGGCCGCGTCCTTCGGCGGCAGCTGCGTGTTTCTGGAGGAGGGCGAGCAGATGTCGGTCCGGGATATGCTCAAGTGCATCGCCGTCGTCTCAGCCAACGACTGCGCCGTGGCTATGGCGGAGCACCTGGCCGGCTCCGAGGAGGTGTTCGTGGAGCGCATGAACCGCCGCGCGGAGGAACTGGGGCTGGAGGACACCCATTTTACCAGCTGCAGCGGGCTCTTTGATGACGGAGAGCACTACAGCTCCGCCTATGACATTGCCGTCATGTCCCGGGAGCTGTTGAGCCACCCCCAGATCAAGGAGTTTACCACAATCTGGCTCGACAGCATCCGAAACGGCGCCTTTGAGCTCAACAACACCAACAAGCTCGTCTACTGGTATCCCGGCTGCACGGGATTGAAGACCGGCTACACGTCGAGTGCGCTGTACTGCCTGTCCGCCACCGCGGAGCGCGACGGCGTGGAGTACATCGCCGTGGTGCTGCGCTGCGAGAGCATCGACAAGCGCAATCAGGACGCGAAGACCCTGCTCAATTACGCCTTTGCAGGGTATCAGCTCTGTTCGCTGCGTCCGGCGGAGGAGCTGCCGGTGCTGCCGGTGGACATGGGACAGAGCGAGAGCGTAACGCTGCGGATTGAGGGCGAGAGCGCGGCGCTGGTGCCGAAAAGCGGCGCGGAGCCGTCCTATGCGCTGACGCTGCCGGAGCAGGCCGAGGCGCCGGTGCGGGAAGGGGAGCGCCTGGGGACGCTGACCGTGACACTGGGAGAGGACGTGATTGCGGAGCTGGCGGTGACGGCGGCGGAGGAGGTGCCGCGCATCGGTTTTGGCGGCCTTATCGGCCGGCTGCTCGGCGCAATGCTGGGCATTTCCTGAATAAAAAGCAGATCGGAACGGCGCCATCAGGCGCCGTTCCTTTGTGCACTTATTATAAAAGAAAGGGAAAAGTTTTTCTGCCGAAATGGGGCGCAAGTTGCCGCTGGCTTTATTGACAAGAAATAAGCGTTTTGTTATACTGTCAGTCGTATAGTTGGCACAAATCATGCGCTGTGCCACCGGATGTAGTTTCATAATTTATTGTTATAGGGGGTTATCTGTTGAAAGATCTCAAACATCTGATCTACTTTGAGAATCTGCTTCAGGAAGCCAATAACGAGCTGGTCAAACAGGCCAAGGCCGACGGCAAGCGCGCGATTGGTTACACCTGCTACTTCATGCCTGAAGTGCTTCTCGACCTGCCCGGCTGCTTCTCGGTTCGTCTGAGAGCGCCGCGCTGCACCTCGCCTGACATCGCGACCTACTATCTGTCCGGCCGCGTTTGCCATTATGCCCGCTCCCTGATGGAGCGCGCGCTGGAGGGCGGCTACAACTTCCTCGATGCCCAGATGGCGACCGAGACCTGCACCGCCACCTGCCGCTTCCAGGAGCACCTGCAGCAAAAGCACCTGGATTCCGTTGATGACATGCGCATCATCGACAACGACGATTTCTTCTGCGAGTTCACAGACATTCCTTTCAAAAACAATGAAAACAGCTACCAGCACTTCGAGACCCAGCTGCGCGCCCATGTGCTCGAGCCGCTGAACAAGAACTTCGGCATCGACATTTCCGACGAAGCGCTGCGCAAGGCCGTCGAGGAGCACAACGAGGTCTGCCGCCTCATCAACGAGATCGGCGAATACCGCAAGCTCGATAACCCCACGATCACCGGCTACGAGTTCCACGTCATCCAGCTCGTATCCCTGGCCTGCCCGAAATATCTGATTCTTCCTTACCTGCGCGAGACGGCCGAGGAGATGAAGACGCGCGAGCCCGACCTCAAAAAGAACTTCCGCTGCAAGGTCGTTCTGGCCGGTTCCGAGAACGACGACCCGGACTTCACCAAGCTCATCGAGAGCTGCGGTGCCCTCGTCGTGTGCGACCGCTTCTGCTACGGCGCCGTCGAGAGCCGCGTGCCCATCGTTCTGGACGAGAGCAAGAGTGTGCTGCGCAATATCGCCGAGCACTACCTCAAGACCTCCAACTGCCCGCGCTTCATGCCGCAGGACGAGATGCGCGCCCGCAAACAGAGACTGGCCAAGCTGGCCAAGGATTATCATGCCGACGGCGTCATCATCGCCTCCAACAAGTTCTGCGAATACTGGAGCTATGAGCGCGTCATCGACACCTTCATCCTCCAGCGCGACTTCGGGCTCCCTGTCTGCTCCATCGAGAAAGAGTACATCAACTCCGCCTCCGGCCAGCTGCGTACCCGCTTCCAGGCCTTTGTGGAGAGCGTAGAGATCAAGCACATCCAGGAGGGCAAATAAGATGGCGAAAAAATTTGACGTTTCCAAGATGAAAGAGAAGCTCGCCGAGAAGAAAAACGGCTTTGAGAAAACCGTGACCGAGCTGAAGGCCAACGGCTTCAAGAAGAACGCCCACGACTTCTGGTATGGCAAGCCTCACACCGCCGAGCCCGGCGGCCGCCGTCTCGGCGAACTGTACGAGGACAAGACCGGCCTGCTCAAGCACAGAGAGTGGCGCGGCGTGAAGGACACGCTGTACTACATGTACATGATCTGGGGCTACAACTATGTCCATATGATCACCGACATCCTCAAGTACAGCAACAACCCCATCGACTTTATCAAAGGCACCTGGCGCTACCGCTGGATGGGCCAGACCTATCTGCCCGTCATCCACTGGTTCGAGCGCGGCCTGCAGGGCACGCGCGGTGAAGCGATGCGCGCTTCCGCCTGGCATTACCGCGCCATGGTCAGCGCCTCCATTCAGCAGATCTGCAACTTCTTCAACGCCGACACCCGTCTGCACAACGGCGCCGAGAACGATGCCTACAAGCACAGCATCTATGCCAATGAGACGACCTGCGGCACGCTGTTCTATCCCTTCATGGATGAGGGCTACAAGTACATCCCCATCGAGATGATCCCCTACTTCGTCACCTGCCACGTCAACTCCCACACGGTGCTTAACTACATCGATGCGGTGCAGTCCATCGGCCTGCCCGGCGACCCCTGCCCGATGTGCCAGGCCGAGGCCGGCATCTTCGTGCTGGACGACGTTCCCGATGCCTCCCCGATCGTCATCACCTGCAACGAGGCCTGCGACGCTTCCGTCTCCACCTCCACGCTGCAGGACTGGTTCGCGGACAAGCCGCTCTTCGCTCTGCCCATCCCCATGCAGTTCGACGATCCCCTGGTCAAGAAGTACTGCATGAAAGAAATCGAGGAGATGTGGAAGTTCATCGAAGACCAGACCGGCGCGAAGTTCAGCTGGGATTCCATGGTCAAGCGCCTCGAGCGCCAGAACAAGCTGCAGCGTGACGAGTGGGAGAAGTGGGAAGTCGCCTCCAAGACCAACTACTATCCCATCAACGGCGTTGCTCAGGCTCTGTTCCGCATCTTCTCCACCCAGTACGGCATCCAGGGCGATTTCTGGGAAGAGGCCAGCGAGAAGGTCAAGAAGATCATGTACAAGTGCGTCGAGAAGAAGATCAATCCCTTCCCCCAGACGCGCCACCGCGTGATCGCCTGGTCCTGCGCGCCGCTGTATTTCTCCAACTGGTGCACCTGGGCCTACAACTGCTGGGGCCTGAATGTTATCATCAACATGGACTCCCTGATGTTCGACATGGAGATCCGCACCGATTCCTACGAGAATATGCTGGAAGACGTCGTGCAGTATCACATGTGGGCTCCGATGCGCCGTATGGCCGTCGGCGGCATGCATCACATCTTCGAGCTGTGGGATTACCAGAAGAAGTTCAACTGCGACATGGTCGCCATGTACGACCAGCTGCAGTGCAAGGGCATGCAGGGCGTGCACGGTCTGTTCGAGGACGAGTTCCGCAAGAGAAACATCAAGGCGTTCTGGCTGCCCCATGCGCTGCCCGACAGCCGCACTGTCTCCCGTGCTGAGATCCGCCGTCAGATCAACGACTACATGAGCACGGTTATGCACGAAGAGCCTCTGGATCCCTCGCTGCTCGACTTTGACGATTCCATGACCTGGTAATAGGAGGATACATCATGAAAAAATGCAAGTGCCGTATCGCAAAGTTCTTCCTCAAGTTCCTGGGCATCTTTTTCCTGGCCAATGTTGCGCTGTTTGTCGTTTTCTTCTTTGACCTTGACGGCAAACTGATGTTCAACGTCGTGGAGCCCTTCCTGAAGAAGCATTACGACAACATGGAGCGCAAGGACACCCTGAAGGCGCCCTATGAGATGAACAAGTTCCCCAAATACGACTACGAGACCTGATAATAAGAGAAAACAAACATTAAAGGAGTCATATACGGATGAAATACTTTGGCGGATGCGACGTAGGTTCCACCTACACGAAGGCAGTTATTCTGGACGAGACCGGCAAGATGGTCGCCGATACCACGATTAAGAGCAAGATCAACTCGGAGCAGAGCGCGATTGCCGCGATGGACGAAGTGCTGGCGAAGGTCGGGCTGAAGAGCTCGAAGGAGCTGGAGTACCTGATCGGTACCGGTTACGGCCGCAACAAGGTTCCGTTTGCGGATGAGAACATCTCCGAGATCAGCTGCCACGCGATGGGCGTGCACGTGACCGACCCGAACGTGAAGGCGATCATCGACATCGGCGGCCAGGACGTGAAGGGCATCAGCATCGACACGGACGGCACGGTGAAGAACTTTGCGATG
>CADCHN010000002.1 GCA_902801295.1 Oscillospiraceae bacterium | reverse complement strand
CGCCAGATAGTCCAGCATGCGGCGGCGCTTGCCGACGAGCTGGTACATGCCCAGACGGCTGTGGTCGTCGTTGGGATGCTGCTTCAGGTGCTCGGTGAGTTCGCGGATACGCTCGGTCCAGATCGCAACCTGGACTTCGGGAGAGCCGGTATCGCCCTCGTGCACAGCATTGGCTTCGATAACGCCGGTTTTCTTTTCCTTGGTGATCATGGTGATGTTTCCCCTTTCAATGTGATTCTATACCCTGCGGCCGGGAAATGGGGCGGAAAGGACGCCGCATCAGCGGCATGACCCCACATCGCAGCGCGCGGGCGTTCCGTAGCATATTAGCATGGAAGCGGCATGATGTCAACAAAAATTTCTCGTTTCGTTAATAGCAGCTCGGGTGATGAACCTCCGGGCTTGTCATGTCGATGCCCTTGAAGGTATAGCCGTTTTCCAGTCCCCACTGGATCATCAGTTCCGCAGCAAGAATATTCCAACTGCCGGTATCGTGCAGCAGCACGACTGGTGCTTCCTTTCCTTCCCCGCAAATACGCTCCACATCATAGCGCATCGTCAGAAAGGCCGCATTATAATCGCAGGCGTCGTTCTCCGGCTGGATATTCCAGTCGTAATAGCGATAGCCCATATTGGTCAGATCTCTGGCCAGCGCACCCATGATGTTGGAGTTGCTGTCTACGCTGACGGTATTGGAGCTGCCTCCGACAAAACGGACGAGCCGGGTGTATTCCCCGGTCTGTTCACGGATGATTTCTTCCATTTTATCGAAGGATTTAAAATAACTTGCTTCGCTGGCATAGAGCACTCCGGTATTCTGCTCATAGCAGTACAGGCCGATGCTGTGGCCCTCTCGATAAGCGCGTCCGATCAGATCCGCGCAGTCGGGATTGGAGTAGCTGACAAAGAAGGTAACCTTTACATCGTACTTGGCCAGCATATCCAGCAGATCGTCTGTCAGCCTGGACGGGCCGCCATTGAAGGTCAGATAAATCACCTTTTCCTGCAGAGCCGTCTCCGGAAGATTCACCTTGACGACCTCAACGTGCCGCGTGGCGGTGGAGCTTCGGCCGAAGTCGTCTTTCACGGAGTAGTTCAGCTCATAATTGCCCGGCTTCCACGGGATGATTTGCCCCTCAACCCTGATGCGGTCCGTCAGATCCCGTCCGAACATATCATGAGCGCTGACGCCCAGCTCGGCAAGGCGGTAGTCCGCCGGCAGCTGAATATCGTCTCCTCCCTCAAATTCCAGCGCGGGAGCCTTCATCCGTTCCGCCCTTGCTTCATTGCCCGAGGAATCCCTCACGGTGTACACGATCCGGTCGCCCGCATCCTGACGCACCAGCCAGGCGCTGATATCGCCGTCGTAATTGTCCACGGCCAGGTAGTCGTGATCGCCGGGCTCATCGAGAAGCGTGATCTCCGGCGGCGTAGTATCCCAGACGGTAACAAAGCGGCTGACACTGGCAAGCGTCTCGCCGTCCCGGACGACATTGTAGTTGACCTCCGTCGTTCCGAGCACCTTGGTATCGACTGTCGAAGGAGTAAGCTCCAGCGGCTCGCGGCTTCCGTCCAGGTTGACAAACCAGGCATCGGCCCCGGGGTCCTCATAGTCCTCGCCATATTCCACAAAAACTTCTCTGTCCCCTCGGAGCTTGACCTCGGCATGCGCCCCACCTTTGACGGACCGCAGAACATCGGTCAAACGCGGGCCGGGCACGAAAAAGATCAAACAAAGAGCAGCAACTGTGAGCAGCAGGATCAGGCAATAGACCACTTTTTTCATCGCAGTTATCCTTGTTTAAATAATAATCGCAGGTATTCTTTCTCGTATTCAGCGGTTGCGCATCAGGGTCTTCATGCGCAGGCTGTGATCGAGGATGCTCTTGCGCAGGCGCAGGTTCTTCGGCGTGACCTCGAGCAGCTCGTCGTCGGCCAGGAACTCCAGGCACTGCTCCAGGCTCATCTGGCGCGGCGGGATCAGGCGCAGAGCCTCGTCCGAGCCGGAGGCGCGGGTGTTGGTCAGGTGCTTGGTGCGGCAGACGTTGACCGGGATGTCGTCCGACTTGGGCGAGACGCCGACGATCATGCCGGCATAGACCTTGGTGCCGGGCGTGATGAACAGCGCCCCGCGGTCCTGCGCGTTCCACAGGCCGTAGGCCACGGCCTCGCCGGTCTCGAAGGCGATGAGAGAGCCGGTGGTGCGGCGGGCAATGTCGCCGCGGAAGGGCTCGTAGCGTTCAAAGACGGAGGCCAGGATGCCCTCGCCCCGGGTGTCAGTCAGAAATTCGTTGCGGTAGCCGAAGAGGCCGCGGGAGGGCACCAGGAACTCCAGCTTGATGCGGCTGCCCACCGGGGTCATCTCGATAAACTCGCCCTTGCGCTGGCCGAGCTTCTCCATCACGGAGCCCATCGCGTCGGACGGGACGTCCACCACCACGCGCTCCATCGGCTCGCAGATCTTGCCGTCGATCTCCTGGTACAGCACGCGCGGAGGCGAGACCTGGAACTCATAGCCCTCGCGGCGCATCGTCTCAATCAGGATCGAGAGGCTCATCTCGCCGCGGCCGGCCACGCGGAAGCTGTCGGTGCTGTTTTCCACGTCGCTGACGCGCAGGGAAACGTCCTTGAGCGTCTCGCGGAAGAGGCGCTCGCGGATCTGGCGGGAGGTGACAAACTTGCCCTCCTGCCCGGCGAAGGGGCTGTCGTTGACGGAGAAGGTCATCTCCATCGTCGGCGCGCCGATCTTGACGAAGGCCAGAGGCTCCGCCGCGCCGCGCGCGCAGATCGTATCGCCGATCGTGATGTCGCCGATGCCGCTCATGGCGATGATGTTGCCGGCGGAGGCCTCGGTGACGGGCACACGGTTGAGGCCGTCAAACTGGTACAGGCTCACGGCCTTGGCCTTCATCGTCGGCGCGTCGGGATTGTGATAGTTGCAGACCTCGATCTCCTCGTTCTGGTGGATCACGCCGCGCTCGATGCGGCCGATGGCGATGCGGCCGACGTATTCATTATAATCAATGCTGCTCACGAGCATCTGGAAGGGCGCGTCCTCGTCCATATCGGGGGCGGGAATATACTCCAGGATCGTCTCAAACAGGGGCTTGAGGTCGGTGCCGACGACCTCGGGCGAATAGCTTGCGGTGCCGTTGCGGCCGGAGCAGAAGAGCATCGGCGAATCGAGCTGCTCGTCGGTCGCGTCCAGATCCATCAGCAGCTCCAGCACCTCGTCCACGACCTCGTGGATGCGCTGGTCCGGGCGGTCGATCTTGTTGATGACGACGATGACCCGGTGGCCGAGCTCCAGCGCGCGGCTGAGCACGAAGCGGGTCTGGGGCATGGGGCCCTCTGCCGCGTCGACCAGCAGGATGACGCCGTTGACCATTTTCAAAATGCGCTCCACCTCGCCGCCGAAGTCGGCGTGGCCCGGGGTGTCTACAATATTAATTTTTGTGTCGCCGTACCAGACGGCGGTGTTCTTTGCCATGATGGTGATGCCGCGCTCGCGCTCGAGGTCGTTCGAGTCCATCACGCGGTCGACCACTTCCTGATTCTCCCGGTAGACGCCGGACTGCTTGAGCATCTCGTCCACGAGCGTGGTCTTGCCGTGGTCAACGTGGGCGATGATCGCAATATTTCTCAGTTTATCCATAGTTTTTCGCTCCTTGCTTCGTTTACACGAAATTGGATTTTAACATTGCTCCCGGGAAAATGCAACAGTTTATCCGCATTTTTCCCGGTGCGGAGCGTTGCTTTTTGCGCGGCGGCGTGCTACAATGGCAAAACACAAACACAGAAAGGCATCCGAAGCATGAGCGACAACTTTTTCGCCTATATTTCCCGCATGCGCTATATCGGCCGTTGGAGCCTGATGCGCAATTCCCTGCCCGAAAACATCCAGGAGCACAGCCACATGGTGGCGGTGATCGCCCACGCGCTGGGTGTGATCCGGCGCGACGTGTTCGGCGTTCCCTGCGACCCGAACGAGGCCGCCGCCGTGGCACTCTACCACGACGCAAGCGAGATCCTCACCGGCGACCTGCCCACGCCGATCAAATACCACAGCGCGGACATCCGGGGCGCCTACAAGCAGGTGGAACAGCTCGCCTGCGACAAGCTCCTGGCGACCCTCCCGGCCGAGCTGCGCCCGGCCTACGAGCCGCTGCTGACCGGCGAGACGCAGCAGCGCCTGCACGATCTCGTCAAGGCCGCCGACAAGCTCTCGGCCTACATCAAGTGCATCGAGGAGCGCAAAGCTGGCAACAATGAGTTCCTCTCCGCCGAAAAGCAGACGCGCGCGGTGCTGGAGGCCTCCCCCCTGCCCGAGGTCGCCTATTTTCTGGAGCACTTTATCCCCGCTTTCGAGCTGAACCTCGACGAGTTGGGCACGATCGAATGAGGTGAACGCATGGATCAGAGCAAAATCGACCGCATCAACGAGCTGGCGCGCCTGGCGAAGGAGCGCGCGCTGACGGAGGAAGAGCTGGCCGAGCGCGACACGCTGCGGAAAGAATACATCGCCGCCTGGCGCGAAAGTACCATCGCCGTGCTGGAGAACACCTACATCCAGACCCCCGACGGCAAAAAGCACAAGCTGAAAAAGAGAGAAAAATAAGCGAAGGCCAAAAGCCTTCGCTTATTTTTTGTTTGATGCTCAGCCGATCCCATGGTTGGTGCCAAAGGTCAGGGCTACATGCTCGGGAAATTGGTCAAGCTGGATATACATCGGCGTGCCCTCCTGATCGCCCTCGAAAAACACGGTCAGATACCGGGTGCCGGTTCTGTCTGCCAAATCGAGCAGGGGGGTTGAGCCGTCTACGGCGGGCAGATGTTCATGATAGTACATGTCCTCCACCGTGTCGGCGATCCGGTAGCCGCTGAACCCCCAGTATTCCGCCAATAGCGTACAGAAGCGGTCGACGGTCATGTCCGCAGGGACGATGTGGTCGAAAAAGTCATAGTAATGCGCGACTCTGGTCCCGACCCCCTCTCCAACCACGATCTCGTCCACCGGTTCGTCCTCGGCGTTCGGGTAGGCGGTCACAGTGCCCAGCATGATTTTTCCTGTCTGGATATCCACGCGCAGATTAACGGCATAACCCGATCCGCCTCGCTGCGAAGGGTAGCAACGCACACTGTAGCTGTGGGGGAAGAGACGGCCGTACCAGTAGTCGCCGCCATTACGCTCCTCGATCTCTATGACGTCGGTCACCGTGCCGTCCAAGTTCACTTCCGGGTTCAGCAGACCAAGCTCCTTCCAAACCTCAAGCTCCTGCATTGCAATCCGCTCCGCTTCCTTGGGACCGGCAACAGCGGCGTTGACGGCCCAGGCCGTGACGCCCAGCGCGAGAATCAGCGCGGCGGCCAGCGCAATGGTGATGATGCGTTTCGTTTTCATGTGTACGATCCTTTCCGAGGCGCCGGATGCATCCTCGGGCGCATAGCGAATCGCTTCCGTGATATAGCGGTCGTCCAGGCCGCTCATGGCCTGAAACATTCTTTCCCGATTCATACAAGCAGGCCCTCCTTTTTCAAAGTCTTCCGTAATTTCTCACGGAGGCGGAAAAGGCGCACGGAGACCCGGCTCTCCCGCTCGTGCATGGCGGCGGCGATCTCCTTGACGGAGTCTGCGTACCAGTAGCGGCGAACGAAGAGAAAGCGGTCGTCATAGTCCAGCGCGGACAAAAAGCGGTTGATGCTCTCCACGGTTTCCTTGTAATCATAGTCGGCTTCCACATTGATGCCGGAGGGGATGAAGTCCTCCAGCTCGTCGAGCACCAGATCCAGGCTTCCGTTTCGTTTCTGCGCCGTCTCGCCGCGAAGCTTCGACACCGCCAGATTGCGGGCGATGCGGCAAACGTAGCCGGCCAGCGGATCGGGGCGGTGAGGCGGAATACTGTCCCAAACCGCAAGCCAGGTATCGTTGACACACTCTTCCGCATCCCGGCGGCTGCGCAGGATGTTGGCCGCTGTTTTCGTCACGGCGGCCCCGTATTTCTTGTCCAGTTCGCGGATCGCCTGTTCCGAGCGCTCAAAAAGCAGGTCAATGATCTGCGCGTCCTCCATATGCGTCACTTCCTTTCCGCCTCATCTATCCTCTCGCAATCGAGCGGCGGATCTTGCAGCTTGTTTTGAAAAAAAGTATATGAAAGCAAATGCTCCATCGCCTTCGCGATGGAGCATTCACTTCTTTTCACAGTTTCAAATCAGGGTTATTCGTATCCTCGACGGCGCAGGTCTGGGCGCCGGCGGAGAGGGCGGCCTCCGCGGTTCGGCGCAAGTCGAAGCCCTGCACGCCCGCCCAGACGACGGCGGCCATCGCCGCGTCGCCCGCGCCGGTCGTGTTGACCACTCGTCCGGGAACACAGGGCAGGCGGAGCACCTCGCCGCCCTCCGCCGCGAGCAGGCCGCCCGCGCCAAGGCTGACAAAGACCCGCCGGATGCCCAGTCCGAGCAGCGCCCTGGCCGCCTTGCCGGGATAGTTCTCTCCGGTCAGCAGCGCCGCCTCCAGCGCGTTCGGCTTGAAGCCGGTCAGGCGCGGCAGCAGCTTTTTCATCCGCGGCGCCTTGGCCGTGGATACCGGGTCGGCATACATCGGCGCGGTACAGGCTTCGGCCAGATAATCCAGCGTCTCCTCGCTGAGGTTTGCGTCGAGCACCACCGCATCGGAGGCGTTGATCTCCTCCATCAGCGGCCGCAGGTAGTCCGGCGTGATATAGCCCACGATATCCATGTCCGAGATGCCGACGTGCATATCCCCCGCGGCGTTCGTGACGTACAGATAGGTCGAGGAGCGCGCGCCGGGCACGACGAGCATCCGGCTCACGTCCATGCCCAGCGCCTCGCAGTCGGCCTTCAGGCCACGGCCGAACAGGTCGTCCCCGACGGCGGCGATGAGCCGCACGTCCAGCCCGAGCAGGCGGAGATTGTGGGCAATATTGCGCCCCACGCCGCCCTGTCGCAGCGTAATGACGCCGGGGTTGGAGTCATACAGGCGCAAGGAGGCGGCGGGGCCGCCGCCGATATCGGTATTGGCCCCACCGATCACCGTGATCGTCGGATTGCGTTTCACAGCATCCATATATTGTTGGCGTACTCGCGGATGGCGCGGTCGGCCGCAAAGAAGCCGCTCTGCGCCGTGTTGACCAGCGCCAGGCGGGCAAGCTCGTCCCGATTGCGGATGCGGTCGTACAGACGGGTCTGGCAGTCGGCGTAGGAGTGGTAGTCCGCGATCAGCATGTACTGGTCGCCGCCGTAGTTAAGCATGGAGACCAGGTCGGAATAGCTCTTGCCGTCGGCAAAGCCCTCGCGGAAACGGCGGAAGATGCGCTGCAGCTCGCCGTCGCTGTTGAAGATATCCAGCGGGCGGTAGCCGCGGCGGCGCCAGTCCTCGATCTCCTCGGTGCGCAGGCCGAAGAGGAACATGTTTTCGTCGCCCAGGCGCTCGTACATCTCGACGTTTGCGCCGTCGAGCGTGCCGATCGTCACGGCGCCGTTCATCATCAGCTTCATGCAGCCGGTGCCGGAGGCTTCCTTGCCGGCGGTGGAGATCTGCTCGGACACCTGCGCGGCGGGCATGATGGCCTCGGCGGCGGAGACGCGGTAGTTCTCGACGAAGTAAACCTGCAGCTTGCCCTTGCACAGCGGGTCGTTGTTCACGTCGTTCTGCAGGCTCAGCAGCAGCTCGATGATGCGCTTGGCGGTCTTGTAGCCGGCCGCGGCCTTGGCGCCGAAGACGAAGGTGCGGGGCACAAAGTCGCAGTTCGGATCGTCGTGCAGCTGCATCTGCAGCGCGGTGATGCGCATCGCGCACAGAAGCTGGCGCTTATACTCGTGCAGCCGCTTGACCTGCACGTCCATCACCGCGTCGGTGTTGAGCGTGAAGCCGTCGTTGCGGGCGGCAAAAGCCGCGAAGCGGCGCTTGTTCTCATTCTTGATCTCCTCCACGCGGCGCAGTACCTGCGCATCGGTGGCGAAGGCATTGAGCTCAGCCAGCCGCTCGGGCTCGAGCATGTATCCGTCGTCGCCCAGCAGATCGCAGATAAGGCTGTGCAGGCCGGGGTTGATCTGGCTGAGCCAGCGGCGGTGGTCGATGCCGTTGGTGACATAGGTGAAGCGGTCGGGGCGGATGGAGTTGAGGTCGGCGAAGAGGTCGCGCTTGATGATGTCGCCGTGCAGGCGGGAGACGCCGTTGACCTTATAGCAGGCGGCAAGGCAGAGGTTGGCCATGTGCACCTGGCCGTCGCGGATGATCATGTTGCGGCCCACGCGCTCGCCCTGGCCGAAGTTGTAGACCAGGAAGTTGACCCAGCGCTTGTTGATCTCGCACAGGATCTCCCACAGGCGCGGCAGCAGCTTCTGGATCAGATCCTGCGGCCACTTCTCCAGCGCCTCGCTCATGACGGTGTGGTTGGTGTAGGCCACGCTGTGGCGCACGATCTCCCAGCTCTCGTCCCAGCCGAGGCCGTGCTCGTCCATCAGCAGGCGCATCAGTTCGGGGATGATGAGGGTCGGGTGGGTGTCGTTGATCTGGATGACGTGGTGCTCGGCGAAGCTTCTGACGTCGCCCCACTTGGCGATGTGCTTGCGCACGATGTCCTGCGCGCTGGCCGAGACGAAGAAATACTGCTGCTTGAGACGCAGGGTCTTGCCCTCGATGTGGTCGTCGGCGGGATAGAGCACCTTGGTGATGACCTCGGTCATCGTGCGCTGCTCCATGCTTTTGACGTACTCGCCCTCGGAGAAGAGGTACATATCCAGCGAGTTGGGGCTGTGCGCCTCCCAGAGGCGCAGGGTGTTGACGCTCTTGCCGTCGTAGCCGGCGATCAGCATGTCGCGCGGCACGGCGGTGACGGCGGTGTAGCCGGTGTGCTCGGCGTGATAGTGGCCGTAGTTATCCCACTGCGGCGAGATCTGGCCGCCGAAGCGCACTTCCACAGCGTCCTCATAGCGGGAGATCAGCCAGCTCTCCATCGAGCTGCGCCAGTTGTCGGCCACCTCGGTCTGCCTGCCGCCGACAAACTTTTGCTTGAAGATGCCGAGCTCATAGCACAGAGAGTAGCCCGTGGCCTCCATGCCCAGCGTCGCCAGGCTGTCCATATAGCAGGCGGCGAGACGGCCGAGGCCGCCGTTGCCGAGGCCGGCGTCCGGCTCGGCCTCGAAAATATCCACGGCGCTGCGGCCCATGTCCGCCAGCGCGCCGGTGATGGCGTCTGAAATGCCCAGGTTAAAGGCGTTCTTCATCAGACTGCGGCCCATGAGGAACTCCATGGACATGTAATGTACTTCTTTATTGTTGCGCTTGGGATCCTCCGCTACCAGCAGACGGCTCATGATCTCGCGGATCACGATGGCGGTCGCCTGGAAAATCTGGTCGTCGGTAGCCGTGGCGCCGGTGACGCCGAAATGGGCGCAGAGCTTGTCCTCAATCGCGCTGCGCACTTCGTCGCGGGAAATCTGACCGATCATAGAAACGAATGTACTCCTTTGGAATAGAATCTCGGGTTCTCTCCCCCGGCATAGCCGGGGGAGAGGGAATCATTAGATCTTTTTGCCCTTGCCGACGACAATGGGCAGGCTCTCGCTGCCGCAGAGCACGGTGCCGGGGGCAAAGCTGCAGTCCTTGTCGGAGATCACGCAGTTGAGCTCGGCGTTCTCCCCGATGACGCAGTTGCGGAACACAATGCAGTTTTTCAGTTTGGCGCCCTCGCGGATGCGCACGCCGGAGAAGACGATGCTGTTTTCCACTTCGCCTTCAATGATGCAGTTATCCGCCACAAGGCTGTTGCGGGAGACGGCGTGCTCGCCGTAATAGGTGCTCACGCCCTCGTGGTTCTTGGTGCGGACCGGGCGGTCGGCTGGGAAGACCTGGTGGCGCTTGGCCGGGTCGAGCATATCTCTGCTGGCGTGGTAGTAGTCCTCCACGCTGTGGATCATCTCGGCGTAGCCCTCGTGCACGGCCACATCCATCTTGCCGCCCTCGGCCAGAAACAGGCCGATGCCGTCCCGGTGGAAGCGGTAGTAGTTGTGCGCGTGGCACTGCTCCATCAGGTGCAGGAGCGTCTCCTTCTCGATGACGTAGCCCTCGAGGGAGGACAGGCCCTCGCCGTCCTTCACGTCGTAGAGCGCTTCCTTCACGAAGCCGTCCTCACCGAGCACAAAGCGGTGGCGGGCGCCGGCCGGGGTGTGGTCGGCGCAGATCGCGGTGATGGCAGCGCCGGAGCGCAGATGCTGCTCCAGGATGGGCTGCAGGTCGATATTGGCGACCAGATCACCCAGCATCAGCACAATGTGCTTCTGCGGGATATCGCGGATGTAGGCGCTGACGGCAAGCAGAGCCTCCATGGTGCCGGCGTAGTTGCCCTTGTGGTATTCGGGCAGGCCGAAGGGCGGCAGGATGCGCAGGCCGCGGGATTTGCGGCTCATATCCCAGGGCTTGCCGCTGCCCAGGTGGTCAAGCAGCGACTGATAGTCCCGCTGCATGATGACGCCGACGTCGCGGATACCGGCGTTCATCATTGAAGAGAGCGGGAAATTGATGAGACGGTAGCGGCCGCAGAAGGGCAGAGACGCGGCGGTGCGGTGGCTGACAAGCTCACCGAGCGCGGGAGCCGCGCGGTAAGCAAATACGATTCCGTGGAAATCCAGCATGGCTCAAACCTCCTCGCTCGTGTAAATCATGGCGCTGGCGGGCACCTGGGCGCCCGGGCGGATGTTCAGATCGGGGCCGCAGGTGGCGACGCCCCAGCTGTCGCTGCCGTCGGGCTCGGCGCCGACATGGGCGCCCTTGCCGATGACGGTGTTCTCGCCGACGATGGCGTATTCCACCGTGGCGCCCTCTTCCACAACGGCGCCGGGCATCAGCACGCTGTAGTGCACTCTGGCCCCCTTCTCCACGCGGACGGAGGAGGAAAGCACCGAGTTTTCCACATGGCCGTCGATCTCACAGCCCTCGGTGACGATGGAGTGGATGATCTCGGCGTCCGGACCGGTATAGTGCGGCGGGCAGATCGGGCTGCGGCTGGCGATGGGCCACTCGGGATCGTAGAGATTGATAAGCGTCGTGGACAGCATGTCCATGTTCGCGTCCCAGAGGCTCGTAATGGTGCCGACGTCCCGCCAGTAGCCCTGGAAGCGGTAGGGCCAGAGCTTTTCGCCCGCGGCGAGCATCTTGGGGATGATGTTCTTGCCGAAGTCCTTGCTGGAGTTCGGGTCGGCGTCGTCTTCGATCAGGTACTGACGGAGCTTGGGCCAGTTGAAGATGTACACGCCCATCGAGGCCAGATTGCTCTTCGGGTGCTTGGGCTTTTCCTCAAACTCGTTGACGTAGCCGTCCTCGCCCACGTTCATGATGCCGAAGCGGGTGGCTTCCTCGAGGGACACCGTCAGCACGGAGATCGTGCAGGCCGCGTCCTTTTCGATGTGCTCGCGCAGCATATCGGCATAGTTCATCTTATAGATGTGGTCACCGGAGAGGATGAGCACGTTTTCGGGATTGTAGTGCTCGATAAAGGCCATGTTCTGGAAGATGGCGTTGGCGGTGCCGGTGAACCAGGAGCCCTGCTCGTTGGCACCGAGGTAAGGCGGCAGGATGTAGACGCCGCCTTCGGTGACGTCCAGATCCCAGGGCTGGCCGTTGCCGATGTAGCTGTTGAGCTGCAGGGGGCGGTATTGCGTCAGTACGCCGACGGTGTCGATACCGGAATTGGCGCAGTTGGAAAGAGGAAAGTCGATGATGCGGTATTTGCCGCCGAAGGGAACGCTGGGCTTGGCCGCCTGCTGCGTCAGCGCATAGAGGCGGGAGCCCTGTCCGCCCGCCAGCAGCATGGCGATGCATGTTTTCTTCATGGGCACAACCCCTTCTTTTCTGTATTCTCACGTTATAGATAATTTTTTAGTTAAACTTGTTCATTGTGCGCTCGGGGCCCTCGGTGATATAGCTCATCACGGCCTCGGCGGCCCGCTCGGCAGCCTGGGCGATGTCCTCCGCGTCCTGGTTTTTGAAGGCGGACAGCACCCAGTCGGCCATGTCGTAGTCCTCGTGGGGCGGTGCGCCCACGCCCAGGCGGATGCGGGGGAACTGATCGGAGCCGAGGCAGGCGATGATGCTTTTGAGGCCGTTGTGTCCGCCGGCGGAGCCCTTGCTGCGCACGCGCAGCTTCCCGATGGGCAGAGCCGTCTCATCCGAGACGACGATCACCCGTTCCGGCGGGATTTTATAAAACTTCGCGGCCTCGGCGGCAGCCTCGCCCGAGAGGTTCATATAGGTCTGCGGCTTCATCAGCAGCACGCTCTCTCCGCCGATCTCGCCCTTGCCGGTCAGCGCGTGAAAGCGCGCGCGGTTGATGCTGACCTTCAGCTTTTTCGCCAGGGCGTCGGCCGTCATGAAGCCCGCGTTGTGGCGCGTTCCCTCATAGCGCGCTCCGGGATTGCCGAGGCAGACGATCAGCCAGCGAACGCCGCCGGATGCTTGAAAGAGGGCCATCAGGTGTCGAAAATGCTGGCGATGGAGACCTCTTCGGAGATGCGGCGGATCGCCTCGGCGAAGATGGACGCCGTAGAGAGGTAGTGGATTATTTCTACCCGGGGCTTGTCGCTGGGATAGGGGATGGTATCGAGCAGCAGCAGCTCCTTGATGCAGCTGTTCTCAATACGCTCAAGCGCCGGGCCGGAGAGCACGCCGTGGGTCGCACAGGCATAGACTTCCTTCGCTCCGCCGATCTCCTTGATGGCCTTGGCGGCGCCGCAGAGGGAGCCGGCCGTATCGACGATATCGTCAAGCAGGATGCAGATCTTGCCCTCGACGTTGCCGATGATGTTCATGACCTCGGACTGGTTGGCCTTCTCGCGGCGCTTGTCCACGATGGCCATGTTGGTGCCGAGGCTCATGGAGAAGGCGCGGGCACGGGCGGTGCTGCCCACGTCGGGAGAGACGACCATGACTTCCTCGTTATTCTTTCCGAAGACCTTGAGATAGTGCTTGGCAAACAGGTGCGCGCCCATGAGATTGTCCACCGGGATATCGAAGAAGCCCTGGATCTGGGCGGCGTGCAGGTCCATGGTCAGCACGCGGTCAGCGCCGGCGGCGGTGATCAGATTGGCGACGAGCTTGGCGGAGATGGGGTCGCGGCTCTTGGCCTTGCGGTCCTGACGGGCATAGCCGAAATAAGGAATAACGGCGGTGATGCGGCCGGCGGAGGCACGGCGCATGGCGTCGATCATGATGAGCAGCTCCATCAGGTTGTCGTTGACATGGTTGCAGGTGGAATTGACGATGAACACGTCTTTGCCGCGAACGGGCTCGTAAACGGAGACGGAGCATTCGCCGTCGGCAAACTGCCCCACGTTGGAGTCGCCCAGTTTGATATAGAGCTGGCTGCAAATGTCTCTGGCCAGGTCGGGATTGGCGTTGCCGGTGAAAACCTTGATCTCTTTGCCGTGTGCAATCATCTCTGTTTTCTCCTCTATGTTTATATAAATTTTAAAAGGACATGCCACGGAACACAGTATATCATAAAGCCTCCCAAAAGAAAAGGGCTCATTCCCCTTCCATCAAGAAAAAAGCCGATAAAATTACGCATTTACAAGATGGCTTTTTTTGTATATAATATATCGACTAATCTTGAGGAGAACGAACGATCATGCTTGAATTTGAAGAATATAAAGGCAAACTCAACGCCGCCAAGCCCACGCTGGAGGTGCTGCGCGGCGCGCTGAAGCTGGAGGCTGCCCAAAAGGAGATCGAGGAGCTTGAGGCCGCCAGCGAGCGCGAGGGCTTCTGGAACGACGTGGCCAACTCCCAGCGCGTGCAAAAGCGCCTGAAAACGCTCAAGGCCAAGGTGGAGGGCTATCAGAAGCTCTGCGCCGCCTGGGACGATATGTACACGCTCTGCGACATGGCGCTCGAGGAGGGGGACGACTCCATGCTTGAGGAGCTGCAGAGCGAGTTTGCCGACTTCACCGAGAAGGCCGAGGCCATGCGTCTCGGCACGCTGCTCTCCGGCGAATACGACGCCAACAACGCCATCCTCACCTTCCACGCCGGCGCCGGCGGCACCGAGGCGCAGGACTGGGCCTCGATGCTCTACCGCATGTACAACATGTGGGCCGACCGCCACGGCTACAAGGTGAAGGTGATGGACTACCTCGACGGCGACGAGGCCGGCCTCAAGAGCGCCACCATCATGATCGAGGGCGAGAACGCCTACGGCTTCCTCAAGAGCGAGCACGGCGTGCACCGCCTGGTGCGCGTCAGCCCCTTTGACGCCGCCGGCCGCCGCCACACCTCCTTCGCCGCGGTCGAGGTCATGCCCGAGATCGCCGCCGACGACACCGAGATCGAGCTCAAGGACGACGATATCGAGATGCAGGTCTACCGCTCCTCCGGCGCGGGCGGCCAGAAGGTCAACAAGACCTCCTCCGCCGTGCGTCTGATCCACAAGCCCACGGGCATCGTGGTGTCCAGCCAGGTGGAGCGCAGCCACTTTCAGAACTTGGAGAACTGCAAAAACATGCTCCGCGCGCGCCTAGCCGAGATCAAGGAGCGCGAGCACCTCGAAAAGATCAGCGACATCAAGGGCGTGCAGATGAAGATCG
This sequence comes from Oscillospiraceae bacterium, assembly GCA_902801295.1. Taxonomy (GTDB): domain Bacteria; phylum Bacillota; class Clostridia; order Oscillospirales; family Oscillospiraceae; genus Limivicinus. The sequence goes on along the minus strand of CADCHN010000002.1, from coordinate 95,520 downwards.
AATGGGGCAGCCAGATCCGCTCCTACGTGTTCATGCCCTACCAGCTGGTCAAGGACCTGCGCACCGAGTACGAGACCGGCAACATCTTCGCCGTCATGGACGGCGACCTCGACGGCTTCATCAACGCCTTCCTGTCGATGAAAGCGGCCAACTGAGTGCTTCGAGCATAGAACAAAAAAAGCCGTGAAAGCAAATGCTTTCACGGCTTTTGATCGTTTTCGCTCAGTAGTTAGCCTCGTGGACCTCAAAGTAGCTCTGCGGGTGGCTGCAGACCGGGCAGACCTCGGGCGCCTTGGTGCCGACCACGATGTGGCCGCAGTTGCGGCACTCCCAGACCTTGACCTCGCTCTTTTCAAAGACCTGCGCGGTCTCGACGTTCTTGAGCAGCGCGCGGTAGCGCTCCTCGTGCATCTTCTCGATCGCGCCGACGCCGCGGAACTTGGCGGCCAGCTCGGGGAAGCCCTCTTCCTCGGCCTCGCGCGCCATGCGCTCGTACATGTCGGTCCACTCGAAGTTCTCGCCCTCGGCGGCGTGCTCCAGGTTCTGCGCCGTATTTCCAAGCTCGCCCAGTTCCTTGAACCAGAGCTTGGCGTGCTCCTTCTCGTTCTCCGCCGTCTTCAGAAACAGGGCTGCGATCTGCTCATAGCCCTCCTTCTTCGCCGCGGAGGCAAAATAGGTGTACTTGTTTCTGGCCTGGGATTCGCCGGCAAAGGCCTCCCAGAGATTCTTTTCGGTTTTGGTGCCCGCGTATTTGTTTGCCATGTGTCGCTCCTCCTTTGTGAGTTCCTGTCTCCACTATAACCGAGGCGGGTCATACTGTCAACCAGTATGACCCGCTCCTTTGTTTTTCATTCCGAATTAAATCGCGTCCTTCAGCTCGCGCTGCGCGATCTTCCGGATCGGCGTGCCGAAATAGAGCGCCAGCGCAATGGCGGAGCCAACGGCCGTCTGCAGGATCTGGAAGGGGAACTTCATCACGGCGTAGGCGGGAGTGCTGTAAATGTAGGCGCGGCCGAGGGTGTAGCCCGTCACGGTGAGGATCAGGCCGAGGACGGCGGCGAGGATCGCGGAGGGCAGCGGCTTCGTTTTCAGCACGCGGCGCACGAAAACGGATATCAGCGCCGCCTGCAGCCCGTGGGTCACGAGGGATACGAACATCGGCGTCGGATAGAAGATCATGTCGCCCAGAAAGGCGCCGAAGCCGCCCACGATGAAGGCACAGAAGGGGTCGAGGATCAGCGCAGCCATGACGATGATCACGTCGTTGAGGTACATGTGCCCGCCGGGCACCGGGACGCTCAGAATGCTGCTGCTCATGATGATGTTCATGCCCAGCAATACGGCGGTCACGGTCAGTTTTTTGATCGGCATTTTTTCCACGTCGCTCAGCTCCTTGACATTTTCTGTCCCCCACTATATACTGCTTCTGGACTTATGAACAGCACCAGATTTGTATATTTTTACAAGACCAGTTTGGAGCTTTGCCATGAAGTATCAGATCGACCGGAAGTCCGGCGAGAGCGCTTATCTGCAGCTCTACCGGCAGCTCAAGGAGGACATCGTCTCCGGCGTGCTGCCGCGGGGCAGCCGCCTGCCCTCGAAGCGGCAGCTGGCAGCGGAGCTGGGGCTGAGCCTTATCACCGTGGAACACGCGCTCTCGCTGCTGACCGACGAGGGCTACGCCGTCGCGCGCGAGCGCAGCGGGCTCTATTCCGCCTTTGGCGGTGCGGCCGCGGCGGCGCCGCGGGCCAGTATCGAGGAGATGAGCCTGCCGGACGCAGCGGAGGATCTCCCCTTTTCATCGCTGGCAAAGATCATGCGCCGGGTGCTCTCGGACTACGGGGAACGCATCCTGACGCGCTCGCCCAACTACGGCTGCGGCGAGCTGCGGGTGGAGATTGCCGCCTATCTCGCGCGCAGCCGCGGGATTCTGGTGCGGCCGGAGCAGATCGTTGTCGGCTCCGGCGCGGAGTATCTCTACGCGCTGGTGATCCAGCTGCTGGGGCGCGAGCGGTTCTACGCGCGCGAGGAGCCCTGCTACGAGACGATCCGCCGGGTTTACGAGGCAAACGGCGCCGAATGCGAGGGGCTGCCGATGGCCGCTGACGGCGTGGACGGCGCGGCGCTGCGAAATAGCGCAGCCTCGGTGCTGCACGTGACGCCCTACCAGAGCTACCCCAGCGGCGTGAGCGCCTCGGCGGCGCGGCGGCATGAGTACGCCGCCTGGGCCAGGGCGCGCGGCGGCTATCTGGTGGAGGACGACTACGGCTCGGAGCTCGCGGTGAGCACGCGCCAGGTGGAGACGCTTTTTTCCCTCGCGCCGGAGCGCACGATCTATCTCAACAGCTTTTCCAAGACCCTCGCGCCCTCGATGCGCATGGGCTATATGGTGCTGCCGGAGGAGCTGCTGCCGCTGTATGAGGAAAAGCTCGGCTTCTATTCCTGCGCCGTACCGGTCTATGAGCAGCTGGTGCTGGCAGAGCTCATCCGCAGCGGCGAACTGGAGCGCAGCATCAGCCGGCGGCGGAGAAAGCTGCGCGAAAAGCAAAAAGAATGAGGAGACGGGAGTCTCCTCATTCTTTTATTGCCGTTGATTATTTCCCCGCGATGCAGCGCGCAACGTGCACGCCGCTGGCGGAGGCGTGGCTGAGCGAATGGGTCACGCCAGAGCCGTCGCCGATGACGTAAAGGCCCTCGCTGCAGGTCTGGAGATTGCGGTCGAGCTCGACCTCCATGTTGTAAAACTTCACCTCCACGCCGTAGAGCAGCGTGTCGTCGTTGGCGGTACCCGGCGCGATTTTGTCCAGGGCGTGGATCATCTCGATGATGCCGTCGAGGATGCGCTTGGGGATCACGAGGCTCAGGTCGCCGGGCGTTGCCGCGAGGGTCGGGGTGACAAAGCTGTCGCGGATGCGGGCCTCGTTGCTGCGCCGCCCGCGCACCAGGTCGCCGAAGCGCTGCACGATCACGCCGCCGCCCAGCATGTTCGACAGGCGCGCGATGCTCTCGCCGTAGCCGTTGGAGTCCTTGAAGGGCTCGGAGAAGTGCTTGGACACGAGCAGGGCGAAGTTGGTGTTTTCGGTATGTTTGGCCGGATCTTCATAGCTGTGGCCGTTGACGGTGACGATGCCGTTGGTGTTCTCGTTGACCACGACGCCGTGGGGATTCATGCAGAAGGTGCGCACCAGATCCTCAAACTTCTGCGTGCGGTAGACGATCTTGCTCTCGTAGAGCTCGTCGGTCAGGTGGGCAAAGACCTCCGCCGGCAGCTCCACACGCACGCCGATATCCACACGGTTGGACTTGGTGGGAATGTTCATCTCGCGGCAGACGGATTCCATCCACTTGCTGCCGCTGCGGCCGACGGAAATGACGCACTGGCGGCAGCTGTAGCCGCGCTCGCCTGCCTGCACGAGATAGCCGTTCTCGATGCGCTTGACGTCGGTGACGGCGGTGTTGAAGAAGAAGTCCACGCGCTCCTTGAGCTCGCGGTAGAGGTTTTCGAGCACGACGTAGTTGATGTCCGTGCCGAGATGGCGCACCTGCGCGTCCAGCAGATGCAGGCCGTTTTCCAGGCACATGCGCTTGATCTTCGTGTCGGCGGTGGAATAGAGCTTCGTGCCCGCGCCGCCGTGGCTGACGTTGATCTCGTCCACATAGCGCATCAGGTCGATGGCCTCCTGCTTGCCGATGTACTCGTAGAGCGTACCGCCGAACTGGTTGGTGATGTTGTATTTTCCGTCGGAGAAAGCGCCCGCGCCGCCGAAGCCGCTCATGATGCTGCACACCGGGCATTTGACGCAGGACTTGATTTTTTTGCCGTCGATCGGGCACTTGCGCTGATCCAGCGGACGGCCGAGCTCAAACACGGCGATCCGCATCGAAGGCGCAAGTCTGCTCAGCTCCCAGGCGGAGAAAATGCCGCCGGGGCCGGCGCCGACAATAATGACGTCATAATCAAAGGGCATTGCACTCATCCTTTCTATCCATAAAAAACCACAAAAAAGCCGCCGCGCCTCGGGGCGCGGCGGAAAACGTTTATCCTCGGAAAAATCTATCACAGTCCCGCCCGCTTGTCAAGCCGTCTGCCGCATATTTCCTTTCCTCCCGGGGAAAACTGGAAAGGAATCCTATTCGCGAGGTGCCTCATGGATCAGATTTTTTCCGGGCTGTACATCGAAGAAGAAAAGCTCTCCGCCTTTGCCGCCAACAGCGCGAAGCTGCTGGAGCCGGGCGGCGAGGGCTCTGCCGCGGCCGCGGCAGGCGAATTGCGCCGCCATCTGGCCGCCATCCGCCGCTGCCACGACGCCATTTACCGCCGCTATGCCGAAGCCGACACCGTCCCGGCCGCCTGCGAATGGCTGCTGGACAACTGGTACCTGGCGCAGCGGGAGGGCGCAGCCGCCCTCGCCGATCTGCGCCGCGCCAGGCGGCAGCGCAGCGGCGGGCAGGGACTCCTGATGCTCTCGCTCTGCCGGACGCTTCTCTCCTCCGGCCAGGGCTGGCTGGACGCCGGGCGCTGCGCGGCATACCTGCGCGGTTTTCAGACCGTCACGCCGCTGCGGCGGCGGGAGCTGCTGCTCTTCCCGGCCGCCATGCGCGCCGCGATTCTGGAGGCGACGGCCGCCGTGTGCGACACGCTGCCCTATGCCGCCGACACAACACCCCAGCGCGACGCGCTCGAGGCGCTGTTTTCCTCGCTGCGCTGGCTCGGCGGCGCGGACATGGAGGAGCTGCTGCGGGATGCCGACTGCTGCGACGCCGCCTTCCGCGAGGATCCCGGGGACGTGTACGCTCACATGGACCGGGAGAGCCGACAGATCTATCTTGAACGGCTGGAGGCTCTGGCCCGCGCGGAGGGCGCGGAGGAGCATCTGCTCGCCCGCCGCCTGACGCAGAAAGCCAGGGAAGAGGGCCGGCACGTCGGATTTTTCCTCTTCGACGAGCCGACGGACGCGGGCGCCGGGCTCTACATCGCCGCTCTCATCCTCACGAGCCTTTTCCTGAGTCTGCTGCTGGCCTTTGCCGCCGGCAGCGTGTGGGCCGCGCCCCTGCTGCTGCTCCCCGTGTCGGAGCTCGTCAAGGGTGTCGTGGATCTCGCGCTGCTGCACGCCGTCCCGCCCCGGCGTCTGCCCCGCATGGATCTGACCGGGGGCGTGCCGCCCGAGGGCAAGACGCTCTGCGTGCTCTCGGCGCTGCTGACGGACGCGCAGAGCGTCGAAAAGCTCTGCCGCCGGCTGGAGGAATTCCGTCTGGCGCATCGGAGGGCCGGGCCGAACCTCCTCTACGGCATCCTGGCCGATCTGCCCGCCGCCGACACCGAGGAGACGGAGGAGGACCTGGCCGTGCTGCGCGCTGCCCGCGAGGCCGTCAACGCGCTGAACCTGCGCTGCGGCGGCGGCTTTTATCTCTTCACCCGCCCGCGCTCCTTCGACGGCGAGCGCTGGAGCGGTGAGGAGCGCAAGCGCGGGGCGCTGCTGGAGCTGGCGCGGCTTCTGGCCGACGAGCCATCCGCCCTCTCCGTCACCGGGGAGCGCGACGCGCTTGCCGGCACACGCTACATCCTCACGCTCGACAGCGACACGCGCATGCAGCCCGGCGCCGCGCTCGCGCTGATCGGCGCCATGCTCCACCCGCTCAACCGCGCCGTCATCGACCCGGACAAGCGCGTTGTGACAAAGGGCTACGGTCTCATCCACCCCCGGCTGGCGACGGAGCTCAAAAGCGCCAACGCCACGGATTTTGCTCTGATCTTTGCCGGGCCGGGCGGCAGCGATCCCTACGGCAGCCTCTGCGGCGAGCTGTATATGAACGTCTTTGACTGCGGCGGCTTTGCCGGCAAGGGCATCCTGGACTGCCGCGCGCTTTTGACCTGCACTTCCGGACGCATCCCCCCGCAGTCCGTTCTCTCGCACGACGCGCTGGAGGGCGCCTTCCTGCGCGGCGGCTATCTCGGGGACGCGGTCTTTGCCGACGGCTTTCCCTCCCGGCCGCTGTCTTACTACAAGCGCCTGCACCGCTGGGTGCGAGGCGACTGGCAGAACAGTCCCTGGCTCTTCCGCCGCGGCCGCGACCTGCGGCCGATCGACCGCTGGCGGCTGTTCGACAGCCTGCGCCGGAGTCTGCTCGCGCCGATGACGCTGCTTGCCGTTCTGGCGGGCTTTTTCCTGCGCTTTTACGGGCTGCGCCTGTCGGCCTGGGCGGCGCTGCTGGCGCTGCTGGGCGGACTGATGTCCAGCCTCATCGAAAGTGCGCGAAGCCCCTCCCCCTCGCCGCGCCTGCGGCGCTACGCGCGGCTGCTCACCGGTGTCGGAGGTGCCATCGTGCAGAGCCTCATGCGCCTGTGGCTGCTGCCCTGGGAAGCCTGGGTCTGCCTCTCGGCCGCCTGCACCGCCCTGTGGCGCATGCTTGTTTCCCACAAAAAGCTCCTCGAGTGGGAGACCGCCGCCCAGAGCGAGCAGAGCAAGGGCGGCCTGATAGCGACGCTGCGCGCGATGGCCGTGCCCGCGGCGCTGGGGCTTTTCTGTCTGCTGCTGTCCCCGACGGTGATCGGGCGCTCGGCGGGTCTGCTGTGGCTTCTCTCCCCGGCGGCGGCCGCCGCGCTCGCGCTGCCGGCCTTCCGCACAGAGAGTCTCAGCCGCGCGGACGCGGACTGGCTGAAAGAGCGCGCGGCGGACACCTGGCGCTATTTTGCGGAGTTCTGCACGGCGGAGGATCATTTTCTTCCGCCGGACAACGTCCAGCATCAGCCGCCGAAGGGCCCGGCGCACCGCACGTCCCCGACCAACATGGGGCTTGCGGCGGCCGCCGCCGTCTCGGCCTGCGACATGGCGGTCATCCCCTCCGACGAGGCGCTGGCCTTTCTCCGGCGGCTCGTCGGAGGCATGGAGCGCTTGCCGCGCTGCCGCGGCCACTTTTATAACTGGTACGATACCCGCACCCTGCAGTCGCTGCACCCGCCCTTTCTCTCCACCGTGGACAGCGGCAACTGCTGGGCCGGGCTGCGCGTGGCCGCCGCCTTTGCCCGGGAGCAGGGCGACGCAGCCCTCGCCGGGCGCATCGACGCGCTGCTCGCGCCGATGGATTTTTCGCCGCTCTACGATCCCGTGCGCGGCCTCTTCTATATTTCCTATGACACCGCGAAGGGCTGCGGCGCCGGCGGCTGGTACGACCTGATGGCGAGCGAGGCGATGCTGACAAGCTACCTCGCCGTCGCCAAGGGCGACGTGCCGGTTCGGCATTGGCGGCGGCTCGGCCGCGGCCAGCTGCAGAAGGACGGCTACCGGGGCCTTGCCAGCTGGGCGGGCACGATGTTTGAATACCTGATGCCGGCGCTGTTTCTTCCGATGGAGCGCGGCAGTCTCCTCTACGAGAGCAGTCGCTTCTGCCTCTACGCGCAGCGGCGCTGCGTACCGCCCGGGCAGCCCTGGGGCATCTCCGAGAGCGCCTATTTTGCGCTCGACGGCGACAAAAACTATCGCTACAAGGCGCACGGCTGCCCGGCGCTGGCGCTGCGGCGCGCCTCTGAGCGGGAGACCGTCATCGCGCCCTACGCGAGCTTTCTGGCGCTGGCCGTGTCGCCCCGGGCGGCGGTGCAGAATCTGCGCCGTCTCGAGCGCCGCGGCATGCTGGGGCGCTGGGGCTTCAAGGACGCGCTCGACCTCACGCCTGGCCGCTGCCGCAGCGCGTCGGGCGAGGTCGTGGACTGCACGATGGTGCACCATGCGGGCATGAGTCTGCTCGCCGCGGCCAACGCCCTCTGCGACGGCAGCATCCGCCGCCGCTTTTTCAGCGACAGAGCCATGAGCGCCCATGAGCTGCTGCTGCAGGAGCAGCCCGGCGACGGCGCCGTGCTCGTGCGCCGCCGGGAAGCGCCGCCCGTAACGCGGGACGTCCGCAGCGAGGCCGGGCGCTGGCTGCGCCGGGGCGTTGCCGGGGAGAAGGGCATGTGCCTGCTCTCCAACGGCGCCTACCACCTGCTGCTCGACGAACGCGGCGGCAGCCGGGCGCTGGCCGGCGAGCTGCTGCCCTATGACGGCGCGCTCCGGCTGAGCCTGGACGGAGAGCCGCTGCTGCCCGACGCCGCGGAATTCTGGACCTTTCTCGAAGACGGCGCGTCCTGGAGTCTGTGGAAGCCCTCGCTGAGCCTGACGGTGAGCGCCTTCGTCTCGGCCGGTGAACTGGGCGAATGCCGCGTGCTGCAATTTAAATCCTCCCGCGGCCGCAGCGTCCGCATCCGGCTGGATTTTCGACCAGTGCTGGCCCGCCGCGCCGACTGGGAAAGCCACCCGTCTTTCTGGCGGCTTGGCCTTTGGAGCGAGGAGCGCGACGGCGCACTGCTGATCCGGCGCCTGCCGCGCGGCGAAGTCTCCGGCTGCTGGCTGTGCCTGCGTGCGAGCGCGCCGCTCACTTTCTCGGCGGACGTCGGCGGCGGCCTCGGCTGGCTCTCCCGCCCGTATGTCACGGCGGAGGCGGAGATCTCGCTTCCCGCCGGGGAAAAGGCGGAGCTGCGCTTTGCGCTGTGTCTGGCCGCCGGTGCGGAGGCAGCGCTCAACGGCGCCGGGCGGCTCCTGGAGGCCGGTGAAACCGAGCGCGGCCGCATGATCGGCGGTGCCGCCACGCTGCTCGGGCTCAGCGCAGCGGAAATCGGCCGTGCCATGGAACTGCTTCCGGCGCTGACAAGCCCCCGGCTCCATGAAGCCGCGCCGCAGCGCGCGCTGTGGCCCTACGGCGTCTCCGGCGATCTGCCGATCCTCGCCTGCCGCAGCGACGCGCGTGACTGCGACGCGCTGCTGCGCCGCTTTCTGCTGCTGCGCTCGGCCGGGCTGGAGGCCGATCTCGTCTATCTCAGCGACGAGGCCGGGGAATACCGCCAGCCCTTCCGCCGCGCCGTCGCGCGGCTTCTGGCCCGCCACGGCCTGGAGCCGCTCTTAGGCGCACGCGGCGGCGTGCACATTCTGCCCATGAGCGCGGCGGAGACGGTCGAGAGCCGCGCCGCCCTCTGCTATGCGCAGGAGCGGCCGCTGCCGCCGGACATGCTGCTCCCGTCCCTGAGCGCACCGCGCGTGCCGGGGACCGTGCCCGCATATACCTGGGGCGAGCGGGATTTTGCCTTTGAAGCGGGCGGCGCCCTGCCCGCGCGGCCCTGGCAGCAGATGCTGACAAACGGGCATCTCGGCTTTCTGGCCGTCGACTGCGGCAGCGGCTTTCTGTGGCTGGAAAACGCCCGGGAGATGCCGCTGACGCTGCCTCCTGCCCTGCCGGAGGACGTCTCCGGCGGCGAGGCGCTGTGGATCGAATGGGAGGGCCGCGCGGTGAGTCTCTTTGCCGCCAACGACGGCTTTGCCTGCACGGTGAGCTACGCGCCGGGCCTCGCGGTCTGGGACAAGCGCATCGGCGAGCGCCGCATCAAGACCAGCGCCTTCATCCCCCGCGACACAGACGTGCGTCTGCTGCTCGTCGAGGGCGCGGAGGATCTGGAAATCTTCTGGGCGCAGCGCCTGGCAAAGCCGGACAGCGTCCGCTGCCGCCGCGAGGGGCAGCTGCTGCGCGCCGAAAACCCGGACGCCTGGCTGCCGGAGCGGGTGTATTTCGCCGGAGCGAGCCAGCGCGTGCAGATCGACTGCGACTTTGCGCCGGCGGCCTTCCGCCTGCGCCTGCACGCAAGCCACCTGACGGTGCTCGGCTGCGGCTGCTGCGGCGAGGAGGAGCTGACAGAGCTGCTAAAGCCCGCCGCGGCCCTCGCCGCGCTCAGCCGGACAACGTCCCATTGGTCGAAGCTCTGCGAGCGCGCGCCGCTGCGCGCCGAAGATCCGGCCGCGGCGCACCTGCTGGGCGGCTGGTGCGCCTGGCAGGTCATCGCCTGCCGCCTGCTCGGCCGCTGCAGCCTGTATCAGAGCGGCGGAGCCTACGGTTTCCGCGATCAGCTGCAGGACGCGGCCAACATTCTGCCGCTCGACAGCGGCTATCTGCGCGAGCGGCTCATCGACGCTGCCCGCCATCAGTACGAGGAGGGCGACGTGATGCACTGGTGGCATCCGCACCCGGACGGCGACCGCGGGCTGCGCAGCCGCTGCTCGGACGACCTGCTGTGGCTGCCCTGGGCGCTGTGCGAGTGGTTTGACGCGACGGAGGACGGCGACTTCTGTCTGCGCGAGGAGCCCTTCCTCGCATCGCCCCCGCTGACGGACGCAGAGCGCGACCGCTACGAGGCGCCGCCGCAGTCCGATGGCCGCGCGACGCTGCTGGAGCACGCGCAGAAGGCGCTGGAATGCAGCGTTTCCCGCGGTTTTGGGCGTCACGGCCTGCCGCGGATGGGCAGCGGCGACTGGAACGACGGGCTCGACCGCGCCGGCGGCGAGAGCGTGTGGCTGGGCTTTTTCCTGGCGCACGTCGCCGCGCGCTTTGCCGGGCTGCTGGACGCCCTCGGGCAGCCCGGTGCGGAGCGATGGCGCAAGCTCGCCGCAAAGTCCGGGCGCGCTGCCGACTCAGCCTTTGTCGGCGGACACTATCTGCGCGGCTACTGGCCGGACGGCCGCGCGCTCGGCGGTGAGGACCGCATTGACGCGACCGTGCAGAGCTGGGCGGTGCTCTCCGGCTTCGGCAGCTCCGATCAGACAGCCTCCGCGCTCGGCGAGGCGGTAGAGCGTCTCGTCGACCGTGAGCACAGCCTCGTCAAGCTCTTCGATCCTCCTTACGGCCCGGACGAGGAGAGTCCCGGCTATATCAGCAGCTACGGCGAGGGCTTCCGGGAAAACGGCGGGCAGTACACCCACGGGGCGGTCTGGCTCGCCATGGCGCTGCACCGCTCGGGCCGCACAGACGAGGCTCGCGAGCTGCTGCGCCTGCTGCTGCCGGAGGGCCACGAGCTTACGCGCTACGGCGCCGAGCCCTTCGTCCTCCCGGCGGACGTCTACGCCGCGCCGGGACGCGAAGGCGAGGCGGGCTGGAGCTGGTATACGGGCTCGGCCGGATGGTTTTTGCGCGCGGCGCGGGAAATCGGACTGTAACTGTGATCACACCCACCGGAAAACGCAGGAAATTCTTGCGTTTTCCGGCGATTTCCGTTACAATGTAAAATTGTAGGATTGCGGGGCGAAAGCCGCCGCGCCATTATGGAAATTTGGAGAGTGTGATATGGCTGAACTGAGACAGAAAATCGTAAAACTCTGTAAAGTGGTCGGCGGTCTCACGGGCATGGTCAACAAGATTGACGAGAACGCCCCTGAGTACTATTCGCTGGCCAGCATCCTGACCGACGACGAAGCCGACGTTGCCATCGCCGCGGGTCTGCGCAAGGAGCGCACCGTGGAGTATCTGGCCAAAAAGGTCGGAAAATCCGAAGAAGAAGTGGAAAAGCTCGCCAAGCACCTGGCCTGGATCGGCGTGTTCCGCTGCACCCGGGACCGCGAGGACGGCAAGGACCGCTACTACATGCAGATCTTCGCCCCCGGCATTATGGAGATGCTGGTCAACAACCAGGAACTGCTGAAAACCCATCCCGAGGTCGGCCGCGCCTTTGAGGAGTACACCCGCATCCGCATGCAGAACATGACCCCGATCCTGCCCAACGGCTACGGCCTGATGCGCGTGGTGCCCGTGGAGAGCGCGCTCAAGGACATCCCCGACGTGGAAAAGTATGACCGCCTGTCCTACTACCTCGACAAGTACGACACCTTTTCCGTCTCCCCCTGCTCCTGCCGTGCCTCACGCACCTCCCTGGGCGACGGCTGCGGCCACCTGGACGAGGAAATGTGCATCCAGATGGGCAAAGGCGCCGAGCACTACATCCGCACCGGCCGCGCCCGTCAGATCACCCGCGAGGAAGCGCTTGAGATCATCAAGCGCGCCGAGGACAACGGCCTGATGCACGACATGCCCAACATCGAGGAGATGGGCGAGAGCGCCGCCATCTGCAACTGCTGCTCCTGCGCCTGCTTCGGCCTGCGCGTGGGTCTGATGTTCGGTGCGCGCGACGTTATCCGCTCCAACTACGTGGCTGAGGTCGACGAGGCCAAGTGCGTGGCCTGCGGCCAGTGCGTGGAGAACTGCCCGGCCAACGCCCTGAAGCTCGGTCAGAAGCTCTGCACCCAGACCCCGCTCAAGGAGAGCAGCTACACCAAGCTGAGCGAGACCTTCATCGGCAAGCACGCCTGGAACGTGGACTACCGCGAGAACCACGAGGACGTCGTCGAGACCGGCACCGCCCCCTGCAAGACCGCCTGCCCGGCGCACATCGCCGTCCAGGGCTATCTGAAGCTGGCCGCCCAGGGCCGCTACACCGACGCGCTCAAACTCATCAAGAAGGAAAATCCGCTGCCTGCGGTCTGCGGCCGCATCTGCAACAAGCGCTGCGAGGCCGAGTGCACCCGCGGCGGCGTGGACGAGGCCGTGGCCATCGACGAGGTCAAGCGCTTCATCGCCGACCACGATCTGCACGAGGAGACCCGCTATGTGCCGCCTCTGCTCAACCAGATCGGCCGTCCCTATCCCCAGAAGATCGCCGTCATCGGCGCCGGCCCCGCCGGCATCAGCTGCGCCTACTACCTGGCCGAGAAGGGCTACCCCGTCACCGTGTTCGACCGCAACCCGGTGCCCGGCGGCATGCTGACCCTCGGCATCCCCAACTTCCGCCTCGAGAAGGACGTGCTCAACGCCGAGATCGACATCCTCAAGGAGATGGGCGTGGAGTTCAAGTGCGGCGTGGAGGTCGGCAAGGACGTCACCATCCAGCAGCTGCGCGACGAGGGCTACAAGGGCTTCTATCTCGCCATCGGCGCCCAGAAGAGCGCGAAGCTGCGCCTGCCCGGCGAGGAGCTCGAGGGCGTGTACGGCGGCGTTGACTTCCTGCGCGAAGTGAACCTCGGCAACAAGCCCGCCATCGGCAAGCGCTGCGCCGTCATCGGCGGCGGCAACGTGGCCATGGACGTGTGCCGCACGGCCGTCCGCCTCGGCGCCGAGGAGACCTATATCATCTACCGCCGCACCCAGGCCGAGATGCCCGCCGACAAGGACGAGGCCGCCGAGGCCATGGAAGAGGGCGTGCAGTTCCGCTTCCTCAACGCGCCCACCGAGATCATCGGTGAAAACGGCAAGGTCAAGGCTCTGATGGTCGAGATCATGGAGCTGGGCGAGCCCGACGAGAAGGGCCGCCGCAAGCCCGTCGGCACCGGCAAGTTCGAGCGCATCGAAGTCGACTCCGTCATCGGCGCCATCGGCCAGACCGTCGACTGGGGCAGCCTGGACGTGGGCGAGCTCAAGACCGACAAGAAGGGTCTCGCCATTGCCGACAGCCTGACCTATCAGACCGCGCAGCCCGACATTTTCGTGGGCGGCGACGTGTACACCGGCCCCAAGTTTGCCATCGACGCCATCGCCGCCGGCAAGGAGGCCGCCATCTCCCTGCACCGCTACGTCCACGAGGGTCAGACCCTCACCAAGGGCCGTGACCGCCGCGAGTACCGCGCGCTCGACAAGGACAACATCATTTTGCCCGTCGAGGGCTTTGACGGCGGCCACCGCCAGACCCCCGGCTACAACAAGGCCAAGGCCAAGACCTTTGCCGACGCCCGCGTGACCTTTACCGAAGAGCAGGTGAAGAAGGAATGCGCCCGCTGCCTCGGCTGCGGCGCCACGAAGGTCGACGAGTACATGTGCATCGGCTGCGGCCAGTGCACCACCAAGTGCGCCTTTGACGCCATCCACCTCAAGCACGTGCGCAACTGGCAGGCCGGCGCGTTCGAGACCATGCCCTTCAAGGTGGCCGAGCATCTGGTCAAGAAGACCGGCAAGATCATCGGCAAGGCGATCACGGGTTAAGGCATGCACGAGCTCGGACTGACAGACGCGCTGCTTCGCATGGTGCGCAACATCGCCAAGAAGGAAGAACTGACGCACGTCGAATCCGTCACGCTGGAGATCGGTGAACTGTCCGGCGTGGTGCCTCACTACATGACCGACTGCTGGACCGCCGTGACCGACGGCACCGAGTACGCGGACACCAAGCTCATCATCGAAACCGTGCCCGGCATCGCCAGCTGCATGGACTGCGACGAGGAGTTCCGCATCGACCTCAACAGCATGCGCTGCCCCTTCTGCGGCAGCCATAACCTGACCCCTGTCTCCGGGCGGGACATGACGGTCAAGGAGATCGAGGCCTGGTAAACCCAAACGAAAAAGGAACCGAGAGTTTTCTCCCGGTTCCTTTTTTGCTTTTTCGGAAACTCGATCTACCAAAAGCGGACAAACTATGGTATAATATATATTTAGAAAAACAAGCCGGGAGGTGCCTTTATGGAACTAAGCCGCGTGGAACTGCTGCCGGGCGTTTGGCTGAACCATCTGCGCTCCGACAAATTCAAAACCGCCTGTCTGAGCGTCAATCTGCTGACCCAGCTCACGCGGGAGACCGCCTCGATGAACGCGCTGATCCCCTTTGTGCTGCGCCGGGGCTGCACCCGCTACGGCGACATGGAGGCCATCTCCGCCCGCCTCGACGAGCTCTACGGCACGGCGATCGAGCCGGTCGTGCGCCGGATCGGCGAGATCCAGTGCCTCGGCTTTTACGCCAGCATCCCGGAGAGCGCCTTTCTGCCCGGGAAGGAGGACGTGCTGCGTCCCGCCTGCGAGCTGCTGGGCGAGCTGCTGCTCAATCCCGCCACGCGCGGCGGCCTGCTGCTGCCGCAATACGTAGACAGCGAGCGGGAAAAGATGCTCGACGCGCTGCGCGCCCGCGTCAACGAAAAGCGCAGCTATTCCGTGATGCGCTGCATCGAGGAGATGTGCTGCTTTGAGGACTTCTCGGCCGGCCGCCTCGGCGGGATCGACGAGATGAAAAACGTGCGCTACCAGAAGCTCTCCAAGCACTACCGCAGCCTGCTGCAGAGCTGCCCCATCGAGATCTTCTACTGCGGCCGCGCCGACAGAAAGCGCCTGGCCGCCCTGCTGCGCGATACGCTTTCGACGCTGCCGCGCGGCGAGATCGACTATGAGCTCGGCACCGAGATCCGTATGAACGCGCTGGAGGATCAGCCCCGCGAGGTCACGGAGCCGATGGACGTCAGCCAGGGCAAGCTCGTGATCGGCTTCCGTCTGGGCGAGTGCATGGACGACCCCGATCTTGCGGCGCTGACGGTCTTCAACGGCGTGTTCGGCAGCGGCTCGACCAGCAAGCTCTTTGCCAACGTTCGGGAAAAGCTGCAGCTGTGCTACTACGCCGGCTCCATGATCGACACGCACAAGGGCCTGCTGCTGGCGGCAGCAGGCATCGACTGCGACAAAAAAGACGCTGCTCAGGCGGAGATCTTCCGCCAGCTCGAGGCCATGCGCCGGGGCGAGATCAGCGACGAGGAGCTGCAGGCGGCCAAGGCCGGCGCCGCGGCCGATCTGCGCATGGCGGAGGACAGCCAGGGCGAACTGGAGGGCTTTTATCTCTCGCAGATCCTCCGCGGCCTGGACTACGGTCCGGCGGAGCTGGCCGAGCTCTGCGAGGATGTAACGAAGGATGACGTCGTGGCCGTCGCGCAGAGCGTGGACTGCGATCTGATCTACTTTTTGACCGAAGACGGAGAGGGGGAAGCCGATGCGCAGGAGGAGCTTTGAGCACATCGGAGAAGTTCTCTATGAAGAGACCCTCCCCAACGGCCTGCGCCTGTGCGTCGTACCAAAAAAGGGCTTTCGCAGCAGCTACGCCCTCTTCGCGGCCGATTACGGCGGCGCCCACCGGCGCTTCACGCTGGACGGGAGGCTGATCGACACCCCGGCGGGCGTGGCGCACTATCTCGAGCACAAGATGTTCGACCTGCCCGGCGGCGACAACGCCCTGGACATCCTCACGGCCAACGGCGCCGATCCGAACGCCTCCACCGGGGCGGATATGACCTCCTACTTCTTCCAGTGCACCGAGCATTTCGAAGAAAACCTCCGGATGCTGCTCCACTTTGTCTCCACGCCCTATTTCACGGACGAGACCGTGGAAAAGGAGCGCGGCATCATCACGCAGGAGATCCTGATGGGCGAGGACGATCCCGGTCTCGGCCTCTATTACCGGCTGCTGGGCATGCTTTACGCCTCCCATCCCCTGCGCGAGCGCGTGGCCGGCACCGAGGAGAGCATCCGCGCCATCACGGCCGAAACGCTTTACGCCTGCCACCGCGCCTTCTACGCGCCGGGCAACATGGTGCTGTGCGTCGAGGGCGACGTAGATCCCGAGCGGATCCTCGCCATCGCCCGTGAGGCGCTGCCGCAGGAGACGCAGCCGGTCCCGGAGGCCGATTTCGGCCCGGCGGAGAGTCTGCTGCCCGTGGAAAGCTACAGCCGCGAGACGATGCCGGTCTCCGCGCCGCAATTCCTGCTCGGCGCGAAGTTTGCGCCGGCGGCGAAGGGCGAAGAGGCGCTGCGCCGGCGCCTGACCGCTTCCCTCGCGCTGCGCACGCTCTTCGGCCGCTCCTCTCCCTTCTACACCCGGCTTTACGCGAAGGGGCTTTTGAACCTGGACTTTGACTACGAGGCCGACTTCATCACAAACGCGGCCATGCTGATCCTCGGCGGCGAGAGCCGGGACCCGGACGCGGTGCTCGCGGAGGTGAAGAAGGAAATCGAAGCGCTCGAGAAAAACGGGCTCGACGAAGAGCGCTTCCGGCGGGCCAAGCGCGCCTCCCTCGGCGCGAGGCTGCGCGGCCTGGAGGACTTTGAAAGCGTGTGCTTTGCCCTGGCCTCCGGCCTCATCGAGGGCTACTGCGCGCTGGAGGGTCCGGAGCTGCTCGAGCGCATCGACAAGGCCGACTGCGAACGTTTCCTGCTCGACGTCCTCCGCCCCGAGCGTCTGGCCTTTGCCATCTATGAACCGAAAAAGGACTGATATCCATGCCTCTGTTTCTGATTGAAAACATCCAGCGCGACGCCGTCATCAGCTTTCCGATGCTGGGCGACCTGCATCTCAATCCCCCGGCCGGCTTCACGGTGTTCGGCTTCACCATCTATTTCTACGGCGTACTGATCGCCCTGGGCTTTGTGCTGGCGATGCTCTACTGCTCCCACCACGCGCCGCGCTTCGGCATCCGCCCCGACGACTTTTTTGACCTGATGCTCTGGCTCATCCCCATCGTCATCGTCGGTGCGCGCGCCTACTACGTGCTGTTTCGCCTGGACTATTACCTGGCCAATCCCTCGCAGATCATCGCCGTGCGTGACGGGGGGCTCGCCATCTACGGCGGCGTGATCGCGGGCGTTCTGGTGCTCTGGCTCTTCTGCCGCAAGCGGGAGCTGTCGCTGCCGGCCATGCTCGATCTCGCGGTCTACGGCCTTCTGATCGGCCAGATCATCGGCCGCTGGGGCAACTTCATGAACCGCGAGGCCTTCGGCGCGCAGACGGACATCTTCTGCCGCATGGGCCTGACGCCGCCGGGCGGCGCCACCGTCTACGTCCACCCGACCTTCCTGTACGAGAGTCTGTGGAACCTTGCCGGGCTCCTGTTTCTGATTGTCTGGGAGCGGCGCGGCGGCCGAAAATACGACGGCCAGTGCGCGCTGATCTACTTCTTCTGGTACGGTCTGGGCAGGGCCTGGATCGAGGGGCTGCGCACCGACAGCCTCTATATCGGCGCCACGGGCCTGCGCGTGTCGCAGCTGCTGAGCATCGCGCTGTGCCTCATCGCGCTGGTGCTGCTCGTCATCTTCGGCCGTCGGCGGCACGATCCGCGGCAGCTGTTTGTCAACCGCAAACTGAAGGAAAGCGAAAAGGAGGAACTCTGATATGGCCAACTATAAAGACATCCTGAACGGAACTCTGCGCAATCTCTCCGACAAGGCGAAGGAGCTCGGCGAGGCCGGCGGCGTGAAAGAGCTCTATACTCGCGGCGCCGAGCGCGCCAAGTCCTATGCCCGCGCAGCCAAGCTGAGCCTTGCAATCAACGGCGACGCCGAGGAGCTGCGCAAGGTTTACGCCGAGATCGGCAAGCTGTACTTTGAGCAGAACGAGGCCGCCCCCGGCGCCCTTTACGCGGGGCTGTTTGCCCAGGCGGAGGAGATCCGCGGCCGGCTGAAGGACAAGGAGGGCGAGATCCGCGCGATGCGCGAGAGCTTTGACGCCGAACAGGCGGAGAAGAACGGCGACATTGAGGTGGAGATCGGCGACTTTGAGGACATCGTCAATGCCACCGAGTCCGACGGCCGCGGCCAGTGAGCCGAGGCATAAAAATAGAGGAAGGAAACCTGCGTTTCCTTCCTCTTCTTTTATGAATCTGTTTACTTGTCCCGCTCGAGCGTCAGCGGCAGGAGGCCGGCGCCGTTGTCGTCGCCGTCCAGAATCACCGTGTCGGCGTCAACAAAGCTCACCTTCATTTCCTCGCCGGAATCCAGCTTCAGCGTCTCGCCGTCGAAGGTATAGGTTCCTTCCGTATCCAGATTGTCCGTCAACTCCTTGAGCATCTCCGTGTTGAAGCTCTGCTCAACGAAGCTGTCCAGATCGCTGCCCATGGAGGCGCTCATCATGTCGTCGACGCTCATGCCGAGCATCTCCTCCAGATCGGCCATCTCGTTCACGCCGGAGACGTCCATCCCGTTATCGGCAAGCGTCTGCTTGAGCGTGGCGAACAGCAGATCGTTGAAAAAGCCCTTCATAGCGTCCTGGAAGGGGCCGACCATGGCGTCCAGGTCGCTGTCCGTCACATACAGGTGATACGTCTCATCCGCGTTGAACTCCAGCCGAAGGGGCAGATAGAAGGGCTCCTCCATGTAGTCGCTGAAGTCCATGTCCGTCTCGCCGAGAGTCTCTTCCAGCTGCTGCAGCAGCAGCTCGGTCAGATCGTATTTCGCGGTCCAGCTGCCGACCAGCTCTTTCTCCGGGGCAGGCTCGGGCGTGGGCTCGGGAGTCGGTTCCGGCGTGGGTTCGGGCGTGGGCTCCGGGGTTGGCTCGCTCGTTGCCTCGACCGCTTCTTCCGTTTCCTTGGCGGGCGTTTCCTCGCCGCGGCTCGTGTGACGCTGGGCAAGCGGCTCGTCCTTGTCCTCGTTCTTGGCGTTCGTGCCGCCGCAGGCGGCCAGCGCCAGCATCATGGCCAGCGCGAGAAGCAGCGCGAAGATCTTTTTCAGGTTTTTCATCTCAGTTTCCTTTCTGTCCTTTCTTTCGATTGTCCTCATTCTTCCGAATTGCCTGTTTTCCGGTGTCCGCCGCGGCGGCGGCGATGGGAGCTGCCCTGCTGTATTGGGGGGTTGAGCGTCTCAGTGCCCGGCTGTGGCTGCGGCTGGGCCTTGGGCTCTAGCTTCACGGGCTTGACCGTGGTCTTGCCGCGGCGGCCGCGGCCGCCGGAGCGCGGCTTGCCGCCTTCCGCCTTTTCGGCGGGCTCGGTCTTCTTTTCCTCGGGTTTGGCGGCCTTGCCGTCCCGGTTTTTCTTCTGGGCGGCTTTCAGATTCTGCTGCTTTTCGGGCTTGTCGGCCTTTTCCGAGGGCTTTGCCTTCGGCTCTGGACGGGGCTGGGCCTTCTCCGCGGGCTTGAGCTCGGGCGCGCTCTTGGCCTTGGAGCGGCTGCGGCGGCGGTGGGAGCGCTTTTTCTCTCCCTCTGCCTCCTCGGCGTTCTCCGTACTGGGCTTCTGCTCGGCCACATCGTCGGCGTAGAGCACCGGCAGCGACCACTCGTCCTCTTTTTCCTCGGGCTCCTCCGGCTCCGGCACATAGTGCAGCACATGCGGCGGCTCCTCGCCGTCCCGCGGACGCCCGCCGGGCACCGCGGCCAGCTCGTTGGCTTTGTAGAGGTGCAGCGTGTCGTCGTTGTCGCCGTCCAGGCGCACCTTCACGCACTGGCGCAGGAGACTGACCTGCACCGCTGTGCCGTAGCCGTCCTTGGTCTCCACAAACGAGCCCTGTTTGGGCACCTTTTTGATCAGATCCTCATAGGCCTCCTGTTCATAGCGCAGGCAGCACATCAGCCGCCCGCAGCTGCCGGAGATCTTGGTCGGGTTGAGCGACAGGGACTGGATCTTGGCCATTTTGGTGCTGACCGGCTGGAAATCCTCCAGAAACTGGCCGCAGCAGTAGGGGCGGCCGCAGATGGCGATGCCGCCGACCATTTTGGCCTCGTCGCGCACGCCGATCTGCCGCAGTTCGATGCGCGTACGGAAGATGGCGGCCAGATCCTTCACCAGTTCGCGGAAGTCCACGCGCCCCTCGGAGGTGAAGAAGAAGGTGATTTTGTTGCCTTCAAAGCTGCACTCGGCGTCCACGAGCTTCATATCCAGCCCGTGCTCGGCGATCTTCTGTCGGCAGATCTGCACCGCCTCGGCCTCGCGCTTGACGTTGATCTCCGCCACGCGCAGATCGTCCTTCGTGGCCAGGCGGATCACCGGGCGCAGGGGCAGCACCACCGCCGTGTCCTCCACGGTGTGGTTGCCGTGGCAGCAGTCGGCCAGCTCCAGCCCCTTGGCGGTCTCGACCACCAGCTTGTCACCGGCCTTTAACGTAAGTCCCCGGGGATCGAAGGAATAGGCCTTGCCCCGGTTCTTGAATTTGATACTGACTACTTCAATCAATGCATTATCCTCTGTTTCCGCTGCCGAGCGGCGTGTCGACCGCCAGCAGTCCGAATATGTGTTTGCTTCCCGTATTGACGCGGAGGTAATCTCCGCAGTGCGCGGCCAGCACGGCGATTTCCGTCAGCTGACGACGGCTCAGGCCGAGGTCGCTCCGACGGGCGCAGAGCATGTCGGTGACGACGAGGCACAGCGCCTCGATCATGGCCTGCGTATCCCGCTGATCCAGATTCTCCTGCGCAAAGCACCAGCGCACGAGCTTTGCCCGGTCGCCCGCGGCAACGGCGCGCAGATACTCCCCGGCCAGCTTCACGCTCTCCTGCTCCGGCGCCTGTTCGCCCTCGGCGCTGCGCCGCTCGACGCAGCGGGAACGCACCGTGGGCAGCAGCAGCGCGGGATTGGTCGCGCAGAGGAGGAACACCGCGCCGTTGGGCGGCTCCTCGAGCAGTTTCAGCGCCGCGTTCTGTGCCGCCGGGTTCATTCTGTCCGCCTCGGCGATGAGATAAACCTTGCGCGCAGCCTCGTTGGGCAGGATCCAGGCGTCCTCGTTGACGGCGCGGATCTGATCGACGACAATCTCGCGGCGCGCTCGGCCCTTGTCGTCCTCCTGGCGGCGCACGGTGATGAGGTCGGGGTGAATATCGGCCTCCACCTTGCGGCAGGCGGCACAGTGACCGCAGGGCTCTTCCAATCCGCGCTCACACAGCACGCGCTGCGCAAAGCGCCGAGCCATGCGTTCGCTCTCTTCCGCGGAGGGCGCGGAAAAAATATACGCATGGCCGATTCGCTGTCCGTCCGCTGCCATTCCGCACGCCTCCTCTGACTTTAATCAAATTATTTTACCTTTTTTCCGCTTTTTAGTCAACAGGCAGTTTCCCGGAAAAGATGCGGCGCTTTTTCCATTTTTTTCTTGACATTTGACGGGATCCTGGTATAATAATCATTGTGCGCAATTAAAATTGTTATTTTCTGTCAATCTCGGAGGCTCAGATATGGATTATACTTACAAAACCAGAGACGTCTGCTCGACGCAGATCAATTTCCGCCTGGACGGCGACCGCGTACACGACGTGCGCTTCACCGGCGGCTGCAACGGCAATCTCAAGGCCATCGGCATCCTGGTGGAGGGCATGACCGTGGACGAAATCGAAAACAAGCTGCGCGGCAATTCCTGCGGCGGCCGTCCCACCTCCTGCGCCGACCAGCTGGCCAAAGCTGTCCGCGCCGCCTATCAGAAGCAGCAGGAAAGCTGACTGCCCGCAATTTGCAATCCACAGTTGCAAATACTTCCAAATTGTGATATATTTTGATTTGGAAAAAAAATGAAATTGTGGGGAGGGGCATATGAACAATCAAAAATATGATGTTCTGAAGCTGGAAAACCAGCTGTGCTTTCCGCTGTACGCAGCGGCTAAAGAAACCGTCAAGCTCTATCGTCCCCTTTTGGAGAAGCTGAATCTGACTTACACCCAGTATATCGCGATGATGGTATTCTGGGAACACAGGAAAATGAACGTCAAGGAGCTCGGGGAAAGGCTCTATCTCGACTCCGGCACGCTGACGCCTGTGCTCAAGAGCCTGGAGGCCAAGGGCTATGTCCGGCGCTACCGCAGCACGGAGGACGAGCGCGTGCTGCTGATCGAAGTCACGGAGGCCGGCGAGGCTCTGCGGGATAAGGCGCTGCCCGTTCCCGGGCAGATGGCCTGCCATCTGGTCCTCAGTCCCGAAGAAAGCCAGACGCTCTATCAACTGCTCTACAAAATGCTTTCAGGCATCGAGGAACAGTAAAAAAGAAGGTCGGAAAACCGACCTTCTTTTTTGTTCTCTGTTTTACTTCCGCTCCAGGCAGAAGCGGCGGCCGAAGCGATTGACGGAGCCGCGCTTTTCCACGATGCCGCGCAGCATCTCCTCGCCCTCGGTGATGGCGAGGCCGAAGAGCCGGTCGATCCCCAGCTCCAGCAGCCCCGGGCAGAGCGTCACTGTCGGCCCGGTGAGCACGACGCGGGCGTTTTTTGCCAGCTCCAGCAGCCGCGGCATGGTCTTGTTCACCGCGGCGCTGCCGGTGATGACCACCAGATCGCAGTCCGGCAGCAGGTATTCGCAGGCGCTGTCCGGCAGATCGCCCGGGCGCGGCTCACGCTCGAGGATGAACCAGCTTGCAGCGCGCGCGAGCAGCTCGTCCGTGATGCCGCTGTGGCCGGGCAGATGGCCGACGAAGCCGACGCGCAGGCCGTCGAGCGCGATGCCGTCCAGCGCGCCCTCCGGCGGCGTGACGCCGAGGCGCACGGCGTTTTCGGCGGTGTTGTACCAGGCGTTCACGACGGCCATGCCCTCGCTGGCCTCCTCGAAGTTCCAGGACAGCGACGCCTCCGCCGCCCGGCGGGCCGGCAGCCCCTCCAGCGTGTCAAGCAGGCGCGGCGCCGTCTCGCCCGTCGTGTGCATCGCCACGCCGACGCGCCCGTCTTCCAGCTCCGCCGCCGTCCAGGACACGCCGTGCACGATGCGCCGCACCGCGGCGCCGTCGTCGATGCCATTCAATAGGATATCATAATAGGGGGAATGAATCATTTCGTCTCTCCTGTTCTTTTTTTCCTATACTATACCCCACGAAGAAGGCCGGCGGCAAGTCCCCTGGGTCGAAAAATAAATAATTCCTAAGAAGGAACAGATCGGTTGAAATCTTGGAACTTTGTGTTATAATCTATAGTTATGAAATTATGTAAATTGGAGGCATAAACTATCCATGGGCAAAAAACAGTTCAAGGCGGAATCCAAGCGCCTGCTGGATCTGATGATCAACTCCATCTATACCAACAAGGAAATTTTCCTGCGTGAGATCCTCTCCAACGCATCCGACGCCATCGACAAGCTCTGCTATCTGTCGCTGACAGACGACCAAGTGGGTCTCAACCGGGACGATTTCCGTATTGATATCATCGTGGACAAGGATGCGCGCACCCTTACCGTGCGCGACAACGGCATCGGCATGACCCTGGCCGAGGCCGAGACCAACCTCGGCGTGATCGCCAAGAGCGGCTCCTACCAGTTCAAGGATGAAATGGACAAGGAGCACTACGGCGAGGACATCTCCATCATCGGCCAGTTCGGCGTGGGCTTTTACTCCGCCTTCATGGTGGCCGACAAGGTCACGGTGCTCTCCCGCAAGTACGGCGAGAGCGAGGGTGTCAAGTGGGAGAGCGCCGGCGCGGACGGCTACACCGTCACTCCGATCGAGAAGGAAACCGTCGGCACCGACGTCATCATGCACATCAAGGCCGACTCCGAGGAGGAGGTCTACGGCTCCTATCTGGAGAAGTGGAAGATCAAGGCGCTGGTGCGCAAGTACTCCGACTATGTGCGCTGGCCCATCCGCATGGACATGGAGCATCAGGAGCGCTATGAGACCGGCGAGACCGACGACGAGGGCAAACCGAAATTCGACTACCGCACCGTCACCGAAAACGAGATCATCAACTCCATGGTGCCCATCTGGCAGCGCAGCAAGAGCGAGGTCACGGATGACGACTGCATCCAGTGGTACAAGGAGAAAAACCGCGACCGCAAGGATCCCTGCGCGCTGATCCGCGTCAGCGCCGAAGGCAACATCTCCTACAAGGCCATGCTCTTCATCCCCGGCGAAGAGAACGAAAACGCCTTCACCGGCGACAACAAGGGCGGCATCACGCTCTACTCCAACGGCGTGATGATCATGGAAAAGTGCGACAAGCTCGTGCACGACTACTTTGAGTTCGTCAAGGGCGTCGTCGATTCGCCCGACCTGTCGCTGAACATTTCGCGCGAGATTCTCCAGCACGACCGGCAGCTGCAGCTCATCGGCCGCAACCTGGAAAAGAAGATCAAGGGCGAGCTGGAGAAGATGATGAAGGAGGACCGCCCCAAGTACGAGGAGTTCTACCGCAACTTCGGCACCCATCTCAAGGCCGGCTGCTGCGACGAATACGGCCGCTACAAGGATTTCCTGCGCGACCTGCTGATTTTCTACACCTCCGAGGACAAGCAGATCACGCTCAAGGAATACGTTGAGAACATGCCCGAGAGCCAGAAGGTCATCTACTACGCCAGCTCCGACACGCTCAAGCACGCCATCAGCCTGCCGCAGTGCGAGCAGGTTCGCTCGCGCGGCTTCGAGCTGCTGTACCTCACCGGCCCCCTGGACGAGGTCGTGCTCGAAAACCTGATGGAGCAGGACGGCAAGCGCTTCTGCAACGTCGTCACCGACGACCTCGGCTTTGAGACCGAGGAGGAGAAGAAGGCCGCCGAGGAGCGAGACATCGAAAACAAGGAGCTGCTGGACTTCGTCAAGGAGTCTCTGGGCGAGGCCGTCTCTGCCGTCCGGCTCAGCCGGAAGCTGGCCGCCATGCCCTGCTGCCTGACCACCGAGGGCGGCATCACGCTCGAGATGGAAAAATACTTCCGCCGCGGCCCGAGCGAGGAGATGCGCAAGATCCGCGCCAATCGCGTGCTGGAGCTCAACGCCGACCACAGCGCCGTGCAGGCGCTGAAGGCCGCCTTTGACGCCGGCAATAAGGAGAAGGCCGCGCACTACGCGAAGATCCTCGACACACTGGCCGAGATGATGGCCGGCTGCGAGGTGGAGGATCCCGCCTCCTTCGTCACGCTGGTGGCGGAGCTGTTCTAAGCACGAAGCCCCAAATCAAGCAGGGAGTGTTGCCCATGAAGCCAAGTCTTGGTATCTATATCCATATTCCCTTCTGTGCCAGCAAGTGCAGCTACTGTGACTTCTATTCGCTGGCCGGCTGCGAGGGGCTCATCCCCTCCTACCACGACGCGCTGCTGGAGCATCTGGACGAGTCCGGGCCGAGCATCAAGAAATACGAGGTGGACACGGTCTACTTCGGCGGCGGCACTCCCAGCTTTTACGGCGCCGACCGTATCTGCGAGCTCTTCAACGCCGTCAAGATGAACGGCAACGTGCGCCTGGACGCCGAGGTGACCGTGGAGGTCAACCCCGACAGCATCAGCCTCAACGCGCTGCGCCTGCTGCGCGGCGAGGGCGTCAACCGTCTGTCGATCGGCGTGCAGGCCTCGGACAATAACCTCCTCAAGCTGATCGGCCGCCGCCACAATTTCCAGCAGGCGCAGAAGGCCGTGTACAACGCCCGCATGGCGGGCTTTGACAACGTCAGTCTCGACTTGATGTACGGTCTGCCCAGCCAGACCAAGAGCGACTGGGCCGAGACTCTGGCCCGGGCTGTGGAGCTCCATCCGGAGCACATCTCCTGCTACGCGCTCAAGCTCGAGCCGGGCACGCCGATGTATGACGCCTATCGGAACTCCCCGATCCTTCCCGACGACGACGAGCAGGCCGACATGTACTGCTACGCCGCCGAAATGCTCGACCGCTACGGCTACAAGCAGTACGAGATCTCCAATTTCTGCGCGCCGGGCTTTGAAAGCCGGCACAATCTGAAATACTGGCGGCTCGACGACTACATGGGCTTCGGCCCCGGCGCCCACTCCAGCGTGGGCAATCTGCGCTACAGCTTCGTCAAGGATCTGCGGCGCTATATCAGCGGTGTGCAGCGCAAGCTCAGCATCACCGACGAATACCAGGTCATCGACCCGCTCGAGCGCGCCGTGGAGTACATCATGCTTGGCATGCGTACCACCCGCGGTATCTCCGAGCAGGAATATCATGTGCGCTGCCAGAGCAACTGGAAGCCCATCGGCCGCACCCTCGAGGCCTTCCGCGAAAAGGGCTGGACCGAGCTGGAGAGTGACGGCCGCTGGCACTTCACCGTGCCGGGCTTTCTGATCTCCAACACCCTGATCGGCATTCTGCTCGAGGCGCAGGCCAGCGGCCGCATCGAGGGCACGCCCTGGCTGCACGACGCCTACGAGGCCGAGGAAAAAATCCACGTACCGAAAAGCGAAGAGGAGCTCTTCGCAGAACTATATCAGCAAACAGTCAGTGAGGAATAAGCTGTGGAAAACGAGAATCAGATCATCAACGACAGCGCCGCTCCCGCCGAACAGGCCGCAGCGCCCGTCAAAAAGCGCCCATCGAAAAAGAGACGCCGCCGCGCCGTCAAGATCGGCTTTGTGGTAACGCTCTCCGTACTGCTCGTCCTGCTGGTGGGCGCGGCCGTCGCGGCCGTTATCATGGGCCACCGGATCCAGTCGGGCGATAAGACCCTGCCGAACGTCATGATCGGCGACATCGCCGTCGGCGATATGACGAAGGAGGAGGTCGCGCAGACCCTGCTCGAGCACGGCTGGGACGAGGAAAACAGCGGCACGTTGACCGTGACGCTGCCGGCCGAAATCGACTTTCAGCTGGATTATTACGAATCCGGCGTCAGCTTCACGGCCGAACAGATGGCGGACTTTGCCTATGCCTACGGCCATGACGGCAGCGACATGGAGGCCCTGATCGCCTATATCGACGGCATGTCGAACCTGGTGGACGTGTCCGACCAGGAGCTTAAGCTCAACGAGGACTATATCCGCCAGAAGACGGAGGATGCCGCTGCGCGCTTTGAGGTGCGCACCGCCTTCGGAGACTATCAGCTCGACGAGAAGAAGAGCGTGATGACGATGCTCAAGGGCGGCGGCCAGATGACCATCGACCGCGACGCGCTGGTCGAGCAGGTGACGCGCGCGCTGCTGCACCACGACAGCAAGCTCAACTGCAGCTTCGCCCGTGAGGCTGTCGCCACCCCCGATTTCAATGCTCTTTATAATCAGCTGCATGTGGAGCCGGCGGACGCCTACTACGACCCGGTCAACGACAAGATCATTCCCGAGGTGGAGGGCTTCACCTTTGACCCGAATGAGGCCCGCCGTCTGTGGGAGGAGGCCGAGATCGCCGATTCCATCACGATTCCCGTCGAATATCTCCACCCCACGGTGACCGCCAAGCAGATGGAAGAGCTGCTGTTCCGCGATCTGCTGGGTGCCAGAACCACCTACTACTGGGGCAGCACCCCCGGCCGCATCAACAACATCTCCCTGGTCGCGCAGAAGATCGACGGGCTGATCCTTCTGCCCGGCGAACAGTTCTCCTACAACGGTTACGTCGGCCAGCGCACCGAGGAGGCCGGCTTCCAGACCGCTGCCGCCTATGACAACGGCAAGGTCGTCTATGAGATCGGCGGCGGCATCTGCCAGGTGTCCTCCACACTGTACAACGCCGTTCTCAGCGCCAACCTCCAGGTAGACGAGCGCACCTGCCACTACTTTGAGGTCACCTATCTCCCCAAGGGTCTGGACGCCACCGTCAGCTGGCCCGCCCCGGACTTCAAATTCACCAACAACCGGGATTTCCCGATCAAGATCCACGCGGTCAGCGATGAGCGGGCCACCAGCATCACCTTTGAGATCTGGGGCAGCAACGTCGACGGCACCTATGTTGTTCCCACCTCGTCCTACTGGGCCTACTACGACACCAAGCACCCCGAGGTGCAGATCGGCTGGAAGGCGGTCAGCTTCCGCGACCTCTACGACAAGGACGGCAACCTCCTGTCCCGCACCGAAGAGGACTACAGCACCTACTACTTCCACGAGGAAGACATCGAGTGGCCCGAGGAGACGCCGAAGCCGACCCCGACGCCGGCCCCGACGCCGAAGCCGACCGAAAAGCCGGCAGAGACGCCTGCGCCGACCCCGGAACCCACGCCCGCGCCGACCCCGGAGTCCACCCCGGAGCCGACGCCGGAACCGACCCCGGAACCCACGCCTGAACCGACCCCGGAGCCCACGCCTGAACCGACCCCGGAGCCGCAGCCCGACCCCACCCCCGAGCCGCAGTCCGATCCCGACGAGTCCGAGAGTGACGTCGTTATCACCGGCTGAGCCGTAACAGGAGAACAAACGAATGGATAAGAAGACTTTTTATATCACCACCCCGATCTACTACCCCTCCGACAAGCTGCACATCGGCCACTGCTACTGCACCGTGGCCACCGACGCGATCGCCCGCTACAAGCGGCTGCGCGGCTATGACGTCATGTTCCTCACCGGCACCGACGAGCACGGCCAGAAAATCGAGGAACGGGCGAAGGCCGCCGGCGTCACCCCCCAGCAGTTTGTGGACAATATCGTCACCGGCGACCACGGCGTGCTCGACCTCTGGAAGCTGATGAACATTTCCAACGACCGCTTCATCCGCACGACCGATGACTACCATGTGGAGTCCATCCAGAAGATCTTTCGGAAGATGTACGAGAAAGGCGACATTTACAAAGGCGCCTACAAGGGCAAGTACTGCACGCCCTGCGAGAGCTTCTGGACCGAGAGCCAGCTGGTCGACGGCAAATGCCCCGACTGCGGCCGCGAGGTGCACGACGCGGAGGAGGAAGCCTATTTCTTCCGCCTCTCCAAGTACGCCAAGCCCGTCCAGGAGCTGCTGGAGAGCGGCGAATTTCTGGAACCTGCCAGCCGCGTCAACGAAATGGTCAACAACTTCATCAAGCCCGGCCTCGAGGACCTCTGCGTCTCCCGTACCAGCTTCACCTGGGGCATCCCGGTGGACTTTGACCCGGGTCATGTGGTCTACGTCTGGGTGGACGCGCTCTTTAACTACTGCTCCGCGCTCGGCTTCCTGAACGACAAGTATCACGACTACGACAGATATTGGCCCGCCGACGTGCACATCGTCGGCAAGGAGATCGTCCGCTTCCACTCCATCATCTGGCCCGCCATGCTGATGAGCATGGGTCTGCCGCTGCCGAAGAAGGTCTACGGCCACGGCTGGCTGGTGATCGACGGCGGCAAGATGTCCAAGTCCAAGGGCAACGTGGTCGACCCCTACGTGCTGGCGGAGAAATTCGGCGTGGACGCGCTGCGTTTCTTCCTGCTGCGCTCCTTCCCCTTCGGCACGGACGGCAACTTCTCCAACGAGCTGCTGATTTCCACCATCAACACCGACCTCGCCAACGACCTCGGCAACCTCGTCTCCCGCACGACTGCCATGGCTGAAAAGTACTTCGGCGGCACGCTGCCGGAGGCACGTGAGGCTGATCCCCTCGACGACGAGCTCGTCGCCATGATCCGCGAGACTGCTTCGCGCTACGCAGCGCAGATGGACAAATACCAGCTGCACCTGGCGCTGGAGGAGGTCTTTAAGCTCATTCAGCGTGCCAACAAGTACATCGACGAGACGGCGCCCTGGGTGCTGGCCCGCGACGAGGCAAAGAAGCCGCGGCTGGCGACGGTGCTTTACAATCTGCTCGAGGCGCTGCGGGTGTCGCTGACGATGCTGACGCCCTTCATGCCCGACAGCTGCGCCAAGGCCTTCGCGCAGATCGGTGCGGACGAGGCCGCGCAGAGCTGGGACAAGGCGGGCGAATACGGCGTGCTGCCCGCGGCGGTTTCCGTGCGCAAGGGCGAGACGCTCTTCCCGCGCATCGACATGGTCAAGGCCATCGAGGAGCTGGAGGCCATGAAGACTCCCGCCGGGCCGCAGGTCAAAATTGAGCCTGTGCTGCCGGACGTGACGATCGACGACTTTGCCAAGTGCGATATGCGCGTGTGCAAGGTGCTCGCCTGTGAAAACGTCAAGAAGAGCGAAAAGCTGCTGAAGTTCACGCTCGACGACGGCAGCGGCACGGAGCGCCAGATTCTCTCCGGCATTGCGAAGTTCTATCAGCCCGAGGAGCTCGTCGGCAAGACTGTCGTCGCTATTCTGAACCTGCCGCCGCGCAAGATGATGGGCCAGCTGTCCTGCGGCATGCTGCTGTCCGCCGTGCGCGAAGTGGACGGCAAGGAGGAGCTGCATCTGCTGATGCTCGACGATTCGGTCCCCGCCGGCAGCCGGCTGTGCTGAGTTTTTTTCGTATTCAGAACCCTCGTGCCCGGGTTTTTCCCGGGCACGACTCATATGTATACTCCTCACTCCCCTTGATTTTGTAACATTTAGCGTGTATCATACAGCTTGATTCCAATCCCCCCGGAGGCGACCATGTCGGAACACAAGGGTCAGAACTATCTCCACGGCGCGGCGATCCTCACCGCGGGCGTGATTATCATGAAAATCCTGGGCTTCCTGTACAAGATGCCCATTGGAAATATCCTCGGCGACGACGGCTACTCCATGTTCCTCGCCACCTACAATGTCTATAACGTCTTTCTGACGCTGTCCACGGCGGGTCTGCCCATCGCGCTGGCGCGCATGGTGTCCGAGGCCAACGCCCAGGGCCGCAGCAATCAGCTGCGCCGCACCTTTTCGGTCGCCTGGCGCACCTTCTTCTGGATCGGCCTGTTCTGCTCGCTGATTATGGCGCTCTTTCCGCGTCTGATCGCGGGCGGGATTCTCCGCAATCCCGACGCCGCGCTGAGCATCCGGGTGATGAGTCCCTCGGTGCTGCTGGTCTGCCTGGTTTCGGCCTACCGCGGCTACTGCCAGGGCTTTGGCGACATGATCCCCACCACCGTGGGACAGGTGCTGGAGGTGCTGGTCAAGGTCGTAGTCGGTCTGGCGCTGGCCTGGTTCCTGATGCATGAAAACTACGGCAAGCCGATCGGCTCGGCGGGCGCCATTTTCGGCGTGACGGCGGGCTCGGCAGCAGCGCTGCTGTATATGTGGCTGCACAAGCAGCGGCATTACCGCGACGAGGCCGCCGGCAGCGACACGCCCGACCCAGACAGTGCGATCTTCAAGCGTTTTCTGCGCATCGGCATCCCGATCGCTCTGGGCAGCAGCGTGCTCGCGCTGCTGAACCTGATCGACTCCAGCCTCTGCATGGGCCGTCTCCAGGACGCCGCGCGCTTCAGCTATCAGGAGTCCAAGGAGCTCTACGGCGTCTACGGCAAGGCCCAGACGATCTTCAATCTGCCGGCCGCCATCATCACGCCGCTGACGATCTCCGTCGTGCCGGCCGTCACCGCCGCCATCGTCAAGCGGGAAAACGACGAAGCGACCAAGATCTCCGAGGACTCGATGCGCATTGCCGCTGTGCTGAGTCTGCCGATGGGCGTGGGCCTGACGGTGCTGGCGAAGCCGATCATGACCCTGATCTATCCCGCCGCGCATCCCGTCGGCGCCGATCTGCTGGCGATTCTCGGCCTCGCCTCGGTCTTTGTGTGCATCGTGCTGATGGAAAACGCCGTGCTCCAGGCCACAGGCCACGAAATGCTGCCGATGATCACGATGATCGCGGGCGGCGTGGTCAAGGTCGTCATCAACTACTTCCTGGTGGCCAACCGCGGCATCAACATCTACGGCGCGCCGATCGGCACGCTCGCCAGCTACGCGCTGATGGCCGTTATCAACTTCGTGATGATGTGCTTCGTACTGGACAAGAATCCCCGCCTGCGCGTCATCCTGCTCCGCCCCCTGTTCTGCACAGCGGCCATGGGCGCCGCGGCCTGGGCGGTCTTCGGGCTGCTCCATCGCGTGCTGCCGCAGGGACCGATCGGGCTGCTGCTGGCGACGGCTCCGGCCATTTTGATCGCCGTCGTCGTTTATCTGCTGCTGAGCATATTGCTGCGCACCGTGACGGCAGCGGACATGGCACTGATTCCGGGTGGGAAAAAGCTCTCCCGCCTGCTGCACATGCGATAAAAAACCTCTTTTTCCTTCGATTTTTTTAAATAGGGCTTGATTCTTCTGACCGGATGTGATAAATTCTATACGCTGATACACTCAGCATGACAAAATGAGTAATTTGCCCGTTTTTCGGGCAAACTCATCATAACCGAGGCCGGAAAGGCCACTACTTAGGAGGATAATTATGAACAAAACCGAACTGGTCGCTGCTGTTGCAGAAAAGACCGGCGCTTCCAAGAAGGACAGCGAAAAGCTTGTCAGCGCCGTATTTGAAACCATCACCAACGCTCTCGTTGCCGGCGACAAAGTCGCTCTGGTCGGCTTTGGTGCTTTTGAAGTGAAAGAGCGCCCCGCCCGTACCGGCCGTAACCCCCGCACCAAGGAAGAGATCGAGATCCCCGCTTCCCGCTCCGCTTCCTTCAAGCCCGGCAAGGCCCTCAAGGACGCCGTCAACAAGTAATGATATAAAAGAGCAGCTGTCCACCCGGGCGGCTGCTTTTTTCATACCCGGAAGGAGCTCTTATGCGACTGGATAAATATTTAAAAGTCTCCCGCCTCATCAAGCGCCGCACTGTCGCCAACGACGCCTGCGACGGCGAGCGCGTCAGCGTCAACGGCCGCTCCGTCAAGGCCAGCTATCAGGTCAAGGTCGGCGACGTGATCGAAATTGCCTTCGGGCAGCGCACGCTGAAGGTGGAGGTCACGGAGATCAACGAAGTTGCCAACAAGGCCAGCGCCCCGGCCATGTACCGGGAGCTGCCGTAATTTTCTGCGAATTGACCAAAATTTGCCGCCCATATTTGTGGAAATGCCGATTTCAATCGCTTTGCCCAATTTCTCGCCAATTTTATCACAAGCTGTGATATAATAGAGTCGTTCCTGATAGGACAGGATGAATCTGCAGCAGCAGAACGAAAGAAAGGAGCAGGCAGTATGAAGTTCACGTTTACCGAGAAGAAGATGGACTCGTCCGAGGAACTGCGCGCGTATTCCGAAAAGAAGATCGGCAAGCTTGACCGTTTCTTCAAGACGGAGGCCGAGGCTTTCGTCACCTACAGCATTGAGCGCGGCCGCTTCCGGGCTGAAATCACCATCAAAAACGGCGGTCTGTTTTACCGGGCCAGCGAACTGACGCAGGACATGTACGCATCGGTCGATTCCGGTGTGGCCGCGATCGAGCGTCAGATCCGCCGGAACAAGACCCGTCTGGCCAAACGCCTGAGAGAGGGCGTGATGGAGCGTGACGTCGTGCCTGCCTATGCCGCCGCCGCGGAAGAAGACGAGGCGGCTGATGAGTTCAA
Source organism: Oscillospiraceae bacterium (assembly GCA_902801295.1). GTDB lineage: Bacteria > Bacillota > Clostridia > Oscillospirales > Oscillospiraceae > Limivicinus. Next base: position 62,170 of record CADCHN010000002.1, on the reverse strand, counting down.
AATCGTCCGCAGCAAGCGCTTCTCCATCAAGCCCATGTCCCCGGAGGAAGCGATTTTGCAGATGAACCTGCTGGATCATGAGTTCTTCGTGTTCCGCAACATGGACGAAAACGACGCCATCGCCATCGTCTACAAGCGTAATGAGGGCGGCTATGGCCTGATTTGCGACGAAAAAGAATAAAGCATCCGAAATCAAAACAGCCCTTCCTCCCGGAAGGGCTGTTTTTTATCGGTGATAAATCCGGCGGTACTCCACGCTCTCCGAACCGTCCGGCGTGCTGAGAACGAGCATCGGCTCGATGGTCAGTCCCGGGTGTCCGCCGCGGCGTGCCTCCAGCAGCACAAGGCTCGGTGCGCTCTCCGCCCGATGGCAGACAAGACGCAGGCGCTTCGGTTCCAGGCCGCGTCCGCTGAGGCAGGCGCAGAGCTCGCTCAGCCGCTCCGGCCGGTGCACGAGGAAGAAGCTGCCGCCCGTGCGCAGCAGGAAGGCCGCCGCGTCGCAGAGCTCGGCAAGGCTGCAGCTTGCCTCCCCCCTGGCAGCCGCCCGATCCGCGCGCGGCGCGGCCGCGCCCGCGCCCTCCGGGAAATAGGGCGGATTGGAAACGGCGAGATCGAAGCTGCCGGCGCGAAACAGCGCGCGGTGCTGCCGGATATCGCCCCCGAGCACCTCCAGGCGCCCGTCCAGGCCGTTGAGCGCGGCGTTTTCCCGCGCCACGGCCGCGGCCCCCGGCTGCAGCTCCAGCCCGGTCATATGCAGCGCGCTGCTCTTTTCCGCCAGCAGCAGCGCCAGGATCCCCGACCCGCAGCCGAGGTCAATCCCGCGCTCTGCCCCGCGCGGCTGCGCGAAATCTGCCAGCAGCACGCTGTCGGTGCTCAGGCGAAAATGCTCCGACTGCCGAAACAGCGGGCCGCCGGGCCACAGTTCCTGAATATCCATGGTTTTTCACCCCATATAAAAATCGGGGCGGTCTATAAAGACCGTCCCGATTTTTCACATGTCAACTCACTCGAGAGAGATAGCCTCGGCAGGGCACTGAGCCGCGCAGGCGCCGCACTCCAGGCAGGCATCGGCGTCGATCTCGTAGTGGAGATCGCCCATGCTGATGGCCTCGGCAGGGCACTGAGCCGCGCAGGAACCGCAGGACAGGCACTCGTCGCTGATAACGTAAGGCATATTCTTTTACCCCCTGTTAATATGTCAGACCTCTTGTCTGTGAGGTCATTGTAGCACATCTCTCGCAAAAATCAATCGGCAATTTCAAACAAATTGTTAAAACCGCAGGGATGTGGCGATAATTTTTCCGTCTGCGGGCGCTTTCGCCGCTTTCGGCGGCGGGAGCAGAGGATAATACAGCCTGCATGGAGGGAAGCGAGCATGAAAAGCAATGAAAAATTCACCCGGCGCAGCGAGGACGCCATTGAAAAGGCGCGGCAGGCGGCGGGCGATCTGGGCCACAGCTTTGTGGGCACGGAGCATCTGCTGCTGGGCATCCTGCGCGAGGAGGACAGCCTGGGCAGCCGGGTGCTGCGCCGGCGCGGCGTATGCGAGGAGGCGCTGATCGGGGAAATCTGCGGCACTTTGGGCGCAGGCACGCCCGGCTGCCCTTGCCAGGGGCTCTCGATCCGTGCGCAGCTGGCCGTGGAGGGTGCCGCCCGTGAGGCGAAGGCGCTCGGGCAGAGCATCATCGGCACCGAGCACCTGCTGCTCGGCATTCTGCGCCAGCCGGACTGCGGCGGCTGCCGCGCGCTGACGGCGCTCGATCAGGAGCCGGATGTGTTGATGACCGACATTCTGGCCATTTTCGGCCGCGGAGCGCCGCGCGACAAGAGCAGCCAGACCGGCACCGCGCGCAGCGTGCTGCACCGGGCGGACACCCGCACCCTCGACCAGTACAGCCGCGATCTGACGGAGCTCGCGGCCGCCGGGAAGATCGACCCGGTCGTGGGGCGCAGCCGCGAGATCCGCCGCGCCGTACAGATCCTCTCCCGGCGCAGCAAAAATAACCCCGTCCTCGTCGGCGAGCCCGGCGTTGGAAAAACCGCGGTGGCCGAGGGGCTTGCCCTGGCGATCAGCCGCGGGCAGGACTGCGGAGAACTGAAGAACAAGCGCCTCGTGTCGCTGGATCTGCCGGCGCTGCTGGCCGGCACCAAGTACCGGGGCGATTTTGAGGAGCGCGTGAAGTCGGTGCTGCGCGACGTGCGCCGCGCCGGCGACGTGATCCTCTTTGTGGACGAGCTGCACACCATCATCGGCGCCGGCAGCGCGGAGGGCGCGATCGACGCGGCCAACATCCTCAAGCCCGCCCTCGGGCGCGGTGAGGTGCAGATCATCGGCGCCACGACTCCGGAGGAATACCGCCGGCACATTGAAAAGGACCCAGCCCTCGAGCGGCGCTTTCAGCCGGTTCGCGTCGCGGAGCCCGATCGGGCGGAGACGCTCGCCATGCTGAAAAGCCTGCGTCCGGCACTCGAGCAGCACCATCACGTGCACATCGGCGACGACGCGCTCTGCGCCGCCCACGATCTCTCCGTGCGCTATCTCAACGAGCGCTATCTGCCGGACAAGGCCATCGACCTGCTGGACGAGGCGGCCGCCTCGGTGCATCTCGACCACGGCCGCCCGCTGGTGGACGCGCAGGCCGTGGCAAAGGTGCTCTCGCTCTGGACGGACATCCCGGTGGACGGGCTGACCGAGGACGAGACAATGCGGCTGCGGGATCTGGAGGCGGCGCTGCACCGGCGCATCGTCGGGCAGGAGGAGGCGGTGTCCGCCGTTGCGCGGGCAATCCGCCGCGGCCGCATGGGTCTGCGGGACGCCCGGCGTCCGCTCGGCAGCTTTCTCTTTCTCGGGCCGAGCGGCGTCGGCAAAACCGAGCTCTGCCGGGCACTTGCCGAGACGGTCTACGGCGACGAAAAGGCCATGCTGCGCCTGGACATGTCCGAATACATGGAAAAGCACGCGGTCAGCCGCCTGATCGGCTCGCCCCCGGGCTACGTGGGCTACGGCGAGGGCGGACAGCTCACCGAGCCCGTGCGCCGCAAGCCCTGGTCGGTGGTTCTGTTTGACGAGATCGAAAAGGCGCACGAGGACGTGTGGAGCATCCTGCTGCAGATCATGGACGACGGGCATCTGACGGACGCAGCCGGACGAAAGGTGGACTTTCGCAACACCCTGATCGTGATGACCTCCAACATCGGCGCCAAGGCCATCAACGAGCGCCGCCCTCCCCTGGGCTTTGCCGGTGCCGAGAGTGCGGAGGACGGCGTGCGGCGGCAGGTGATGGCCGAACTGAAGCAGACCTTCCGGCCGGAGTTTCTCAACCGCATCGACGAGACGCTGATCTTCCGCCGTCTGAACAGCGGAGAGATGCTCGCCGTCGCGCGGCTGCTGGTGCGGCAGCTGCAGGAGCGCTTCGCCGCGCTGGACGTCAAGCTCGACGTCACGGAGGCGGCGCTCGACCTGATCGCCCGCCAGGGCTGCGACGAGAAGAGCGGCGCGCGCCCGCTGCGGCGGCTGCTGCAGCGGCGCATCGAGGATCCGGCGGCGGAGCTGCTGCTGGGCGGCGCGCTGTCCGGCGGCGGCTGTCTGCGCGTCGACGCCGAGGACGGGCAGATCGTCCTGCGCGCGGAGCCGGCGGCTCCCCTGCTCCCCCGGGAGGCATGAAAAAAACAGGGAAAGGAAAACCCGTTTTCCTTTCCCTGTTTACTTATTCCTGTCTCGGTTTCTTTTTGCGGCGGCGCTGGCGGACGATCAGCAGGATCGCCGTCGTGATGCCGACGACGCAGCAGATGGCGATATAGACCTTTGACACCGTGCTGGTCAGCCACTTCATATAGGGATTATAGCCGTCAAGCACCATGAACACCGCCAGGCACAGCAGCAGGCAGATGGACAGGTGCGGGATGAATTCTTCCAGCTTTTTCATCTCAGCCCTCCTCGCTCTCGTCGATCTCGCGGATCAGCAGAATGTCTCCGACGTTGCGGCCGTTCAGGTAGGGCTGGTTGAAGAAGCTGCCCTGAAAGGTCATCACCGAAGAGCGTCCGCCGTCCAGGTTATAGGCCGCCGTGCAGCCCAGGTCGGCAAAGAGCTGGGCAAAGCGCCCGATCCGCATGCCGGCGGAATAGCCGCCCTGGCGTCCGTCCACCACGACGAAGCAGTAGTGGCCCGGCTCGTAGTAGCCGATGCCGGTGCGCGGGTTCACATCGGAGATCGGGCCGGTGGCGTTGAAGCTGCTGCGGGGTTGGCCCTTTTCGTCCAGCAGCGCCGGGCCGAACTTCCATATCTGGTAGGGTTCGCGCGCCAGCACGTCCTCCACCTTGTATTCGTCCGCGCCGTAGGTCACCATGGTGCCGTCGTAATAGAGCGCGCAGATATCGTAGATCGTCTGCTCCTCCATATACAGCTCGCCGTTTCTCACCAGCAGACCGAAGTCCTGGCTGTCGGCGTAGTCGCCGTTGATGGCGAGGATGGCCCCGGCGTTTTTCGCGCACTGGATCGGATCCTCCTCCATCCACTTGCGGAAGCTGCCTCCGGCCCAGTAGGTCTGGAAGTTTTCCAGCGACGCCACATAGATATCCGCCACGAAGTAGGTGCTGGGAGCCTCATCGTCGCTGACATACTTCTGGATGTCGATGGCGATGTTGGGGCTCGTGTAGCTGTGATCGGTCACCACAACCTCGTCGGTGAAGCGGTCGGCAAACTTCGTGCGCCAGTCCATCGGGTCGGGCGTCGGCTCCGGAGTCGGCTCGGGCGTGGCCTCCGGCTCAGTGGGTTCGACGGGCAGTTCCTCGGTCGGGAGCGCCGGCGTCTCGGGCGCGGCGGTCTCGACGGCCGCGGGGCGAATGCTTCTCGACTCGGGCGGCTCGATGCTGTTTTTCATCATCCGCGGGATCACATGGTGCACGAGGGCGAAGCTCAGCAGAATGATCGCGGTCATCAGAAGATCCTGCAAAACCAGCTCTCCCACGCTTTTTCTTTTTCTTCTGCGGCGGGGCGCCTGGGACTGCAGTTGCTCTTCCCGCAGCTCCTGCCGCGTTTTGTTCTCTTCCATCGCTTGTCTCTCCATGGCAGAATTCGTACTCCGCCATTATAATTCATCCGTCATCTTCTGTCAATCGCCGCGCGTCGCGCACTTGACAACGCGGGAAAATGGCATATAATATGCTTTCAAGACATTTTTGGAGGTTACTTATGAATCGATATCTGGATATAGCTCCCGAAGTCAAGGCCGCGCTGGACGCGGGAAAGCCCGTTGTCGCGCTGGAGAGCACCATTATCTCCCACGGCATGCCCTATCCCAAAAACGTGCAGACCGCGCTGCTGGTCGAGCAGACCATCCGCGAAAACGGCGCCGTGCCCGCCACGATTGCCGTCATCGGCGGCCGCCTGAAGGCGGGTCTCAGCGCCGATGAGATCGAATACCTCGGCAAGGCCGGGCGCAAGGTCGCCAAGGCCAGCCGCCGCGACCTGCCCGCGCTGGTCGCCCGCGGAGCCGACGGCGCCACCACCGTCACCACCACGATGATGATTGCCCACATGGCCGGCATCCGCATCTTCGCCACCGGCGGCATCGGCGGTGTGCACCGCGGCGCCGAGACGACGATGGACATCTCCGCCGACCTGGAGGAGCTGGCACAGACCCCGGTGATGGTCGTCTGCGCCGGCGCCAAGTCCATCCTCGACCTGGGTCTGACGCTCGAGTATCTTGAGACCAAGGGCGTGCCGGTGATCGGCTACGGGACCGAGGAGCTGCCCGCCTTCTACACGCGCAAGAGCGGCTTCGGCGTGGACTACCGCGTCGATTCCCCGGAGGAGCTGGCCGCCATGTTCCGTGCTCAGCGCGGCATGAACTACAAGGGCGGCATGCTGGTCACGAACCCCATCCCCGCCGAATACGCCATGGACAAGGCCGTCATTGACGCGGCCATCGAGCAGGCGCTGCGCGAGGCTGCGGAGCAGGGCGTGCATGGCAAGGAGACCACACCTTTCCTGCTGGCCCGCGTCGTGGAGCTGACCGGCGGCGAGAGCCTCGAGTCGAACATCCAGCTCGTGCTCAACAACGCCCGCCTTGCGGCCAAGACCGCCGCGCTGCTGGCCGACTGAACCGAACAGCATAAAGACAGCACCCGTCGTTCAACACGACGGGTGCTGTTCTGTTTTTTCCTTATTCTTCGCAGAGGACAATGTCCTTCCAGAAGCGCCGCAGCGCCTCCATGGTCGGGAAGGTGGCCAGAAAGGCCAGGTTGCCCATCGCGCCGGACAGCGCATCCGGCATGCGCTCCACCATGCACAGGTTGTTCCGGTATTTTTTCTCGATCTCCTCGGTGTCGAGTGCGAACTGTTTGCCGTCTCTCCGCCCGGCAAACACGCAGTAATTGTGGTCGCCGCAGGGCATCTCCGAACGGTCGAAGGCCACCATGTCGGCCCAGATTTTGTAGACGTTCGTGCTGTGCGCAAAGTTGATCATATCGGGGGAATATCCGCCGCTCGGGCGCATATTGACCTCCAGCGCGACGATCTGGCCCTTCTTCCCGATCGGCTGATCCTCCAGCAGGCGGAAGAACTCAAAGTGGATGAAGCGGCTGCGCACGCCGAAGCTCCGGGCCGTGGCGCGGCCGACGGCGCGCGTGTCCTTCGGCAGCTCGCGCAGAATATAAAAGATGCAGTTGTCGTTGTTGTTGACAATATCCATCACGGGGATCGGCGACACGTTGCCGGTCTCGAAGATCGGCTCGCCCCTGGAGTCGTAGATCGCGTCATAGGAGATGATCTCGCCCCGGATGAATTCCTCCATGATATACGGGCTGCCGTCCCAGTTCAGCAGGAACTGCTGCAGATCCTCGTCGCAGGTGATTTTCCAGGTGCCGTTGGCGCCGACGCCGTTATCGGGCTTAACGATCACGGGCAGGCCGACCTCGGCGATGAAGGCGCGGCAGCCGTCCAGGTCGTCCACCAGATGATACCGGGCCGTCGGCACGCCGGCGCGCCGGTAGTATTCCTTCATGTTGGATTTATACTTGATGCGCGGGATGTCCTCCACGCGGAAGCCGACCGGAATGTTGAAATCGGTCCGCAGCGCGGCGTCCTGCTCCAGCCAGTATTCATTGTTGGATTCCAGGAAATCGATGCGCCCGTATTTAAAGGCAAAAAAGGCCACGGCGCGGTAGACCTCGTCGTAGTTTTCCAGGCTGCCGACCCGATAGTACTCGGTCAGACAGTCCCTGAGCTCGGGGAGCAGGCGGTCATAGGCCTCGTCTCCGATGCCGAGGACATTGACGCCGTCATGATGCAGCTCGTGGCAGAAATGCCAGTAGTTTTCCGGGAAATTCGGGGAGATAAAGATTGCGTTTTTCAAAGGGATTCCTTCTTTCAGGGGGATTGGTCGCTCAATAGCTTCGGGACGAAATACGCCACCTGCTTAAACCACCAGGACCAGTCGTGCTGCACGTCATAGCCCCAGTAGTCCACCGTCGCGGGGATGCCCTTTTCACGCAGCACACTCTCCAGCGCGCGCGTGGATTCCGGGATTTCCCAGGGGCCCTGCCCCACGCAGAAGACCGCGCGGTTGCGGCGGTATTTTTCCAGATAGCTGTGGTCGGGCGGCATGTTGGGCAGGTAGTTCAGGGGGGAATTGAGATAGACCTTCTCGTCCATATAGCCGTCGAAGCCGTAGGCGGCGTCGTACAGCCCGCTGAGCGCGAGCAGCTCGTCGAACAGGTCGGGGAAGCGGAAATAGAGGTTGGTGGCGTGCGTTGCGCCGAGGCTTGCGCCGAAGGCCATCACGCCGGGGTTGCTCTTCCAGCCGTGCTCGCGGCTGATCATGCGGATAAAGGGCACGACCTCCTCGCAGAGATAGCGCATCCAGTCCTCATGGCGGCGGATCCGCCAATAGGGATTGCCGTTTTTATAGGACCAGGTCTCCGTATCCAGCGTATCCACGGAGAACACCGTCACCTGCTGCTGCTCCAGGAAGGGACGCCAGGCGTCCAGCATGCCGAAGTTTTCAAAATCATAGAAGCGCCCGTCCTGGCAGGGGATGTACAGCACCGGCTTACCGCCGGAGCCGTAGGTTTTGATCTCCATATCCCGCCCGAGATTGGGGCTGCGCCATTTGTCATAGCGGATCTCCATCATTCAATCCTCCATTCCGTACAGCAAGGTTGAGATAAAGAAGGGATTCTGCTTCTCCCAGCTTGCTTCGCAGTGCTCGCCGTCGGGAACGATGCGCGCCGTGAGCAGCACCTGCTTCTGCAGCAGGATGCGGCACACGCTTCTCCAGCGGCTCTGCGTGCGCATGCGGGTCATTTCTTTTTCGCCATAGTCCATGTAAAGCACGGTGCCCGGCGCAAAGTCCGCCTTCTTCAGCAGCTCGTCCAGGCGGGATGGGCCGAAGTCGATCGACGGCGAGAGCGCCGCCGCGCGGGAAAAGACCCGGTTGTATTCCGCCAGCGCGTAGAGGCTCATCAGGCCGCCCATCGAGCTGCCGGCGATAAAGGTGTGCTGCCGGTCCGGCAGGGTGGGAAAGGCAGCGTCAATGCCCGGCTTGAATTCGCCGATCAGCCATTCCATGGTCTCGCGCCCGTGCCCTTCAAAGCGCCCCAGGCCGGGTGCCTGAAAATCATAGGGCGCATACTCGTGGATCCGGGCGTAATTCGGCCCGTGGTTGCACTCGACGGCCGCCACGATCAGCGGCACATTGCAATAGTCCAGATATTCGGCCAGACCCCAGCTTTTTCCGTAAGTCGCGTCCTTGTCATAAAAGACATTATGCCCATCAAACATATAAAGAACCGGAAAACGGCGGCTCCGGTCCCGCATGGCCTCCTGCGGCAGGTATACGTAGGCTTTGCGCCTGTCGCAGCCCTGCTGCGCGGGATAGCTCAGCATCCAATTTTTAATCATCTTTTCTGTCTCCGATGTATAAACCCTCTTTCATCAGTTTATCACGCGTCCTGTCAAATTGCAACACAAAGCCGCGCCCGACAATCTTGCGAGATTGCGTATTGAGCGCGGGCAAAATTTGTGGTAAAGTAACTTTATGATGATTTTTATCCGGAAAGAGTGATTTCCCTTGAAACAGAGAGTGACATCCGCGATCGTTCTTCTCGTTGTGACCTTCGGCTGCGTGCTCGCGTCCGAAGTCAGCCGCGTGCTCTTTTTCGCCGCCGCAGGCGTGATCTGCTGCTATGAACTCAGCCGCAACCTGGAGAAGCTCGACATCGCCTGCTGCGCCTGGGTCATGTACAGCCACATGGCGATCCAGGCCGTTCTGACGCTGCTGCACGCGCCGCTGGAGTATTGCGTCGCCGCGCTGACGCTGGCCATCTTCCTGGCCATGTTCTCCGGCATCCTGCACCCGCGCGTGTCCGGCCCCGGCGCGTTTTATACCGAGGCCGGCGTCTCCTATCCCGGCTTCCTCTTCGTGCTGCTGATGCGCATCGGCACCTCCGACATCTGGGCGGAGACCCTGATCCTCGCGGCCGTGGCCTCCATGCTCTGCGACGCGTTCGCCCTCTTCGGCGGCACGCGCTTCGGCAAACACAAGCTCGCCCCGCTGGTCTCCCCGCACAAGACCTGGGAGGGCAGCATCAGCGGCGCGCTGGCCTCCGTTGCCGCGGGCTTCGCGCTTTATTTTCTGCTGCCGCTCATCCCGGGTCTCGTCTACCGCGACATTCCCCTCTGGGTCTGTGTGCTGACCGCCTTCCTCTCCTCGAGCATGGGGCAGATCGGCGACCTGGCCGAGTCGCTCGTCAAGCGCATGATCGGCGTCAAGGACTTTTCCAACCTCATCCCCGGCCACGGCGGACTGATGGACCGGGCCGACAGCCTGCTCTTTGCGATCCCGACGGCCTACCTCTGCCTGCTGCTGGCGCAGCGCTTTGTCTCCTGAGATGAACCGGGAGGACGAACTCAGCCTGCTGCGCGGCTGCGCCGAAGAGCTGATCCCCTGGTACCGCGCCGTACGGCGCGAGCTTCCCTGGCGCCGTAATCCGACGCCCTATCAGGTCTGGATCTCCGAAATCATGCTGCAGCAGACGCGCATTGAGGCCGTGATCCCCTACTACGCACGCTTCCTGGCGGAGCTGCCCGACGTCGCCGCGCTTGCCGCCGTGCCGGAGGACCGGCTCCTGAAGCTCTGGGAGGGTCTGGGCTATTACAGCCGCGCCCGCAATCTGAAAAAGGCCGCTCAGCTTGTGATGGACAAATTCGGCGGCGAGCTGCCGCGGACGGCCGCGGCGCTGCGAACGCTGCCCGGCATCGGCGACTACACCGCCGGAGCCATCGCCTCCATCGCCTGCGGCGAGCCGGAGCCCGCCGTGGACGGCAACGTCCTGCGCGTCATCATGCGCGTGACCGCCTGCGCCGACGACGTGCTCAGCCAGAAAACCAAAAGCCGCGTGGCCGACGCGCTGCGCGTGATCTATCCTTCCGGAGAAGACGCTGGGCTGCTGACCGAGGGACTGATGGAGCTGGGCGAGACGGTCTGTCTGCCGAACGGCGAGCCGCGCTGCGGCGAGTGTCCGCTGCGGGAGCTGTGTCTGGCGCGCCGGGAGGGTCTCACCGCGGAGTTGCCGCGCCGCAGCCCGAAGAAGGAGCGGCGCATCGAAGAAAAAACCGTGCTGCTGCTGCGCAGCGACGCCCGCTATGCCCTGCGCCGCCGGGAGGATTCCGGGCTGCTGGCCGGGATGTGGGAATTCCCCTCCCTCCCCGGGCGCCTCTCCGCCGAGTCCGTCCGCGCTGCGCTGGAGGAGCGAGGCCTTTCCGTCCAGGATATTCGCCCGTGTGGGGACGCTAAGCATATTTTTACCCATGTTGAGTGGCGTATGAGCGGCTATTTCGTCAATTTATCCGAGCAAAGTGGGGAATACGAGTGGAAAACCGCTGCGGAGATCTGCGCGGACTACGCCATTCCCACAGCATTGAAGGCCTATTTCAAGCTGCTGAAATAAAAAACTCCCGACGCAGTGCGTCGGGAGTTTTTGCGTTGACAGACTTACTTTTTCAGATCCTCGCCGCGGATGTATTTGCCGAGCGGCTTGAAGATCAGCGCGCCGATGACGAGGCAGAGGATCATATCGATCAGCATGAAGCTGCCGTTATAGAGCGCGGAGTAGATCCAGGGCGTCGTCATGGTCATGCCGAAGAAGGTCTCGGGCATGTACTCGGCCCAGACCGTCGCGCCGGTGACGTAGTGGACGAGGAAGCGGGCCACGGAGCCGACCACGGTGCCGATAAAGAGGCCGTATTTGTTTTTGTGGAACAGGCCCGCGAGACCGAGCACGGTAAAGGCCAGCAGGTAGTCGCCGATCATGGACTGCCAGCCCCAGGCGTAGGCGCCGTCGAGGGTGAGCTGCAGCACGCTGTACACCGCGCTGGCAAGGATGCCGGGGCCGAAGCCCCAACGGGCGCAGTAGAAGAAGATCGGGAACATGGCGATGACGATGGAGCCGCCCTGCGGCAGTTCAAACAGCTTGAGATAGCCCAGCACCTGGGCCAGGGCCACAAAGATCGCGCCTTCGACCAGCGCACGCAGCGTGAGATTCTTTTTCATGGTTTTTTCCTCCTTTTTGTGTTAGGAAGCAGCGGCAAGAAAAAACCGCGGGTCCACAAAAATGAACCCGCGGAAAACGCACGTCTCTGTTTCCTACGCCGGCATTACCCGGATCAGGTTCGCGGGTTTAGGCGCTCCGTTACGCCTTCTCAGCCAGGATGACCCAGCTCCCCTCTTTGCGTTATGATTTTAGTCCTTTCGTGCGCTTTTGTCAAGCCCCGAAGGAGCGCGCCTTGTCGATGATGAACTGGCGCAGCCAGTCCCCCGCCTCCTGGTTCTTGAGCGCGAAGTCGATGATGGCCTCCAGATAGCCCTTGAGGTTGCCGGTGTCGTAGCGGCGGCCCTCAAAGTCCACGGCGCACATGGGCTCCTGATGGCAGAGCGTTTTCATACCGTCGGTGAGCTGGATCTCGTTGTTGCGGCCGGGCGCGGTGTGCTCCAGAATGTCGAAAATGCCAGGCGTCAGCACATAGCGGCCGAGGATCGCGTAGTCCGAGAGCTTCTCGGCCAGCGTCGGCTTCTCGTTCATGTCGCTGATGCGGTAGACCCGCTCGCTGAGCTGCTCTTCCAGCTTGACGGAGGAATACTTCACGATCAGCTCGTCTGGCACCTGCCGCACCGCAATGGCGCTGCAGTCGTTCTGCTCAGCAGCCTCCACGAGCTGCTTGAGCACGGGCTTTTCGCTGAGCATGATGTCGTCGCCCAGCAGTACGCCGAAGGGCTCGTTGCCGACAAAGCTCCTGGCGCGCCAGATCGCGTGGCCCAGGCCCTTGGTCTCCTTCTGGCGCATGAAGCAGACGTCCGCCATGTCGGCCACCTCACGCACGATGCGGGCCTCGTCGGCCTTGCCGTCGGCAACCAGGCGCTCCTCCAGGTCGGGCGCGTAGTCAAAGTAGTCTTCGATGGGGTTCTTGCCGCGGTTGGTGATGATCAGGATCTCCTCCACGCCGGCGGAGACCGCCTCCTCCACGATGTACTGGATGACGGGCTTGTCCACCAGGGGCAGCATCTCCTTGGGGATGCTCTTGGTGTTGGGCAGCAGGCGCGTGCCGAGTCCGGCCGCCGGGATGACCGCTTTTCTGACTTTCATGGGCTGCTCCTTTCACCCCGGCTGAAGCGGGGTTATTTTTGGTTCACTCGTTCGATATATTCACGGATAGACTTGATCTTCGGCAGCTGCTTAAGCAGCGTATAGCCGATCAGATACAGCACGCCCGCCTCGCCGAGACCGACGGTGAGGGCGTTGAAGCCGTAGGACAGCAGCGGGCTGGGAAACTCCTGAAACAAGTAGCCCCAGGTGAGCACCGCGCCGACGATGACAGCGTTAAACAGAACCGGCATCAGGCAGCCGAGCAGGCGGTTCTTGACCGTGTTGCCCTTTTTGCCGAACCAGGCCGTCAGCAGGGCGGCCAGCAGGGTAGCCAGCGAGCCGAACACGATGTCGAGAACGCTGCCGGTATAGAGATTGGCGATGATGCAACCGGCGAAAACGCCCCAGACCGTGCCGGGCATCAGGAAGGGCAGGACGGTGAGCGCCTCGCTCACGCGAAACTGAACGGGGCCGTAGCTGATCGGCGCGAGGACGATGGTGAGCACGGCGTAGGCCGCGGCGATGATCGCCGAGGCGGCGATACGAAGGGCAGTGCTTTCTTTCATGTTTCGGATACCTCCATTTTTTATGACGGCCGCATGGAGGATCCTTGAATACCGCACGACACCGCGGCTCCATTTTTTGATCCGGCCATGAGGCCAAAGCAGGGTGTGGAAACCTGCTTTTTGAACAGCTTATTCCGCCGCGTGCTCCTCCCGCTTGTGCAGGGAGTATTCGCAGCCGCAGTAGAGCTGGCGGTAGAGGCCGTAAAACTCGGCCAGCTCCGTCGAGCGCATCTCGCGCCCCTGTTTTTTGAAGTCCGAGGGCAGCCAGGCAACGCCCGCTTCCCTGCCGATCTCCTCGCCGAGCGCGTTGATGCGCACGGCGTCCTTGTGACGCGAGAGCGTCAGCGTGGTGCAGAAATAGTCAAAGCCGCGCATCGCCGCGATCCGCGCAGTCTCCCGCAGGCGCAGGCGAAAGCACTCGGTGCAGCGTTTTCCGCCCTCCGGCTCGTTTTCAAGCCCGGAGGCGGCGGCTCGATACTCCTCCGGCCGCCAGTCCTCCGCCACGACCTCGACCCGATCCTTCAATCCCATTTTCTCGATCAGTTCGAGCTGCGTCCGATAGCGGCGTTCAAATTCCTCCTGCGGGTACAGGTTGGGATTGTACCACAGGAGGCTGATGTCAAAGTATTGCGTCAGGTACTCCAGCACGGCGCTGGAGCAGGGGCCGCAGCAGCTGTGCAGCAGCACGCGGGGACGTCTGCCGTCCAGATTCCGGATGATGCGGTCCAGTTCTTTCTGATAATTCCTGTTCATGGGATTTATATTACCACCCTTTGCAGAAAAAAGCTACTCATTCTTGAAAACTTCGCAGAAATAGGCTATGATAAAGAAAAACGCCCCCGGAGGTGCTCTATGGACAACCGTACCAGTAAGCAGAACTATTATCTGGATATCGCCGATTCCGTGCTCGAACGCTCCACCTGCCTGCGGCGTAAATACGGCGCCATCATCGTGCGCAACGACGAGATCATTTCCACCGGCTATAACGGCGCGCCGCGCGGCCGCCGCAACTGCTCCGACCTGGGCGGCTGCACCCGAGAAAAGCTGCACATTCCCTCCGGCGAGCGCTACGAGCTCTGCCGCAGCGTGCACGCCGAGGCCAACGCCATCATCTCCGCCTCCCGCCGGGACATGATCGGCTCGACGCTCTATCTCGTCGGGCGCGACGCGCGCACAAACGATTTGCTGCCCGACGCCATGTGCTGCTCGATGTGCAAGCGCCAGATCATCAACGCCGGCATCGACCGGGTGGTGATCCGCGTGGACGAAAAGCTCTACCGCACGATCCCCGTCAGCGACTGGATCGAAAACGACGACAGCATCTTTGACCTCTGACCCTGCCCTTTCCGCCCGGCGGCCGCTCCGGCCCCGGGCTTTATTCATTTTATTTGCTAAAGCAAAATTGCCCTTTTTTTCAAGGTTTTTCGCATGTTTTCATTTGACTTTACGCATGCGATCATGTACAATATAAAATAGTTTGCCAAGCAATTATCAAATACAGTAAAACAACGTCGAGGTGTAAAGATGTACAAGGTAGTTACCAAGCGCTTCTTGAACGACGCCAAAACGATCTGCCTCTTTGAGATCGAGGCGCCCCTGGTTGCCCGCCACGCGCGGGCCGGTCAGTTCGTCGTGTTCCGTCTGGACGAACAGGGCGAACGTGTTCCCGTGTCTGTCGCCGGCTATGACCGCGAAAAGGGCACCGTCACCGTCATGGTGCAGGCTGCCGGCCGCACCACGAAGATGCTGCACACCGTGGAGCAGGGCGATTATATCAGCGACTTTGTCGGCCCGCTCGGCAAGGCCACCGAGATGGAAGGTCTGAAGAAGGTCTGCGTCGTCGGCGGCGGCGTCGGCTGCGCCATTGCCTACCCCATCGCCAAGGAGATGCACGAGCGCGGCATCGAGGTCACCTTCATCGGCGGCTTCCGCAGCGCGGACATCGTCATTTTGAAGGACGAGCTCAAGGCCGTCTCCGACAAGCTCATCATGTGCACCGACGACGGCACTTACGGGGAAAAGGGCTTCACCACCGTGTTCCTCAAGAACGAAATCGAGCAGAACATCGCCGAGGGCCGCCCTCAGTTTGACCGCGTGATCGCCATCGGCCCGGATATCATGATGAAGTTCCTGGCCGAGGTCACCCGCCCCTACGGCATCAGCACCATCATCTCCCTCGACCCCATCATGGTCGACGGCACCGGCATGTGCGGCTGCTGCCGCGTCATTGTCGGCGGCGAGACCAAGTTTGCCTGCGTGGACGGCCCGGACTTCGACGCCCACCAGGTGGACTTCGATTCTCTCATCAAGCGCGCCTCCTTCTACAAGGACGAGCAGGACGAGGCCGCGCAGCACATCTGCCGGATCACAGGAGGTAAGAGAAATGCCTGATAAGCTGACGAAGGTTGAGTATGACGCCAAAGGCCGTCCCCTGGTGACGTCTTTCGACGTGCCCAGCAAAGCCGACGACGCGAAAACGCTGGATAAGATCATCGCCTCTTCCGAAGACGGCGGTATAGCCGGTGTTGAGGCCCGCATCCCGCATTTCAAGGATTTTGTGGTTGAAACCATCGCAGCCAGGCAGCTGCTGAAGCACTCCATGCCCGAGCAGGATCCCGTGATCCGCGCCACGAACTTCGACGAGGTCGCCCTGGGTTACACGCCGGAGCTGGCGATCGCCGAGGCGCGCCGCTGCCTCAACTGCAAGAATCCCCGCTGCCGCACCGGCTGCCCGGTGTCCGTCCGGATCCCGGAGTTTATCGCCAAGGTCGCCGAGGGCGAGTTTGAAGAAGCCTACAAGATCATCACCAGCACCAACGCCCTGCCCGCCATCAGCGGCCGCGTCTGCCCGCAGGAGAAACAGTGCGAGTCCAAGTGCGTGCGCGGCGTGAAGGGCGAGAGCGTGGCCATCGGCCGTCTGGAGCGCTTTGTCGCTGACTGGCACATGGCTCAGAAGAACAAGCCCGCGCCGACCAAGCCCGCCTCCAACGGTCACCGCATCGCGGTGATCGGCTCCGGCCCCGCGGGTCTGTCCTGTGCGGGCGACCTGGCCAAGCTCGGCTATGACGTGACCGTGTTTGAGGCCTTCCACAAGGCCGGCGGCGTGCTGGTCTACGGCATCCCGCAGTTCCGTCTGCCGAAGGAGATCGTGGCCGAGGAGATCGCCCTGCTCGAGAAGATGGGCGTCAAGATCGTCACCAACGCCATCATCGGCAAGTCCATCACCGTCGACGAGCTGTTTGAGGACGGCTTCGAGGCCGTGTTCATCGGCTCGGGCGCCGGCCTGCCGCAGTTTACCCACGTGCCCGGCGAGAACCTGCTGGGCGTATATTCCGCCAACGAGTTCCTCACCCGTGTCAACCTCATGAAGGCCTACCGTGACGACTATGACACGCCGATCAAGCACTTCAAGCGCGTCGCCGTCGTCGGCGCCGGCAACGTCGCCATGGACGCTGCCCGCGTGGCCAAGCGTCTGGGCGCCGAGCACGTGTACATCACCTACCGCCGCGGCCGGGACGAGCTGCCCGCCCGTAAGGAGGAGGTCGAGCACGCCGAGGCCGAGGGCATTGAGTTCAACCTGCTCAACAACCCCGCCGCCATCGTGGGCGACGAGAACGGCCACGTGGTCGGCATCGAGCTTGTCCGCCAGGAGCTGGGCGAGCCCGACGAAAAGGGCCGCCGCAAGCCCGTCCCCGTCGAGGGCAGCAACTGGGTGTTGGACGTAGACGCCGTCATCATCGCCATCGGCACCAGCCCTAACCCGCTGATCCGCTCCACCACGCCGGGTCTGGCCACCACCCGCAAGGGCGGCATTGAGGCCGACGAGGGCGGCCGCACCAGCCGCGAGGGCGTGTTCGCCGGCGGCGACGCCGTCACCGGCGCCGCGACAGTCATCCTCGCCATGGGCGCGGGCAAGACCGGCGCCAAGAGCATCGACGAGTACATCCGCAGCAAGGAACAGTAATTCAGGCCGCCGCTGTCCTCCCCTTCGGAAGACAGCGGCGGAGTTTATCGGGAGCAAAGTGTGAAAAAGAAGCTGATTTTCATTGTCGTGCTGGTGCTGGCCGGACTGGTCGCCTACAAGCTCTGGCTGGCGCCGCAGCGCGACGGCGTCGCCGCGCGCTACCGCCAGCAGGAGGTCACCTGGAAGCAGGTCGAGCAGCTCCGCTCGGTGCTGACGCTGCTGGGCGAAAAAGGCGCGGCCGACGACCGGACGCTCGTGGACCGGATTTTGCAGGGCTATATCCTGCGCGACGAGGCGAAGGCTCTCGGCGTCACGGTCAGCGAGAGTGAGGCGGCGAAAAAGCTCTCCGAGCTGCCGCTGCCGGACGGCAAAAGCTCGCTGGAAGATTATCTGCGCACACTCGGCGGCAGCCTGACGGGCTATCTGGATCTGTTGAAGCAGCAGGCGCTCAGCAAGCTCACGCTCGAGCGCGTGCAGGAGCTGCTGGCCCGCGACTACTGCGCTGAGCACGGCCTGGATTTTGACCTGGACCGGCTGCCGGAGGAGGTCAGCCGCGCCGTCAGCGACAAGATCGACGGCCTGATCGAGCGCCATCGGGACGAGATCGAGTATTATTTTTAAGCAGAAAAGAAGCGGAGCTTTTTCCAAAAGCTCCGCTTCTTTTCTCTTGTGCATGGGCGGCAAACGTGCTATCTTATACGGGTGTGAAAGGAAGTGCGTTCCATGAAAATTGTCGTATTGGGCGGCGGCGTCAGCACCGAGCGCGCCGTCTCGCTGGTTACCGCGACCTCCGTGTGCCGGGCGCTGCGCGAGCGCGGGCATCAGGCCGTGTTTGTTGATCTGTATTTCGGGCTGGAGAACTATGCCGGCCCGCTGGAAAAAGTCTTTGACGAGCCCGACGGGCTCTGCGGCGCTGCGAACATCGGCCACAGCGCACCGGATCTGGAGGCTGTGAAGGCCTCCCGCCGCTGGAAGAGTCCGAGCCGCATCGGCAAGGGCGTGCTGGACGTCTGCCAGATGGCCGACTGTGTGTTTCTCGGCCTGCACGGGGCCGACGGCGAGGACGGCAAGATTCAGGCCGCGCTTGACCTGCTGGGCGTGCCCTATACCGGCTCCGACCACCTTTCCAGCGCCATGGCGATGGACAAATCCGTCACCAAGCGCATCATGGAGGCAAACTCCATCCGCACCCCACGCTGGCAGGATCTGCGCTTCACCGCGGCGGATATCCCCCGCCTTGCCGAGACGCTTCCGGTGCCCTGCGCGGTCAAGATCGTCAACGGCGGCTCGTCGATCGGCGTGGCGCTGCCGGATACGCGTGAGGAGCTGGCGACGGCGCTGACTGAGCTGCTGCCTTACGGCGACCACGCCGTGGTGGAGGAGAAGATCAGCGGCCGCGAGCTCACGGTGCCCGTGCTGGACGGGCGCTGCCTCTGTCCGATCGAAATCGTTCCGCCGGAGGGAAGCAGCTTTGACTACGTGGCGAAGTACCAGTCCGGCAGCGAGGGTGCGCGCGAGCTTTGCCCTGCCCCGATCACCGAGGCTGAGCGTGAGCTGCTGAGTGAGGCCGCCCTGAAGCTGCACCGCGCGCTGGGTCTGGCCGTCTATTCCCGCGCCGATTTCCTGCTGGATCGCGAGGGCCGCGCCTGGTGCCTCGAGGTCAACACTCTGCCCGGCATGACGCCCGCGAGCCTCATCCCCAAGGCCGCCGCCGAGGCCGGCATCAGCTACGGCGAGCTCTGCGAGCAGATCGTACTGCTGTCGATGGCGGAGCGGTCAAAGAAAAACTGAAGATTATTTACAATTATTTGATGTTTTGCCTGCGGAAGCTGTTACAATACAGGTATTAAGATCCTTAAGTCAGGTGAGACTATGAGACAACGCATTGCAAGGTTTATGATCGGCCGCAACGGCCAGGATCAGCTGAACATCTTTCTGATGGTGCTGTGCCTGGTGCTGATCGTTTTGGGCGGCATCATCCGCGGCGGCATCGGCAGCTTTCTCAACGGCGTCGCTCTGGCGCTGCTGATTCTGTCGTGGGTTCGGATGCTCTCGAAGAATCTGGCGCGCCGCCAGGCGGAAAACGCGCGGTATCTGCGCCGCCGCTATCAGGTGACGGGCTGGTTCCGCCGGCAGAAGACCCGCTGGGATCAGCGCCGGGACTACCGCTTCTTCACCTGCCCCTCGTGCCACACCACGCTGCGCGTGCCGAAGGGCCGCGGCAAGATCCGCATCGTCTGCCGCAAGTGCGGCAGCTCCTTCACCCGCAAAAGCTGATGTTCGGCTATCTGACCGCGCAAACCGAGCTGCTCACACCCGAGCAGCTCGCGCGCTATCGGGCCTGCTACTGCGGCCTCTGCCGCAGCCTGAAGGAGCGGCACGGGCAGCTCGGGCGCCTGGCACTCAACTACGACATGTGCTTTCTGGTGCTGCTGCTCGACTCGCTCGACGAGCCGGAGCTGCGGCAGGGCGAGGAGACCTGCATCGCGCATCCGCGTGTGCCTCGCCCCTGGCAGCGCAGCGAAAACAGCGATTACGCCGCGGACCTGACGATTGCTCTGGCCTACAACAAGTGCCTGGACAACTGGCATGACGACGCATCGCCCCTCGCGCTGGCTGAATCCGCCGCGCTCAAGCGGTCGTATCGAAAGGTGCAGACGCTCTGGCCGCGGCAATGCGAGGCCATTGAGCGCGGGCTGCGTGCGCTGGGCGAGCTGGAAACGGCCGGCGAGGCCGACCCGGACGCCGCGGCAGCCTGCTTCGGCGCGCTGATGGCGGAGCTGTTCGTCCGGCGGGAGGATCGCTGGGCGAAGCATCTGCGGGCGATGGGAAATGCGCTCGGACGTTTCATCTACATTCTGGACGCCTGCATGGATCTGGAAAAGGATGCGCTGCTCGGGCGATACAATCCCCTGCGCCGGCGCTATGGCATGAATAACGCAGGGTGTTTTCGGGATATCCTGAAGATGCTGCTGGCCGACGCGGTGCGCGCTTTTGACGCACTGCCGCTGGTGCAGGACGCGGGACTGATGCAGAACATCCTCTGCGCCGGTCTCTGGGCCGCCTTTGATCAAAAATTCGGGAATGAGGAAGGGACCGTTCATGGTTCAGGATCCCTATAAAGTGCTCGGCGTTTCGCCGGAGGCGAGCGACGAGGAGATCAAAAAAGCATATCGGGACCTGGCCAAGAAGTACCACCCGGACCGCAACCCGGGCAACGAAGAGGCCGCCCGGAAGATGAACGACATCAACGCCGCCTACGACCAGATCAAGAGCGGCGCGGCGCAGCCCGGCACCGCGGGCTACGGAGGCGCGCAGGGCGCTGCCTGGCAGCAGCAGTACACGGGTCAGCAGTATAACTACTGGGACCCCTGGGAGGCTTACAACGCCTATGCCAACCAGGCCCGCCAGCAGCAGCCGCAGGAGCGCAGCGAGTATACCGCCGCGCGCAGCTACATCCGCAACGGCATGTACCGCGAGGCGCTGACCGCGCTCGGCAACGTCGATCCCGCGGAGCGCGACGGGCGCTGGTATTACCTGTCGGCGGTCGCGCATATGTACCAGGGCAGCAAGATCGCCGCGCTGGAGGACGCGAAAAAGGCCGTCACGCTCGAGCCGGACAACGCCGAGTACCGGGAGCTTCTGCAGCAGCTGCAGTCCGGCGGCGATTTCTACACCAATTACAGCACCCAGTACCGCAGCGGCCTGCCGCTGGACAGGCTGTGCATGGGTCTTTGCATGGCCAACCTCTGTCTCGGTCCCCTCTGCGGCGGCCGAGTCTTCTGCTGCTGATCCGCAGGGCCGTTTCCGCGCCCTGCGGTTTTTATTCTCAAAGAGGTGATTGTATGGCGGGCACGCGCTGCCAAACCAAATATCCCGTGCTGCTGATCCACGGCGCGGGCTTTCGTGACCTGCGCTGGCCGGTCTACTGGGGACGTATCCCGCGCGTACTTGAGGCGCAGGGCGCGCAGCTCTACTACGGGCACCAGGATTGCTGGGCAGCTACCGCGGTCAACGCCGCAGCGCTGAAAGAGCGCGCAGAGGAAATACTGCGGGAGACCGGCGCGGAAAAGCTGAACCTCGTCGCCCATTCCAAGGGCGGCCTCGAGGCTCGGATGCTGGCCTCATCCCTGGGCTTCGGCGACAAGATCGCCAGCATCACCACGATCGCCACGCCCCACCGCGGCTCCAAGACCGTGGATCGGCTCTTTGCCATTCCCCGGGGGCTCTTCAACTTCGCGGCTTTTGCTGTCAACAACTGGATCCGTCTCGTGGGTGACCGCAAGCCGGACTTTCTGGAGGTCTGCAAGGGCTTTACGACAGAACATATGGCGGAATTCAACCGCCGGAACCCGGATGTGCCGGGTGTCTTCTACCAGAGCTACGCCTGCGTGATGGCTCACCCTTTCTCCGACATCAATCTCTCCACCGCAAATTTCGTCGTCGGGCGCATTGAGGGCGAAAACGACGGACTCGTGAGCGTGGACTCCGCCCGCTGGGGTGAAACATGCACGCTGCTTCGTTCCAACGGGTGGCGCGGCATCTCGCACCTCGACGCCATCGACCTGCGCCGCGTGCCGCTCACCCGGCGCCGCGGCTCCGGCGTCAGCGACATCGTCGATGTCTATGTGAAGATTCTGGAAGATCTGAAACACCGCGGATTATGAAGAAACCTCCCCTCGCCGCGGCGAGGGGAGGTTTCTTATGCAAAGACCGACCGGACTGTTTCCTCGGTAAACTCCGTCAGCACGGCAAAGTCCATATAGGGCCGGTAGACGGCCTCGAGCTCGTCGTGCAGCTCCTTTGCCAGGCGCAGCTGCTCGGTTGCTGCCTCCAGGGCACTGCGCTGCAGTTGGGCGGCGCGGCGCCGTGCGAGCTTTTCCTCCCGCTCCGGCGGCGGCAGCAGCGCGTCCAGATGGATGCTGCGCTCATTTTCCGCGCCGCGCTCCCCGGCCAGGAACGCGATTCCCGCCTCCGGCAGCAGCAGTCCCTCCGCCTCTCCGGGCGAGAGCGGTGAGGGACAGCGAATGCGCTCCAGTCCGCGCGCGGCGGTCTCCTCGGCGGCGATGCGCAGCGCCTGCGGCGCCAGACCCCGTCCCTCGTCCAGGCGATAGACAAGGGTATAGCGCTCTGTCAGCTTCAGGCGCAGCAGCCCCCGGCAGCTGATTGCGGAGAGAAAGCGCGAACGCTCTCCTCCACCGCTGCCGCGCGGCGCCTGGCGCTGCAAAATCCCGCGGATGCGCCGCCGCAGCTTCTTCTCCGTCTCCTCCGGCAGCGGCGCCGGTGCGACCGCGTCCCGCAGCGCGCCCGCCGCTGCCAGCCAGCGGTAGGCGGCGGCATAGCGTCCCTTGTATGCCTCGTTCAGCGTCAGCACCCGCGCCCGATCGGCGTCACTCAGCGGCAGACGGCAAAAGCGGCCCAGATCCACATAGTCCCCGTCCGCGCCGAAGTGCGCCGGGTCGATCGTGTGCGGTGCGGTGCCGTCCACCCAGCCCTGGCGCAGCGCGGGAATGTACACGCCGTCGAGGGAGTCCGGGTCGCCCGAACAGAGCACCGTCTCCACGGCAAGGCCGCGTTCCCCGGCAGCCGCCGCAATGCGGCGCATGAAGCCGGATTTACCGGTCCCCGGCCCGCCCTTGACGACGTGCAGCGTGTCGCCCGGCGCGGACGCGAAAAACCGGTAGAGCGAGGCAAAGCCCGCGCGGCTGTTTGCGCCGAGAAAATAAGCTTCTTCCATTTTTCCACCTCCCGACCATTCTATTCTCTCCTCGTCAGGATGTGAAGAAACCGACCGGATCATTCGTTTTCCGGCCGGTTTTTCGTATGGAATGATGGATTCAGCGGAAGTAGTCGGCTTTGGAAATGCCGCGCGGAGCGCAGCGCGGCGCATCCATCAGTGCGCGCAGCGCCTCCTCCGGCGAACCGCAGAGCGGCGAGAGCGCCGGGACCTCGTGCCCGGCAAAGCCTTTGTCGACCATCGCCCGCAGGAAGGCGGCCAGGGAGTCAAAATAGCCCGCCGTATTCAGCAGCGCGATGGGCTTTGCGTGGCGCCCCAGCTGTCGCAGCGTCAGCACCTCGAAATACTCCTCCATCGTGCCGATGCCGCCGGGCAGCACCAGAAAGCCGTCCGCTTCCTCTTCCATCGCCGTTTTCCGCTCGGCCATGGAGTCCGTCCAGACAAAGCGGCTGCATCGCTCGTACAGCACGCCGGGCTCATCGAAAAAGCGCGGCGCAATGCCGATGATCTCCGCCCCGTTCTCGGTCGCGCCGCGGGCGCAGGCGCCCATCAGGCCGGTCTGCCCACCACCGAAGATCAGCGTATGGCCGCCCTGTCCGAGCAGCCGGCCCACCCTCTCGGCCGCCTCGAGGTAAACACCATCCAGATGATCGCTGGAGGCCGCAAACACACAGATTTTCATATTATTCTCCTCACGGAAGATTAGACTTCTTTCGTTTGAAATTCGCAGCAAAGTTATGATTCATTATACCATAAATCATCCGAAAAGAAAGCGCAAACGGCATGCTTTCTGCAGAAAACGGCTTCGGAAAAGCGCTGCTCCTGCAGAGCACGCTGCTTTTTGATCGGTTTTTGTTGATATCCTTCCATGAATATGGTATACTGACGTGAATTAGTGTTGATCTTTAAATGTTAATCTCATCAAATCGTATGGCGCCGAGAAAACAAGACGCAGCGCTTACCATAGAACAGAGGGATTTGTATGTACAATTACTTGACCGATCCGAGATTTGCAGGCATTGAGCCGTTTGAAAGCAAGGTCTGGCTGAGCAGCCCAACCATGCACGGAGACGAACAGCAGTGGGTGGATCATGCGATTCAAACCAACTGGGTTTCCACCATTGGCGAAAACATCAACGAAGTTGAACGCCAGATGGCGGAATACGTCGGTGTGAAGTACGCTGTCGCTCTGTCTGCCGGCACTGCCGCTCTTCATCTGGCCACCAAGCTGGCCGGAGAAAAGCTGTATGGACAGGCGCGTCCCGATCGCGGCACCCTGGCCGGGCACCGGGTGTTCTGCTCGGACATGACCTTTGATGCCTCCATCAACCCGGTTGCCTATGAGGACGGCGAAGCCGTCTTTATCGATACGGAGTATGACACCTGGAATATGAGCCCGGAGGCGCTGGAAAAAGCCTTCGAGCAATACCCGGAGGTTCGCCTGGTGGTTGTCGCGCATCTCTACGGCACCCCCGGCAAGCTGGAGGAGATCCGGGCCATCTGTGCGCGCCATGGCGCGCTGATCGTTGAGGACGCGGCGGAGTCTCTGGGCGCCAAATATCTGCTGAACGGTCAGTGGGTAGAGACCGGAACGCTCGGTGACTATAACTGCATCTCCTTCAACGGCAACAAGATCATCACCGGCTCGGCCGGCGGCATGTTCCTGACCGACTCCAAAGAGGACGCCGACAAAGCGCGCAAATGGAGCACGCAGTCCCGCGAAGCCGCCCCCTGGTATCAGCACGAGGAAATCGGCTACAACTACCGCATGAGCAACATCATTGCCGGCGTTGTCCGCGGCCAGATTCCTTATCTTACCGAGCACATCGCGCAAAAGCGCGCCATCTATGAGCGTTACCGGGAGGGTCTGAAGGATCTGCCGGTGAAAATGAATCCGTATGATGCGGAAAAATCCGTCCCCAATTTCTGGCTGAGCTGCCTGATCATCAATGAGGACGCGATGGCTCCCATGGTTCGGGGCGACCACGATTACCTGTACCGGCACGAAAGCGGGAAGAGTTCTCCGCACGAAATTCTGGATGCGATCGCCGCCTTCAACGCGGAGGGCCGTCCTATCTGGAAGCCGATGCACATGCAGCCGATCTACCGCACAAACGCTTTTGTGACGCTTGAAGGCAACGGACGCGGCAAGACCAATGCGTATATCAGCGGTTCCGGCATTGATGTCGGTGCAGACATTTTCCGTCGCGGCCTGTGTCTGCCGAGCGACAACAAGATGACCCCTGCGCAGCAGGATGTCATTATTGATATCATTAAGGCTTGTTTTCAATAACAGGACTGGAGTTCATTTATGGAAAAACGGAGAAAAGGCCTTTATGCTCTGATTTTCAAGCGGCTGTTCGATATCGTCTGTTCTCTGCTGGTCATTATTCTGTTTGCCTGGCTGTACGCCATCATAGCCGTAATGGTCAGGATAAAGCTCGGTTCGCCAGTTCTTTTTATGCAGGACCGTCCCGGAATGATTGATCCCAAAACAGGTAAAGAACGTATCTTTCGTCTGTATAAATTTAGAACCATGACGGACGCCAGGGATGAAAACGGAGTATTGTTGCCGGACAGCGTCAGATTGACTCCGTTCGGAGCCTGGCTTCGGAGTACCAGTCTGGATGAAATCCCGGAGGCATTCAACATTCTGAAAGGCGATATGTCTTTGATTGGGCCGCGCCCTTTGCTGGTTCAGTACCTTCCCTATTACACGGAGGAGGAACGGCACAGGCACGACGTCAGACCGGGACTTTCCGGTCTGGCTCAGGTCAACGGAAGAAATCTTGTCAAATGGGAGCAGCGCTTGGCATATGATGTCGAGTATGTGAACAATATCAGCTTTTTGGGAGACCTGAAAATCATTTTCAAAACGATCAAAAAGGTATTTGCCAAGGAAGATATCGCGGTTGACACAGACGTTGTGGAGACTTACCTTGACCAGGAAAGAAGCTCAAGATGAACGAATCATTAAAGACTCCTTATTTTTTCATTCAAGAAAACCTTCTTGCCCAGAATATTCAGGGCTTTCAAGAGGCTCTGAACAGCATATGGCCGAATTCTGTTATTGCATACTCCGTAAAGACGAACTCCCTCCCCTGGATTCTGAAATGGATGAATGAGCACGGCGTCTATGCAGAAGTTGTCTCGGATGAGGAATTTCAGCTGGCGCTGCTGTCAGGATATTCTGCCGACAGGATCGTATTCAACGGCCCCATTAAATCAAATCAATATTTAAAAAAGGCTTTCGACGGCGGCGCTGTCGTCAATATTGACTCCAAGCACGAACTTGATTTCATTGCAAAGGAAAAGCCGGCTCTGAACGGGGAAATCGGCGTGCGTATAAATGTTAATCCGTCCATTTTCGAATCCGCTGACGTCGGGTATCAGGAGGACGGCTTTCGTTTTGGCTTCTGCGAGGAAAACGGAGAGCTCGCTCATGCGATTGAAGCCCTGACGCGAGTTTATGGACAGAAGCCGATCGGTTTCCATTTGCATGTCAATTCCATCACCAGATCCGTCGGCGTATACCGTTCCATTGCAGCCTATGCCGCCGCCATTATCAGGAAAAGCCGGATCCGGCCGTCATACATAGACATCGGAGGCGGCTTTTTCGGCGGAGTTCCCGGTAAGGCCACGCCCGAGGAGTATATTGATGCGATAAGGGGCGAGCTTGAAGACGTCATCGATATCTCGCGGACAAAGCTGATTATCGAACCGGGTTCCGCTGCGATCGGCTCTGCCATTGAACTACATACTTCTGTCCTGGACGTCAAGGATACCATGCACGGCCGGATTGTCACAACGGACGGAAGCCGTATTCATATTGACCCTCTTTGGATAAAGAAGAGATATATGTACACAACTGACGCCGACGAAAAGATTCATCCCCGTCAGGTGATCTGCGGCTATACCTGCATGGATCATGACAGAATGATGATCATAGAGAATGAGCCGGCATTAAGCGTCGGCGACCATGTGGTTTATTACCGGGTCGGCAATTACACGGTTACCTTTGGAGGGCCGTTTATCAGACCCTTCCCACCCGTTTATGTTAATAATGCAAGCGGCATCCATCTGGTCCGCAGGCAAATGACCATGGAAGAATACTATAAAATGGAGACACTGTAATATGAACTTTTTAATGCTGAGCGTTGGCCGCCGCGGCGAATTGATCAAGGACTTCAGGCAGTCGATGGAGCCCGGCTCCCGTATTATCGCCACAGACAACAGCCCCTTTGCTCCTGCACTCTATTTGGCCGACAAGCAGTACATCGTTCCCAGGATTACTGATCCGGATTATATCGATACTATATTGGACATATGCAGGAATGAGCTTATCCAAGCCGTCACGACCTTCATCGACCCCGAAATCAGCCTGCTGGCAGATCATCGGGAGCGTTTTTCCGCCGTCGGTGTGGAAGTTCTGGCCCCCTACAAAGAAAGCGCGCGCATTTGCTTTGACAAATACGAGATGTTCAAATACCTGGAAGCCCACAACATCAGAACCGTGCGGACCTGGGGTACTTTTTCCGAGGTAAAGGAAGCTTTGGACAGTGGGCTTGTTACCCTTCCCGTTTTTGTTAAGCCACGCACCGGCAGCGGAAGCGTCGGCGCCAGAAAAATCTCCGATGTTGAAAGCCTGTATGCAGCCTTTGAGCAAGACCCCGGACTGATCGCGCAGGAATACATGGCCGGAGACGGTTGCTTTGATCTGGATGCGGACGTATACATAGACACTGTATCTCATCAGCCGGTCGCCATTTTTTCCAAGAAAAAGATCTCAACGACTATCGGCGGTGCAAACAAGACGATTTCCTTCAAGGATGAAAAACTATTTGCTTTCATCAAAGATTCCTTGCGCTGCTTCCAGTTCAACGGTCCCATTGATGCGGATTTCTTCTATAAGGATGGAGAGTATTATTTATCCGAGATCAATCCGCGGTTCGGAGGCGCTTATCTGCACGCTTACGGCGCCGGAGTGGACTTTATTAAGCTGATCGAAAACAATCTGAAAGGGAACGAAAACGAAAGCATCATTGGTCAGTACAGCGAAAACGTAGTCATGATGATGTACGACAGTGTTGTTATCGGTCAATTGGAAGATGATTCTCCCCTGTTAAAGGTCAGTTCCTCCCTTCGCAACTGATTTCATTTTGACGGTATGCCCCAGCTCATGCTAGGAATCTTTGCAGACCGGAGCTGACTCTCCGCTGCTTTTTACTATCGCTGCGGAGGCAGCTGATGCTGCACGAACCGTATCGAATTACTACTGAGGATTGCAAATGAACATCGTTTTACGCAAGACTAATATTGTAGGCGGAAAAGTCAGCATTGGGGATTTCCCCGTATTGATCCTGGGGCTGCTGATTATTATCTCAAATGTTCCCATATGGGCAAGGAATGTTCCCAATCTGCTTTTTTACGGCCTGGTTCTACTGTTCTCTTTTTGTATCATTTCTGTCGTTGGGAAACTTGCGCCGGAAAAAATCAAGGCGATTTCTTGGTTGGGCTTTTATTTTCTCCTGCTTCTGGCATATAAGCTCTTATCCGTTTCCTCTGCGGAACTCGCCTATTATTCGACTACCGTTAAGTTCTTTTTCTTTTTCCTGACCATGCTGATTACAGCAGAACATCTGACGCGCCGGCAGAAACTGTTTCTGGTTGCGGTTATCCTCATGAGCATGCTCTTCACGCTTTTTGATAACATTCGCTTGTTCCGCCAGTACGGTGCATCCGTGTTTGTACACCTATTCCAATGGGAGCGATTTACAACTAACTCCGTCAACACGACTTATGTGTCTTCCATCCTCTTTCTTTCCGGTATTCTTTTCGTGGTGTTTTTACATACGAAAAAACCTCTGCTGAAAATCGGAACCGTTTTGTTCATTGCATTCAATCTTTTGTTTATTGCGCGTATTGCCCAAAGAATGATCATTCTGGGGCTGGCCATTTTCATGCTTCCGCTGATCGCCCTGTTTCACCAAAAGAACACAGGCAAGCGGCTGCTTATCACACTATTCATCATCATTGCCTTATTGCTTTTGTTTGCCAACTTCATCCCTGTCATTGATCTGTTGGACAGAATCGTTCATTCTCCGCGGCTCCATTTAAGATTTGAGCAGATCAAGGTCTTTCTTTTGACCAAAACTACTGAGGAAGACGGTACAATGGCCGCCAGGCTGGAACTCCATCTGCAGAGCGTCAAAACCTGGTTTTCTTCTGTCGGTCACTTCCTGTTCGGCGCCGGCGATCACAGGGAAACCAATGAGATCATCGGCAACCACAGCGATTATATCGACGATTGCGCACGCTACGGATTGCTCGGCATGCTGATCTGGCTTCCCATGACTTGGAGTATGATGAGGCAGATCCTGTCCTGCTCGGGAGTTCGGCGCAAAACCCCACTGATGCGGCAAATGTTGGTGATCCTTCTGATTTTTGTTCTGAACGCCATCGTGTCCAGCGTATATGAAGCGACCGTAGGCATTCAGATTTTCATACTCATGCCTGTTATCTTCAGTCTGATCCAAGAGAAAGAGGATTCCAGGCGCAGCGGTTTTATCAACTCTGTGGAGGGAAACACATGATTATTTCGACCTGTGGCTTCGGTGAGACCGGATCAAGCGCCGTCACCGATTATCTGAAGGAATGCGATGGCATACAAGTCAGCGACAATTTTGAGTTCACACTCTCTTCGACTCCGGATGGGTTAGAGGATCTGGCGCACTTTGTCATGGAAAAGCGCGGCAGACAGGGGATCAGTATATGCGCCATACAGAGGTTTGAGAAACTGATCCAGGGCCGTGCGAAGGGCTGGTCTGTACAGACCGGCATCTCCAGAGAGGAAATCACTCTGGCCACGCAGGATTTTCTGGATAATATTACGCAGGTTCAGTATATCGGTTTATCGCCGAGAATCAATCGCTCCGAGAGTTCGTTTGTCAAGCGCTATATTGGCGATTCCTTGATTCTCAGACGGATCATCAGACCGCTTGAGAAAAAAGGGGTCTTGAAAAAGAATATCGATGTTTACCCTATGGACACAGTCAGGGTGTCTATCCGTCCTGACAACTTCTATGAGGAAGCAAGAAAATTTACAGGCCGGCTTTTGAAAGGCATGGGGCTGGACGGCGGCAAAATAGCTCTCGACCAGGCGTTTTCCGGGCCGGATCCCGCCAAGAGCTTTCCGTTTTTTGAAGACCCGTATGCAATCGTTGTAGACAGGGACCCGCGTGATGTGTATCTGATTGCCAAGAAAAAAGCGCTATCCCTGGATCGCTTTATGCCGAGCGCGGATGTTGAAACCTTCATTGCGTATTACCGGCTGTTGAGAAAAGGCATGCCATATCTGCAGGACAACCCCAGGATCCTGCGCATCCGCTTTGAGGATCTGGTCTATGAATATGAAAAAACATCTGCACAAATCAATCAGTTTTTATCAGTAAAGAACAATCGCCGGAAGACCATTTTTGTTCCAGAGCGGTCTGCTGCCAACACAAACGTTGCCTATCGCTATCCGGAGCTTGCAGACGATATTGCGAAGATAGAGCGGGAGCTCCCCGAATATCTGTTTCCTTTTGAAAACTATCCGGGCTTCGATCACTCTGGGGAAATGTTCATGGATCGTTCCGAGAACAACCCCATTATTCGCGCGGAAAAGAAGGATGGCGAAAAATGAAAGCCTATATTATTGTGACGCTTAATCTTTGCACGATGCATGGCGCCAACATGTATATATATAACAAGACACAATATTTAAAAGAGCACGGATATCGCGTTTTTGTTTACTCTGCGGAGCAGGGAGAAATTGTCATTCCCGGCCTTCGGGAATATGCTCCTTATCAGTCCCCTTATCTGCGTTTTTATCCAGGTTGTTTCAGCAAAGGCAAGATTCGCCAGCTGTTGAAAAAAATCCGTTCGGACATTGGGGCAGATCAGTACGAAGAGATCATTGTAGAATCTACCAACCTTTTCAGTGCACTGTGGGGTGAACTGTTGTCCGAACAGCTGAAGTGCAAACACTTGGTTTTTATTCTGCAGGAAAGTTTCGACTATACAAAATCAGAGCAGGAGTATTTGCGCTTTAAGTTTAGTCGGCATGAATTGGCAGGCATCAATCCTTTCTCTGTTAGAAAGATGCTTGCAGACGAGAACCTGCCTGTTGACGATAGTGCGTATATCCTTGCTTATTGCAACAACTCAATAGACGACTGCGAGGATCAGATCTCGCCCAGATTGAATTCCCATGCGGCGCTGACGATCGGCAGTATTGGCCGCTTGGAGAAAAAATATGTTCTTCCGCTGGCTGCGCAGCTCAGAGAGTATTGCCAGAAGCGTCCAGACAAGGTATTTAACATTGTTTTTGTTGGCGGCACCCGTGAACAAAAACAAATTCATAGAATCGAGGATCTTTTCAAGGAATGCAGAAATGTTAACCTTGTTTTGGCCGGCGTACAGTTTCCTGTTCCCCGTTCCTTTGCGGATCGCTGCGATTTCTTCATTTCCGCTGCCGGTTCTGCCCGGGCAACATATTATTATAATTATCCGACTATTTGCTTGAATCCCGGAGCGGGCGACATTATTGGTATCCCCGGGCTGACCTGTCAAGACGATTATACCATTTATTCCTCCTGTGCCCCGATTTCGAAACTGGAAGAGTATATTGCGCTCCTGCTCGAAAAGAAAGAGGAAATCCAGTTTACCGGAAGCATGGATGACGGATCTTATAAACGAGAGATGACGGCTGAGTTTGATCGGCAGCTCCGGTTTTTGGACCTTTGCTCGGATTTCCGATATTATGATACCTATAAAATAAAGTTTGAGAGCCGCAGTTACCGTCCCTTTAATGTGCTCGGAAAATTCGTTCATGCACAGTTGCTGTACGACGGCCTTGTACTCGCTCGCAAGCTATTGAAATAAGAAGGTGGCTCCTTGAAGGAAAAAGAGCTGAAAAATAAAACCATATCCGGCTTCATCTATAAATTTGCCGAACGTGCAGGCGCGCAGGGAATCAATTTCCTGATTTCCATCATTCTGGCACGAATCCTTCTCCCGGAAGAGTACGGCATTGTTGCACTTGTCACCGTCTTCATTACGATCTGCGACGTCTTTGTTACATATGGCTTTGGAAACTCCCTGATTGTTGACAAAGATTCTGATCAGACGGATTTCTCTACCTGCTTTTTCTTCGGCATATTTCTATCGCTTGTCATATACGGTCTGATTTTTGTCTCCGCACCCGCACTGGCAAAATTTTATAACAACGAGCTGTTAACCCCCGTCATCCGGGTGATGGGAATCCGCATATTACTTGCTTCCGTCAACTCTGTACAGCATGCATATGTTTCCAAACATATGATGTTCAGAAAGTTTTTCTATGCCACACTGATCGGAACCATCATTTCCGGCGTTGTTGCCGCGATCATGGCCAAGAACGGCTTTGGCGTATGGGCGCTTGTCGAGCAGTATCTGGGTAATGTATTCCTTGATACAATTTGTCTCTGGATCATTGTTGGATGGCGTCCAAGCCTGGCTTTCTCTTTTCCCAGACTGAAAAAAATCTACGCATATGGATGGAAGATACTGGTTACCGGTCTGATCGATACCGGCTACACGCAACTGAGAAGCCTCGTAATCGGCAAAAAGTATTCCAGCGCGGACCTGGCGTATTACAACAAGGGCATGATGTTCCCGATTTTCACCAACCAGATGATCGAGCCGACGGTCAATTCTGTTTTGTTCCCGGCCCTGTCGCACAGCAACGACAGCCGGGCTCAGATGAAAGAGATCACGCGGAAAGTCGTCCGTATTGCGACCTACCTGCTTGCACCGGTCATGGTCGGCCTTGCGGTGGTTGCCGAGCCGATGATTCGCGTGATATTGACCGACAAGTGGCTGCCAAGCGTTGTTTTCCTTCGGGTCGGCTGCATTGCCTATTTTGTCAGACCCCTGATGTATATCGGAGATTGTGTAATCAAAGCCAGCGGCCGCAGCGACCTGCTGTTAAGGCTGGACGCACTGAGCAAAATCATCGGAATCACGCTCCTGATCGTGTCCATTCCGTACGGCGTCATCTGGATCGCGCTGAGTCTTTCCCTGACTGCGGTCATCTCCACATTGATCATTATGTCCGCGAGCAAGTCTCTGATCGATTATTCCATGTGGGAACAGTTTTTGGACACACTCCCCAACTTTTCCATGGCAATCGCAATGGGCGGGCTTGTCTGGCTCATTTCATTGCTGCATTGGTCTCCGCTCGGCTCCCTGGTCGCAGAAATTTTTGCCGGCGTAGTCCTATATGTCGGAATGTCGTATTTATTCAAGGTTGACAGTTTCTTCTTTCTGCTTCGCGAAGTCCGGCATTATCTGAATATCATCATGAAAAAACATGCAAAAGACGATTAGTCATACAGGAGGATTTTATCGTGAATAACAAAGAACAGGTTTTACAGATTCTTGCGGAAATCAAGCCGACCAAGGATATGACAAACGTTGAAAACATCATCGAGGGCGGTTATCTTGATTCTTTTGAATTGATGATGCTGATTTCCCGGCTTTCCGACACCTTTGGCATTGAAATCGATATCGACGAGATTGTTCCCGAAAACTTCAACTCTGTTGAGGCGATCACCGGGATGGTCGCGCGGCTGCTCAAATAATATCATCAAAGGAGACTTTTGCTTTGAGAGCGAAAAGATTGTACCACAGCTTTCGGCTCTTGATGCTTCGTTCCGCTACGTCAAGAGCCGAGTATCTGAAAAAGCACCACATTTTGGGCGGGATCGGGGAGAACTGCAGCTGGGGGCCATGGCTTCTGCCGCTGTATCCCGAACTGATCGTTCTTCACAATAATGTTCACGTCCATAAAACGTCGCGCATCGTAACCCACGACTTTCTCAATCGTTTCCTGAGCCTTCGGGATTCTTCGGTTGATTACGGTTTTCCCGAGAAAGTGGGCTGTGTGGAGCTGATGGACAATGTCTATATTTCCATGAACGTCACGGTGATGCCAAATGTGCGTGTGGGAAAGGATTGCATCGTTTCCGCCGGCAGTGTTGTCACTTCTGACATTCCGGACAACTCTCTTGCCTCCGGAAACCCTGCCCAGGTTACGGGTCGCTTTGACCTTTTTGCCGCCCTGCGCCGCATGGGCCGAAGCCAGACTACCGCGTTCACCAATCAGGAGATTCCAATGGAATTGGTTCAGAAAGAATGGGACCGTTTCCATAAACGCCATGATAATTAAGGGAGACCGGTTATGAGATCGCTTGTCAGAAGCATTTATCAGCATAGTCTTGAAACGCCGGAAAAGACCGCCATCATCGCGCTTGACGATACCGTGGACTATGCGACCCTGTGGACGCTGATTGCGGGCGTCAGTCATTATTTGAAAGAGGAAGGCGTCCAGCGCGGTGACCGGGTTCTGGTGGAGGCCGATCATACCGTTGAATACCTTGCCTGCTGCTATGGCACCCATCTGTCCGGCGCAGTATTTGTTCCGGTAGAAAGCGGAACCCCTGACAGCAGAGTCGGTGAAATTGCCGCTGAGATCCAGCCGAAAATCATCATGACGGGAAAACATCCTCTCCAGCGTCTTCACATTACCTATGAAGAGCTGAAAACTACTTCCTTTGAGGATTATTCTTTTCCCGAAGAGGACTGGCTTCAGGAAATACTCTTTACCACAGGCACCACCGGAAAATCAAAAGGCGTCATGGTCACCCATTACGCGCAGATGAATATGTGCCAGTCCCAGAATGCCGTATTGAATTATTCCAAGGATAATGTCTGGCTGATTCCGACGCCGATGAATCATGCTGCCGGATTGC
Source organism: Oscillospiraceae bacterium (assembly GCA_902801295.1). Lineage (GTDB taxonomy): Bacteria > Bacillota > Clostridia > Oscillospirales > Oscillospiraceae > Limivicinus. The sequence continues at coordinate 27,426 of CADCHN010000002.1, read as the reverse complement.
GCAAAACGCACATGTCCATGGAGCGCGGAAGCACTGTTTTGCTTCTCAACGGTTTTAAGGATCTCAAGCGCTTTTTCCGTTGCATGCGTGATTATCATGTTACCTCCCTGTATCTTCCGCCGGCTGCGGTCCACTATATTCTGACCCTTGCCGGAAAAGAGCTTGCCAAATATGACGGCCAGCTGGACTTCCTGTATTCCAGTTCCTCTGCGCTGCCCGGCGGCGACAAAGAGAAACTGATTGAGCTGCTGCCGCATGTCCGGAAGTTTGACGCCTATGGCGGCTCAGAAGTCGGCGCCGTTGTTTATATCGACTACAATGCTGTTCGCGGTGATGGGACTTGCGTTGGAAAGCCCAATCCGGGCGTTGACGTTTTTATCGTGGACGAGGAGCATCGCCCCTTCCATGCCACAAAAGACAATCCCGGAATCATTGCCATCCGCAGCAATACCGTTACTGCAGGATACTGGAACGAGCCCGAGATCACAGCCTCCACCATTCAGGACGGCGTCATCTATATGAGCGACCTGGGTTATATGAATGATGAGGGTTACCTTTTCCTGGTCGGCAGGCGGGACGATGTCATCAATGTCGGCGGGTTCAAAATCGCTCCCACCGAAGTTGAGGACGTTGCTCTTCGCTATCCGGACATTCAGGAGTGTGTATGCATTCCATATAAAGATGCAAATCTCGGCACCTGTGTCAAACTGCTCGTCTGCCTGAAGCCAGGTTGTTCACTTGATGTGCCCAAAATCATTGACTACCTGGAAAAGAACCTTGAGTTCTATAAGATTCCTAAATTTGTAGAACAAATTGACAGCGTGCCAAAAACATACAACGGGAAAATTGACCGTAAAAAACTGATTCAGTAACCCCACGATTTAACAATGAGCTGGAGGAGAGCCAAATGATAGATATCAGCAATCTGAGAACGGAAATACACGGAGAATGGACCAGATTGACGGCCGATATCGTTTCTGATTTCCCTCGTAAAGACTGTGAGGACACCATATGGGTCGCTGTAAAGAACGAGAATGCGGACATGTTAACTACGGATGTATACAATATGTTTCTGCTTTTCCCTCTTTACATGGCCATGTATTACAAAAGCGATCTGCATCTCCACGGGAAGGTAAGCGAAACGCTCTATTACAACGCCGTTAACTACCTTCAGCCCATCATGTGCTCTTTTTCGGACGACCTGAAGAAAATAAATATTATCGTTGATGGCTTTGGCGAGGCAGAGGGCTCTCATCATCTGGTGGGAACCGGGATTTCCGGCGGCGTAGATTGCCTCTCTACAATCTACACGCATTATGAGCAGGAGCAGCAGGAAGATGCGAAAATTAACGCGCTGTTCATGACAAACTTTGCCTGTGATTCCGATATTACAAAAAGAGACCTGTTTTATGCTCGCTGCGAGGATATGCGCAAAATCGCCGACGCTTTGCAGCTTCCGTTTTATGCCGTAGACTGCAACTTGGATTATTTTCTTCAGTTGGGCGATCGGTGCAGCTATTTTTGTCTATACTCCTGTGCTTTCGCTTTAGAAAAAGTGCTGAAAAAGTATTATATCAGCAGTTCCTTGAGCTATGCCGAGATCCTGCAATGGAACAAAAATAGCCGCAACAAGGATTGGTCAGAGTATGCGGATCCTTATGCGATTCCTTTAATGAAAAGTCTGAATCTGGAATTAATCAGCGACGGATGCCAGTATACCAGAACCGAAAAAACCGAGTTGATATCGGACTGGAATATTGCCCAGAAATATCTGTATGTATGCAGCGGCAAAAAAAGCGTTGTCAATTGCTGCGAATGCATCAAATGCAGGCGAACGCTTCTGCCCTTGGAGGCTATGGGAAAACTTGATGCATTTTCGGGCGTCTTTAATATTGAAAAGTACAAAAAGCGTTCCTTCGAGTATAAATGCTGGCTTGTCGTAGCAAATAAGCGTGAAGTTTTTGCCACAGACAATTATCAATACTGTAAGCGGCATGGAATGAAGCTTCCCTCTTGGATCGTTGCGAGACTATATACGCTTCCTAAAACCATGAGATTCCGTTTACAGAAACACTAATACCAAAAGGATTAGATCATGAGCCCAAACATGAAGAAAAAAATTCTGCTACTTGGCGGTTCATCCCAGCAGATTATCGCCATAGAGACGGCAAAACGCCTTGGGCTTAGCACCGTTCTCTGTGACTATCTGCCGGATAATCCCGGCCAATACCACGCGGACAAGTTCTATCAGATCAGCACAACGGATAAAGACGCTGTTTTGCGGATCGCCAAAGAGGAAGGCATTCATTATATCATCGCCTATGCATCCGACCCGGCTGCCCCTACGGCCGCCTATGTTGCGGAGGCTCTTGGTTTGCCTACCAATCCGTATCGGGCAGTTGAGACGCTTTGCAACAAAGATTTGTTTCGCTCTTTTTTGTCTTCCCACGGCTTCCATACGCCGAAAGCTCTCGGCTTTACCGAAAAAGATGAGGCCTTGGAAGCAATTGAGCATTTCACACTTCCCGTCATTGTTAAGCCCGTGGATTCTTCCGGTTCCAAAGGTGCAACCGTTCTGCGGGAGCCGGGAGGATTTGAGGCTGCCATTGATTTTGCCTTTTCCTTTTCCCGTGGGCATCGCATCGTGATTGAAGAGTTCATCGAGAAAAAACACCCTTATCTCATCGGGGGCGACATCTTCGTTTCGGATGGCAGGGTGATCCAGTGGGGACTCATGAACTGCCACCGTGATAACCGGGTCAATCCTCTTGTTCCGGTTGGTAAAAGTTATCCTCCGTTCCTGGACCCGGCCGACCTGCAGGCCGTCAAGGACTGCCTGCAAAAGCTGGTCGATGATCTCGGCATACGCTTCGGACCGATGAATGTTGAGCTGATCATTGACCGCAACGACCGTGTTTTTCCCATTGACATTGGCCCGCGTAGTGGTGGAAACATGATCCCGGATTTACTGGGCATGATTTTCAACTGCGATATGGTGGAAATGAGTATCCGTGCCGCCATGGGCGAGCCGGTGGCTTCCGAAGAAGGCGCCGGAACGCCGTATTATGCCACCTTGAATCTGCACACCGACCGGGATGGTGTGTTCTCTCATGTTGAGTTCACGCCCGAAATTGAGCAGTATATCATTAAAAAGTGCATTTATAAAAGAGCCGGAGACGAAATTCGTTTCTTTGCCAATGCTGCTTACGCTCTGGGCATTGTTTTCTTCAAATTCCCGGATCAGGAAACGATGATCAGAATGGAAGAAAACATGAACGAGCATGTGAAAATCCTGCTTCAAGAGGGCTGAACATGAAAGAAATCGGCGGCTATATCGAATTGGATACCTATCATCTCCCGATGCTCCACGAGGACGCGATTGCGCTCAACTGCGGGCGGAATTGCCTCGCCTATCTGTTCAAAAGCAGAGGGATCAGGAAGCTGAAAGTTCCCTATTTTATCTGCAATTCGATCTATCACGTCTGTGAGCGGGAAGGTGTCGAAAAAAGTTTTTATCACATTGGTCCGGATTTTTTGCCGCAGAATCTGACCGTCGCCGATGATGAATGGCTGTACCTGGCAAACTACTACGGCCAGCTCAGCAATGACGACATAAAGCAATATGTCGATCGCTTCGGGAAAGTCATCGTTGACCAGGCAAACGGATACTTTGAAGAGCCGCTGCCGGGCGTGGATACCTTTTATACTTGCCGGAAATGGTTCGGTGTGGCTGATGGCGCGTTCTTGTATACCTCTTCCCGCTTGTCCAACGCGTTGGAGCAGGATGAGTCGTATGATCGAATGAGATTTCTCCTCGGTCGATATGAGAGAACTGCCAGCGAATTCTACAATGAATACGTCTCTAATAACAAATCATTTATGAACGAGCCGATCAAGCGGATGTCGAAACTGACAAGCAATCTGCTCCATGGACTTGACTATAGCTCCATCGAGAAGCAGAGAACGGAGAACTTCTCCTTTCTCCATGAAAAGCTTGCGCCGTTCAATCAGCTGAAGCTCAAAACAGCATCCTTCATGTACCCTTTTATGGTCGACGACGGCGCCTCATTACGCAAGAAGCTTCAAGCAGAAAAAATATACATTCCGATTCTATGGCCGACTGTTTTTGATATCTGTCCTCCGGGAGATCTGGAGTATACAATGGCTGAGAATATTCTTCCTCTGCCCATTGATCAGCGGTATGAGATCCGAGATATGGAGTATTTGGTTTCACGTATTCTGTTCAATATGTCTGTATGAAAAACCGACAAGGGCTGCATGTGGACGCAGCCTCTAAATATATCACCAAATGACTGGAGGTAAAGCATCATAGATACAATTCAGGTAACCCGCTCCTCGATGCCCGATTATGAGGAGTATTGCGCAGAAATAAAAAAACTATGGGAGAGCCGCTGGCTTACAAATATGGGCGTAGAGCATCAAGAATTTCAGCGCATGCTTGAATCCTTTCTCCAATGTCCTCATGTAACCCTATACACCAATGGTCATCTTGCGTTGGAAAATATCATCGCTGCCATGCGCTTTCCCGCCGGCGGAGAAGTGATCACTACCCCGTTTACCTTTGTTTCCACCACGCATGCCATCACGCGCAACGGACTTACTCCGGTTTTTTGCGACGTAAATATCGACGACTATACCATGGACGCTGATAAGATTGAGTCCCTGATCACCGGAAAAACCGTTGCCATTGTTCCTGTCCATGTTTACGGAAACATGTGCGATGTGGAGCGGATCCAGGCAATCGCCGACAAGCATCATCTCAAGGTCATTTACGATGCCGCTCATGCCTTCGCGGTAAAGTACAAGGGCAAATCTTCCGCTAACTTTGGCCATGCATCCATGTTTAGCTTCCATGCCACCAAGGTTTTTAATACCATTGAGGGCGGCGCTGTGTGCTTTGCGGATGACTCCCTTGTCGAGCCTTTGAACAGCTTGAAAAACTTTGGCCTATGCGGGCCAGAGCGTGTTGTGATGACCGGCGGAAACGCTAAAATGAACGAGTTTCAGGCCGCTATGGGTATTTGCAATCTACGGCATCTGAAGCAGGAAATTGAAAAAAGGAAACTGGTTGTTGAACGGTATCGAAGCCGCCTGGATGCCGTACCGGGAATCAGACTCTGTAAACCCCAGAAAGACGTAGAGTCGAATTATGCTTATTTCCCGGTCGTATTTGACGAATTCGGCGCATCGAGGGACGAGGTGTTTACCGCCCTTGGGAAAGAGAATATCACCGCAAGAAAATATTTCTATCCGCTGACAAACGGCATTGAAGCCTATGCTGATTTGCCGAGTGCAGGCGCAGAAAAAACTCCCGTTGCGGCATATTTGGCAGATCGTGTCCTGTGTCTTCCGCTGTATGCGGATCTGGATTTGAAAGATGTAGATCGCATTTGTGATATTGTTCTGTCCTGCAGAACTTAAATGAGGTGAATAAAATGAAAGGAATCATTCTTGCCGGAGGATCCGGAACCAGACTCTATCCGCTAACTCGTGTTACAAGCAAGCAGCTCCTTCCTATTTATGATAAGCCCATGATTTATTATCCTTTGAGCACTCTGATGCTTGCCGGCATCAGGGATATTCTGATTATTTCCACCCCAACAGACACACCTCGATTTGAAGAGCTCCTGGGTGACGGCAGTCATTTCGGAATCCATCTTTCCTATGCCATCCAGCCAAGCCCGGATGGTTTAGCTCAAGCCTTTCTGATCGGCGAAGATTTTATTGGAAATGATTCCTGCGCCATGGTACTTGGAGACAACATCTTTTACGGCAGCTACTTCAGGAAAAACCTGTTCGACGCTGTTACAAATACAGAAAAAGGCGATGCAACGATCTTTGGATACTATGTGAATGACCCTGAGAGATTCGGTATTGTTGAATTTGATCAGAACAGGAAGGTGCTCTCTGTTGAAGAGAAGCCTAAGAATCCAAAAAGCAATTATTGCATTACCGGGCTCTATTTCTATCCTGCAGGAGTTGCGGAAAAGGCCAAGCTCGTAAAACCGTCTGCACGCGGGGAGCTTGAAATTACGGATTTGAACCGGATGTATCTGGAAGAGGACAAGCTGTGTGTTCAGATTCTCGGCCGCGGCTTCGCTTGGATGGACACGGGGACCATGGACAGTCTGATGCAGGCCTCTCTATTTGTTCAAACTGTTCAGAGCCGGCAGGGCGTCGTGATTTCTGCTCCTGAGGAAATTGCCTATCATGCCGGATGGATCTCCTCCGAGGAACTGATCGACTCGGCAAAATTGTACGGGAAAAGCCCTTATGGCGAACACCTGATGCGTGTTGCCGAAGGAAAATATGTCTATTGACGGAGGACATGATATGACAATCATCGTAACCGGCGGCGCAGGTTTTATCGGCTCCAATTTCATTTTTTATATGATGGAAGCCCACCCGGAATACAAGATCATCTGCCTTGACAAGCTAACCTACGCGGGGAATCTTTCCACACTGAAAAGCGTGATGTTTAAGCCAAATTTCCGCTTTGTGAAACTGGATATCTGCGACCGCGAAGGCGTGTATCATTTGTTTGAAGAAGAAAAACCGGATATGGTTGTAAACTTCGCTGCAGAAAGCCATGTTGACCGAAGCATCGAAGATCCCAGTATTTTTCTCCAGACCAATATTATCGGCACCAGCGTCCTGATGGACGCATGCAGGAAGTATGGCATTGTCAGATATCATCAGGTCAGCACAGATGAAGTATATGGGGACCTTCCGTTGGATCGGCCTGATCTTCTCTTTACTGAGGAAACGCCCATTCGTACAAGCTCTCCCTACAGTTCGTCAAAGGCCAGTGCAGATTTGCTGGCAATGGCTTATCATCGCACCTATGGTCTTCCTGTCTCCATCAGCCGCTGCTCGAACAACTACGGTCCCTATCAGTTTCCTGAAAAGTTGATCCCGCTGATGATAGCTAATTGCCTGAGCAACAAGCCGCTGCCTGTTTATGGTAAAGGTCTGAATGTTCGCGATTGGCTGTATGTGGAAGATCACTGCAAAGCCATTGATCTTGTCATCCACAAGGGGAACGTTGGTGAAGTATATAACATCGGCGGCCACAACGAAATGCAGAACATCGAAATTGTGAAGTTAATCTGCAAGGATCTCGACAAGCCGGAGAGCCTGATTACATATGTGACTGACCGCAAAGGTCACGATATGCGTTATGCCATTGATCCGACCAAGATCCATAACGAGTTGGGATGGCTTCCGGAAACCAAGTTTGCCGATGGCATCGAAAAAACAATAAAGTGGTATCTGGATAATCGGAGCTGGTGGGGCGAGATTATCAGCGGCGAGTATCAGAAATACTACGAAAAGATGTACTCGAATCGTTAAGTTGCAGATTCCTCTTGCTATCAGCGGCGACTTGAACTTGCCAAAAAGCTTACTGCGGATCGCCTCAGCATGAATCGATATATTCTCGATTTGATGTTCTCATTTGATTTGTCTTATTAAATGAAAAGCATAAACATAAGCAGTATTTTTGCAGAAGGGATTACTATGGACCTGACAAGGAAACAATTTGATGTTCTAGAAGTGCTGGCAACGAATCGTGCCTCCCTGACCCAGCGCGATCTGGAAAAACTCACCGGCCACAGTCTGGGCACTATCAACCGCGTGATGAAAGAGCTGGCCGAGCAGGGATTAGTAGCGGACGGTTCCATCACCAATGACGGAGTCAATGCGCTTGAGCCGTATCGTGCCAAGCGGGCGATCTTCATCGCCGCCGGTTTCGGAACGCGCCTCGTACCGATCACCTTCAATACGCCCAAGCCGCTCGTCCGCGTTCACGGCGTGCGTATTATCGACCGCCTGATCGACGCCTGTCTGGAAGCCGGCATCAACGAAATCTATATCGTTCGCGGATATCTGGGAGAGCTTTTCGATCAGCTTCTTTATAAGTACCCCATGATCAAGTTCCTGGAAAACCCGGTATATAACGAGGCCAATAACATCAGTTCTTCCTTAGTTGCCCGGTATATGCTCTCAAATTCCTATGTTTTTGAGGCAGATTTGCTGATCTCCAACCCGAAAATCATTAAAAAGTACCACTATACCTCTGATTTTCTGGCGATCAGGAAATCCCGCTCCGATGACTGGTGCTTCCGCGTCAAGGACGGCATCATCGTCGAAGAGAAGGTCGGCGGCGAAGGGGACGATATCTGGCAGATGGTCGGTATCTCCTACTGGAACGACGCAGACGGGCACAAGCTGTCCCAGGATATCCAGGACGTGTACGGTTCTCCCGGCGGAAAAGAGCGCTACTGGGAGCAGGTGCCTCTCGTATACAAAAAAGAACATTATGCCGTTGAAGTCCGCGAATGCCGCGATGAGGACATCGTTGAAATCGATACCTTCAAAGAACTGAAAGCGATTGACAAGACCTATGATGTCTGACGGGAGGCGCCCGGGAATGCGGATATCGGCAACTGATAAAAATTCCCGGACCTTGAAAAGCATGATATCCTGTGTTCTCCTGATTGTATCGCTGTTCCTGCTTGTTGTATATTCTTTTACAAAGCAAGCGCAGGAGAAGATATATGACAGAGTGATAATCATCGGCGTGGACGGTGCCGGAAGCTTCGTTCAGGATTTGGCTTCAGACGATTTCTGGAGTATCTTTGAGAAAAATAACGTAAGCTTTTCCATGGAGGTCGCATTTCCGTCCCTGAGCGCCGAAAGCTGGGGTTCGATGATCTACAGCGTTGACCCTGAAACACACGGTCTCACGAATGATTCTGCAAAAAACCGGAAAATGACGAACGCAGATCTGCCCAGCATGTTCAAACTGGTGCACGAGCAGTTCCCTGATGCCGAAATCGCCTCAATCGTCGCGTGGTCTCCGATCAATTACGGGATCATTGACGGCTTTGACGGGATGTATCTGTATCCCTCAGAAGTGTTGGCATCTTCGCTCCCCAACGAAGACGTCGTTCAGGCGGCCAAAGAGTATCTGGACAGTCATGATCCGAAGCTGCTGTTCATCCATTTTGACGGCGTTGATCACGCCGGCCATGCGTACGGTTGGGGCAGCGACGAGTTCTTTGACGCGTTGATCAGTGCGGAAAAAGACATTAAGACGATCTATGAATATCTTGGGGAAAAGAATTATCTGGAAAACTCCCTGTTTATTGTCACCGCTGATCATGGCGGAAACGGCAATAAACACGGCGGTGACAGCGAAGCTGAAATGAACGCAATGTTTGCGATCTACGGCGACAGACTTAACACCGAGGAGCCGATCGGAGATATACACATCGTGGATATCCCCTCCATCGTCCTGCATGCATTCCGCATTGACGCACCTGAAGGGAGAACGGGGGTCCTGCCGGAAGGTATTTTTGTATCCTGATTTTATCGATTCGTTCCGCATCGCATTGCAAAGTATTTGTGTTATTAGAGGGGAGACTGATTATCCTTGACAAAAGGAAAAACCAACGGGAAAGACGCCGAAAACAGCGCCGAATTAAAGCGCCAGCTCTCCCCGATGCATGTCTGGGCCATCGCCTTTGGCTGCGTGATCGGATGGGGCAGTTTTATCAACCCCGGCAAGAAGTTCCTGCCCACGTCAGGCGTTGCCGGTACGGCAATCGCTATGATCCTCGGCGCCCTGGTCATGATTATCATTGCGTTCAGCTATGCCTACATGGTTCCCAAGTATCCAAAGGCCGGCGGCGAATTCACCTTCACAAAAATGTGCTTTGGAAAGAACCTGGCATTTATCTGCGGCTGGTTCCTGGTGGTAGCCTATCTGACCAACGTGCCGATGAACAGCACGGCGATCGGCCTGATCGTGGACGGTCTGGACGGCTCCGCAGATATTCTGAAGTTCGGATTCCATTATTCCGTTGCCGGCTTTGACATCTACATGGGCGAAATGCTGCTGGCCTCCGCGATCCTCCTTCTGTTCGGCTATCTGAACATTATCGGTGTAAAAAAGGCCGGCTTTGTTCAGACCGTGCTTTCCACTTTGCTGGTCGTCTGCGTATTCACGCTATTTGTGTCCGCGCTGGTGAGCAGCAAAGCAAAGGGTGTCAACATGCAGCCGATCTGGGGCTTTGACAAGGCCGCCGCAATGGCGGCCGGCGCAACGACGGAAGGGATCGGAGCATTTGCGCATGTCGGGACAAGCGGCGTGCTGGGCGCTATCCTCGCCACCTTTGCCATCGCCCCCTGGGCCTATGTCGGCTTCGACGCGATTCCCCAGGCGGCTGAGGAGTTCAACTTCAGCTTCAAGAAGGTCTCCTTTATCATGATCATCGCCATTGTCTTTGGCTGCTTCGTGTACGTGAGCAACAACACCGTGGCGGCAGCAGCGCTGGCCAACTGGCCTGATCGTGTGATGGCGGGAGAATGGGTCGTCCTGGTCGCCGCCGAAGAGCTGCTCGGTACCTTTGGCAAGCTCCTGGTCGGCGTAGGCGTGAGCTGTGCCGTTTTGTCCGGCATCATGGGCTTTTACCTTGCTTCTTCCCGGCTGATGTATTCCATGAGCCGGGACGGCTATCTGCCGGCGTGGTTTGGCAAGGTCGATCCGAAGTACGGAACGCCGAAAAATTCGATGATCTTCTGCATCGTTGTGAGCCTCTCCGGCCCTATTCTCGGCCGTGAAGCGCTTGGCTGGTTCGTGGATATGAGCGCCATCGGCGCATCGATCGGCTATTTCTTTACCTCCGCCTCTACCCTGGTCACGGCCAGACGCGACGGTGACGGAACGCCCTTCCTCAAGCTTATGGCGACTGCCGGCGTTGTGTTCAGCGCCATCTTTATGATTCTCCAGCTGATTCCGATCCCCGGCCTGAACGGTGTTCATTTTGGGAAGGAAAGCTACCTCATGCTGGTGATCTGGATCCTGATCGGTCTGGCTTTCTACATCTGGCAGAGGAAGTCTTTTTCAGCGGAAGAATGACGATTTTCCGTAGTTTCGTATAAATTCAACAACTTATTATGGCAAGTCAGAGAAACATGCTGTCGGCATCGTTTCCCTGACTTGTTCATTTTATTGTTTTTAATTCTTGAAACCGAACGCGAACAGCTTGACAAACGCGCTCCTCCGCGCTATAATCATGTTCAGTTTGTGGCTGCATTATGGAAGCTATCGAACGGTAATGGCCGGTAGAAAACGGATTTGCAGCGTTTTTAGGTGCGAAAGACCGTTCGGATGAATCCGTTTTGAACGGCACGAAACAATGTTTTTGTTAGGAGTTGTCTTTATGAAAAAGCTTTTGATCCCCCTGGTTCTGATGCTTTGCTGCATCTCCCTTCTGCTTGCCGGATGTGGCAGCGCGGAAAGCGCAGCTTCTTCGAAGTCCAATGACCGTGTTGTCATCTACACGGCGGCCGAGGATGAGCGAATCAGCTACCTGCAGACGGAGCTGGACAAGAAATTCCCCGACACGGAAATCGTCATCCAGTCCCTCGGCACCGGCCAACTTCTTTCCAAGCTTCAGGCGGAAGGGGCGAACAGCGATTGCGACATTTTCTATGATCTGGAGGTCGTCAACGCCGAGATCATCCTGAATGCCAATCCCGATTTGTTTGTTGATCTGTCTGACTACGATTTCTCCATTTATGATTCTTCTGTTACCGGCTATACGGACCGCCACCACAAATATGCCGTCAACGGAAAAACCGCGGGTGCCTTCCTGGTCAACACCAAGATGCTGGAAGAACTGGGTCTGCCTGTTCCCGCTTCCTATGAGGACATGCTGAAGCCGGAATACGCGGGGCTGATCTCCATGCCTTCTCCGAAAAGCTCCGGCACAGGTTACAGCTACTACAACGGCATGATCACCATTCTGGGTGAAGAGGCCGGCATGCAGTATTTTGAGGCGCTGAACCCCAACATCAAGGAATACACCACCTCCGGTTCCGCCCCGGCCAAGGCCGCTGTCCGCGGCGACGTGGCTATTGCCTACGGCCTGCTCTGGCAATGCGTGAATTATGCCAATGAGAACGAGGGCATGACGGTTGTACTCCCCGATCAGGGGCTTGCTTTTGACCTTTTCACGATGGGCATGATCTCCGGCCATGAGACAAACGAAAGTGTAAAGGCTGTGTTTGATACCTTGTATTACGAGCTGAACAAGCCGCAGTGCGCTCTGTTCAATCCGGACAAGATCTATGCCGACATGCCGGCCGCCGAGATTCCCAACTATCCGGAAAGCTACGGTGAAATCACCATGAACGGTCTGTTTGACTTCCAGTACAAGCAGCGCCTGCTGGATCAGTGGGCATATTAAATTCCTGCACCCAGAGGAAAGAAGGAGAGCCGGGCCAGGCTCTCCCTCTTTCCCGTTTTTACTGTCTGCATATTTCGGACGCAGAATACCAACAAGAGGATGGAGGTTTTCTTCATGGCAGAGGAACAATCGGCAGTTATCATTCGCTGTGAGAATATCAACAAAAAGTTCAAATCCAAAACCGTTCTGGAAGACATCTCCTTCGCCGTCAATCGCGGAGAGTTTCTCTCTCTGCTCGGTCCTTCCGGCTGCGGGAAAACAACGATCCTTCGTATGCTGATCGGCATCGAGAAGCCCAGCTCCGGGAAAATTATCAAGGACGGCGTGGATATTACTGACACGGCGCCAAGGGAGCGAAATATTGGAATTGTTTTTCAAAATTACTCTCTGTTTCCCAACATGGATGTCTATCACAATATCTCCTACGCTCTGCAAAGCCGAAAGCTGAGCAAGGAGGAGATTGACAAAAAAGTGAAGGATATCGTGGAAACGGTCGGTCTGGAGGAGCATATCTATAAGAAACCCAAACAGCTGTCCGGCGGCCAGCAGCAGCGGGTAGCCATTGCCAGGACACTCGTCCTCAATCCGGACGTCATCCTGTTTGACGAGCCCATGTCCGCACTGGATGCAGAGATCAAGGTCGTTTTGCGGCAGCAGCTGAAAGAGATTCAGAAGAAGCTCAAGATCACCATGATCTATGTTACGCATGACCAGGAGGAGGCTTTTGCCCTGTCTGACCGCATTATGGTTCTCAATGACCTCCGGATCGCGCAACTGGACACGCCGTACAATCTGTATCACCACCCAAACGACCCCTTCGTGAAGCGTTTTATCGTCGACCATCTGGATCTGAAGGTGAAGTCGATCGAGGACAGCATTCAAGAGGACAAGGCATGAAAAAGCAATTCATTCACGCGGGCAGATTTGCCAGACATGAGCTTCTGCGTCTGGTTTCCATCGGATGTATTCTTCTCTTTGCCATTCTGCCGCTTTTGACCTTGGCCTTCCATGTGACCGGAAACGACTGGCAATACATATGGAAGGATCGCAATTTCGGGGAAGCTGTCAATAATTCCTTGCTTTATACAACGGCTTCTGCGGTCATCACAACGATCCTTGCTCTTTTGGCAGCTTATCTGCTCAACACAGCAGCCCTGAAGCGAAAGAATGTCTTTGTGATTCTGCTTACGCTCGGCATGTTGGTTCCGACGATTTCCGTTGGCCTCGGCTTACGGATTCTGTTTGGCACGAAGGGTTTTCTCGACCTTCTGTTTGGGATTGAGATTGAAGTACGAGGCTTCCCCGGGCTCATTATGGGTTCCGTGATGACCTCATTCCCCGCAACCTTCCTGATTCTGTATGACGCCCTGCACTATGAGGACAAGGGTCCCTATGACGCTGCAAGCATCATGGGAATCAGCAGAATCAGCACCTTTTTCAACTTGACGATCCCCTATCTCCGCATTGCACTGGTTTCGGCCTTTTTTGCCTGCTTTACGCTGATTTTCTCGGATTATGGCATGCCGATGGAAATTGCCGGCAAAGTGAAGACGCTGCCGATGTACCTGTATGACCAGTTCATGTCTTCCTTCCAGTACGGGCGCGGAAGTATTGCCGGTTTTGTTCTGCTGATTCCCGCTGTGGTTTCCTTTGGCTTTGATCTTGCCTTCAAGGACCAGAGCGTCAGCGAAAAGCAAAAACGGCTGATCGACGCCGACAAGGGCTTCAGCAGTGCCGCCGCGCTTGTGCTTATCCTGCTGTGCGCTTTGCTGTTTCTCCCCCAGTTGGCTTTCATCAGCCTTTCCTTTACCAAGTCCTTTCCGAATGATCTGCGCTTCAGCTTCGATCATATCGCCAATATTTTCTCGAATACTCACGGCGTCGGCCTGACCGCTTACATCCGCAATTCCCTGCTGCTGGCGGTGCTGACAGCGGCGTTTGGTACGTCCTTCGCCTATCTGCTCGGCTATCTGTCGGTTCGAAAAACCGGCCGCATGGGGAAAGTCATTGATCTTCTGGCGCTGTCGACGATCGCCATTCCCGGCCTCGTTCTCGGCATCGGGTACATTTTCCTGTTCAAGGGAACAAACGGTACTTTTTACGGCACGATCCTGATCCTGATTGTCGTCAATATTTTCCATTTTCTAGGTTCTCCGTATCTTCTTGCTAAAAACTGCCTGAATAAAATCAATAGCGAATATGAAGTCATCGGCGAGACGCTGGGGATTTCCAAAAGAAAAATCATTGCTCACGTTCTGATCCCGAATTCGGTGTCCACGCTGGTGGAAATGTTCTCGTACTTCTTCCTGAACAGCATGATTACAATCTCTGCTGTGGCCTTTCTTTGCTCTTACGATAATCAGCCGCTGTCCATTCTCATTACCACCTATGAAAAAAACAGCAACTACGAGATGCAGAGCGTGATCTCGCTGATCATTTTATTCCTGAACGTGATTGCGAGAGCGTTTTTCTCCGGTGTTACAACCTTGCTCAACCGAAAGCAGAACCAGGAGGTGGAGGGCGGAATCGGTCTTTCCCGTTACGAATTTGATTTCCTGACCTACCTGGAAAAGAACGGGAAAGGAACCTACAGCCAGAGGAAACTGGCGGACGACCTGACAATCACCCTCAGCAACGCAGCCAAGCTGCTTCATGACCTTGCTGACCGGGATTTCATTAATCTTGTCTCCGACGGCAGCATGGAGATCAGTGAAAAGGGCTTACGAGCTCTGGAACCGTACAAAGTCCGCAAGGCGATCATCCTTGCCGCCGGATTTGGGCAGAGACTTGCTCCGGTCACGCTGGATACCCCGAAGCCGCTGGTCAAGGTGAACGGCGTTCGCATTCTCGACACCCTGCTGGACGCCCTTTATGCCAAAGGGATCACGAACATTACCATCGTCCGGGGGTATAAAAAAGAGCAATTTGACCAGCTTCTGGATAAATATCCCACGATCCATTTTGTTGATAACCCGGAATTTAACCTGGCCAACAATATCAGCTCGGCCATTCATGCGATTGATCTGATTGACCGCTGCTATATCTGCGAGGCCGATCTCTATATCAGCAATCCGGATATTATCAACAAGTACGAATACCACTCGAATTATCTCGGCGCCAAGGTGGCGGAGACCGACGATTGGTGCTTCAAAAAGCGTCAGGGCTATGCCGATGACTACCGGATGGGCGGAACAGACTGCTATCAGGCCTTTGGCATCTCTTACTGGGATGGCGCGGACTCTGAGAAATTGAAGGCAGATCTTCGGAAAGTGTATGCCAGCAGGGGCGGTAAAGAGAATCTCTGGGAGATGGTTCCTCTGAAAATAGCGAAGAAGAACTACAAACTGGAGATCCGCAAATGCCATAAGTCTGACATCATAGAAATTGACAATTTCATCGAGCTGATTGCCGCCGACGAGAGCTATGCCAATTACCCCGGATACGAAGCGTACAGCGGCGGAAAAATGTAAAATCGGTCAAACCAAAACAAATACGTCTTGCTATTTCCGGCAAGACGTATTATAATTATTTTATTAATTATCATATAGTCACCAGCTTATGATGGAAAGGGATTCCATGAACACAAAGCAATTCAAATATGTCCTTGTTCTTGCGCGCGAGGGTTCCTTTTCTCGAGCCGCAGAAGCTCTTCACATCTCACAGCCTTCTCTTTCCCAGTATATCAAAAAGATTGAGACAGAGATCGGCCAGGAGCTGTTTGACAGAACCAATGGGGACGTCCGGATTACCGACGCCGGAAAAGTATATATGGATGCGGGCAGAAAAATCCTCGATATTGAACACCAGATGGACAACGCGCTGACGGATCTTGCCGCGCACAAATCGGGATCGCTGGTGATCGGCGCCGCACCGTACCGCGCTGCCGGGATGATGCCCCTCGTCGCCGCAAAATTTCAAACGCTGTATCCCGGCATGCACCTGGTGATTCGTGAGGGAACGACCGCAGAGCTTGTTGAGGGCATGGAGCACGGTGAATATGATTTGGCGCTGACACTGCTGCCCATTGATCACCGGCTGTTTCTATATGAAAAACTTATGGAGGAGGAGCTGCTGTTAGCGGTTCCGCGGAACCACCCGGCTCTTCCCGCGGCAGTTATGGCGGGTCGCAAGTATCCGGCAGTGGATGCCGGCGTTTTGAACGGGCAATCCCTTGTGATGCTCACCGATGCCCAGTTCATGCAGCGGCAGCTTGACAAACTGGTGCGCGACTACCGATTAACGGTTCAGCCTGCCGCCATTGTCAAGTCTCTCGAAGCGCAGATCGAAATGGTGAAAGCGAATGTTGGAATGGCGCTGATGCCCAGCGGAATCGAGCGTTTCTGCAAACCGGACGAGCTTCGCTTCTACTCTTTTGTCCCCTCCCTTCCCAAGCGCGAAGTTGTGGTCATGTGGCGGAAGGACAGAACGCTCTCCAAAGTCGCAGAAGATCTGAAACAGGTCATCCTGTCCATCCCCTGGTAATTGAGCTAAGTCCATTTGGTATTTCCTGTACACCACAGTCCAGCGAACCCGCTGCGGGTCTGTGGGAGTGGCAGATATATATAAAATTCACTCAAGAAAGGATGATACCGTATGCCAGCTGCACTAACCTATCTGGCAATCATGCTTGCTGTGATTATTCTCTGGTTTTTGCTGTTGAAAAGGCCGGTCTATGAAGCGGTTTTAATCAGCTTCCTTATCCTCCTGACGATCACCGGTACCTGGGGGCGCGTGGGCGGATATATCCAGACGGGCCTGAAAACCTCGCTGCTGTATTCCATGACAGCATTCTGTGCCATGTCGATCCTGTTAACGAAAACCAAGGTCATCGACAGTGCCATTGCCGTAATTCTCGCTTTGCTGGGTCGGGTTACCGGCGGCGCAGGTTACGTTTCTGTCGTAGCCAGCGCCTTTATGGGCGCTCTGTCCGGCTCTGGTCCGGGAAACGTCATGGCAACCGGTTCCATTACCATCC
This sequence comes from Oscillospiraceae bacterium, assembly GCA_902801295.1. Taxonomy (GTDB): domain Bacteria; phylum Bacillota; class Clostridia; order Oscillospirales; family Oscillospiraceae; genus Limivicinus. Next base: position 10,173 of record CADCHN010000002.1, on the reverse strand, counting down.
CCGCCATGAAAAAGTCCGGATTCCCGGCGGAACTTGCCGCAAACATTGAATCCAACGCCTCTTATCTCGGCAATATGATCCCGCCCTCCGGCAATATCACGGCGGCTCTCGGCGCGCTGACCGGCATGGCGGCCTACGGCGAGGGCTATATCAGCCAGGCTGAGTTCTGGATCGTGCTGTGGGGCTGCTCCCTTTGGTTCATCCTGCAGCGCCTGCTCATGGTATTTGCCTTCTGTAAATACTATAAAGTTGCACCGATGGCCAAAGAAGAACTGCCGAGCCTGAAGGAAACCTTTAAAGCCGGTTGGCAGGGTCTCCTGCTGCCTGTAATCATTCTGCTCCCCTTTGTGCTGGATTATTTCTTCAAGTCCACCTTCTTCACGGCGCGGCTTGGCAAAGACGGAGCAAAGTTCATGAGTTCTTCCCTGCTCATCTTTATCGGCGGCCTTGCCTCCATCTATGCTGTACTGATCACCAAAGACAGGAAGCTGGTCACGCCGCACGCTATCGCCCGGATGTTCGCTGATGGCATCAAGACCATTGCCCCCGCTATCGGTGTCTGCGTGATCGGATATATGATCGGTGCCATGTTTACGGATCTTGGCGTGACGGATGAAATGCTGAGCTTCATGGAAGCGATGAACATGGGCAAGTTTGGCCTTGTCATATTCATTTGCTTTATCACCTGCCTGCTGGGCATGGTGATCCCGGGAAGCTCCCTGGTCGTCATCTTCGGGCCGGTATTTATTACGATCCTGGCCTCCAAGGGCGTCAATCCCGTTCTGGCCGCCGCCATGCTGCCCTGTATTTGCGGCGTTATGTGCGGCATCACGCCTCCGCTCGGACTCGGCATGTACGCGGGTATGAGTCTGGCCGGCTCTGAGTTCGGCAAAACATTCAAGAATAATCTGTGGTGGGTAGCCGCACAGTACGTGATGGAAGTCGTTGTGCTGATGGGCTGGCTGCCGATTCTGGGCCTGTAAGGAGGGAGAGACAATGAAAGAAACTCTGAAAAAGATTTCTGATGTATTCAAACTGATCTTCGGCTACGGGATCATGATCGTCCTCTTTATCGGCGGGCTGACCTTCTTCGGCTATGTTGCCGCGCTGATCATCGGCGGGGACGCCGCCACAGCCATCTGCACCTGGATCTATAAGTCCCTGATCCCGGTCATCATCTATGCGTCCACCATTCTGATTCTCTTCGGTCTTGTTACCATGTATCTGGCCGGAGAAAAGGCTTTGGTTCCCGAGAAGAAAGCCGTCCGGGAAGAGGGCGAAAAGTAAAGCGCAACAGGGCCGGCACGGAAGTGCTCTGCGGAGGTGCCGGCCTGTTTTCCGCCTTGCTTATAGGGAACAGCTTATCGAGTTCATAATCGGCGTTTTGCGTCATGCGCTTCTCGGAATACATCGGCCGGTTGAAGCGGACATCCTGGAGGAGGAAAAAGCGTGAACAGATCCATTGAATATTTAAAAGCAATCGACGCCGTATGGCGGGCTCCGATCCCCGAACCTGTCATGGCCAGGGCGAGGAGAAGCCTGCTGGATTACCTCGCTGTAACCTGTGCAGGAGCGGCCTTTCAAAAAGACAAGCTCAAAAAGTATTTTGATTTTGCGCAGCCTGAGGAAGGTCAGTTCCGGGCAATCGGCACCGGGAAGAGCCTGGTGCTGAAGGAGGCTGTGTTTTTAAACGGTCTGAACGGTCACGCGCTGGACTTTGACGACGGCACAAACAGCGGTATTATCCACCTTGGGAGTCCGATCTTCAGCCTTCTCCTTCCCCTGAGTCAGCGGTACGGCATTGGGATCGACGCCATGCTGCGGGCTGCCGTTGTCGGCTACGAGGCATCTTACACGATGGCTGTTTCCATTCAGCCGGGCCACAAAGCGCTGGGCTACCACGCAACCGGAACCTGCGGAACGCTGGGCGCGACCATTGCGGCAAGCTATATGCTCGGTTTGACTGATGAGGAACGCTTTCAGGCTTTTGCTGCGGCCTGCGTAGCCGCCAGCGGCATGCTGAAGGTTCTGGACGACGGAAGTGAGCTGAAGCCCTATAATGTGGCCAAAGCAAGCCTTCTCGCGCTTACCGCGCTTCAACTGGGCAAGAGTGGCTTCAAAGGTCACGCCGACCCGCTCGGCGGCCGCGGCTTCTTCAAAATGATGACCGGGAGCGAAGATGTCGCGCTCAAGCCGGTACTGCTGGGCGGCAGCTATGCCATCATGAAGTCCTATACGAAGCCCTATGCCTCCTGCCGCTACACGCATCCCGCTGTTGAAGCTGCCATTCGGCTGAGAGATCAGCTGCGGGCAGAGGACGTAACGGAAATCCTTGTGAACACCTACGATCTGGCCGTTGCCGGCCACGACCACACGGACATTCCCGGCAGCTACAGCGCAAAGATGAGCATTCCCTACGCCACCGCGGCGGGTCTGCTCTACGGCAGAGCCGGGCTCCAGGAGTTCAGCGAGGATGCGGTCAAGCGCAATGAAATTCTGGACCTGACAAAAAGGGTCCGCGTTTTCGCCGACGACGCCCTGAGTGCCGCTTTTCCCGGCATCCAGGCGGCAATCGTGAGTATTCGGACAAAAAACGGAACGTTTACCGAGCGCGTCGATTTCCCCAAGGGGGAGCCCGAAAACCCCCTGACGGAGGAAGAATTCCGCAGCCGTTATGACGGCCTCATGGCCTATGCCGGTGTAGACGCAGCCGGGAGCGCGGCTGTTTTCAACACCGTGTACAAAGAGAACGCAACAGTAGAAGAACTGATTAAGAATCTATGAGGAACGAAACCATGAAAAATGTCAATCTTATTCTTGGCACAATGACCTTTGGCGAGTCCGTTTTCAACCCGCAGGTCGGAGAGTTTATCCACGCTTTCCTTGACGCCGGCTATGATGAGCTGGACACGGCCTATGTTTACAACGAGGGCAACTGCGAACGGCTGCTCGGAGAAGTATTGCCCGGCTTGAACCGCCCCTTCCGGATCGCAACCAAGGTGAATCCGAGAATCAGCGGAAAGCTGGACGCGGACGCTGCTTACAAGCAGGTGAACGAGAGTCTGGAGAGAATGCGGCTGGACAGCGTGGATACCGTATTCCTGCATTTTCCCGATCCAGCTACCCCGGTAGAATCCGTCCTTTCCGCCATGGCCGATCTGCACGACCAGGGCAAGTACCGGGAACTCGGCCTCTCCAACTATCCGGCCTGGATGGTGGCCGACGTATGGCATGTCTGCGATAAGCACGGATGGGTGAAGCCGACGGTATATGAGGGCGTGTACAATCCGCTGACGAGGCGGGCAGAAGCCGAGTTGAATGCCGCTCTGGACCATTTCGGCATGCGCTTTTACGCTTTCAACCCCATGTGCGGCGGACTTCTGACCGGGCGTTATGGGAAATTTGAGGACGCCCCGACGGACGGCCGCTTTACCCATCGGCCCAATTATCAGGGGCGCTACTGGAAAAAGAGCTTTTTCGATGCTGTGGATCTGATCAAAACTGCGGCGGAAAAGCACGGTATCAGCTCCATAGACGCAACCTACCGCTGGCTGGCTTATCACTCCATGCTAAATGGTGAGCGCGGAGACGCCATTCTGATCGGCGCTTCCAAGCTCCATCATCTGCTGCAGAATATGGAGACTCTGAAGGCCGGCCCGCTGCCGGAGGATCTTGTCGAAGTCTTTGAGCAGGCATGGGCCATCACGAAGGGCGACAGCCCGGAATACTTCACCCTGTACAAGGGGAAAGGCTCTGTAGGAGGCGAACAGAAGTAAATGCTGGACCAGAAAAAAGTTTTTCAGACCCTGGCTGACCATGGCGTGAGCTTCTTCACCGGCGTTCCGGACTCCTATTTGAACGGTTTTTGCAACTATGCGCTGGCGCACTGCGGGGAGCGAAACCTGATCGCTGCAAACGAGGGAAATGCGGTCGGCATTGCCGCGGGACATTACTTTGCCTCCCGGGAAATCCCGCTGGTCTATATGCAAAACAGCGGCGAAGGCAACGCCGTCAATCCCCTGGCTTCACTGGCTGACCGGGCTGTGTATGCCGTGCCGATGCTCCTGCTGATCGGCTGGCGCGGGCAGGGCAATACGGAGCCCAATCATCCGCAGCACAAGCTGCAGGGTGAAATCACTGCCTCCCTCCTGGAGCTGATGCACATCCCCTATACCGTGCTCGAAGACGATGATGACAAATTCCGGGAGACGGTGGAAAAGGCGGTTCGGTACTGCACCGAGGCGCGGGGCGCCTATGCTCTGATTGCGCCCAAGGGCGTCATGGCCGATCCGGACAAGCCCAACAACGTGGATGCCTGCTACCCCATGAGCCGTGAAGAGGCCATTGAGGTAATTTTGGATCACCTGCCGGCGGATACCATTTATTCCGCCACGACCGGCCGTGCTACCCGCGAGCTGTTTTTCCTGCGGGAGAAGCGCGGCGAGACCAAAGCTCACGACTTCCTGAACGTGGGAAGCATGGGGCATGCTTCGTCGGTGGCGCTCGGCATCGCGCTGACGAAACCGGAGCGGCAGGTGGTCGCTCTGGACGGCGACTCCGCCGCCATCATGCACATGGGCGCCATGACGATGGTAAGCAAGGTACATGCTCCAAACCTGATGCATGTAGTCCTGAATAACGGGGCTCACGAATCTGTCGGAGGCCAGCCGTCCGCCGGGCATCTCGTGGACTTTACCGCCGTGGCGGAGGCCTGCGGCTACCAGACGGTCGGCAAGCCCGTGACGACGGAAGCAGAGCTGATCGCAGCGATCGAAGCGCTCCGCTCCTGCGGCAAGGCGAGCTTCATCGACTGCCGCATTCACAAAGGTTTGAGCCGCAAGCTGCCGCCGATCATCTTTGACCACAGAGAGGCGATCGACGCTCTGATGGATGATTTGAACCGCTGAGCTTATTTCCTATTCAAAAAAAGAAAAACAGGCCGCCCTGCGGCAGAAAGGACATACAACATGAACAGCATGGAAAAAACGAGAGAATTTCTGAAGTCCGTCGGTCTTCCCGGCGGCGACGCCTATAACCTGCCCACCTCGGAAAAGCGCTTTAAGGACGGCGGTCAATTCCGTTTTGAGGTTCCCGGCATCCAGGGCCCCAAGGTGATGCGCGCGCTGCTGGAGGCAATGGACAGCTATGGTCTGTATCTCCATCGCGTCACCCAGACCCAGGGCATCATGCGCCTGACCGATGAAGAGATCGCCAAGATGGTCGCGCTTGCCCATGACTGGCAGACTGACCTGATCCTCGCCATCGGTCCCCGCGCTACCACCGACACTTCCGCCTCCGTCCACACCGAGGAAGGCGTACGCATGGGTTACCGTCTCCGCGGTCAGGAGCAGATCGTCCGCGCCATTGAGGACGTGAAGCGCGCCGCGCGCCTCGGCTGCCGCGGTTTCCTGGTCTACGACGAAGGCTGCCTGTGGATTCTCAACGAGATGCGCAAAGCCGGTGAGATTCCGGAGGACTGCCACTTCAAGGTTTCCGCCCATGCTGGACACGGCAACCCCTGCAGCGCAAAGCTTCTGGAAAGCATCGGCGCTGACTCCATCAACCCCGTGCGTGACATCCAGCTCCAGATGCTGGCCGCCATGCGTCAGGCGGTTGACTGCCCCATCGACATCCACACCGAGAACCCGAAGTCCACGGGCGGCTTTATCCGCCACTATGAGGTGCCGGAAATGATTCGCATCGCGGCTCCCATCTATCTCAAGACCGGCGGCTCCGTTGCAGCCACCCATTCCTGGGACAGCACCGAGGACGACGCCCGCAAGCGTGCCAAGCAGTGCAGCCTTGTCAAGCGCATGATCGACGAGTATTATCCGGAGGCCGTCTGGTCCCCCAGAGGCAGCCTGATCTGATTATTTAAAATATAAAGAAGGAACAAAGCAAGTCATGAGACATCATATGTATAACCCGGAGTTCAAGTTTGTGGTTGAACCCGAGCACTTTGACAAATATACGGATCGTGAGCTCCTGCAGTACTGCCTGGGTGCCGCGATGTATATGCCGGGTTTTAAGGACTTCACGCCGAAGATCCTGGCGCATGCCATGCCCGGACTGACCACGATGGTGCTGTGCTTTGAGGACGCCTGCCCGGAGGAGAAGGTGCCGGAGGCCATGGAGAACGTTCATCATCTGCTGGCAACGGTTACCGAGGCTGTAGACAGCGGTAAGCTGAATCCGGACTATGTTCCGCTGATTTTCGTGCGAGTGCGCAATCTGGCTCAGTTTAAGGCTTTCGGTGAAAAATTGACCAAGCAGGAAGTGCGTTCTCTCTGCGGCGTCAACTTCCCTAAGTTCAACGCAGAAAACGGCTACGAATATTATGCTTACCTCCAGGATCTGAACGACCGTTTTGGCGAAATCCTCTACGGCATGCCGATCATTGAGGATCCGGAGGTCGCCTACAAGGAGAGCCGGATGGCGCAGCTCTTGGGAATCAAGAAGATTCTCGACAAATATAAGCCTCTGGTTCTGCAGGTTCGCGTCGGCGGCACGGATTTCAGCTCCGTATTCGGCGTGCGCCGCGGCGTGGATTACAGTCTTTACGACATCATGACGGTTCGCGAATGTCTGAGTGACATTATCAATGTCTGCGGTCGGAACAACGATTACGTCATCTCCGGCCCTGTCTGGGAGTATTTCCGCGCCCCGAAGGAGTTGATGTTCGACGATCTGCAGCACTACGGCATTGAGGATTACCTGATGCGCCGCCAGCCGCTGGTCAACGGGGAGATCGACGGTCTGCTGCGCGAGGTCCTCCTTGACAAAGCCAACGGCTTTGTCGGGCGCACCGTCATCCATCCCACCCACGTCAAGTTTGTCAACGCCCTGATGGCGGTGACAAAGGAGGAGTATGACGACGCCTGCCAGATCCTCAGCGTCGGAGGCGGCGTTGTCAAGGGCTCCGGCGGCAATAAGATGAACGAAATCAAGCCGCATACAAACTGGGCCAGGAAAATTTATCAGCGCTCGCGCGCCTTTGGCGTTATCAAAAACGAGAGCGGATTTGTCAAACTTTTCGCAGTGAACGAATAAACACTTGCCCGCCTGCTGTTCCGCGCCGATTGTCTTCGGCGGTCGGAAGCAGGCGGGCGATCAGAATGAGGGAGAAACATGATTCAATTAACCACACCGATTTCAGAGGAAGCGGCATCGAGTTTGCAGGTTGGCGACACTGTTGAAATCAGCGGCTACATTCTCTGCGGCCGCGACGCGGTTCTTCCACGGGTGCTGAAGATGATTGAGAACGGAAGGGCAAGCGAGCTCGGCGTGGATCTGCGCGGACAGGTTATTTTTCACACGGCGGTCAGCCCTGCGGGCGTCGGGCCGACGTCCTCCAACAAGCTGGAAATTGAGAGCAGCATAGAGCCGCTCAGCAAAGCGGGCATCAAGCTGCACCTCGGCAAGGGAGAGCTGCACCGTGAGACGATAGAGGCCCTGGCCAAATACAATGCCGTCTATGCTGTGATTCCCCCGGTTACGGCGCTGCTGGGAAGTAAGACCAGCGAGGCAAAAGTGCTCGCGTTTCCGGAGCTTGGTATGGAGGCGCTGCATATCATCAAGGTTGACAGGTATCCCGCCATCATTGGCGCGGCACACGGGAGGAGCATTTATGAAAAATGATATCATCAGTCTCGTGAGGGACACCTTGGTGGAAGCCGGCTCAAGTTTCCGGGAGGATAAAAAAGCGGCATACAAGCGCGCAATTGCAGCTGAGACCAACGAAAAGGCAAAGTGGGTGCTTCAAACCGTGTTGGAAAATGCGGAAGCGGCAGAAAAAAACCATAGTCCTCTGTGCGATGATACCGGAATCCCGCATCTCGTGTTGGAAATCGGCCCGGACTGCGCGCTGAGCGGTCGGATGCTGGACGACATCAGGGAGGGCGTGCGGCAGGGACTTCGCAAGCTGCCCGGACGTCCAATGGGCATCATGGGAGACGACAGCCGCCGAATCGATCAGAGCGGAGGGCTGAACCCGGATCCCGCCGGCGTGGAACCCGCTCCGATCCTGATCCGACGCTGTGAGGAAAATGTGCTCCGGCTGCATATCTTGATGTTTGGCGGCGGCCCCGCCATACGGGCTAAGACCTATCGGGTCTTCCACAAGCACAATACCCAGCTTGTACTGGACGAGATTGTTGCCTGGGCGAAGGAGAGCGTCGCGCAGCTCGGCTGTTCCCCCTGTACCCTGGCCGTCGGCGTAGGGCGGTCTCACTTTGAAGCGACCAGCCTGATGCTGCAGGCGCAGGTGGACGGGCGCTATGATAAGCAGTCTGAAATGGAAGCCGAAATCACAAGACGGGTGAATGAGGCAAACATCGGCCCGCTCGGTCTCGGAGGGAACACCAGCGTGATTGCCACCTTTATGAAGGTCGGCCCCCAGAGGGCAAGCGGCGTTCGAATCGTCTGTGTCCGGCCCACCTGCTGCTTTGAGCCAAGAATCGCCACGGTAGATCTGGAACAAGCCTGACGCACAGCAAAACCTCCCGGGAAGTCCGCCTTGTATTTCATGGGAGAAACTGATATAATAGACAAAACATATCGCGAGGTGGTCATGATGAACAACGATCAGGCGGAAATTTCTATCAGAATTTCTGATCTGTGCGCAGCGTTTTTGAAGAAAATCAAGCCCATTTTTCTTCTGGTGCTTGTTTTTACGCTGCTGGGCGGCTTTTTTGGCGTTTACAGAGCCACGCATGCCGGCTCCAAGGTCAGCGAGGACGATCTCCGAGCCGCTGAAACGGCCTTGATCGATGCCAAAAACAGTGTTTCGGAGGCAGAAGGCGCGCTGCAAAAGTTGATCGAAATTGATATCCCCAGCGCAGAAGCCAACGTAGAACGCGCCAGGCTTCTGGTGCAGAGACGCCAGGAATATCTGGATAACAGCCCTTATTACGCGTTAAATCCGTTTCACCGCGGCGTTTCCCGCGTGACGCTGTATGTGGAGACGGATACGCCGATCAACCCGGAAGCGCCCTGGCTCTCCGCCGATCCGCGGAAGATCATCGCGCTGGCCTATACCAAGCTGTATCCCTTTGACTCGGAGCTGCTGGAAAATGTCCAGCGGATCATGAATATCGATGCTGACCCGGCCTATATCAGTGAGCTTGTGCAGGTCACGAATCCATCCGATCAGTTTGTGGAGATCTGTGTATATTACGATGATGCAGAAATTGCCAAACAGGTCACCGACTATCTTCTTGAAACACTGCAGGATCGTCTCTCCAAAACAGTAGGCGATTTTTCTCCCAATGTGATCGCTTATTATGTCGGCTATGAAGTTGACTGGAGTATGAGTGACAGCCATGCCAGAGAAGAAGACAGGCTCTTTTCCGCCCAAACTTCGCTGTTTAATGCTGAGCAGGCCCTACAGACTCTGAAAAGCAACACCAAGGCCAGTGCCGAGCAGTTAATTGAGGACAACAAGGTCGCGGCCGCCGAGGCTGAGGAGGAACTCAGCAAGCTGCAGGAACGCTTTGAGAGTGCAGAGGCAACGCCGAAAAACATCATCAAGAAGGCTGTTCTTTTTGCTGTTGTATTCTTTGTTGTCGGCTTCTTCGGCGCCTGCTTCCTGGTATGTCTGAGCAAGGTGCTCAGCGGAAGGCTGCAGAACATCAACGACGCTCTGGCCCGCTACTCTTTCCCCGTCATCGGTATTCTCCCGGGGAAGAAGAAACGGGCATTTGAAAAGACCATCCGCAAACTGGAGGGCGAACCGGATTTCGATTTTGAGACCGCCGGAAAAGCGACCGCACAGAGCCTGTTCTCTATGGTTGGTGATCGGAAGATTGCACTCGTTTCCTCTGCCGGTTCTGATTGTATTCAGGCGCTGCTCCCCTTTGTCGGTGAGCGGATTCCGGTCTGCGGTGATCTGCTGAAGGACGCGAACGCCGTAAAAGCCGCCAAAGACTATGATGGATTTGTTCTGGTCGAGATGCGCGGAAAGTCCCGCTTTGACATGATCGACGCCGAGGCGCGGCGGATCAAGTCGCTCGGCAAGCAGACGGAGGGCATCATTCTCCTGTAAAAAGCAGATAAAGCAAAAAAACATCCACCGGCATTGAACAGCACCCCATTTGTTAGACAGTATGGTATACTACTAACGAATGGGGTGTTGTTTTATGCCAAAAGGAATACCAAACAAGAGATACACAGGCA
>CADCHN010000001.1 GCA_902801295.1 Oscillospiraceae bacterium | reverse complement strand
AGCTAAAACTAAAGGGCCTGACACCTGCTCAACACAGATACCAGACCCTTCAGGTCGCTTAATTAATTCTTTTGTCTAACTTTTGGGGTTCACTTCAATCGGGCCGTTTGCTTTTATTTCGTTTTCGGAACAAATACGGGTCTGTGCGGCAATTCTTCATTCAGCGCTAAAATTGCTTCCGGACTGGAGTGATAGTACTTTGCCAGTTCCCATATTGATTCGGTTTCTGCCCATACGGCGGTCAGAGACGGATAGGCGGAAAGGTCGTACGCTCTTTCTTCGTCCAGATTCAAAGCGGTTATGCGCCGAATCTGCGTCTGCTTGATTTCCTGCCCTTCCCCTTCAACGCTTATTCTCACGTTGAAGGAACCGCCGTTCTGCCTGACAGCGAGGTCTTTGAGTGTAAATGAAACGCCAGACACATCCATAGGATCGGATTCCGGTGAGAGCGCGATATTTCGCCGCATCGCAAATAGCTTTTCATCTTTAGATCTGCACAGAAGATCCAATACGACGCTGCCCTGAGATGCCGTACAGGGACCAAGCTCGGCATAGTAGGACAAAAGCTCTTGAAACTCCTCCGGCATTTCGATGCTTTCGTCAGCAGTCAGCCGCAGCCGCCGATCAACCACAGCCTCCGTAAGCATCTGCTCGCTGCACTGACATTCGCAGGGCATTTGATTGCTGTATGCGTCCGAAATATATTGAATCGGCTGCTTTCGACGGCTTCTTACCTGTACAAGGGCGTGAAATTCCGCATCCAAAAGCTTTCGCCCATCAATCGATTCGATCAGATTCACATAGTCGGAGGTGGGCAAAAACCACAGCTCCGCTTCCTCGGCGTCGTCTCCGCCAAGGTCGATCAGCTGCGAAAAAGGAAGCTGAAACTGACAACTGGCAGGGATTGAGGAGCCCTCAGGGAAGAAATACAGCGTCAAGTTAACATCCCCTTTGATGAGGAGACGACCGCCGACGATCTCCTTCTCCCGAAGGCAGTAGTTAACTTCCTTTCCGATCATTTCAGTCGGCGTCTGGCTGCCTTCCGGAAACTGCAGCTGGTCGTTCAAGGATATGCTTTTTTCACAGACCCCCGTGTACAAAACGGCATTCGTTTCTATACTTTGCAGGTGGACCGGCACACCGGTATCCGCCGGGAGCTGCTCTGAGATGGTACATCGACAGCTTCGATGAACACTCAGTTCAGAACTGATTTCAAGGTCGACTGACAGCTTTCTGGGATTAAGCGCTCTCGCCTGCAGGCCGGATGAGCACAATCGGATCTGCAGTAGATCGTCATCTTCGGCCGCTACAAGCTCGTACTCCTGCTGAAAACTCTGCGAAAAGCTGAAGCTGGATACCGCACTTTCTGTCTCATTGATGTACAAAACGGTTACGACCGCTTCTCCTCCAATCGAGGCGCATCGATTTCTCAGTTCTTTGCTCTTCAGGTAGACTTCCGGCCGCACAGAGAGGATGCGCCCGATATCGTCTTTGGTATCCGGCACAACGCTCTCCATGGTAAGCTGGACAGTTTTGGTCAGGCGAGCCAATTCCTGACAGGCCTGCACTGTGGTTTCATTGAATTGAATATCCATGGATCACGCTCCTTGATGCACACTTGCTATATGATATGGAAGCAGCGCAGGCATTATGCCCTTTTTTGTTTTCTGCGGAATAGCCTCGATATCAGTCTTGGCAGACGAAAAATATATATTTTCATATTGCCTCCTAACAACACCTCAGCAGCCAAATTCCCAGTGCAATCAGCGCGGCTGCCAAAAGCAGCCACCAGAACACGCCGGGCAAAAGAACTCCCATCAGGATCAGCAGACCGAGCGCAATCGCCGTAAAGGCCCAGACACAACGTCGTCCCCTATGCATAACAAGACCGCCTCCCGCAGGAATGATGCTACATTCTATGCGGAAGGCGGCTGATTATGCCATGTATTATTATGTTTTCGGTTTGATCTCCCAGAAATTTTGCTGGGCACAAAGCTCATAGAGGCGGGTGTAGGAGCGGTAACGGCTGGGGTGGATATCGCCGCGTGCCACCGCTTCGGTCACCGCGCAGCCCGGTTCTTTCAGATGCGCGCAGTCATGGAAGCGACAGTGGCCGAGATACGGTTGAAAATCGCCAAAGTCGTCGGCAAGGTCCTCCTTGGCGATCGATTTCATCATCTCCAGCTCAAAGGACGCGTAGCCGGGCGTATCGGCAATGAAACTGCATTCATCCAGGCGGAAGAGCTCCACATGACGTGTCGTGTGCTTTCCGCGCCCCAGTTTTTCACTGACCTCGGCCGTCTCCAAAGACAAGCCGGGCAGAAGACAATTGAGCAGGCTGGACTTTCCTACGCCGGAATTGCCGGTAAAGGCGGAGGTTTTTCCATGCAGCTTTTTGGAGAGGCATTCAATCCCATCGCCGGTCGCTGCGCTGGTACGGATCACGGTAAAATCGGCCTGCGTACAGATGGCATACAGCTCGTCGGCGGATGAAAGATCTGTTTTGTTTACGCAGACGATCAGCTCGCAGTCGGACTCGGCGGCGATTACAGAGACGCGGTCGATCAGGAACGGATCCGTGATCGGATTAGCGCCGGAGGCGACAAAAACAAGCGCGTCAATATTCGCGACTGCCGGACGAATAAACCAGTTTTTTCTATCGAGCACGCGGTCAATCCGGCCTCTCCCACCGCTCTCCGTGCTGCACAGGACTCGGTCGCCGACCAGAGGAGACGTGCCGTCCAGCCGAAATTTTCCGCGCGCCCGACATTCCAGCACTCCGTCGTCAGTCTGAACGTAGTAAAAACCGCTCAGCGCTTTGATGATTCTTCCGTCCTGCATTTTATTCTCCCGGGCCGCTGGAAATCTGTAGGGTGATCTTGGAATGTTCCTCAATCTGAGTGAATGCCTCCGGTGTCTGACCGATCACAGTACCGGCCTCAAATTCACTGGCAACACGTTCTGAACCACCATAGCTTAGCCGAGCAGCCTCCAGCTTAGCTTTGGCCGCGTCCTCGGAAATGCCGACGAGATTCGGCACATCGACGAACTGAATTTCAGGCCCGCTGCTGACCGTGATATAAACGGTGGACCCGTAGCTGATCGACTCGCCGGCCGCCGGGCTGCTCGAAATCACATAGTCGCGGGATATACTGTCCGAGGTGGCGTTTTCGATCTCTCCCACAAGGCCAGCGTTTTGCAGCAGTAGCAGAGCGTCAACATAGTTGCGATTGGCAAGATCGGGGACGACGATCTGACTGCTGTTGGTGCTGACCTCCAAATTGACCGTGATCCCCGAGGGGACGACCATAACGCTGCGGCCGGCCTTGGGATCCTGCTTGGTGACAAGCCCCGGTGCCGATTCTGTATCCACAACAAAGGTCACCTCAAAGCGATAGCGCTTCAGAATCTCCGGGTCATTTTCAAGCGTCTCATAATTCATGCCGACAAAATTCGGCAGCTCTATGCGCTCGACCGGTGCAAAAATATCGGCAACCCAATATTTCCAGAGAAAAACAAAAACGGCGATGGCAAGAGCCAGCAGCAGAAAGCTGCCGGAAAGAAAGCTCACGCGGTCTGCGCGCCGACGCCTTCTGGCAAAGCTTTTTTTGGACAGCTCACTGACTGAGCGGACAGGCTTCACATCGGGAACGCTGACATCGGCGCGTGCCGCTTCATCGGAAAGCTCCCCCGCTCCCTCACGGGACAGCTGCTCCAGGTCGTCGGCCAATTCGGCTGCCGTCTGATAGCGATCCGCCAGATTCGGCGCCATGGCGCGGCCGATGATTTCCTCCAAAACATCCGGCAAATCTTTGTTCAGTTCATGGATCGGCGTGGGTACGGCGTTCATGTGCTTGACCGCGATCTCGCCGAGGGAATCCCCGGTATATGGCACCTCGCCGGTCATCATTTCATACATCACAACGCCAAGTGAATAGATATCGCTGCGTGCGTCGGGGAGCTCTCCCCTGGCCTGCTCCGGTGCAATGTAATGAATCGAGCCGATCGCCTGGCCGTCCGCCTCCTGCAGCTCGTTTTCCAGCGAAGCGATACCGAAATCGGCGACCTTGATGGTGCCGTCGCGCAGCAGCATGATATTCTGGGGCTTGATATCGCGGTGGATGATGCCGCGCTCATGCGCATGGCCGAGCGCCCTGGCAATCTGCTTGGAAAAATGCACCGCTTCTTTCCAACTGAGAATTCCGCGGCGGTCCATATACTGCTTGAGTGTGATGCCGTCGATCAGCTCCATGACAATATATTCGGCCTTGTCACTGTGGCTGACGTCATAGACAGCAACAATATTGGGATGGGACAGCATCGCGACAGCCTGAGATTCCGCGCAGAAGCGACGTTTGAACTCTTCGTCGGATGCCATCTCCTCGCGCATAATTTTCACGGCAACGTTACGGTTCAGCCGTCGATCCATCGCGCGGTATACAACAGCCATGCCGCCTTCGCCGATTTTTTCCAGCAGCTCGTATCTGTCATCCAGCAGCAGACCAATGTTTTTATCGTTTTCGTTCATAGCTTCACCTTACTTTGTTACGGCAAGCACCGTCACATTATCTCTCGCCCCGCGTGCTAGCGCACAGTCCATGAGCTGGCGGCATAGCGTTTCCGGATCGGGATATTGTTCGGCAAAATCAAGCATTTCCTGATCGGTGAGTGTGTTGGAAAGCCCGTCTGAGCAAATCAGCAGGATATCGCCCGACTTCAGCGTGAAGCGGAAATAATCCGCTTCCACCTGAGCTTCCGAACCGACAGCGCGGGTAATCACGTTTTTCTGCGGATGCACGCGGGCCTGCTCTTCCGTGATAGCTCCGTATTCCAGCAACTCCTCCACCAGGGAATGATCTCTGGTGATCTGTGTGATCTGGTGATGGCGGCGAGAGATTTGATAGGCGCGGCTGTCGCCGACATTGACAATGTAACCTGCCCCGTCATATTTCAGAATACCGCCAACCAGGGTAGTTCCCATGCCGTTGAACGCTTCGTCAAACTGGGAGTATTCAAAGGATACCCCGTTTGCCTCGCTGCAGGCTTCCTTCAGCAGCGTTTCATAGTCCAGACGCTTTTTCACGCGCGAGGTCAGCTTCCCGTAAATGTGCGAGACAAAGGCCTTGTTGGAAAGCTGGCTGGCAACGCCGCCGGCTTTCGCGCCGCCCATGCCGTCGCACAGGGCCAGAACCAGGCAATTCTGTGATTCACAGCGCTCAATGATAAAGCAATCCTGGTTGTCTTTTCGGACGATTCCCTTGTCGGTCAAGCCAAAACTTTTCATCATGCATGATCCTCAGCGAGCTTCTGATTTTCTATTCTTGCACGTTCCGTTTTTCTGCGCAGCTGACCGCAGGAGGCGTCCACGTCGCTGCCGAGCCTGCGGCGCACGGTGACGTTAACCTGGCGGTCCTCCAAAATCTTTATGAACGCCTTCATATGTCCCGAGGTAGATGGCCGAAACTGACGCTCCTCCACATGGTTGAGCGGGATCAGATTGACATGCGCGGACACTTCTCTGGCCAGCTCGGCAAGGCGCTGCGCATGGAAAGCCGTGTCATTAACGCCGTCAATCATGGCATACTCGAAGGAGATGCGGCGTCCGGTTTTTTCATAGTATTTTTTGCAGCAGGCGATCAGATGCTCAACACCGCGCCCGCGGTTAGCGGGCATCAGGCGGGAGCGGGTCTCATCGTCCGGGGCATGGAGCGATACGGACAGCGTCAGCTGCAGATCACGTGAGGCCAAATCGTCAAATCGCTCGGTGATACCGCAGGTAGAAAGCGAAATATGCCGCATGCCAATGTTCATCCCCTGCGGATGATTGACAAGTTCCAGAAAACGCATGACGTTGTCAAAGTTATCCAGCGGCTCGCCGATCCCCATCAGAACAATATTGGAAATCTCCTTCCCGGAGTCCAGCTGGGAAAACATCACTTCGTCAAGGATTTCAGACGGCGTCAGATTGCGGACAAGTCCGCCGATGGTCGAGGCGCAGAACGCGCAGCCCTGGCGGCAGCCGACCTGCGAGGAGACGCAGACCGTATTGCCGTGTTTGTAGCTCATGACGACCGTTTCCACGGCCTGTCCGTCCTGCAGCTCCCAGAGATATTTGATGGTTCCGTCAATGGCCGAGACCTGTTTTCTCAGGACCTTCGGCGCGTAGATGTAATAATTTTCCCGCAGCTTTTCGCGCAGCGTCTTGGAGAGATCGCTCATGGCGTCAAAATCACGCACGCCGCGTCCCAGCCATCGAAACACCTGCTTGGCGCGATAGGCCGGCTCACCCAGCTGCTGAAAGTCAGCTTCCAGTTCCTCCGGAAGCATGGAGACAATGTCTTTTTTCATTTCTTTCCCCGAATCAGTTTTGCAACAAAGAACCCGTCCGTGCCGTCGATCTGCGGCCAGAAGGTGTAACAGCCGCTCTGAGATCTGCGCCCTCCCACCGAGAAATCAACAGGAGTAAAGTCACGGTGAGCACATAAAAAGGCTTCTACCATATCCTCATTCTCCTGACGGAGAACGGTGCAGGTGGAGTAAAGAAGCGTTCCGCCAGGCGCAACATAGGACGAGACGTTGTCCAAAATTCTGCGCTGGATGTCCGGCAGATTCTCCGCCTCTGCCCGCTTTTTCGTGCGAATTTCCGGTTTTTTGCGCATAACGCCAAAGCCGGAGCAGGGCACGTCGGCAATGACAAGATCAAACGCAGACTGCCAATCCTGTTCTCTCTGACTCGCATCCTTCGGCATGGTCCGCAGGCAGCTGATGCCAAGACGCTTCGCACCGATGTCGATCATACCGAGCTTCTTTTCGTGCAGATCGCAGGAAACAATCTGTCCTCGATTTTCCATGCGGATCGCCGCGGCGAAGGATTTTCCGCCGGGCGCAGCGCAGGCGTCCAGCACATTTATGCCGGGCTGTACGCCGGCGATCTCGACCGCCATGGCCGCCGCGCGATCCTGCACATAAAACAGGCCGTTGTCATATCCGGGCAGGTCGGCAATCTTCCCGCCGTGCAGTGACAGGCAGTTGGAAGGAAACGGCGGGATTTCCACGGATTTTTTCTCCGCATATAGCGCTGCCAGGAATGAATCCCGGTCAGTTTTCAGCGTGTTGATCTGCAAATCCGCAGTCGGCGGCAGCTGGCAGGCGCGGAAAAAGGCTTCCGTGAACTCGTAGCCGTGCTGCGCGATCAGTTCTTCCGCGAGCCAGTCCGATTGGCTGTAGCGTATGGCCAGGAAAGACGCGCTCCCCTGTCCCGGAATTTCCGGAAGATCATTTCGATGCTCGCTCAGCCGCCGCAGTACGGCGTTGACGAGCCCGGAAGCGCGCTGCAGCCCGCATTTCCGGCACAGCGTGACCGATTCGTCCACAGCGGCATGCGCCGGGATCTTGTCCAGCAGCAAGATCTGATACGCACCCAGGCGCAGCAAATCGCGGAGCTTTGGCTCCAGCTTTGCCGAATGGCAGTAATAATCAATATAATAGTCCAGATAGCGGCTGTTCTGCAGCACGCCGAGGCAGAGCTGAACCGCCAGCGCGGAATCCTTTGCATCCAGCATCCCGGACTGCAGCATCTGATCCAGCGCCTGACCGGACCATGCGCCGTCTCTGCGGCAGCGCGCCAATACGGAAAGCGCGGCTTCACGTGCCGAACTCATGTCAATTCACTCCGCTCGTCATCGGATGCCCGCGCAGATAATCGGCCGCGGACATCCTCTTTTTGCCGGGCGCCTGCAGCGAGGTAATGCGCAGGGTTTCTCCCTCGGCGCATGCGATTTCAATGCCGTCTTGATCGGCCTTCAGTACTGTACCGGGAGCAGCATCCGTGTGATGGTCGGTATAGTCCGCGTCAAAGATGCGAAGTACTGTCCCATTCAGCTCCATGGTAGCCACCGGCCAGGGCTGCAGACCGAAAATCTGCTTCATCACAGCGCGAGCTGGACGGTTCCAGTCAATCGGAGACATGGATTTATCCAGCATGGAGACGTAGCTTGCCTTGCTGTGGTCCTGCGGAATTCGAGGCGCAGTTCCAGCCTCGATATCGCGCAGAGTCTCCGACAAAAGCTCTGCGCCCATGACCATCAGTCGGTCAAAAAGCTCGCCGGAGGTCTCTTTTTCACCGATCTCCGTTTCTCTTGTGTAGATGATATCGCCGCTGTCCATGTCATGCGCCAGATACATGGTGCAAACGCCCGTGGTCCGATCACCGTTCAGAACCGCCCATTGAATGGGTGCGGCGCCGCGGTATTTGGGAAGAAGCGAGGCGTGAACGTTCACGGCGCCGTATTTCGGCAGCGCAAGAATATCGTCGGGTAAAATCCGCCCATAGGCGACTACAACCAAAATATCCGGTCGGAGCTCACGAAGCTGCGCCAGCACGGTTCCGTCGCGCATGCTCTCCGGCTGGAAAACCGGGAGCCCTGCCTGCAGTGCCAGCTCCTTCACAGGAGAAAAGCTGACGGCCATGCCGCGCCCGCGCGCCTTATCCGGCTGGGTAAACACCGCGACCACGTCAAAGTGCTCGTCAATCAATTTTTTCAGCGACGCCTCGGCAAAGTCAGGTGTGCCCATGAAAACAATACGCATAGGAAACCTCAACCGCTAAACTTTCCGCTCTGCAGCTCTTCCTCGGTGAGCATACGCTCACAGCGAGAGGTGAAAACCACGCCGTCCAGATGATCCAGCTCATGGCAGAAGCAGCGCGCGGTCAGTCCGGTGCCCTCCACCTCAAACCATTCGCCGTTGCGATCCTGCGCGCGGACCTTGACAAACATCGGGCGCTCAACCAGGCCGTACTCGCCCGGGACGCTGAGGCAGCCCTCGGCGCCGTTCTGAATACCGGAAGTCTCGATTATTTCAGGGTTAATGAGCTCAATGATATATTCGTTCTCACCCTCGGGCACATTGGTTTCTATAACCAGAACCACGCGGCGCAGAACACCGACCTGCGGCGCAGCCAGACCGACGCCATTGGCCTCTCTCAGTGTGTCGGCCATATCATCAAGCAGCTGATGAAGGTGCTCGTTGAACGCGGTCACCGGGCGGCATTTTTTATAGAGCAGCGGCTCTTCTTTCGTCAATATCGTACGTAAAGCCATTTGCGGTCTCCCATCTGCCGCTGATGCGGCAATCTTTATTCCACAGGATCGTTATCCGCGTAAACCGAAACGCCCTTAAAACGCTTGTCCGTGCTGCATTCCATCACGACCTGAGCAATCCTTCTGCGCATGGCGGAATCGGCGTGACAGGCGATGTTGACGCGGTAGCGATAACGATTATTTATTTTCAGGACGCTCAGGGGCGCCGGCCCCATCACGCTGACGCCGGGGATGTCCGTCGAGACGTTTCTCATCCAGTCGGCGATGTAATGTGCTGTCCGCAGCACTTGCTCTTCGACGAGGCCGGAAGCGGTCACAGCGATCAGGTCGCAGATCGGCGGCGCGTTCTGCAGACGGCGTAGTTCCATCTCCGCAGCGTAAAATGCCTCATAATCCTGCGCGGCGGCCTGCAAAATGATCTGATTATCCGGCGTGTAGGTTTGGATGACGGCACGTCCGGGCTTTGTGCCGCGGCCGCTGCGCCCAACCACCTGCGTGATGAGAGAGAAGGTTCTCTCCCCTGCACGGTAATCGCCGGCATACAAGCTTTGATCTGCCGATAGGACACCGACAAGGGTCACATTTTCAAAATTCAGACCCTTGGTGACCATCTGCGTGCCGACCATGATCGGGATATTCTCTTTCTTAAATCGGTCAAAGAGTGCTTCGTGCGACCCGACGGGAGCGACGGAATCCGTATCCATGCGCAAAACTTCTACGCCGGGGAACAGCTCGTTCAATTGCTCGACAATATACTGTGTGCCGCTGCCGTTATATTTCAGCTCTCCCCCGCAGTCGGGGCACAGGGCATCCACCCGCTGGGAATAGCCGCAATAGTGGCAGATCAGCCGCCGGTTGCTGCTGTGATACGTCAAAGATACGCTGCAGCGAGGGCAGCGGTAGGTATAACCGCAGCTGACGCAGCTGATAAGCTTGTGCGTACCGCGCCGGTTAATAAACAGAATGCTCTGCTCTCCCCGTTCGATATTCCGCTGCAATTCTTCGCGGAGCGGCTGGCTGATATCGCCCGTATTGCCGCGGCGAAGCTCACGCTTCATGTCGACAATACGAACCTCCGGCAGCGCCATGTCGTTATAGCGTTCTGGAAGTGTAAAGAAGGCATATCGGCCTGTTTCCGCATAATAGCGGCTGGAAATATCCGGCGTTGCAGAGCCGAGCAGCAGCAGGCAGCCCGCACGGGCACAGAGATATTTTGCCACATCGCGCGTGTTGTAACGCGGCGAATTCTCGGATTTATAGCTCTCCTCCTGCTCCTCGTCGATAATCAACAGCCCAAGATCGTCAACCGGCGCAAACACCGCGCTGCGCGTGCCGATCACGAGCTTTGCACGTCCGCTTCGGATGCGCTTCCACTCGTCATAGCGTTCTCCGACGGAGAGACTGGAGTGCAGCACAGCGATCTGATTGCCGAAGTATGAGGAAAAGGTCTGCAGCATCTGGGGCGTCAGCGCGATTTCCGGAACAAGCAGGATCGCAGATTTTCCTTTGCTCAGCGTGGTCTGGATCAGATGGATGTAGACGCTGGTCTTTCCGCTTCCCGTTACGCCGAAGAGCAGCGCCGCGGCGGCCTTTCCGCTGTCAGCAAGTTCCCGGATACCGTGATAAACCTTGTCCTGAGCCGGATTCAGCTGCGGCAGCGGCAATAGTTCGTCGCTGTACACCTCCGGCCGACGAAACACTTCGCGCTCATAAAGCTCAACCAGCCCCTGCTTTTCCAGCTCCTTCACCGCGGGCCGGGAGGCATCGGCATGTGTGAGCACATCATGCAGCGGCAGCGCCTCAAAACTGCACAGGATCTCCAGGATGCGGGCCTGCTGCACGGCGCGGCGCTTTGTTTCCATAGCCTCCGATGCTTCCTCCGCAGAAACCGCAAGACGGATCATCGGCAGCATCTTGTCCTTGGCCCTGCGCTCGCCCTGGTCGTTGAACCAGAGCCCGGCAGGAAGAATCGCCTTGACCGCGTCATAAACCGTACAGAAAAAACGGTCGCGCATAAACAGCGCGAGCTTGATCTGCGCCTCGGTCAGGATCGGAGTCTCATCCAAAAGTCTGACAATCGCTTTTAGTTTTTCTCCGCTGTAACTGCTGTCGTCAGCTATGGAAAGGATGATTCCTTCACACAGCCGATTGCCTTTAGAAAAGGGCACATAAACCCTTACCCCGGGGAGCGCAGCGGACTGCAGCTCCTCGGGGATGAGATAGTCATAGGGCTTGTCTATCCAATATGTCGCGGCGGAAACCGCTATTTTTGCAATTTTCGTAGTCACCGCCAGACAATCGGATCACTTGATTGAAAGCTTACCGGTATAGACCTCGTCGATAGCGGAAGAAACAGGCTTGCGATCCAGAGGAATCTGTTTCTCTTCCGCATCCGCGGAGATCGCACGGGCGCGGCGCGCCACGAGATTCACCAGCTGATAACGGCTGCCGACCTTCTTGACGAGATCGGCCATCGGGGGATAAAGCATCATAATAGTATTCTCCATTCTGCCGCACGGGCGGCTGAAATAATAAACAAAGGTTCAGAGATCGCGCAGATAGTGCGCGCGATCGGCGGCGCGGCAATGCTCGGCCAGGATGATGGCCTTGAGTTCTTCCGCGGCGCGGTCAGCGTCGTCGTTGATGATAATGTAATCGTAGAAGTCTGCTTCCCGGTACTCCTGGCGGGCGCGGATGAGGCGAGCCTCAATGGCGCGGGCCGTATCGGTGCCGCGGCCGACCAGACGGCGCTCCAGTTCCTCCAGGGAGGGTGGAATAATGAAAATTTTGACGGCATCTGGCTTCTTTTCGGCAACCTGGCGCGCACCCTGCACTTCAATGTCCAGCAGCACGTTCATGCCGCTGTCAAGCTTGTCTTCCACATACTTACGGGGCGTACCGTATGAATTAGCCACATAGACGGCGTGCTCAAGCAGCTCGTCATTCTTGATCATTTCAGCAAAACGATCCAGATCAACAAAGAAGTATTCGCGCCCATCCACTTCGCCGGGACGAGGCTTCCTTGTCGTCACCGAGGTGGAAAAGCAGAGGTCGTCACGGCCCTCCATGGCCTTAAAGACAACGGTGCTTTTGCCTGCGCCGGACGGGCCGGAGATCACGATCAGCTTCCCTTTTTCACTCATTCTCTTTCATATCCTCCTCTGTTTTGTCTTCAAAACGCTGAAAAAGAACCTCAGGGGTCAAGGCGGACAAAATGCCGTGTCCGCTGTCCATTAAAATCACTGCTCTGGTGCTGCGGCCGAAGCTGGCGTCAATCAGCAGCCCTTTTTCCCGCAGATCCTGGATCATTCGTTTGATCGGCGCAGATTCCGGGCTGACAATAGAGATCGTACGCTCGGCGGAGATGAGATTGCCAAAACCAATGTTGATGAGCTTCATGGCGCCGCCTTACTCGATATTCTGAATCTGCTCGCGGATCTTTTCGATCTCCGATTTGAGATCGACGACCACATGAGCGATATCGGAATTCTGGCACTTGGAGCCGGTCGTGTTGGCTTCGCGGTTAAATTCCTGGATCAGAAAGTCAATTTTGCGTCCGATCGGCGACTGGCCGTTAATCATCGTCCGGAGCTGCGCCATATGGCTGCGCAGGCGCACAGTCTCCTCATCGACGGCAATGTGGTCGGCAAAAAGAGCGGCTTCCATCAGGATGCGGTTTTCGTCAATCCCGGCCGTGCCGAGAACTTCAGCCATTTTCTGCTCGAGGCGGCTTCGATACTCGTCCACCGTCTTCGGCGCTTCCCGCTCCACGGTAGAGACAAGACTGTCGATCACGGAAAGACGGTTCAGGACGTCGTCCCGGAGCTTTTCTCCTTCGCGCAGGCGCATCGCGTCAAAATCGGCAAGTGCACGTTCAGCAATCTCACGAATACCGGCGGTGATCGCTTCGGCGTCCAACTCCTTCTTCTCGACAATCAGGACGTCGGGAAAGCGGCTGACGGTGACCGCGGACAAATCGTTCGGCAGGCCATATTCATCTGCAATATGCTGCAGAGCTTCCATATATCCCTTCAGCAGCGGCTCGTTGACTTTGACGGCCATGTCGCCGGCCTGCGAGGAATCCACGCTGACAAAGACATCGACTTTGCCGCGGCTGATATGCTGCTGGACAACGGATTTCACCGTGTCCTCAGCAAAGAGAAAGCTGCGCGGCATACGGACCGAGCAATCCAGAAAACGATTGTTGACGCTTTTCAGCTCAACGGTAATTTCCAGGCCGTCGACATTGCCCTTCGCGCTGCCGTAGCCTGTCATGCTCTTAATCATACTGGCCTCCGAAACTCAAAGATATTCAACAATTTCAAACGTGATCTTGTCCTTTTCCCTGATCCGGCGCTGGGAAAGAACAACAATCACAGCGCCAAGAATCAGTCCCACAAAGCTGCCGATAATCTCTGCTGTCTCTCCCAGGGAGAGCGCAGAAGTGACAAGATACCCGGCGAGAAAAAGCACAAGAGGAAACACATAGACGAGAAACGCCGCCTTGAAGATCCGCGAGGTCTGGCTTTCGATGAGAACCTTTTGGCCGGGCTTTGCATCGATCCGATTGACCGCGGGCGTTTTCAGTTCGTTCTGGAACACACAGCTTTCACAGCTTCCGCAGTTGCCGCCGCAGGCGGTAGTTCTCTTGACGGCGACCTCCGCCATCCCTCCGGGCAGAAGTTTGGTAACAACAGCTTCCTGGGTCATGGATTTCCCTCCGATTCACTCAGCACAATGGAAACCTGAGGTACTTCTCCAATCTCACCCACATCGGAAAAGCCGTCCACATAAATCTTGGGTGTCAGGTTAAAGGACCCGGTGGAATTGATATAGTCCTGCAGGTCAACGACTGCGCGGATGTTCTCCGCCTTGAGGGCCATGAGCTGTTCCTGAGGGCCGCGGAGCGTGACCGTGATCGCGTTGGTGATGATCTCAGCGTCATATCCCTCGGTGAGATTGGTATAGCTGATATTTCGAATGATAAATTTATCCGAAACAAGATCAGACAGCTCAACCGTCACCTTTGCCTCCGTCACGCCAGACTGGTTAATCAGACCGTCGTCAATGCGGATGAGATAAGTCTCGGTAAACGAGGTGGTAAAGTCCCGGGTATCAATCGTAGCAAGGACAATTTGATTCAGCGCATCCAAAAGCTCGGAGTCGCCGGAAAGCGTGACGGAATCCGGCTCAATCGTTACCTTGGTATTCTCCGGGGTTGCGCCGGCCGCATACTCGATCACAGCCTCGAGCGGGACAACTTTCTGGCGGATGATCGTCAGACGGGCTTCGATCTCATTGGTATCAAAGCTGAACATCTCATTGTAATATTCTTCGTCATTGTTATCCCGCAGGGTAAAAGGAACCGTCCGGGTAATGGTGTGATCGACTTCTTCACCTGCGCCGAAGGTCAGCCAGGCGTATTTCACATTTTTCAGATAAATTTCCGGCCCGGAAACCATAACGGTGGACGGCGTAAACACCGGGGCCTCGGCCACATAGCCCTCCAGCGAGTTCCCCTCAAAGCTGCCTCTGACCGGTACAGCCTTCGTAATCAGCTCGGAAACGGTAAAAACAACCGTCTCAGGCGTGCGGCTGAGCGTACTGAGCGAGCTGGTATCGGTGCCGTCCGGGAAAATGATCTTATAGTTCTGGGTGGTGACAGCCGCCATGGTGAGCTTGCTGACGTCAATCTGTGCGATAAGATCGTCCTCATCCAACGCACTGACAATGCGACGCGGGCCGACGACCTCGACATTGACGGTCGGGGTGCTGACATTGGTGATGACCATATTGCGGGAATTACGAAGAATATCCTCGCCGACAAGCTGAACGCGGACGCCCGTGAAGGTCTTTTTAAACTCTTCCGTATCCTGAGAAGCGACATAGGTCCACATAAACAGCGCGATCAGGAGAGACAAAACAATCCACAGAATCGGACTGTCGGTAATTGACTTCAAAAAATTATTCTTTTTCATCTTTTTTCCTCATCAGGACGTTCTTGATCCGGGTAATCAGGCCTTTTTTCCTCTCCGTATCGCTTTCGGGGATCAGCTCGCTGCGCAGGATCTTATCAAGCGTGCTCGCGGAAAGGTGACGCTTGAGCATGCCTTCGATCGCGACAGAAATCGAACCCGTTTCCTCTGAAACAATAATGACGACCGCGTCGGACTGTTCGCTCAGACCTATGCCGGCGCGGTGACGCATGCCGAGGTCCTTGCTGAGATTATTGCTCTTGGTGAGCGGGAGAACGCAGCCGGCGGAAGCCAGTCTGCCGTTGCGGAGGATCAGTGCGCCGTCATGCAGCGGCGCTTTGTTGAAAAAGATGTTCTTAATCAGTTCTGCCGTCGCGTCGGCATTGATGATCGTGCCGGTGCTCATGATATCCGTGAGCTGAATTTTCCTCTCAAAAATAATCAGCGCGCCGGTTTTGCTGGCGGACATCTCCGAGCAGGCCAATACCGTCTGGGCCACGGCGGATTCCATGGTGCTGCCATAGGCCTCTTTGCCTGTGCTCAGGCTGCTTCCGAGGCGCTCAAAAAGACGGCGCAGTTCCGGCTGAAACAGGATAACCAGCGCGATGAGTCCCAGCTCAAAGGCTCTGCGAAGCAGAAACTGCATCATCTTCAGGCCGAGGATCTCAGACAGAACGAAAACGCCAAGCAAAATCAAGATCCCTCTTGCCAGGTTGGTGGAATTCGTCCGACGCACCAGGGAAAAGACCTTATAAATCAAAAAAGCGACGATCAGGATGTCGATAACATCCGTCACCTGGATTGACGATAAAACATTCAGTGACTGATTGAGTACTGTGCGAATAGCATCCATCTTTGTATCTCCGTTCAGAAGCTTATCGAGGTACAAGCATACTGATATACAGTATCACTTTATTATAAATCATACCGCCAAAAAAGGCAAATGAAATTCATATAAATTATCTTAAAGTTCCGTCAGCTCCCGGACGGCACGTCTCGCTTGCTCAAGCTGAGAAACATCCGTAAAGGGCGACAGACTGATTCTCACCGTCCCCTCCTTCTCCGTTCCGGCGCTTTGATGGGCCATCGGCGCGCAGTGAAGTCCTCCGCGCACCGCGATTCCTTTTCGGCTGAGTGCCTCACAAAAGCTCTCGCTGTCTGTGTTATCCACGGTAAACGACAAAATACCGCCCTGTCTTCTGTCTGGATCGGTATATAAATGCAACCGGGGAATCTCGGAAAGACGGTCGATCAGAACATTCAGCAGATTCTGCTCATAGGCGTGGATGATTTCCGGCCCACGGTCACGGACAAAGCGGATACCGGCAAGCAGACCGGCGATGCCCGGCACGTTCATGGTGCCGGCCTCCAGACGTTCCGGCAATAGTTCCGGCATATCCGGGCTTGCACTGTTTGTTCCGGTGCCTCCGTACAGGAGCGGCCTTCCCTCCTGCCCACAAAGCAGGATTCCGGTTCCCTGTGGCCCAAAGAGCGATTTATGACCGGGCATGGCAATAAAAGCGGCGCCGAGACGGCGCATATCAATGTCCAGGAGGCCGGCCGACTGAGATGCGTCAATCACCAGCGGGACGGCATTTGTCCGGCACAGCGCAGCAATTTCGTCAATCGGCAGTTCAAAGCCGAAAACATTGGACACATGGGTACAGACGACAAGGTCGGCCGCTTTGATTTTATTCTGGAAGTCCGCATAAACCGCTTGAGAGTCAAACAAACGCCTCCCGGCAATCTGCAGTTTGCAGCCCGAGGCATACAGCGGGCGCATGACCGCGTTGTGCTCAAAGCCGGAGACGAGAACGCGGCTGTCGGGCCGGACAAGCGAATGGATAGCGATATTCAGCGCATGGGTGGCGTTAGACGTGAAAACAACGCGCGAGGGATCGTCCATATGAAAAAGCTCGGCGGCCGCCTCGCGGCAATCATAGACGATCTTTGCCGCGTTCATCGCCGTTTGATGTGCGCCGCGGCCGGGATTGGAGGCGCACATTAAAGCGTTTCTGACCGCTTGATAAACACTTGGCGGTTTAATGAAGCTTGTGGCGGCATTGTCAAGATAGATCACTCGCGACTTCCCTCCAATCGTCATTGTTTTTTTCATAAATTTTGCCGGAAAGCATATCCGCGTCTTTCAGGATTCGAATTCCCTCCGCCCCGTGTCGACGGAGAATCAGCGCGTAGCCGCAGCCGGAGCGCGTCAGATTGACCGGTGCTTTTACCAGAGAGCTAACGATCCCGTTTCTTTCCAACAGCCGCTGGCTGCGCTGTGCATGGGTCATGGAGCGACACAGTATCAATACTTTTTCCATTCGGAACAACCCCTTTAAAAAAGCATCAGCCGCAGAGCCAATCTTGCTCTGCGGCTGATGCTACGCTTCACTCATCGCTGAGCTCACACCATTGTATGCGCTCAGTCGCTGTTTTGTACAATTCAGTTTTTCTCCAACAGGACAACTGCATGTGCGGCGATGCCGAGGCCCTCCCCGGTAAAGCCGAGTCCTTCCTCCGTGGTTGCCTTAACGCTGACACAGTCAGCCGGAATTGACAGGACAGAAGCGATGTTCTCAATCATTTGCGGAATATAGGGCATCAGTTTCGGACGCTGCGCCAGGATCGTGCAGTCAAGGTTAATAACAGAATAATGGTCTTGAGACAGGATATCCGCCACACGGGCCAGCAGCATTTTACTGTCGGCGCCGGCATAGGCGGGATCGTTGTCCGGAAAATGCCGTCCGATATCGCCGAGAGCCGCCGCGCCCAGCATTGCGTCCATCAGCGCATGCAGTAGAACGTCGGCGTCCGAGTGCCCCAGCAGCCCCATTTCATAGGGGATCTCTACGCCGCCGAGGATCAGTTTTCTGCCTTCCACCAGGCGGTGGACGTCATAACCGTGTCCGATTCTCACAGATACTCGCCCCGCTCTTTCAGAATTTCTGCAGCAAACAGCATATCCCGCGGCGTCGTGATTTTGATGTTGTCCTCGTCGCCCAGAACCGTTTTGGTGCGCACGCCCATCATTTCCGCAGCCGCACAGTCATCGGTCAGCGTGATTCCCTTTTCCACGGCCGTGGTCAGCGCACCCTTGATAATTTCGGCACGGAAAATCTGCGGGGTCTGAATGCGAAGTGTGGTTTCCCGGTCAACGGTACCGATGATGCACCCGTTTTCATCGACGGCCTTGAGGGTATCGACGCTGTGGACGGCCGGAGCGGCAGCCATATGCTCCGCCGCGGCATATACGGTGCGCAGGATAAGGTCCTCAGTGACGAGCGGGCGGGCGCCGTCGTGGATCGCAATAAGTTTGGCTGAAGGCTGCACCTCGGATACACCGGCAAGCGCGGATTCCGTCCTGGTTTTGCCGCCGGCAATGACACGGCTGACCTTGTCAATGCCGTATTCCTTGCAGAGCTCCGCCGTCTCCTGGAGTTTTTCCATTCTGGTCACAACGACGATCTCATCCACAAGCGGAGATGCCTGAAAGGCCTTGAGCGTTCTGGCAAGCACGGGGATCTCCCCCAGCTTCAGCATCAGCTTGTCGCTGCCCATGCGCTGGGAGGAGCCGGCCGCGACGATTACCGCCGAGCAATGGGGCTCTTTTTGCTGCCGGTCGTTTTTCTTGAACAATTGGAGGATATTCAAAACCGCCACGCTCCTAATTGATTATTTGAGCTGTCTCTTGCGAGCGAAGTTCATCATGCCGTCCTGCATCAACTCCAGGCGCTTGAGCATCTTGCCGGCGCCGTAGGCAGCGCAGGAGACGGGATCATCCACGACGATCGTGCGGATACCGGTGCTGCGCTCGATAAGGCGATCCATGCCGTAGATCAGGCTGCCGCCGCCGGACATCACGATGCCGTTGGTGTCCAAATCGCCGACCAGCTGCGGGAGCGTGCGCTCCAGCACGGAGTGAATCGCGTCGAGGATCTGATTCATCGGCTCGACAAAGGCTTCGATCAGCTCGTTGGAGGTGATGGTCACGGTCTTGGGCAGACCGTTTGTCAGACTGCGGCCTTTGATCTCCTCCACGCCGACGTCCGGGCGCTGGATCACGCAGCCGATGCTGCGCTTGACTTCTTCGGCAGCGCCGAGACCGATCAGCAGATTATGCTTACGGCGCACATAACGGACGATGGCCTCGTCAAAGCTGGTGCCGGCCACCTTGATGGATTCGCACTCGACAACGCCGCCGGCGGAAACGACTGCAGCCTCGGTGGTGCCGCCGCCGATGTCGATAATCATATGGCCGTCGGCCTTGGAGATGTCAATGCCGGCGCCCATGGCGGTCGCCACGGCGGTTTCCAGCAGGTAGACCTTTCTCGCGCCCGCTTCGATGGCGGCGTCGATCATCGCACGCTCTTCAACACCTGAGATGCTGCTCGGAACGCAGGCCAGCACACAGGGCTTGAAGAAGCTGAAGGATGTAATGCGGCCGATCAGCTCGCGGAGCATCTGCGCCGTCATGTCGTAGTCGGAGATGACGCCCGCTTCGACAGGGTGGATTGCCACGATATCCGCCGGGGTACGGCCGATGACCTTCTGCGCCTCCTGGCCGACCTTCAGAATCTTGCCATTGTATTTATCAATCGCAACGACCGTCGGCTCACGCATCACAACACCCTTACCCTGCTCGAAAACCAGGGTGGATGTTGTACCCATATCAATGGCTATATCTTTTTCAAACAAATTCATGGCGAGCACCTCTATATTGTTTTTTTCTATATGATATCGCGAACTCGCGCGACGGTAAGTGCCTGGATTTCAGCGGCTCCTGCGTCATTCAGCATGCGTGCGCATTCACGCAGCGTCGCGCCGGAGGTGACAATATCGTCAACCAAAAGCACACGGCGGCCTTTGGCAGCCGTGAGGTTACAGCAGCGGTAGGCGCCCTTGACGTTCTCCTGACGCTGTCTGGCATTTTTTGTCCGGGACTGCGGCGGTGTGTCCTTGATCTTTTCCAGCAATCGGACACAGGGAATGCCTGTGCGGGCGGAAACCTCCCGGGCCAGCAGCTCGGACTGATCGTAGCCGCGAGCGTGCAGACGTTTCATGCTCACCGGAGTCCAACTTATAATATCGCAGGAAATTTGATTTTCGTCAATACATTTTACCATAAATCCCGCATAAATACCAGCGTAACCGGTTCGCTGCTCAAATTTAAAGCGATGCAGGGAGTCGCGAACCGACTTTTCATAAAACAAAGGCGAAACACATTTCTCAATGTAGCTGATTTTCGGATGCTCCGCCAGATCGCCGGTATAGGGCAGATGGCTCAGGCAGTCTGCGCAGACGCGATCTCCGCTGTGCCGCAGCAGACGGTGACAAAAGGCACAGCGAGGCGGATAGAGCAGATCCAGCAAGGTGTTCAGAAGCTTCATCCTACCACTCCGCTCAGCTTGCGCAGGCGAACGCGAAGCGCCGAATAACGCTTGGTCTGCCGGAAATTGTCGATCATCTGATACGCGGTCTGGTCGTCGCCAACGAGGATCAGCAATTCGCGGGCACGTGTTACGGCCGTATACAGCACATCTCTCGTCAGCAGCATCTGTGACCCGGCCGAGAGAGCGAGAATCACCGCCCGATATTCGCTGCCCTGGGACTTGTGGACGGTCATGGCCCAGGCGTGTTCCAATTCCAGCAAAGAGTCAAATCCGTAAGTCGCGATGCGTCCATCAAAGTTCACCGTCAGCTGTTCGACATCCTGGTCGATTTGGGTGATTCTGCCGATGTCACCATTGAAAATGCCGGTTCCGGACACTTTATGGTCGGTGCTCTGCCAAAGGATATCATAGTTGTTTTTGATCTGCATCACGCGGTCGTTCTCTCGGAAAACAAGGTCACCGAAGGCTTTTTCCCGTTTTTTCCCGTCGTGCGGGTTCAGAACCTCCTGCAGACGGCGGTTGAGATTGGCTGTTCCAAGCTCTCCTTTTCTCGTCGGCGAAAGCACCTGGATCTCATCGGGCGGAATGTGCATTTTCTCCGGCAGGCGGACGGAAATCAGCTCTGTAATGGTATCCACACTGCTGCCGGCCTGCATGCGCTTGAGGCGGAAAAAGTCACCTGCGTTCTCGGAGAGGTTCGGGTGTTCGCCGCGATTGATCATGTGAGCGTTTCGGATGATGCGGCTATTCTCCTTCTGGCGAAAAATCTCCGTCAGACGGACAAGAGGCACAACCTGGCTGCGGATAATCGCGGAAAAAACGTTTCCGGGGCCGACAGAGGGAAGCTGATCCGCGTCGCCGACCATCACCAGCCGCGCATCGGGCGGCAGCGCCTCCAGCAGAGCGTTCATCAGCAAAATGTCCATCATGCTGCTTTCGTCCAGGATCACAGCGTCGCAGTCGAGGCGCTCCTCGGCGTTTTTGGAAAAGACGACCGTCTCGTCATCATCGGCAAACTTGGCCTCCAGCAGACGGTGCACCGTCGTTGCCTCGCGCCCGGTCAGTTCGGTCATGCGCTTGGCGGCGCGTCCGGTCGGCGCTGTGAGCAGCGTCTTCATGCCGAGGCGGTCAAACATCGCCAGAATCGCGCGCACCGAGGTCGTTTTTCCCGTGCCCGGGCCGCCGGTCAATACGACGAGCTGATGCCGCAGCGCCAGTTCCAGGATCTGTCGCTGCAGAGGGGCGTATTGAATCTGCAGCTGCCCTTCCAGAGATTCGATCAGCGCAGAAATGTTCATCCGGTCGGGAAACTCGCGGCGAGCCATTGCCGCCAGATGCTCCGCGGCGCCGGACTCGGCCTCGTAAAGTGCGGGCAGATAACAGGCGTGGCAGCCGGCTATGTCCTCGCAGATCAGCTGACCGCTTTCCGCAAGGCTGCCGATGCACTCGTCCGCGTTCTCGGGCTCGACCCCGATCAGCTGCGCCGTGATGGCGGCGAGCTTTTCCCGGGGAATAAAGCAATGGCCGTTGCCCGCGTTGTGCGCCAGTTCAAAAAGCACCGCCGCGCAAACGCGCTTGGGGCTGTAGGCGTCCACGCCGATCTCCTGCGCCATGATATCTGCCTCGGCAAAGGTGCCGCCGATATGTTCGCTGGCAAGCAGGTAGGGGTTGTCCCGCAGCAGATCCAAGCCCTTATCTCCATAATAGCGGTAAACACGCATGGCGAGGATCGGGCGCAGCCCGAAGGAGCAGACAAATTCCATCAGGCGGCGCATTCCGGCCTGGCGGCGAAAGTCGCGGGAAATCTGCTTGGCGCGGCTCTGGCTGATGCCCCGGATCCGTGTCAGCTTTTCCGGCTCGTTCTCTATAATTTCCAGGGCCTTTTCTCCGAATTCATTGACAATCAGAGACGCCATCGCCGGACCGATCCCCTTGATGGTGCCTCCGGCGAGATAGGAGTAGATATCCTGCTCCGTATTGGGCAGCAGGCGCTGCGCAAACTCCGACTTGAACTGTCTGCCGTGCACGTTGTGCGTCGTCCACTGGCCGCTGATTATCATGGACTCTCCGACGGAAGCGTATGGAAAGCAGCCGACAACCGTCACCACTTCCCCACTGCCGTCCGTCAGACGCAGGACCGTATAGCCGTTTTCTTCATTTTTATAGATAACCGAGCTGACGGTGCCCGACAATTCGAGCAGCTCCTCGTTTTGATCCATGCGGCGCTCCTGTTATTCCAATAGTTTTTTGAGATACTGACCGGTGTAGCTGCGTTCGCAGTGGGCGCAGTCTTCGGGCGTACCGGCAAAAATCAGTTCGCCGCCCTGATCGCCGCCCTCCGGACCAAGGTCGATCATATAATCAGCGACCTTGATGACATCCAGATTGTGCTCGATGACGATAACGGTATTCCCCTCGTTTACCAGACGGTCGAGAATGTTGATGAGCTTGTGGACGTCCGCCACGTGCAGGCCGGTTGTGGGCTCGTCCAGGACATAGACGGTGCCGCCGGTACTGCGTCGGGAGAGCTCGGTTGCGAGCTTGACGCGCTGCGCCTCACCCCCGGAGAGGGTCGTGCTTGACTGGCCGAGCTTGACATAGCCGAGGCCGACGTCGGCAAGCGTTTCGATCTTGTGCCGGATCTTCGGCTGGTTTTCAAAGAAGACGCAAGCCTCGTCAATGGTCATATCCAGCACATCCGCAATGTTCTTCCCTTTATATTTGACCTCCAGTGTCTCGCGGTTATAGCGCTTGCCCTTGCAGACGTCGCAGGGCACATAGACGTCAGGCAGAAAATGCATCTCGATCTTCACAAGGCCGTCGCCGGAGCAGGCTTCACAGCGGCCGCCCTTGATGTTGAAGGAAAAGCGTCCCTGTCCGTAGCCGCGGAGCTTTGCGTCCTGCGTGGTAGCGAAAAGATCGCGGATATCGTTGAATACGCCGGTATAAGTGGCCGGGTTCGAGCGCGGCGTACGGCCGATGGGACTCTGATCGAGCGCGATGACCTTGTCAACGTACTCAAGCCCCTCGATGCCGGCGCATTTGCCCGGTCTGACCTTGGCACGGTTCTTCTCCGCGGCAAGCGTCTTATAGAGGATTTCATTAATCAGCGACGATTTGCCGCTTCCGGACACGCCAGTCACGCAAATCAGCGTGCCCATCGGGAAGCAGACGTCGATATTCTTAAGGTTATTTTCCGCTGCGCCGCGGATCACGAGCTGTCTGCCGCTGCCTTTCCGGCGCTTGGCTGGTACAGGAATAAACTTTTTCCCGCTGAGATACTGGCCGGTCACGGATTCCTCGCAGGCGCAGATATCTTCAATGCTGCCGGCGCAGACGACGCGGCCGCCGTTGATGCCGGCTCCGGGACCGATGTCGATCACATGGTCGGCCTCGCGCATCGTCTCCTCGTCATGCTCGACGACGATCAGCGTATTGCCCAGGTCGCGCAGGCTTTTCAGCGTATCCAGTAGCCTGCCGTTATCCCGCTGGTGCAAGCCGATGCTCGGCTCATCGAGAATATACAGCACGCCCATCAGGCTGGAACCGATCTGCGTGGCCAGACGGATGCGCTGGCTTTCACCGCCGGAAAGCGTGGCCGCCGCGCGAGAGAGCGTCAGGTAACCAAGGCCGACGCTGGTCAAAAAGCCGAGACGCGCCTTGATTTCTTTCAAAATGCGCTCGGCGATCATCATTTCTTTCTCGGTCAGAACAAGGCCGTCCAGGAATGTGAGCGCCTGGTTGACGGGCAAATCGGCAAAGTCCGCAATGCTCAGTCCGCCGACCGTGACGGCCAGCGCAGACTTTTTCAGCCGCCTTCCGTGACAATCCGGGCAGGGCGTTTCGGACATGCAGTCCTCGATATCGGCGCGCATGCCGGGGCTCTGGGTTTCACGATAACGGCGCTCGAGGTTGGGAACAATGCCCTCAAATTCGCGCCGAATGACGCCGTAGCCTTCGTTTTTTTCATAGCGCAGCTGCAGCTGTTCACCCTTGGTGCCATAAAGAATTGCGGAAAGCGCTTCCTCCGAGAGATTCTTGATCGGCTCGGTGAGTTTGAAATGATAGCGCTTGGCCAGCGCGTCAAAATACATGCGAGAGATGGAGTCACCCTTGATGTTACCCCAGCCGGAAGCGGCAATGCCGCCGTCCATAATGCTGAGGTTATGATTGGGCATAATCAGCGCCGGATCCACCAGCATCTGTGTGCCGAGACCGGTGCAGGTAGGGCATGCGCCGTAGGGGTTATTGAAAGAAAACAGCCGCGGCGTCAGCTCTTCGATGGAAATACCGCAGTCCTCGCATGCATAGTTCTGCGAGAAGCTGAGCGTACGCTCTTCCGCCGGCAGGTCAACGGTCAGGATGCCGTCCGCCAGTGCAAGGGCCGTCTCCGCCGAGTCAGTCAGGCGACGCGTGATCTCCGGCTTAATGACCAGACGGTCGACGACGATCTCCACCGTGTGCTTCTTGTTCTTTTCGAGCTTGATTTCCTCCGACAGATCGTAAATAATCCCATCGACGCGCGCACGGACGTAGCCCGACTTCTTGGCGTCCTCGAAAACCTTGACGTGCTCACCCTTCCTGCCGCGCACGACGGGGGCCAGCAGCTGGATTCTGGTTCCCTGCGGGAGGCTCATGATTTGGTCGACGATCTGGTCGATGCTCTGCTGGCGAATCTCTTTTCCGCATTTCGGGCAGTGTGGGATGCCGATTCTGGCCCAGAGCAGACGCATGTAGTCGTAGATCTCCGTTACCGTGCCCACCGTGGAACGCGGATTGCGGGAGGTCGTCTTCTGATCGATGGAGATAGCCGGCGACAATCCGTCGATATAGTCCACGTCCGGCTTGTCCATCTGACCGAGAAACATGCGGGCATAGGAGCTCAGGCTCTCCACATAGCGGCGCTGTCCTTCGGCATAGATCGTATCGAAGGCCAGGCTGGACTTGCCGCTGCCGGATAGGCCGGTGACGACGACCAGCTTATCGCGCGGTATCTCGACGTCGATGTTTTTCAGATTATTTTCTCTGGCACCTTTGACAAAAATGCTTTCCTGCATCGATTATCCCTCAACTGTTAAATCATGAAACTGTGCTTGAACAAGCGCCGCCAGATCGGACGGAGCAAGCTCGACCTGAAAGCCGATCTTTCCGGCGCTGACAATGACGCTCTCGAGCGTATACGCGCTGCGGTCAATATAGGTCGGAAACTGCTTTTTCATACCGACGGGAGAACAGCCGCCGCGCACATAGCCGGTGGTCGGCGTGAGTTCGCTGAGGTGAAGCATCGCCACGGATTTCTCCCCCGCGGCACAAGCCGCCTTTTTCAGATCGAGTTCCTTCCCGACCGGGATGACAAACACACAGCAGCTTCGGCTCGCGCTGCGGGCAACCAGCGTTTTGAACACCCGGGCGGGATCACGGCCGATCAATTCGGCAACCGTATTGCCATCCACGGGTCCGTCCCCATGCGGATAAGAATGCGCCTCATAGGCGATATGCTTTTGTTCCAGGATTCGCATCACATTTGTTTTCTGCATACCAATCTCCCGTTGAGTGTTAACAATTTATTTTACCCTATCTTTTCCGTTCTTTCAATAGAAGTTTACTTAATTTTCAGTAAAACAGCCGCTGCCCGATGGCAGCGGCTGTTATGATTATTTTTTTGGCCAAGGATTCCGTTGGTTCTTATTTACAAAATAGGCTTGTCCGGCCAGCTCGGCCAGCGGTGCGTCAGACAGCGAGTCGGAATAAAAGGCGTCAATTATCCCGTTGGGAAATCGCTCAAAAAAACGATGCACCTTTGCCGCGTCGTGACAGTTTTCTCCGCTGATTTTGCCGCTGCGCGGATCCATGCGCGTGGCAATCAGGGAGACGCCAAGCTCCCGTGCAATCGGCTCCAGCAAAAACTCCGGCGAGGCCGAGATAATCAGGTCGTCATCCCGCTTCTGCTTTAAATACCAGTCCTGCAGATTATCGCGGTGCAGCTTCCAGAATTCCGTCACCGTCCGATCCACGTTATCAAACCGGGTCAAAAAGGAAAACAACTGTTCTTTCAGCGGTTTGGCGCCGATCTTACCGCGGCGATAACGCATCGCAAAAAGAAGGCTTTTGGGAATAACCGGGAGTACGGCTGCCGGTTTTTTCTTCAGGCAATACAGAAAAAAGTGATAGGAGCTGTCCGGATAATAAATGGTTTGATCAAAGTCGTAAACGTTCATTTATTTGAAATAAATGGTATAGACCAGCGTTCCGACACGTGCGATCAGGATCAGCAGCATTGCAAGCCAAACACTGACGACGCCGGACAGGCCGAGAATCAGAAGCAGCAGCTCGAGGCCGAGCATAATGGCCGCGGCCAGAAATGCCGCCATGGAAATGCGCTTGGCGCGATACAGAGCCTGCGGGATCTGGAAAATGCGATTGCCCATAATCAGCACGGACGCTGCGCCGATCAGCCTGTACTCGGTCAGCGCAGCAAAGCCGACGCCGATATCCGCCGCCTCCAGCAGCTCAAGATCCTCGTCCTTGCTGCTCACATAGCTGATGGCCGCGTTATTGCCCTTACTGTCACGGAGATAGTTCAGCGCATCGAGTTTGGATTCGTTGGAGAGCTCGCATTTGACCATGTCAAAGCTCAGAGACGAGGCGATGGGCCGCGCCATAGAGCGCACATCACCGGTCAGCATCACGGCCGCGCGGATGCCGCGCAGGCGCAGCTCCTCGATGGCGTCAAAGGCGCCCTCGCGCACACGGTCGTTGAGCACAATGCAGCCGGCGTACTTGTTGTCCACCGCCACATGAATCACCGTTCCCTTGTGCGAAGGAACGTCAAAGACGATATTGTGATCAAGCAGCAGTGAGGAGTTGCCGACATACACATTACGGCCGCCGAAAAGCGTGTGGATTCCTCGTCCCGGTGTCTCCTCCAGCAAAGTGATATCATTGCGATGATGAATCTCAATGCCGCAGGCGTCGCGCAGGGCGACGGCGATCGGATGCATGGACTGGCACTCGGCCAGCGCCGCGATTGTCAGCAGGTCTTTTTCCTCATAATCAACCGGATATACGGCAACGACTGAGTACTTACCTTCCGTAATCGACCCGGTTTTGGAGAAAATCATCATGTCAGAGCCCGCGTAGCGGTCGATGACGTCGTCATTCAGATAGGAAATGCCGTCTTTTACAGCGTCAACCACGCCGGTAAAATATGCCATACGCGCAGACAAAAGCGTATCGCCGCAGCCGCCGAGCGCAATCAGCAGCAGGCCGCGGTAGAGCCAGACGCGCCAGGCACCGGTGACGAGAGACACGATCAGCCCGAGCAGCAGACCAAGTGCAGCCAGCGTCAGGGGGAGATAAGACAAAATCTTCTGCAGAAGCGACGCTCTCGCCGGGTGGCTGTCAGCGGCTGCGCGGGCGCGCGCAACAAAGCGGTAAACCGTGGAATCGGTATAGGCGTTTGTCACACGGACGCGCAGCGGATTGGTGAGATTGCGGCAGCCGGCAAAAACGCGACTGTTAATCCCCACATCAAGGGTTGATCCGCTTCCGCAGAGCGCGGAGCTGTCCAGCGAGCTGATGCCCTCGACGACGACGCCGTCCAGCGCAATCCGCTCGCCGGCAGGAATGAACAAAATATCGCCGGGCACCATTTCTCTCGGGTCTTTGCGCTCAAGACCGTCTTCCGTCTCAGCGACGGCATTGTCCGGGATCAAGGCATTCAGGCTGTCCAGCGCTGCCGCCTTTTTCTCAAATAGATAGGCTTCAATCAGCAGGAAGATGCGGTGCAGAAGCATAACGAAGACAGCCGCCCGCGGATCGCCAAGGCAAAGGAGTCCGATCGCGGCAACAGAAATCATCAGATTTCGCCCGGGAATGACATGATCCACAACTTCCCCGACGGCATCCAGAACCGTATACGCACCGAGAAACAGGAACGGAACCAGATAGAGGATATAGCGGAGCGCGCCTCTGGTCGGCAGCATCCACAAAAGGAAGAAAAGCAGCGCAGAGCCTGCGGTAATCAAAACCTGATACCGATTGAAAGCGACCGCCCGTCTATGCTTCGGCGCGTCACCCGATCCGGAAACGCCAAACGCTGCCAGACGCTCAAAAAAGCCGCGCAAAACCTGCCAATCCGGCTTGGGGAGATTCAAAGCTTTTCTGGGAGACGGCAAATCGTCCGTTTCCTCATCCTCGTACTCCTCTTCCGCCTCATCATCTTCTTCGACGTCAGGCCGGTAATCTTCCGTCGGTGCAATCTGCTCCGGAGTCTCCGAAGCATCGGATTCAGCGGAAGGTTCTGCTGCAGGAACTGCCTCAGCTCTCCTTTTGTCGGGAAAGACTTTAACGTCCTCGTCTTCATCCGGGAGAATATCCTCGATCAGTTCCTCATCCTCTGGTTCAGAGCTGACTTTCGCGTTCTTCAAAGCGGAAAAATCCGAAATCTTCGGCAGCTTCGGGAGCTTCCATTCCTGCGGATTCAGACGTAAACCGCCTTTGGAAGAAGCGGGCGCGGCGTGCTTCGGCGAGCCGGCCGATCTCTTTTTTGCAGGAGACGGCGCTTCATGCTTACCCATTGTTTTATTCCCTCCCATATCTATACTCAGGCTAACTCTTTTTATCTTTAAATTAAATGATACGGCATTTAACCCCGCGATGTCAATATCATTTCGAAAAAATGTAAAGTTAGAACAACTGATTTCATCCTGTCGAAATCGGGAAAAATTACCTGCCAGTCGCCGGTATATCTTCATCGAGTTCGCAAAAGATATGCATGGGCAATCAACCCGAATCGAAAAAAGGAGATGCAAACTATGTCTAGCAGAAACAGCAATCATCTGGTTAACCCCGCTGCCCGTGAGGCCATGGATAAGTTCAAGATGGAAGCCGCTTCCGAAGTCGGCGTCAATCTGAAGAATGGCTACAACGGCGAGCTCACCAGCCGTCAGGCCGGCTCCATCGGCGGTCAGATGGTCAAAAAGATGATCGAGTCCTACGAGAACGGCATGAAGTAAGCTCAATCGAGCAAAAAAGTTGCAGGAAAGCAATGCTTTCCTGCAATTTTTGTTGCCTATCAATCCTTGTATTCAAACATCAGATCATACATGCTGACGGTGTCGCCGTCCTTGACGCCCATCTGCTCCATGCGCGCAAACACGCCGGCCTCTCGCAGCACGCGGTCAAAGAACATCCGGCTTTCGTAGTCCGAGAAATTGACTGTGGCAACCAGGCGCTGCAGCCAAGGGCCTTCCACGATCCACATATCGTCGAACTGGCGGATCTCCAGATCCTCCGAGGTGTCGATCACCGGTTCGGGCGGGACATAGTCGGCCTCATAGGCGGCGATCGGCGGAAGCTCCGCCAGGCGGCGGGCGCACTCCTTGACCAACTCGCGCGTACCCTCATGCGTCACCGCGCTCATTTCAAAGAACTCGTATCCGCTCGCTTCAACCATGCGTTTCAAACGCTCGATATTCTCCCGGTCACCGCCGAGCAGATCACACTTGTTGGCAGCCACGATTTGAGGACGTTCAGCCAGCTCCGGGCTGTATTCGCGCAATTCGTTGCATATCGCCTCGAAGTCGTCCACCGGATCACGCCCTTCGCTGCCGGAAACGTCCACCAGATGGACCAGCAGCCGGCAGCGGTCGATATGCCGCAGAAAATCATGCCCAAGCCCGGCGCCCTCGGAGGCGCCTTCGATAATGCCCGGGATATCGGCCATGACAAAGGACACGCCTTCGTCCACATAGACGACGCCGAGATTGGGAAACAGCGTTGTAAAATGATAATTGGCGATCTTCGGATGCGCTTTGCTGACCACGGAGAGCAGCGTCGATTTTCCGACGTTGGGAAAGCCGACCAAGCCGACGTCCGCCAAGAGCTTCAACTCGAGCGTAATATCATGACTCTCGCCGGGCAGACCGGGCTTGGCAAAATGCGGCACCTGACGGGTCGGCGTGGCAAAATGCATATTGCCCCAGCCGCCGCGGCCGCCTTTGGCGGCGATCCAATCCTCGCCGGTGGACATGTCGTGCATGATGGCTCCGGTCTCCGTGTCGCGGATGATGGTGCCGCGCGGAACCTTGATATACAGGGTCTCGCCGTCCTTGCCGTAGCAGCGCTTCCCTTGTCCGGGCATGCCGTTGCCGGCCACATATTTGCGCTTATAGCGAAAATCCATCAGCGTGGACATATTGTCGTCCACGGTAAAGACGATATTGCCGCCGCGACCGCCGTCTCCGCCGTCCGGCCCGCCGGCCGCCACGTATTTTTCACGGTGGAAAGCCACCGCGCCCGCGCCGCCGTTGCCGGCTCTGACGGTGATTCTGGCTTTATCAACAAAAGAAGCTGCCATAACAGCCCTCCTTGCTATCGAATGAATCCTAAGGAAAAAGGCCGGACTTTCGTCCGGCCTTATCGCAATGCTTACTGAGCGATCTCTTCGTAAACAGAGACCTGTTTGCGGTCCTTGCCCATGCGCTCGAACTTCACAGTGCCGTCCACGAGGGAGAACAGAGTGTCGTCCTTACCCTTACCAACGTTGGTACCCGGGTGAATCTTCGTTCCGCGCTGTCTGACAAGGATGTTGCCGGCGAGGACAAACTGCCCATCGGCTCTCTTGGCGCCAAGACGCTTAGACTCGCTGTCGCGGCCGTTCTTGGTAGAACCCATACCTTTTTTATGTGCCATTTAGGTTACACCTCCATTAGTCAAAATCAGTTGCGGAAAAATCAGGCGTTGATGGTCTCAATCTGGACCTTGGTGTAGGGCTGACGATGGCCCTGCGTGCGACGGTAGCCCTTTTTGGGCTTCATCTTGTAGACGCGAACCTTCGCGCTCTTGCCGTTCTTAACGACATTGGCGGAGACGGAAGCGCCTTCGATGACAGGTGCGCCGAACTTCGCGGTCTCGCCGTCAACAACGGCCAGGACCTGATCGAACTTCACGGAATCGCCGGCGGCGACATCGAGCTTTTCGACGAAGATCACATCACCCTCGGCAACGCGGTACTGCTTGCCGCCGGTCACGATGATAGCATGCTTCATAATAGTTTTCCTCCCTCTTTTCAGGACTCGCTCTGGGGGTGGAGGTTGTCCTCGGCTTAGGGACCCCTTCAATGCGGCTTTAAAAGAATACCACGGCAAACCGTCGTTGTCAACAATTTTTTGCTTGTTTTTTTGCTTATTTTAACCAACAGGAAGAATCTCAGCCCGATTATCCGCAAGATTGACCTCGGCGACGCTTTGTGATAAAATACGAAGCAATTTATCATGAAGTTTCTGCTGACGGAGGCACTTATGAAACACGGAAAACGATTGGCAATCGTCGCTCTCGCTCTCCTGCTTGGTCTGCTCTTATACCTGCGGCTGAGCGGCGGCGCTATGCCATCCACTAAGAATACAAACCCGGAAAATACTTCTGAAACGCTGAACGCAGCCACGCTTCCTCCTGCGACGCCGCCCGTCGAGCTGAAGGCAATTCTCACTGCCGAAGAACTTCGCGCCATGGATACTTCCTCCCTGCTGCGTCTTGACCTGACCGGCAGCCGATGCTATGAGGCCATCGAGGAATTCCGACAGCAGCACCCCGATGTGGCTCTGAGCTATGCCATTGTCATCGACGGTAATGGTGATCCCCTGTATCTTAGCCCGGACACCGATACGCTTCAGGTAAACGATGCGTCTTATCTGGCCTCTCTTGCGGAAAATGTCATCTGGCTGCCTCGGCTGAACAGTATTTCCATTGAATCGGATATTGCCGACTCTGCCGCAGTAGACGCGCTGCACGAAGCTGCTCCCGACTGCAGGATCGACTACTCGCTGCACCTGATGGACGAGCTCTATCCCTATGATATTGACGAGCTTACCTTGACCGGCCTGAATTCCGCAACGCTGCAGGAGCTTCTTCCGCAGCTTTCCCGCTTTACGCATCTGACGGCCGTCAATATTCCCCAGGCCGAAAACGACCTGAGCCTTGAGGACGCGATGACGCTTGCCGAACAGAGTGACGTCATTCGTTTGGATTTTCAGACGGAGCTTTTCGGCCAGCCGATATCGCTCGACGCCGAGACTCTCGAATATGAAAATGAAGACATCGGAAACGAGGGCGTGGATGAGCTTCGAGCCATTCTCCCGTATCTGAAAAATCTGCGCTATCTGAAGCTCGACAACTGCGGCGTGGACGACGAAACGATGGAGAAGCTGCGCGACGATTTCCCGCAGGTCAAAGTTGTCTGGCGCGTGTTCTTCGGCAGTTAT
Source organism: Oscillospiraceae bacterium (assembly GCA_902801295.1). Classification (GTDB taxonomy): domain Bacteria; phylum Bacillota; class Clostridia; order Oscillospirales; family Oscillospiraceae; genus Limivicinus. The sequence goes on along the minus strand of CADCHN010000001.1, from coordinate 169,804 downwards.
CACTGTCTGACAGACACGGAGATGATCTGGGCTACCGGCGGTTCGGTCAACGATTCGACCTGCGGCGTGCTGAAATACTGCACGGACGTCAAGTATCTTGATCTCGGCCATACGCTGATGACAAAGGTTGATTTTCTCAGCTACATGCCCAAGCTCGAAGTGGCGATTCTCGCTATTTCCTGGGTCAGTGATATCGGGCCGATCGCCAACTGCCCAAACCTTGAATATCTGGAGCTCTTTTCCACCCGTGTGACCGACCTGTCTCCGCTGGCCAGCTGTACTCACCTGCAGCATCTGAACGTCAGCCATTCCGTCGATTCCAAAAATAACACAGTCGGCCCGACGGACATCAGCGCCCTATACGATCTGCCGGAGCTCAAGCGCTTTTACTGCACGATGAGCTATGTGCCCGAGGAACAGCAAAAGGAAATGATTGAGCGTCATCCGGACTGCGAATGTGAATTTCGCTGGGTTGACCCGGCAGAGGGTGCCTGGCGCTTTGATGAAAACGGAGACCGCAACGAGCGCTACTCTCTGCTCTGCGAGCAGTTCGGTTACGATACCTATCAGCAGTCGGGTAAAATCTGGTCCCTCTACGGGTGATACTCGATAAAAAAAGCTTGCACTTGCGTGCAAGCTTTTTTTATTGATAATTGCTTATCCAACGGCAACGACCTTGCTCTCCTCCAGCAGCAGTACAGAGCCGTCCTCACCGCTCTCGGTAATCAGATAACGATGCGCCGCGCCGGATTCGTCCGTGTAACGGATCATCAGGTCAGGCATTCCTTCCGGAATGACGGTCTGAACCTGAACGCCGACATTAGACAGATAGCTGCAGTACCAATGGGTTTCCGTTTGATAGAAGCCGATATCGTCGTTGATATAGGTCACAGAATCAATCGAGACATCATAAACCGTTCCGTCGGCAAACACCCGGAATTCAGAGCCATCATCCGAAATGGTGACCTTGTCAAGCAGATGAACGGCATTGCCGTTCCGGTCGTCAAGTCCCATGATATGGAGCTCTCCGCCGCTTGTGCGAACGGGAGGCAGCCAGGCATCATCCAGAACGCCGTTCAGTTCCTCATAAGGAACGGTAAAGCGGACGATTCCATCCGCATAGCTGCCGATCTCATAGAGATCGGAAAACACGGTCAAACCTTCGTGATCGAGCGTCCAGGATCCATCTCGAATCAGCGATCTCAGTTTCACTTCAACGTCGGCATCCGGATCGAATGCGGTCATATAGTCAAGAATCGGCAGATAGCGCACGTCGTTGTGCAGAACGTCGTTCATCTTTTCCAGAATGACATGTTCCAGCGCTTCCCGATCGGCCGCCAGGTCATCAACGCTCAGCCGTCGCCCGCTCTCCGTGTCAAACACGAGCACACGATCAACATAGGTTCCGTGAGCGCCGCCGACATAGGTGCTGGTGCGATAGCGGAGGGCAATCACGCGGCTGTCGGCCCGGTCAACGAATGCCGTGCGCGTGCAGGAAAACTCGGTGCTCAAACCGACATCGTGATCCTGAGTCAGCGCATAGTTATCTGTCGCGACCTCAAGCACGGCGTTAATGCCGTCCCCATTGCCGCTGCCGGAATAAAAGATTTCATCCTGGGTGGCCAGCTCCTGGTTGATTGCGTCGGCGGCAGAGAGATTGGACGCAAGGTATACGTCAACATCATCGTAGCCATAGGTCAGGATAACACGGTCAGAGCCGTCCGGCGCGGGAAAAGTCTCCGATGTATTCTTGATGTTGAGAATGACCGGCTCGCCAAGCTCGACGAGAACCTGGGGATCTGGCTCCGCGACAACCGGTTCGCTTGTCTCAGCGGGCGCAGGAGCCTGTGTCTCCGGCGCATCGTGAATATAAATATCTCCGCTGCCGCAGGCAGACAACGCAGCTAATAAACAAACCGCCAACAGGATTGCAAGTGTTTTCTTCATGTGATCTCCTCTTTCTGCAATTCTTCGTCCGGAATCTGGAGGGCGAGCGCGGAATTGGTATATCTGCCGTCATTCGTGACTTCGCGGATGCAGACGATGCCTTCCGGCCAGGGAAAGGTCTGGCTTTCGTCGCCCAACTCGATTTCAAGAAAAGCCTGCTCCTTCCAGAACGGGAAGACGTCGATTTCATAGACAAGACCGTTTGCAGGCAGACAATAACGATCTTTTTCGATCGGACTTCGTTTGGGATCGGCACGCTGCAGCAGGGTTTCATATTCCGTACGATTGATCTCTTCCTCGATCTCGATCCGCCGCACCGCCGTCACGCGCGTCTTTTTTGTATGTGTAAAGACCGTTCTGTGTTCATCGGTCCGACTGCGCACGCGCTCGGACGTCTCCTTATGCTCCCGCAGAAGATACGTCTGCACGATATGGGAGCGAGAGGCAACGGAGCTCAGCCAGTCCAGATCCGGCATACGGATCAAAAACTTTCTCTCGATTTCATACGGCGTTTCTTCCATATACTGACCTCCGGATCGAAACGGGATTGCTTTGCCAGTATAGCGCAATACGAGGCATAAATCAAGCGTCAGCCGGATCTCGACCGTCGCGGCCTTCGATTTGCCCGTGCAGATACGCGAGTGCATCGGCCAGGGTACCGATCTGGTCGATCAAGCCCTTCCCTACTGCCTCCTCACCGTAGATGACGCTGCCGACATCGTTGGCGAGCTCATCCGTGTTGGTCATAAGCCGCAGATACTCCTCGCGGTCGATCGAAGAATGATCGGTGACAAAGCGCACGATACGCTCCTGAATGCGGCTGAAATAGTGATAGGTCTGCGGCACGCCGATGACGACGCCGTTTAAGCGCACCGGGTGGATCGTCATCGCGGCCGAAGGCGCAATCATGCTGCGCTGCGCCGCCACCGCCAGCGGAACACCGATCGAATGGCCGCCGCCCAACACCAGGGAGACATTCGGCTTTTTCATGCCGGCGATCAGCTCCGCAATGGCAAGTCCGGCTTCCACATCGCCGCCCATCGTGTTCAGCAAGATCAGCAGGCCCTGAATCTCCGGCGATTCCTCAATCGCTGCGATCAGCGGCAGAACATGCTCGTATTTGGTTGATTTCGCGTCGTCCGGGAGCACCTGGTGCCCCTCGATCTGTCCGACGATGGTCAGGCAGTGAATGTTCCCCTGCCGGCTTGCGCCAAATTCCTTGATTTCGTCCATAAAAACACCTCCCGGTTAGTTTAACCGGGAGGTACGGTTTTCATAAGGGAAGGGATCAGCCCTTGTACGCCGTCAGAACGGCCTTGTAGGTCATGTAGCAGTCGAATTTGCTGGTGACTTCAAAGGGCGCGTGCATGCTCAGAACCGGTGTGCCGGCGTCGATGGTGTCTATGTTGCGGTTAGCCATATATTTTGCGATCGTACCGCCGCCGCCCTGGTCGACCTTACCAAGTTCAGCCATCTGCCAGACAACGCCGTTTTCGGCAAAGAGACGGCGCAGATAGGCGACCAGCTCCGCGGAGGCGTCGCTCGTGCCGCCCTTGCCGCGGGAGCCGGTGAATTTGCAGATGCCGACGCCGTAGTTGATCTTGGACTCACTGCGCTTCTCAGAAACCTCAGGATAGAGCGGATCAAAGGCATTGCTCACGTCCGCGGAGACGCAGAAGCTCTTAGCATAGCAGTGGCGCAGCGCGACGCCCTGAGTGGCGCAGAGATCTTCCATGAAGCAGTCGAAAGCGGCGCTCTGCATGCCGGTCACGCCGTCGGAGCCGGTCTCTTCTTTGTCGGCCAGAATGCAGACGCAGGTGCGTTCCGGATCCTTCACGTCAAACAGAGCCTTCAGCTCGGCGTAGGCGCAGACACGGTCGTCCTGGCCGTAACCGCCGATCAGGGAACGGTCCAGACCGATCTCGCTGACGTCATAAGCGGGAACGGCAGAGAGCTCTGCAGAGAGAAAATCCTCCTCCGTAATGCCGTACATGTCGTTGAGGATGCTCATGACGGCCAGCTTGACGCGATCCTTGCCTTCGTCGGCATAGGGCGCTGAGCCGATCAGAATGTTCAGACCCTCGCCGGAGAAACCCTCGGCCATGGTCTTGCCCATCTGGTCCTTTGCCAGATGCGGCAGCAGGTCGGTGATAATGAACTTGGGCTCGTTCGGCTCGCGGCCGATCACCACATCGACGACCTCGCCGTTTTTCAGCGCAACGGCGCCGTGAAGCTCAAGGGGAATGGTGACCCATTGATATTTTTTAATGCCGCCGTAGTAGTGCGTCTTGAAGTAGCACATCTCATCCTGCTCATACAGCGTGACCTGCTTGAGGTCGATGCGGGGAGAATCGACATGCGCGCCGGCGATGACCGCGCCATCCGCCAGGCTCTTTTTGCCGATCACAGCCAGCAGCAATGCCTTGCCGCGGTTGTTGCGGTAGATCTTCATGCCGGGCTTGAGCTCCATGCCGAAATGATACTCGACAAAGCCGTTCTGCTCCGCCAGGGCAATGGCGTTGACAACCGCCTCGCGCTCCATGCGCGAACGGTTCAGGTAATCCATGTAGCCCTTGCTGTAGTCCTCAACTGCGAGGCGCTCTTCGGTGTCGATCAGATCATAACCGTTTTTCTGCTCATAAAAAAGATTGCTTCTCAGTTCATCCATGGTGCATGACCTCCAAAAATTTGTTTTTACAGAGAGCGCGGAAAGAGACTTCGGTGCTATTGTTATGCAGCACGCCGCTGCAATGAGTTACAAAGAAATCATCGGGAAGCTGCGCGTCGATGCGCGCCGCGGCCTGCTCGCGCGTCAGCCCGTCACGGGACTTGATACGGCTTAGTCTTGCTTCCCGGTCAGCCACAATGGCGAAAGTACGGTCGCAGAGTTTGTCAAGCCCGCTGCCGATCAGCCCGATCGCGTCGATCGCGGCCAAATTACCGCCGTTCATCGCGTGATCTCGCAGCCGACGCATGGTTTCGCTGATAACGGCCGGATGAGTCAGACGGTTAAGATCGTCAAGAGCCGCAGGATTGCTGAAAACTGCTGCTGCCAGGGCTTTTCGGTCGAGCACACCATTTGCCGCCGTGCAGGGAAAACGCGCTTCAATCGTATCCAGCAGCGCGTGATCGGTATTCAAGAGTTCGTGATACACAGCGTCCGCGTCAATGACGAGCGCGCCGAGCTCACGCAGCACATGCAGCGCTGTCGTTTTACCGCTGCCGCTGCCGCCTGTAATACCAATGATTGTCATGTTGTCAACCAGCGTGTCGGCAATTTCGTCAGCAGGCAAGGCGCCCTGACGAAGAATGCGATACGGCTTATCGACAAGAGAGATGATCGTTGATTCCGTGCCGATCCCGCATGGTCCGCCATCCAGCACGGCGTCAATGCTGCCGTTAAAATAGGCCAGCACCTCCTGCGCCGTCTTCGGGCTGGGCAGCCCGGAGGGGTTGGCCGAGGGCGCGGCAAGCGGCAATCCCGCCGCGCGCAGTACGGCAAGCGTCAGCGGATGATCCGGGCACCTGAGCCCGATCGTATCGCCGCCGGCGCGAACGATAGCCGGAATCGTATCCTTCGCTTTCAGTACAATCGTCAGCGGGCCGGGCCAAAATTTCTCCGCCAGCACCCGCGCCGCATCCGGAGCCTCCAAGCAGTAGCGATCCATTGCCTCCGGGCCGGGCACCATCAGAGACAGCGGCTTGACGGCAGGGCGACCCTTCACCTCGTAGATTTTCTCCACAGCATCCGCGTCAAGTCCGTTGGCAGCCAGACCGTATACCGTTTCCGTCGGCACGGCAAGCAATCCGCCGTTGTGCAGAACCTCTGCGCAGGAAGAGATTTGGTCGGTAAATACACTCGTTTTCATATATCGCTTTGCGCCTTCAGTTTTTCCGCCTGATCGGCGGTCACCAGAGCGTCGATCAATTCGTCCAGATCGCCGTCGATGATGGCGGAGAGGTTGAAATTCTTGTTGTCGCCCGTCAGCCGGTGATCGGTCACACGGTTCTGCGGAAAATTATAGGTGCGGATGCGGTCGCTGCGGTCGCCGGAGCCGATCTGGCTCTTTCGCTCTGCCGCGACGGCGGCACGCTGCTTCTCCTGTTCGGCCTCATAGAGCTTGGAGCGGAGAATCTGCATCGCGCGGTCCTTATTTTTATACTGGCTGCGCTCGTCCTGGCATTCCACGACCGTCCCGGTGGGCAGGTGCGTGATACGGATGGCGCTCTCTGTTTTGTTGACATGCTGGCCGCCGGCGCCGGAGGAACGGTAAGTATCGATCTTAAGGTCGTTCATGTTGAGCTTGAAATCCAGCTCTCCGGCCTCGGGCAGCACGGCGACCGTTGCGGCGGAGGTGTGGATCCGACCGCCGGACTCCGTCACCGGAACGCGCTGCACTCGGTGGCCGCCGGCCTCAAATTTCAGACGGGACCAGGCGCCATCGCCCTCGATAATCATGCTGATTTCCTTAAAACCGCCGAGTTCGGTTTCGTTGACGTTAACGACGTCCAGCTTCCAGCCCCTGCGCTCGACATACATGCTGTACATCCGATAGAGATCCGCAGCGAACAGCGAGCTCTCTTCCCCGCCGACGCCGCCGCGAATCTCCATGATGACGTTTTTGCTGTCATTGGGATCCTTCGGCAGCAGCAGAATCTTCAGCTTCTGCTCCAGCTCGTCCCGTGAAGCCTTGGCTGTCGCGTACTCCTCCTGCGCAAAGTCACGCATGTCGGGATCGTTCATCAGCTCGAGCGCGGCATTGAGATCGGCACAGGCAGATTCATAGGCACTATAAGCTTCCACCAGAGGCGCCAGTTCCCGCGCCTCACGGTCGATCTTCGCGTAGAGGACGGGATCGGAATAGGTTTCCTGCTCCTCCAGACGGCGCAGCCGCTCCTCATATTGGTTTTTTATCAGTCTCAGTTTTTCAAACATGGTATCCCTCACGGAATAATTATAACATGCCGGCGGATATTTGTAAATTACAGGATGATCGGACTTGTCCGCCAATCGGCACCGCCGCGCCGCGCGTCCACAGAGGAATAAGCCAGCGCAGCGAGATCATGCGCCCGTGCGCCGAGTTCAAAAACCTGAAGCGCAAAATCCCCCATCTGACGCACGGAAGCGGGCTTAGTCACGAGAGGAAGCGCTCCGTCGCGCAGCCGCCGCAGCTGCTCACAGCCGCGCGCATTGGCCGCGAGCACGCGCGCATAGGGCGGCGCAGCATCCGCCATGCCGGCCGTCACGCCCAACACTGCGCAGCAGATCATCCGCCGCACGCGCGACATCGCGTAACGCTTTGTTTTTGTTGCCTCCATGATCGCATCCAGCGTCGGCTCCTCGGTTGCAGCCTGATACAGTCTCAATCCAAGTCCGTCGGAAGCATCCGGCAGCTGCTCGTATTCCTCGGCTCTCAGAGCGCGCAGGCGCGACAGAATCGCCGTTTCCAGAAGATCCCTCCGCGGCATCCCGCGTCCGAGGCGATTCTCTGAGGTGAAAACCTCTGCCGCGTATTTCGGAAGCTCATTGGTAATCTCCATCCCCGCCCGCAGCAATTCACGCAGCTCGGCTGCGGATTTGTAGTCTCCGCCCGTTCCGTCGTGCGGACTGCCCCTGCGCCGCACAGTCAGCGGACGCAATTTGGAATCAAGCGTTCGGATCGCCTTGAGATATTCCAGCGCCAGAATATTATTTGGCATTTCCATCAGCTGCGCCGCATCGCCGCAGCGATCAAACGCTGCCCGCTGGCGCGCAGAGGCATAGCTCATATTTGGTTTTTCCTGTATCATGCGCTTGACGTGGTCGTTGAATTCCGGTATCAGGAGGAGATCTGCGAGCTGTTCCAGCGCTCCGACATCGCCCGACTCGCTGCCGAAGCTGAGCGTATCACAGCCGAGGGCATCCAGAAGGTAAACAGCGCCGCGTGCGAAGCTCTCCGCCGAAGCCAGACACCAGGGCAGCGGCAGCTCGATCACGAGATCGGCGCCGCAGCGGCATGCCGCCTCCGCGCGGGCAAACTTGGAGTAAATCGCCGCTTCGCCTCGCTGCACAAAGTCGCCGGACATGACGCACACGACGGCCGTGTCCGCGCCGACAAGCTCTCTCGTCCGGTGGATGTGATATTCATGCCCCCTGTGAAAAGGGTTATATTCTGCGACAATTCCGATCACGCTCATGCTTCGCTCCAAAAAACTCTTGCTTTTTTCCGCATTTGTATTAGAATAAATAAGGTTATTGCTATTGTACAGAAAACCCATGATTTTTACAATAGAAAGGAAAGAAATCCATGAAAATTCTTGTTATCAACGCTGGCAGCTCCTCCCTCAAGTATCAACTGATCGACATGGAAAACGAGCAGCTGATGGCCAAGGGCCTGTGCGAACGCATCGGCATTGACGGTCATCTCAAGCACACGCCGCTGGTTGGCGACAAGCCCGTATTCAACGAAGACGTGCCCATGCCCACCCACTCCGAGGCCATTGCCGCTGTCATTGACAAGCTGACCAGCGCCGAATATGGTGTGGTTTCCTCCATGAAAGAGATCGACGCTGTCGGTCACCGCGTCGTCCACGGCGGCGAAAAGTTTGCCAACTCCGTCCTGATCAACGACGAGGTTCTCGCCGCGATCAAGGAGTGCATCCCCTTTGCCCCGCTGCACAACCCCGCCAACATCACCGGCATCAACGCCTGCCGCGACGTGATGGGTGATGTGCCGATGGTCGCCGTGTTCGACACCGCTTTCCATCAGACCATGCCCAGCAAGGCATTCATGTATGCTGTTCCTTATGAATACTACGAGAACGACGGCATCCGCCGCTACGGCTTCCACGGCACCTCCCATCGCTATGTCTCCGCCCGCTGCGCGGAGCTGATGGGCAAGCCCATTGAAGAGCTGAAGATCATCTCCTGCCATATGGGCAACGGCTCCTCCCTGGCCGCCGTGAAGAACGGCAAGGTCATCGACACCTCTATGGGCTTCACGCCTCTGGTCGGTCTGCCGATGGGCACCCGCTGCGGCGATCTCGACGCCGGTGTTATCCAGTTCCTGATGAACAAGTACGGCTACAGCATTGACGAGATGCTGAACATCCTCAACAAGAAATCCGGCGTTCTCGGTATTTCCGGCGTCTCCTCTGACTTCCGCGATCTGGGCAAGGCCGCCGAGGAAGGAAACGAGCGCGCGCGTCTTGCTCTCGATATGTTCTACTACTGGGTCGCCAAGGTCGCCGGCTCCTACGCCGCCGCGATGAACGGCGTGGACGCCATCATCTTCACCGCCGGCGTCGGCGAAAACGACCAGGAAGCCCGTGCCAGCATCTGCGAGTACTTCGGCTATCTCGGCGTGAAGGTCAATCCCGAAGCCAACGCCACCCGCGGCCAGGACATCATGATCTCCACCGAGGACTCCCCCGTCAAGGTCTTCGTCATTCCCACGAACGAGGAGCTTGTCATCGCCCGCGATACCCGCGATATCGTCGGCTGATCCCAATAACCGATACTGCCGCTCCTCCCGGAGCGGCAGTTTTTATTGACTTCTCTTTTCGCGGCGCGTAAAATGAAGAAAAAACACAGGAGGATTTATCATGCCGACCACTACCGATTTTACCTTTGCCTCCACCACGGGATGCAATAAGCTCCACGCCCACATGGTCGTACCCGACGGAGATATCCGCGGCGTTGTTCAGATCGCACACGGCATTGCCGAATATATCGACCGCTATGACCCCTTCATGCAGTTTCTTGCCAAAAACGGCTTTGTGGCCGTCGGCAACGACCATCTCGGCCACGGCAAATCAATCTCAAGTCCCGAGGAGCAGGGCATATTTGCCGAAAAGAACGGCTGGCAGTATGTTCTGGACGACATGGACAAGCTGCACAAGATGACTGCAGAGAAATATCCCGGCGTCCCCTATATTTTCTTCGGCCACAGCATGGGCAGCTTTCTGACCCGCCACTATGTGATCCAGCACCCGGATCAGCCGGATCTTGTCATCATCTGCGGCACCGGGCATCAGGCGCCCGCCATGGTTGCCGGCGGCAACACGATGGCAAAGCTCGCTGTTGCAATCTGCGGTCCGCGCAAGATCGGCAAGATGCTCAATAACGTAGCCTTCGGCGCCTATACCAAGGGCATCGAGAATCTGCGCACGCCCAGCGACTGGCTCAACCGTGACCCCAGGGAAGTGGATAAGTACATCAACGATCCGCTCTGCGGCTTTGTGCCGACGGTCAGCCTGTTCCGCGACATGATGGGCGGCGTGAAATTCATCACCGATCCGAAAAACATTGCCCGTATGAACAAAACGACGCCGGTCCTCTTCATCGCCGGCGGCGACGACCCGGTCGGCGAACACGGCGAAGGCGTCAAGCGCGCCTATCAGGCCTTTCAAGATGCGGGCATCAAAGACGTGAGCATCAAACTCTATCCCGGTGCTCGTCACGAGATCCTGCTTGAAACGAACCACGAGGAAGTATTCAACGACGTGCTCAACTGGATCAACGAAAAGCTCTAATAAAAACATTCACACACAAAAAAGCACCTCTGAAATTCAGAGGTGCTTTTTGATTACAGAAAATTACTGCTCGTCAGTCTCGGGAGCGATGCCGGTGGCCTCGCCGGTGGCGGAGACTTCGTAGACCAGCGCGTCCTCCGCGGGAGCGACTTCTTCCTCGACGGGCTTTTCAGCAACGGGAGCAGGAGCCGGCTCGGACAGAGCGCGGATAGACAGAGAAACCTTATGCTTCTCCTCGTCGATGGCGGTGATCTTTGCGTCAACAACATCACCGACGGTCAGCACGTCGCCGGGCTTGCCGATGCGGCGGTTGGCAATCTGGGAGATATGGATCAGGCCGTCAACACCGGGAACGACTTCAGCAAAGGCGCCGAACTCCATGAGCTTGACGATCTTGACCTGAGCCACGTCGCCAACGGAGTACTTGTTGGTGAAGACAGTCCAAGGATTGCCATCGGGATCCTTGTAGCCGAGAGAGATCTTGCGCTTCTCGCGGTCGAAATTGATGACGTAGACGTCGATCTCGTCGCCGACGGAAACGACCTCGGAGGGCTGATGGATGCGGCCCCAGCTCAGTTCGGAAACATGAACCATGCCGTCAATGCCGCCGATATCGACGAAAGCGCCATAGCTGGTCAGGGACTTGACGGTGCCGTGATACTTCTTGCCAACCTCGATCTCGTTCCAGATGGCCTCGGTGCGGGCGCGGCGCTCAGCCTGAGCAACGCGGCGGATGGAGCCGACCACGCGCTTGCGGGCCTTGTTGACCTCGGTGATTTTGAGGCGAACGGTCTTCTTCAGCAGCTCAGACAGATTGGCCTCGCGGGGCAGATCGGTCTGGGAGGCGGGAACAAACACGCGAACGCCCTTGACGTTGACGACGATGCCGCCCTTATTCTCTTCGGTGACAACGCCCTCGAGGATGGTGCCATCCTCGGCGGCGGCTTCCACATCGTTCCAGCTCTTGGCAGCGTCCAGGCGCTTCTTGCTCAGCTGAGCGGTGCCTTCCACGTCGTTGACGCGGACAACAACGGCCTCGATCTCATCGCCGACCTTGACAGCGTCTTCAACCTTGATGCCGTCGTCGGTGAATTCGGAAGTGGGGATAAAGCCGGAATACTTGGTCCCAAGGTCGACACTGATTTCCGTGCCGGTGATGGCGACGACAACGCCCTTCACCTTATCTCCGTTATATATTGTTTTAAGAGTCTCCTCCAGCATTTCGTCGAAGGAAAGTTCCTTCTGCTCGGGAGCTTCTTCAACTTTGATTTCATTCAGTTCGTCCATTTTGTTTCTTACCTCCTTAATTATCCATGCGGGTGTCGAAGCGCCGGCCGTGAGTCCCACAGTCTCGCATCCTTCCAGCGCAGCCAGATCCAACTCATCCGCCGATTCGATAAATTGAACGCGGCCGCAGTACTCCGCGCAGATTTTCGCCAGATGGATGCTGTTGGCACTGTGCTTTCCGCCGATGACGACCATGGCGTCACATTGGCGGGCCAAATCCGCCGCTTCTTTCTGCCGCATAGACGTAGCAGAGCATATTGTATCAGATATTTTTGGATTTGTACATCTTTTTTTTATTATTTTGGCGCATTCCTCGAAATTATTTTGCGTCTGCGTCGTCTGAACGACCATAGTTACCGCTTTATTCCAGATGTTGGGCGTCTTTTCCAGCCAGGTTTCCAATTCCTGTGCGTTTTCAAAGACTTCACAGTCCGAACACCAGCCGCGGATTCCCTCGACCTCGGGATGATGGCGCATGCCGATGATGATAACAAAACGCCCCTCGTCGCCGGCTCGCTTGACGATCGCGTGGATCGCCTTCACTTTGGGGCAGGTCGCATCCACGACGGGATTGCCCTGCGCCTCAAGCTGCTGAAGGACGCTTGACGAAACTCCGTGAGCGCGGATGATGACAGTTTCTCCCGGGCGAGCCTCCCCCGGGGATTGGATCACACGCAGGCCCCGCTCGGCCATCTCCCGTACGACCTGTTCATTATGGATCAACTCACCGAGGCTGGCGACTTCCTGCTGCTCCTGCAGCAGCTTGTCTGCAATCTCTACAGAACGCTTCACGCCGAAACAAAAGCCGGCGCTCTCAGCCAGAATCAGCTTCATGCTTTCAGCCCAAGCCTTTCTTCAATGGTGCGGCAAAGAAGTTCAAAGCTTTCGTCAAAGCCGATTTCCGTCGTATCCAGCAGCACGGCGTCCTCCGCGCGGCGGAGCGGCGCTTCCGTGCGGTGCGTATCCTGGTAATCGCGCAGCTCAATGTCCTTGAGCACTTCGTCAAACGAGGATTCGATGCCCTTGCTCTGCAGTTCCAGCAAACGGCGCTGCGCGCGTGCCTCGGCGCTTGCGGTGAGAAAGATTTTCAGCTCCGCGTCCGGCAGTACAATGGTGCCGATGTCGCGCCCATCCATAATGACGTCGTGCTCCCGCGCCATTTTCCGCTGCATCTCGAGCAAATAAGCGCGCACAACGGCATGAGCCGACACGTTGGAAGCGCAGAGGGATATTTCAGGGAGACGGATATCGGCAGAGACGTCCTCTTCGTCCAGAATCATGCGCTGCTCCCCCGCTTCGTTATAAACCATGCGGATATCGAGCGCGGGCAGGATTTCCTTCACGGCCTCTGCATCGCGGGTATTAATTCCTGCGCGATGGGCAGCCAGACCGACACAGCGGTAAATGGCGCCGGTATCCACATAAATATAGCCGAAATGGGCGGCGGCACGGCGGGCGAGACTGCTTTTCCCCGCGCCGGACGGGCCGTCGATCGCAATCGCATTATGTCCGTTCATCATGATCCTCCTCTTGTAATGCGGCCTGACCGGCCATGTGCGCCGTCGACCATGCAATCTGCAGATTAAAACCGCCGGTGTAGGCGTCGAGATTGAGAACTTCTCCGGCAAAATACAGACCGGGCAGAAGCTTTGACTCCATCGTGCGAGGATTGATCTCCTTCAGATTGACGCCGCCGGCCGTAATGATGGCCTCGTCGATGGGGCGCTTACCGGAGATGGAAATCGGAAATGATTTCAATAACCGCAGCAGGCGCATCCGCTGCTCCCGCGTGATATCGTGCACTTTCGTCTCCTCCGGGATGCCGGAGAGCTGGACCAGGACAGGGATCATGCTCTGTCCCGCGAGATCGACCAGGGCATTTTTATAGGAGCGATTCGCGTATTTTTCAAAGTCGCGCAGCAGACGGACGTCCAGCTTCTTTTCGTCAAGCCCCGGCTTCAGGTCGATTTCCAGCCGGTATCGGCGGCTGTCCATATGACGCATATGCGCGCTGGCAGACAAAACCAGCGGGCCGGAAACGCCGAAGTGCGTAAACAGCATCTCGCCGAGTTCCTGATAAATCAAACGATCGTCTTCATAGGCGGAAAGCGTGACATTTTTCAGCGCAAAGCCCTGCATCTGGGCGCAATAGTCATCCTCACTTTCCAGCGGCACCAGAGAGGCCTGCGGTTCGGTCAGCGTGTGACCGAAGCTGCGGGCAAAGCGATAGCCGTCGCCGGTGGAGCCGGTCAGCGGATAAGAAAGCCCGCCGGTGCAAACCGCCGCGGCGCGGCAGGAGATGGTGCTCTCCTCCGTCACGACACCGCTGACACGCCCGTCCGCGCTGACGATCGCCTTTGCCCGGGTGCGAAGAAAACGCACATCATGACGGCGGCATTCACGCAATAAGGTCTCCGCCACGTCATTGGCGTTATCGGACACCGGGAAAACGCGATTGCCGCGCTCGGTTTTCAGCGGAAGGCCGCGCTCTTCAAACCAGGTCATCACATCCGCGGGAGAAAAACTGCTCAGAGCGCTGTATAAAAAGCGGCCGTCCCCCGGCATATTGGCCAGAACGGTTTTCACATCGCAGTTGTTTGTCAGATTGCAGCGGCCTTTTCCTGTGATGCGCAGCTTACGCCCGAGCTTTTGATTCGGATCGAGAACCGTCACGTTCAGGCCGCGTGCCGACGCAGTTGCCGCAAGCATCAGCCCCGCGGCACCGCCGCCGACGACCACCAAGTCTGTGGTTTCAATGGTTGTTGTGTTCATGTATGTAAGTCCTTCAGTCAAAGGATTCCATTTCTTCTTTCGTCAGATAGCGCCATTTGCCCGACGGCAAATCTCTGAGTTGGAGGCTGCCCTCGCTGACGCGTACAAGCCGGGTCACACGCAGCCCAACGGCCTCGCACATTTTGCGCACCTGCCGGTTCCGGCCCTCGTGGATTGTGATGGCAAGCAGCGCCTCCTGATCGCTGAAACGGCGAAGCAAACGGACACGCGCGGGGCGAATCTGATAGCCGTCAATACGCATGGGCTGCTCCAAGGCCTTGATCGCGGCCTCGATCCCATCACCGCTCACCCAGGTTTCATAGCATTTGTTGACCTCATGGGAGGGATGCATCAGACGGTTGGCAAAATCGCCGTCGTTCGTCATCAGCAGCAGTCCCTCGGAATCAAGATCCAGACGCCCGACCGGGTATACGCGGACACCAACGTCCTTCACGAGATCCGCCACGCTTCGTCTCCCCTGCTCATCGCTCATGGTCGTGACAACGCCGCGCGGCTTGTGCAGCATCAGATAGACCTTTTTCTCCTGCGGAAAAACAGGCGCCCCGTCGAGGCAGACCACATCCACACCGGGTTCCGCCATGTCTCCGAGCGAGGCGGTTTGCCCGTTGCGGGTCACGCGCCCGGCGCGGATAGCCTCCTCAGCAGCCCGGCGGGACATCAGTCCCGCCGCAGCGATCAATTTTTGCAGTCGTTCTGGCATAGTTACACCTATTGTACCGGATAATCCTCAGCATAAACGAGAGGGATTTCTC
The DNA here is from genome assembly GCA_902801295.1 of Oscillospiraceae bacterium. Lineage (GTDB taxonomy): Bacteria > Bacillota > Clostridia > Oscillospirales > Oscillospiraceae > Limivicinus. The sequence goes on along the minus strand of CADCHN010000001.1, from coordinate 154,511 downwards.
TTAAAATGCGTTCGCCGTCCCGGAGAATCATGCGCCCTGCCGCAGCGCCGCGGGAAACAGGCGCAAAGACATAAAACGGCAATTCCGTATTGACGAGCAGCTCACTGTCTCTTGGCAGAAGGATTTTCACTTCCTCGGCTGGTACTGCAACGGCAGACGAAACGGTCCCGCCGAGCAGCGGAAGCTCATGCCGCTCATTATCCGCGTTGATGACACGCGCCATAAAATGGGCGTAGCCCCAGTCATAGAGCTTGGCATGATCGTTCCAGTCGTCCGGATCGTTGAGCGTGACGCAGACAAAGCGGAGATCGTTCCTCTCGACACAGCTGACCAAACAGCGACCGGCAGCTTCGGTATAGCCGGTTTTGCCGCCAATGCAGCCCGCGTATCGGTGCAGCAGCTTATTGTGGTTATAAACGGTTTCATTGCCGCACTGGGCTTTGTCCATGCCGATCAGCGCTGAAAGCTTCTCGTTTTTCATGGTCTCCAGCATCAGCAGCGCAAGATCGCGCGCCGTGGAATAATGACCGGCTTCGTTCAGGCCGTGGGGATTTGTAAAATGACTGCCGCTCATGCCAAGCTCTGCGGCGCGCCGATTCATCAGTTCGGAAAAGGCTGCGATATCCCCGGCGCAGTGGCAGGCAAGCGCCGTTGCGGCGTCATTGCCGGACGCAAGCAGCAGGCCAAGCAGAAGCTCACGCACTGTATACCGGTCCCCCGGTTTCAGATAAACGGACGAGCCCTCAATCCCGCACCAGGCCGGCTGGATTTCTACCGATTCCTCTAAATCGCAATTTTCGATCACAACGAGCGCGGTCATCAGCTTTGTCGTGCTCGCGATCGGGAGCATACGGTCGGCTTCCTGCGCAAACAGGACTTCCCCGTCCTCGGCCATCAACACAGCACTCAGCGCGTGAAGCCCGGGCAGCTCCTGCGCATCCGCGGGAGCGGGCACAGAAAACGGAAGCAGCACTGCAAGCAGCATTGATATTAGATTTCTCAAAATAAGCACCACCCTTTTCTTTCTTGGGCAGTGCTTATTATGAACCGATTTGCCTGCTTTTATTTGTCCTCGTTCTGCTTATTGATAAAGCCTTCGACACGGTCGATGACCTGCGGCACCAGGTCGATGATGCGGTCAACAGTGGTGTTGGCAGCGGGCAGGATGTTAATCATGCGGACGTTGCCCTCCTTAATGACGAGGAAGCCGATCGGGTCAATCTTGACGCCGGTCGCGTTGCCGCCGCCATAGGGACGGTTCTCTCCGCCCTTTTTGTTGCTGAATTCGACGCCGCCGCCGCCAAAGCCGACGCTGATGCGGGATACCGGGACAAGGGTAATGCCGTCGGGCGTGAAAATGGGATCGCCGACAACGGTATCAACCTTGAGAATGTTTCTGACATTCTCCATGGTGCTTTCCATCAGTTCACCGATCGGGTTCTTGTTATCCATTTGAGTCCATCCTTTCCTCTGGCGAAATATCTTTATCGTTTTCTATGTTTTCTCTATGTTCCGGGATTTGCTCCGGCTGAACCTGCGCCAATTTCGCGGCGGCCTTTGTTTCTTTCTTCTGCCGAAACTTGCTCTTGATAACGCCCTTGGCGCCGACGAAGGCGACACTCAGGCCAAAGCCCACGATCTGACCGATGCGGATGCTCAGCCCCAGGCCGAAGTCCAGTGAAAACTGATCGGTCGTGAAATCCACGTCCGTCCGCACGTCGGCTTTCTTCACAGTAAAACCGCGCCGCGCCAACGGCAGCAGAATCGACAGCGCCTCGTTCAGATAGCCGTAAGCCATCGCTGTGTCGTACGGATCCCAGCCGGCAACCAGAACGTGCAGCTTGAAGCGGTCAATGCAAAACTTGCGCGGAAAGCGGGCAAAGTGCTGCAGGATCTCCTTGACGAGCTCGAAGAGCTCCTCCTTCGTCATGCCGAGCGGGAGGCCTTTTTTCGCTTTCGTTGCGCTTTCTTCCGTTGATTCTTCCTTTTTCTTTTCTTTCTTTTTCTTCTTGGGTTTCTTTTCCTTTTTGGGTTTTTCCTCGCCCTTGTCCTGTTTTGGCAGCAGTTGCAGCATCACGCCGGCTACTTTAGCCGACAGGCTGAATACGCCGCACTCATAGGAAATATCCGCGCCGACGCGGATCAGGTTGATGCCTACGAGTAACAGGACGATGACGCCGAGAATAATCCATCCGACCAAGACATCACCCCCGATTTTTATATTGTTATTGCTCCAGGCCCTCCATCATAAGCTGGCCGTCCTCGGCGTTCTGCAGATCGTCGATCTTTTTCTGGAGCTTTTCAACGCCGTCGCTCTGCGTCATATCCGGCAGCTGCGGCAGATCCTCCAGCTTCTGAATCCCCATCGTGCGAAGGAACTGATCCGTTGTGCGGAAGAGGGAAGGCCGTCCGGGCACATCAAGACGACCGCAGGCCTCGATCAGGCCGCGCTCAGTGAGCATTCCGACGGTATACGAACTGTCCACGCCGCGCACCTGGTCGATATAGGCACGGGTAACAGGCTGGAAATACGCAACGATTGCCAGCGTTTCCAGCGCGGGCTGCGAAAGCATCGGCGGCTTGCGCTGTTCGAGTGCTTTGATGACAATGGGCGCGTAATCGGGCGCCGAGCACATCTGGAGCTTGTCCCCCAGCTGCAATACGCGAATCCCCCGTTGGTCGCGCTCAAAAGATTCAGCAAGCTCGCGTGCGGCAAGCAGGACATCCTCTTCGCCTGCACCGAGAACCAGGGACAGGCGCGCAACGGGAATCGGCTCGCCGGCCGCAAATAAGACCGCCTCCACGGCGGATTTCAAATCGATCATGCTTATTCTTCAATCCGTTCCAGAATTTCATCCACATTGCCGCCGGTAAATTCCACGGTATAATCATCGTCGGCACGGATGAGTTTTATACTGCCCATACTGCAAAGCTCAAGGATAGAGAGAAAGGTCGCCACCACTTCCGAGCGGCTGACGCAGGCGCGGTAAAGGTTTTTCAGCGAGCTTGTCCGCTGACGCAGACCGGCCAGGATCTGGCGGCTTTTATCCCGCACGCTGTAGGTGATGCGCCGCGGAATCGCCGGCGTCAGAAGATCCGTCTCCGGCGTTTTGACGCCGCGGGCATAGACGCCCAGGATGGCGCGCAACAGGTCGACCGGCTCATGCCGGTATTCATAGGTTTTGGCCGCCTTTGGCAGAGGCTCGGGCAGTTTTTCAAAGTACAGCAGACCCAGCTCCGAGGCTCGCTTGAGCTCCGGCGTCACCTGGCGCACGGACTCGTAGACGTCCTTGCTCTTCAGCTGTTCCAGAGAGGCCTTCAGCAGTTCAAGTTCGCTGACCTCTTCCTCGTCGCCGGTGAGCAAGGTTTTGGTCTTGATATACAGCAGATGCGAGGCCATCTGGACAAATTCGCTGGCGATTTCCAGATCCATCTGCTGCATCTGGTCGAGATAAGCCAGATACTGCTCCAGAATATCCGCAATTTTGATATCGCGGATCTCGATTTTATTTTTCTGCAGGAGCATCAGGATCAGGCTGAGCGGTCCCTCAAAGTCCTGCAGTTCATTTTTCTCGTGGACAACGCCTTCCAGAAAAAAACTCGGATTTTCCATTCAATTCACGCAATAAACAAAGAATAACTCCATTGATAGGCCCAGACGGCGATGTTCATCAGCCAGTTAAAAACCGCATCAATGATGTTGCTGAGAAAGCTGCCGGTCACGCCGGTATAGGCAAGCGCAATCAGCAGGATCATCCCGTAGCGCTCATAGCGCATCAGCTTGTAATAGGCTTCATCCGGGATCAATGAGAAAAGGACTTTGGAGCCGTCCAGAGGCGGAATAGGCAGTAGATTAAACAGCGCAAGACCGATGCTAAGATAGGCGGTGAGATACAGAAGCCTCATTCCGATGGCGACGGCCTGCCCGGATCGATAGGTCAAAGGGAGCAGGAAACCGAACAAAAACAGCGAGATCGCCGTGATGATAAAGTTGCTCACGGGACCGGCCAAAGCGGTAATCGCCATGCCGCGCTTCGGATTGTTGAAATAGCGCATATCGACCGGCACGGGCTTGGCCCAGCCGACGTGGGCGACAACGAGCATCAGGAAGCCGAATATGTCCAGATGCTTGATCGGGTTCAGCGTCAGCCTACCGGCGTTTTTCGCTGTCGGATCGCCGAGACAATACGCCACCAAGCCGTGGCTTAGCTCATGGAGGGTAATGCAGATCAAAGCAGGAACGGCGCTGAGCAAAATATTCAGTAAAGGAGTAAAATCAAATCCTTTCCATATTTCCTGCCATGCATTCATCCCTTCTACCCCCAATATAGTGGTAGTTTACCAAAATTTTTTAGGAAATACAATAGCGGGACGAAAAATTCGTCCCGCTATCCCCTATGATTTCAAATCAATCGGACGATCTCCGCCATCAGCGCATCGCGTCCGTTCCCCTTTTCCGCGGAAAAGGGTATCAACAGCTGATTCTCCGCGAGAGAAAGCGTCTCGCGAATCAGACTCAGATTCGGTTCGATCTCACTCTTTTTGAGCTTATCGAGCTTATTGGCCACAACGACCCAGCGGCATCCGGCGTTTTTAAACCAATCCGCCATGGTCACGTCGTCCGCCGTCGGCTTGTGCCTGGCATCGACAATCATCACGCCGAGGGAAATCAGCGAAGGCTCGGTGAAGAAATCCTCCATCAGCTTGCCCCAGCGATCCCGTTCCCCCTGTGAAACCTTGGCATAGCCATAGCCCGGCAGATCGACAAAATAGAGCTTTTCGTCGATATAGAAATAGTTGACATGCACGGTTTTACCGGGTGAAGCGCCGACACGGGCAAAGTTTTTCCGATTGAGCAGCCGGTTGATGACCGAGGATTTGCCGACATTGGATTTTCCGGCAAACACAACGGACGGAACCGAAGTACGGATAAACTGTTTATGAGAAGCGGCGGATTTCGCGAACTCCGCCTTGTTCACATTCAGCGTCTGCATACGGCACCTATATTCTGACCGGAATGCGCCCGTCAACAGGTACGGGCAGATATTCTTCGGCCTTCTCCGCCGGACGGCGCAGCAGTGCGACGTCGAGGATCTTGTCCGCCTGATCGGTGCTCACAAAATGCAGCTTCTGGCGTACCGTCTGGTCGATCTCGGCAAGGTCGGAGACGTTATCCTCGGGGATAATCACCGTATGTATCCCGGCGCGCAGGGCGGCCATCGTCTTCTCGCGCAGACCGCCGATCGGCAGCACGCGGCCGCGCAGAGTAATCTCGCCGGTCATGGCGACGTCATGGCGCACAGGCGTGCCGGTCAGGGCGGAGATCAGGGCGACCGTCACGGTAATGCCGGCCGACGGGCCGTCCTTGGGCACGGCGCCTTCAGGAAAGTGAATGTGGATATCCTTGTTGCGGTAAAACTCCGGGTCGATGCCGAGCATCTCGGCCCGGCTGCGGATGTAGCTGAGCGCCGCGTGGGCCGATTCCTTCATCACATCACCCAGGTTGCCGGTCAGTTCCAGCTTGCCGCTGCCATCCAGAACGGCGACCTCGACGTCGAGCACCTCACCGCCGACGCTGGTATAGGCCAGACCGCGCACAAGGCCGACTTCGTCGCGCTCGCGCTTTTCATCGCGCTTGAACTTCGCTGGGCCAAGCAGCTCCTCCAGCCGGTCAGATCTCACCGTCAGGCTGCGGCACTTCCCTTCCGCGATTCGACCCGCCGCCTTGCGGCAGAGCGAGGCAAGCTCCCGTTCCAGCCGCCGCACGCCGGATTCCCGCGTATAGGACGCGATGATTTCGCGGATCGCCTCATCGCCGACGCGCAGCTGCGTGGCCTTGAGACCGTGCTTTTTGCGCTGCTTCGGCAAGAGATGCCGCTTGGCGATCTGCAGCTTCTCCTCATCGGTATAACTGGACAGCTCGATGACCTCCATGCGGTCCAGAAGCGGACGCGGAATCGTGTCGATCGTGTTGGCTGTAGTGATGAAAAAGACCTCGGACAGATCGAAGGGGATCTCCAGAAAATGATCGCGGAAGCTGTTATTCTGCTCGCCGTCGAGCACTTCCAGCAGTGCGGCGGAGGGATCTCCCCGGTAATCGGAGCCGAGCTTGTCGATCTCGTCGAGCACCATCAACGGATTGCAGGAACCTGCCTGGCTGATGCCGTTCATGATCCGGCCCGGCATGGAGCCGATATAGGTCTTGCGATGGCCGCGGATCTCGGCCTCGTCGTGCACGCCGCCAAGCGACAGTCGCACAAGTTTGCGGTTGGTGGCGCGGGCGATGCTCATGGCGATGCTCGTTTTACCGGTGCCCGGAGGGCCAACCAGGCAGAGCAGCCCGCCTTTGAGCTCCGGGCTGAGCTGACGGACGGCGAGGTATTCCAGGATGCGTTCCTTGACCTTGTCCAAGCCAAAATGATCCTCGTCCAGGATCTTTCTGGCCTTGTCAATATCCAGCGTTTCCTCGGTTTTGACGCCCCAGGGCAGCTCGAGGACCGTGTCCAGATAACCGCGCAGCACAGCCGATTCCGAAGAGCCGAAGGGCTGCTTCTGTAGGCGCGCCAGCTCCTTGAGCAGCTTATCTCGTACTTCCTGCATGACAGGCAAGGCCTCGATCTTCCGGCGATATTCACCGAAATCGTCGGTCGAAAGATCCTCCCCCAGCTCGGACTGGATGATCTTCATTTCCTCGCGGAGGTAATATTCGCGCTGATTGCGTTCCATGGCCTCCTGGGTAGCCTCATTCAGTTCCTGCTCGATGCTGAGGATATGCAGCTCATTGCTGAGCATTCTGCCGAGCTGCATCAAACGGCGGCTCAGGCTCCGCTCCTCGAGAACAGCCTGCCGGGCAGGAACATTCACGCGGAGATTCTGCGCGATGTAATAGGACACGTAATCGGCGTCCGGATTGGCCAGCACATTCAGAAGCTGCTCGTTCATCATGTCCTGGTTGAGATGCAGATACTCGTTGAAGAGCGTCAGGCAGTTGCGCAGCAGCGCCTCGCGGCGCGCCGGACTGATCCGCTCCGGCTTGTCGTCCAGCGGCTCAAGCAGCGCGGTGTAACCCTTGCTGTCGGTATCCATGCTGACGGCGCGGGCGCGGAACAGCCCCTCTACCATCAGACGGCAGCCGCCGTGACCGCCGCGCAGCTGCTGGCGGATGCGGCAGACCGTTCCAACGGCATAGATGTCCTTCTCTTCCGGCACGTCAACGGAAATGTCCTTCTGTGCGGCCAGGAAAATCAGATGATCGCCGCGGTTGGCAGCGTTGATCGCGCCCAAAGAAGCGCTGCGCTCCACGTCAAAGGTCAGCAGCATCTGCGGGAAAACGATCAATCCCCGCAGCGGCAGCAGAGGCATGGTGCGCGATTCAAAATTAATGGTCTGTTGACTCATGGGAAACCTCCTTTCGCAGAGGTGCAATGTTAATTACGGATTGATGTGTTCGATGAGCGGACTCTCGTCCTTGCTCACGCAGTCGGCGGTGATCGTGACTTTCTTCACCGTCGGGTCAGAGGGTACGGTGTACATGACGTCGGTCATCACCGATTCCATCACGCTGCGCAGGCCTCGCGCGCCGATCTTGCGCTCGATGGCCTTGTCGGCGACCGCCTCCAGCGCCTCCGGCTCAAAGCAGAGCTCCACGCCGTCATAGCTCATCAGCGCCTGATATTGCTTGGTCATCGCGTTTTTCGGCTCGGTGAGGATGCGTACCAGGTCGTCGCGATTGAGCGAATCCAACGAGGCCACAACCGGCAGACGGCCGATCAGCTCGGGGATGATGCCGAACTTCAGCAGATCGTGCTGCTGCACCTGGGAAAGGATCTGACCCAGGTCGCGCTCACTGCTGCTGGCGATCTCCGCGCCGAAGCCCATCGTCTTTTTGTTGGTGCGCTTTTCGATGATCTTATCCAGCCCGTCAAAGGCGCCGCCGCAGATAAAAAGAATATTCGTCGTATCCACATGGATGAACTCCTGGTGCGGATGCTTGCGGCCGCCCTGCGGCGGGACGTTGGCAATGGTGCCCTCGAGGAGCTTCAGCAGCGCCTGCTGCACACCCTCGCCGGACACGTCGCGCGTGATCGAGGTGTTCTCGCTCTTGCGCGCGATTTTGTCGATCTCGTCGATGTAAATGATGCCGCGTTGGGCGCGTTCCACGTCAAAATCCGCCGCCTGCAGCAGCTTGAGGATGACGTTTTCCACGTCCTCGCCGACGTAGCCTGCCTCGGTGAGCGTAGTCGCGTCGGCAATGGCAAAGGGAACGTCGAGCATCTTAGCCATCGTCTGCGCGAAGAGTGTTTTACCGCTGCCGGTGGGTCCGATCAGCAGGATATTGCTCTTCTGCAGTTCCACGTCGTCCTTGCCGCCGCCATGCAGGATGCGCTTGTAGTGGTTGTAAACAGCCACGGACAGTACAATCTTGGCGCGCTCCTGGCCGATGACGTAATCATCCAGCTTGGCCTTGATCTGCGCGGGCTTCGGCAGCTTCTCGAATACGAGCGGGAGCCCGTCATAGCCCTCGACCTTTGGGTTGAGCTCCGGATCGTCCTCGATGATGTTCATGCACATGCGGACGCAGTCGTCGCAGATGTAGCTGCCGTTGCCGGCGATCAGCCGGTTGACTAAGGACTGTGGCTTTCCGCAAAATGAGCAGCGGATGCTTCTTCTGCCTTCATTACTTGCCATGTTCTTCTCCTAATTTGAAAAGACTGAACCTGATGCCGTAAACGCGAGGAGGGCCATGGCCCACCCCGCGCTCCGAAAATCTGTTTAGTTGTCGAACGACTCAGCGCTTGTAGATCACCTTGTCGATCAGGCCGTATGCCTGCGCCTCCTCGGCGGTCATGAAATGGTCGCGCTCGCAGTCGCGCTCGACCTCTTCCACGCTCTTGCCGGTGTTGGCAGCCAGGATCTGATTCAGGCGGTTCTTGATCTTCAGGATCTGCTCGGCCTGAATCTGGATATCGGTGCACTGACCGCGGCTGCCGCCGGAAGGCTGATGGATCATGATCTCGGCGTTCGGCAGCGCAATGCGCTTGCCCTTGGCGCCGGAGGACAGCAGGAACGCGCCCATGGATGCCGCCATACCCACGCAGATGGTGGAGACATCGGGCTTGATGTACTGCATGGTATCATAGATCGCCAGGCCGCTTGTCACGCTGCCGCCGGGGCTGTTGATATAAAACTGGATGTCCTTGTCGGGATCCTGAGCCTCAAGATACAGCAGCTGAGCCACGATGAGGCTGGCGGTGGTGTCGTTGACTTCCTCGCTGAGCATAACGATGCGGTCATTCAGCAGGCGGGAAAAAATGTCGTACGAACGCTCGCCGCGGCTGGTCTGTTCAACTACATAAGGGACTAAACTCATTGTATGATACTCTCCTTTTCATTATCAGCAACTCTCAGAGAGCATATCCCCGCGGTGGGGAAATTATACCAATTACTCCTGCTCGGGAGCCTTGGCAACGGCGCTCTCGAGGATGAGCGTGTTGGCCTTTTCCTTCTTCTGCTCGGCAGCGATGTAGTCCATGCCGAAGTACTGCTCGACCTCTTCGGCCTTGGCGCCGATGCTCTCGGCAACCTTGTTGAGGTACTCGCGGTTCTCTTCCTCGGTGGTCTCGATGTTCTCGGCCTCAATGACGGCCTCGAGCAGCAGGTCGTTGCGAACCTGATACTCGGCGGCGGGACGGATGGTGTTGTTGATCATCGCGTCGTCCACGCCCATCATCTGCTTGAGCTGGTCGAGGGACATGTCGCGGGTGTTCATGCCGAAGTTGGCGGCATAGTTGCGAAGGATCTCCTCGGTCTTTTCGGCGATCATCGCCTCGGGGATGGTAACGGTGAGGTTATCGGCGGCCTGGCGCATGATCTCGGAGCGGAATTCACTCTCGGCCTTCTCATTTGCCTTCTTCTCGAGCTCCTCGCGGATGTTGGCGCGATAAGCGTCCAGGGTATCAAAGCCGTTGTCGCCGGCGAACTCATCGTCCAGCTCGGGCAGCTCGGCCATGGTGAGGTCGTGCAGCTTCACTTTGAACACGACGTCCTTGCCGGCCAGATCTTCCACATAATCCTCGGGGAAGGTGATGTTGATATCCTTCTCCTCGCCGACCTTCATGCCGACGATCTGCTCCTCAAAACCGGGGACAAAGGAGCCGGAACCAAGCTCGAGGGAGTAGCCCTCGGCCTTGCCGCCGTCAAAGCGCTCGCCGTTGAGGAAGCCGTCAAAGTCGATCTTGGCGGTGTCGCCCATCTGTGCCTCGCGGTCGTCCACGCTGATCTGGCGGGCATTGCGCTTGCGGACGCTCTCGAGTTCCTTGTCCACATCCTCGTCGCTGATGGCGACGACGGGCTTGACTGCCTCAAGGCCCTTGTACTGGCCGAGGGTGACGACAGGATAAAGATCGACGCTGAAGGTGTAGGAAGCGGTGCGCTCATCGGTCACTTCGACATTGGTGATGCTGGGAGCGCCGACCACGCGCAGCTCGTTCTCGGTCACGCCCTGCTCATAGGCCTTGGGAGCCAGTTCGTCCAGCGCGTCCTGGTAAAAGACCTCAGCGCCGTACATGCCCTCAACGACCTGACGAGGGGCCTTGCCCTTGCGGAAGCCGGGGATATATATCTGAGATTTGTTCTTCAGGTAAGCGGCCTGGACAGCGGCTTCAAACTCCGCCTTGTCGGTCTCCACCGTGAAAACAGCAGTATTATTTTCTTTTTTCTCTACGTTCTTGACGATCATGATTGATCTCCTTCCTCTTTATGTGCATAGCAAGCTTAGCTACTATAGCAGATTCTTCGGGTAAAATCAATGACTTTTTCTTGAATTTACAGGATTTTTACCGGCGTAAAATTCACATGGTCGGCGGAGATAAGCCGGTACTCGGTCCCATCGCGCCATCCGTTGAAGGACAGGCGGCAGCCCTTGCCGTGGATATGTCCGTAGCAGCAAAGCCTGACCCCGTGTTCTTTGAGCAGCGCCAGGATCTCCGGACACTCATATTTCTGATAAATCGGCGGATAATGGAGGAAAACGAGCTTCTCCCTGTCCCCTGCCGCCTTCAGAGAAGTTTCCAGACGGCCAAGCTCCCGCAGCATGATCTTCTTGTCATGCGCCGCGCCCGTCTCTTCCTCGTAAAACCAGCCGCGCGTGCCGCAAACTGCGATGTCCTGATAAAAATAACAATTATTATGAAGAATGTCGATGCTCGTAATGCCGTTTTCTGCGAAAAAACGGCGCGCCTTGGCGGCGGTGCTCCACCAGTAGTCGTGGTTGCCCTTGAGGATCACTTTTTTGCCGGGCAGCCGATCAATAAACAGGAAATCTTCCCGCGCCTCCTCAAAATTCATCCCCCAGCTCAAATCGCCGCATAAAACAGTGAGATCTCCCTCTTCCACGCAGGAAAAGCCCTGGAGCAGTTTTTCGGCGTGGTTTTCCCACCGGTCGCCGAACACGTCCATCGGCTTGTTGCCAGCAAAGGACAGATGAAGATCTCCGATTGCAAATAAAGACATAGACCAGAATCCGTTTCCAAGAATAATTCAGGAGAATGACACAAAAACTATGTTTGCCGAACATGGCAAGGAGGCAAAATATGAGCGAAAAGAAACACAGTGACATTCTGCCGGGCGTGGGCTGCGACGTGACGGCCTGCAAGTACAACACCGTCGACTGCCGCTGCAGCGCGGCGCGCATCAGCGTTCAAAATGAGAAGGCCAACACCAAGGGCGAGACCTACTGCTCGACCTTCTGCCCGCGGGGAACCTGCTGAAAAGCCCCGGCCACAGCCGGGTACATATCAGTCAAAAGCATTTTCAATGTGGTTGATTTTGGGAAACCGCGTCTCAACACCCTGCGGCGCGTAGACTTCGATCACGTCAAAGCGCGGCTGGAGCTCCGTTTCATGTTCAGCCAGATACAGCGAGGCCGCTGCACGGATCCGCTGCCGCTTCGATGCGGTCACGAATTCCCGTGCCTCGCCGCGGCTGTCGTCCTTGCGGGTCTTGACCTCAACAAAGGCCAGAATCCCGCGGCGGGATGCGATCAGGTCAATCTCCCCCAGGCGGCAGGAATAATTGGTATCTTCGATATGCCAGCCGTGCCATTGCAGATAGCGTCTCGCACGCTCCTCGCCCCAGCGGCCCGAACGGTTGTCTCCCATCAGTGCATCTTCCTCAAAAAGCTCGGGCGGTGGACCGGGGACGGCCCGTATTCCCGCAGCGCCTCATAATGGAGTTTGGTGCCGTAACCCTTGTGCTGCTCAAAGTGATACTGCGGATACTGCGCGGCAAGCTCCAGCATCAGCCGGTCACGGCTCACCTTTGCGAGGATCGAAGCCGCTGCGATATCGGCGCAGGTCGCGTCGCCCTTGACGACGCAGCGGCTGGCAAGCGTAATGCCGACATTGCGGTTGCCGTCAATGAGCGCGAGCTCCGGCTGGGGATCAAGCTGCGCGATCGCGCTGTTCATCGCCAAGAAGGTCGCGCCGAGAATGTTCAGCGTTTCGATTTCCCCGACATCGGCAAACGCGATGCCGTAGCTGACGGCGCTGCCGATGATTCGATCGTAGAGCTCTTCCCGCTTTTTTTCCGTCAGCTTTTTGGAGTCGTTCAGACCGGGGATTTCCAGCCCGCGCGGCAGGATAACAGCAGCGGCACAGACCGGCCCGGCCAGAGGACCGCGCCCGGCTTCATCGACGCCGCACAGCAGATTCACGCCGCTGTCGTAGATTTCATTCTCCAGTTTCCAAAGATCCGGCATCGGGCAGCTCCAGACTCAGACGGCCGAGTTTGCCGTCGTGGTATTCGTTCAGCAGAGTGTTTGCCATGCGCTCAATATCGTACTCGCCGCGCGAGACGAGAAAGCCTCGCTTTTTCGCAGCCTGTTCCAACAGTTCAAAGCCGTTGAGAGCCGGATCAATCTCGATGCGGTAGCGCTCCTCCAGCGCCTGCGGATACATGCGGGCCAGACGCAGCATGAAATTCGCGCCCAGGGTCTCCTTATCGAGCACCTCGGCCTTGATGGCGTTCGTGATGGCCAACATTTCGCCGACCTCCTGGCTCTCGAATTTCGGCCAAAGGATGCCCGGCGTATCAAGCAGGTCGAGCCCTGCGTCAATGTGAATCCACTGCTTCCCTCTCGTGACGCCCGGCATATCCCCGGCGATTGCCGCTTTTCTGCCTGCGACCTTGTTGATGAGCGTCGATTTGCCGACGTTGGGGATGCCGACGATCATTAAGCGAAGCGGGCGGCCGATCTGTCCTTTTGCCTCGTATTCGCGCTGTTTGTCAATCAGCAGGCGACGAACCGCCGGCACAAAGTCCTTCACGCCCTTGCCGCTTCTGGCGTCGGTTTCCAGAATGGCAAAGCCTTGTTGTTCAAAATACTGCCGCCAGCGGCGGGTCATGTCCGGGTCGGCCAGATCAATACGGTTGAGAACGACGAGCCTTGGCTTGCCCTCCGCCAGCTTGTCGATCTCCGGGTTGCGGCTGGCATTCGGAATCCGCGCGTCCAGGATTTCGCAGACAGCGTCAACAAGCTTGACGTTTTCTTCCATCATCCGGCGGGCCTTGGTCATATGACCGGGAAACCACTGGATGTTCATTGTTTCCATGTTCGCGTTTGCCATGTTAACGAATCCACTTGATCTCGCTGAGCGGATAGATCACGGCATAGGCGCGGCCGATGATCTCCCGCTCGTCCACGTCGCCGATGCGCTTGTCCCGGCTGTCGGTGGACTGGTTGCGGTTATCACCCATGACGAACACGCAGCCATCCGGCACCGTCCAGGGGCCGCGGAAGTCGATTTTCACCTTCGTCAGCTGCGCAATGTAGTCTTCCTCGATCGGCTCGTCGTTGACGTAGACGATGCCCTTGTCAAAGTCGATGTTCACGACCTGGCCCTCGGTGGCGATCACACGCTTAACAAGCGCCTTATCGGGATCATAGTCGTCGGTTTTGAAGATGACAACGTCGCCCTGCTTCGGCTTGTAGAACAGACCGGAGACGAGCATTTTTTCCCCGTCATAAAGCGTCGGATTCATCGAATCGCCCTTGACGTCAATCACACGAACGAAAAACAAAAACAGGACAATGCAGATAATCAGCGCGGTAATGATGCTCTGGATCCAGTCATAGGACTCCTTGCGCTCCGCCTGCTCAATTTCTTCTCTGCTGCGTTTTTTCTTAGCCATAGCAATCTCCTATCCTATAGGATTTCATTTCATTATACACCCAATCACTTAGCAAACGCAACAAAAAAAGAGATCGGACGTCCGATCTCTCTTTTTGACTCTTGCGCTTACAGTCTCTCCTTGACCTTGGCCTTCTTGCCCACGCGGTCGCGCAGGTAGTACAGCTTCGCTCTGCGAACCTTGCCCTTGCGGACAGTGGTGACGGAGACGATGGAGGGAGAATGCACGGGGAAGACCTTCTCGCAGCCGACGCCGTAGGAAATGCGGCGGACGGTGATGGTCTCGTTGATGCCGCCATGCTTCTTGGCAATGATGGTGCCTTCGAAAGCCTGGGTGCGCTCACGGTTGCCTTCCTTGACGCGGACGAGGACACGCACGGTGTCGCCGACGTTCATTTCAGGCAGTTCTTTCTTGGTGTACTGCTCGCTGAGAATTTTGACCAGATCCATAGTTGATCCTTCTTTCGTAAAGACGTTCTTATCGGAGGGTGACCGTACACCGCGACAGCGGACCGCCTGATAGGCCGTACGGATACTCTATCCGCACAAGCTATGGTATAGTACCACAGTTTTACGTCAAATGCAAGTGTTTTTCTCAGCTTTCAGTGACAATTTTGCCGCAAATGTGCTCAATCGTCATCGCCAGCAGCAGCGTTCCCCGTCCGGAGCGCTCGATCTCCTGCGCGATGTAGTCCTCGTCGTCGGTAAACTTGCGGCTGAGGCGCGCGGCGATATCGTAAACACGCTCACGCTCGTCGATGATCTCCATCCGGCCGAAGGTGATTACACTCCTCACCTGCAATGCCCAGCTGCCCGGGATGGGCGTGCCGCCGTCCATGCAGCAGAACGAAACCTTGTCATTGGCGCGCAGAGCGTCAAGCCGGTGACCGATGCGGCCGCAATGGAAATAGAGCTTTCCGTCCTCGTCGTTAAAGAAATGATCCATCGGCGTGCCATAGGGATATCCCCCGTCGCCGAGTACCGAGAGGACGCCGCGCTTTTCATTTCGCAGCAGCTCGAGGCATTCCTCCCGCGGGAGCTCTTTGTTCTTGCGGATCAAGGGTCTAAATTCCATATCAAAACCTCACCGAAACAGATTCATGTCTTTGTCGAAGGTTTCCACGCGTATAAACTTGGCGAAATCAGGCGCGAGCTCCGGACGAAGCTGCCGCAGCGACTCGGCCAGCAGTTCGGGATTGAGCGTCGGCTCCTGGGCGGAGATCAGAGCCTTGAGAGACACGGCATCCGCCGTAGGCTCAAACCCGATCGAGCGGATTGCGGGACGAATATCGCTCTCACCCATGCCGCGTTTTGTCTTTTTGGTGATGACAATGCTGTCCTGCGCGAAGAATTCTCGCAGCTTCTCCGCCATCGCAGCGGGATCACAGTTGTCGTACTCAAAGCGGCCCTCGATTTCCAGCCATTTGATCTCCGCACACTTGCGCTCTGCCTCATAGGCTTCGAGCACCTCGACCCCCTCCGGCAGCGCCGCTGTGAGGCGCGCGGGCAGTTCCGACAGCTCAGCTTCCTCGCGAAGCCGGAAATCCATCAGCTCGCACAGGCTGGCAGCGCCAACGGACAGAGGCAGCGCAATCGAAATCAGAGGATGCGGGTTGAAGCCCTCGGAGTATTTCAGCGCGCAGCCGGCCCGGGAAAAGGCCCGCTGCATGGTCTGCATCAGGTCGAGGTGGGAAATATACACCGCGCGGCCCGTCTTGGAAAAGCGTAATCTCAGTTTATCACTCATCGCAGCGAATCTCCTTCAAGAGTCTGGCTGCGCCGCAGGCCGCGCATTGGTGACGGCAGTCCGGCGACAGCTCGGAGCTGTAGCATTTTTCGCGCTCTTTCACCAGGTGCGCCTTGCGCACGCCCACGTCGATCATGTCCCAGGGCAAAACCTCATCCACGGGACGCTCTCGCAGCGCGTAGAAATTCGGATCGACGCCTGTATCGGCAAAGGCCTGCATCCAGCGCTCGACGGAGAAATAGTCCGACCAGGCGTCAAGCCGCCCGCCGCGCCGCCAGACGAGCTCGATCGCGTCCGCCACACGGCGGTCGCCGCGCGAGAGGACGGCTTCGATAAGGCTGGTTTCCGCGTCATGCCAGTTATAGGTGACGTTTTTCGCCGTGATCGACGAGCGCAGGAGATTGACGCGGCGGAGATACTCCTCCACCGAGACCTGCGCCTCCCACTGGAAGGGGCTGTGCGGCTTGGGGATAAAGCAGGAGGTCGAAATTGTGATTTTCACGCCGCGGTTTTTGTTCTTTGCGTACATGCGCCAGCAGTGCAGCACCTGATTGGCCATCTCTGCGATGCCGCGCACGTCGTCGTCCGTCTCGGTCGGCAGGCCGAGCATATAATAGAGCTTCACGCTGTTCCAGCCGCCCTCAAAGGCGATGCGGCAGGTGTTCAGCAGATCTTCTTCGGTGACATTTTTATTGATCGCATCGCGCAGCCGCTGACTGCCGCCCTCGACGGCGAAGGTCAGTCCGCTTTTGCGCACCTTCTGCAGCTTCTCCATGATCTCCATGGAGAAGTTGTCGGCGCGCAGCGAGGGCAGGGACAGGCCGATGCTGCGCGGCTCACAGTATTCGAGCAGCCCGTCGCAGAGCGCGGGGAGAGGACGGTAGTCGCTGGTGCTCAGCGACAGCAGCGTCACATCCTGATAGCCGGTATTTTTCAGCGTCTCGATCCCCTGCCTCACAAGCGTCTCCGGTTTTTTTGCGCGGATCGGGCGATAGACGTAGCCCGCCTGACAGAAGCGGCAGCCGCGCACACAGCCGCGGAAGAGTTCGAGACTCACGCGGTCGTGCACGACCTCCGTGGAGGGGACGATGGGTTTGGTTGGAAAGGGCGAAGCGTCGAGATCTTCCACAATGCGCTTGGTGACGCGCGCCGGAGCGCCGTCCTTCGGCGTGATTGAGGCGACAGTGCCGTCCTCGTGATAGGCAATGTCATACAGCGAGGGAACATACACGCCGCCGATCTGCGCGGCGCGGGTCAGGAACTCATGCTTGGTCCAGCCCTCGCGCTTGGCGATGCGCAGCAGGGCGAGAACTTCATTATCCAGTTCTTCCCCTTCGCCGACCAGGAAGAGATCGATGAACGGTGCCATCGGCTCGGCGTTGACTGCGGCTGTGCCGCCGGCCATCACGATTGGCAGCAGCGAGGGACGATCGGCCGTGCGCAGTGGGAGGCCGGACATATCCAGCATGTCCAGCACGGTCGTGTAGGCCATCTCGTAGCCGATAGAGAATGCCAGCGCGTCAAACTCTGCGGTGCTGTCTCCGCTTTCAAGGGCATAGAGCGGGATCCCGGCCTTTTTCATCTCCTCGTACATATCGCCCCAGGGCGCGAACACGCGCTCACACCAGACGTAGTCGAGGCTGTTCATCGTGTGGTACAGGATGCTCATGCCGAGATTCGACATGCCGATCTCGTAGGTGTCCGGGAAGCAAAAGGCCACACGCAGTTCGACCTTCGACTTGTCCTTGATGATCTGGTTATATTCGCCCCCGGTGTAGCGGGCCGGCTTCTGCACACGTGGCAAAATGCGTTCTAATCGTTTATCCATGGCTGTCTCCGTCAGAGTTTTTTGTTTATTTTACTCTATCGCGGCTTCCATTTCAATCCCAAAATCAGCAACAGTTTTGCCGGCAATTGATTCTTTACAAGGGAAATGAAACAAGGTATAATTAATAAAATAATGAATGGAGAAGTGACAATGAAGCACTATCAGAACTATATTTTCGACCTCTACGGGACGCTGGTCGATATCTGGACCGACGAAAACGATCCCGTTTTCTGGCAGCGCATGAGCGAAATCTACTGCATCTACGGAGCCGAATACAGCGCCGATGCGCTCAAGGTAGCCTATCACCGCATCGCTGTGGAAGAGCAGGAAAAGCTCGGAATAAGCAGCGGCGTGCAGTATCCGGAGATCAAGCTGGAGACCGTTTTTTGGCGGCTGCTGCGCGAAGCGCCGGTTAAACATCGGACGGAGATCTCTCTGCGAGGCAAAAAAGAGCAGGAGCTGTGGATCTACATGATCGCCAACACCTTCCGCAGCCTTTCGACCCGGCGTTTTCGGATGTATCCGCGTGTCAAAGACGTTCTGACCGCCATCCGTGCCCAGGGCCGCTCGATTTACCTGCTGTCCAACGCCCAGCGCATCTTCACGATGCCGGAGCTGGAGCGTCTCGGACTGGTCGATTTCTTCGACGCGATCTATATCTCTTCGGACTACGGCATGGCCAAACCCGAGGCAGCCTTTTTGGAGGCGCTGCTGCGTGAGCAGAAGCTCGACGCCGCGGACTGCGTGATGATCGGCAACGACTGGCGCAGTGATATGGCCGTGGCGGCCAAATGCGGTGTGGACGGCATATTCCTCAACACCGATCATTACCGCGAATCTGAGATCCGTGCCGGTCTGCCGAAGGGACGCTTTTCCGTGATTCAGTCCGGCGATATCGGAGAGCTGCTGCCGTAAGCCTTATCCTGCCAGGCAAGCAAAACAGCGCCCGCCAGGGCAAGAGCTGCTCCCCTGCCGGTGAAAAACAGTGCCATTCCCGCGACAGCCGTTATTATGGAGCTGAGCACACTGAGCGTCCGCGCACATGATCGACTGAGCAGAGCCTCTGCCGCGCGCCCGCCGTCCAGTGGCTGCGCAGGAATCAGGTTAAAGGCAGACAGCAGCAGGCTGATGCCTGCCGATAGCTGCCCGGAGGCGCCACAGTGCGCGGCAATCCATGCGTAAGTGAGCCCTGCCAGCGGCCCCGCGAGCGCGGAGATCGCCCGTCCCCAGCGGCCCGGATCGCCCGTATAACGGATACAGAGGCCGCTGAGTTCAAGGCTCATCGCGCAAATCCGACAGCCGAATAGCCGCAGAGAAACCCAATGCCCCAGTTCGTGGACGAGAATCGGAAGCGCGAGCAAGAACAGCGTTTTTGCATCCGAGAAGTAACAAAGCAGTCCTGCGGCGAGCGCCGCCCAGGGACTGACCGACAGCCGAAAGCTCATGGATCGGCGGTCCAGGCGCTCTGCCATCGCGCCTGATCGTCCATGCTCCGCCCGATAGCCTGCACCGTCTCCCGTTCCAGGCCAAGGAAAGCGCAGACTTCTCTCCGCAGCAGCGGATTGGGCGGGATCAATAGTTTCAGCAAAAGAATAAGCACAAAAAGTATACATACCAGCAGCATTCTTTTCACAACAAACACCCCCTTTCAGCATACGTGCCGCACAGGCCGTCCATGCGAAGGGCGCATGAGCATATCATGGGAGGAAGAACATGAGTCAGCAGGATATTCGCAGCATTCTACAGGCGGTGCACGATCAGACGCTCAGTCCCGAGGAGGCCATGACGCGGCTGAAGCTTGAGCCGTTTCAGGATCTCGGCTATGCCAAAGTCGATCACCACCGGGAGCTGCGCCAGGGTGTGTCCGAGGTGATCTACGGCGCTGGAAAAACGCCGGAACAGATCATCGGCATTGCCGGGGCCATGCGTGACCGCGGCCAGGAGACGATCCTGGTCACCCGAATCGATCAGGCCGCGGCCGATCAGATTGCCGCCGTTTACCCGCTGCGTTATCATGAGCAGGCGAAAATCGGACTCATCGGCAGCATACCCGAGCCGGACGGTGACGGAACGATCGTTGTCGCCTGCGGCGGCACGAGCGATCTGCCGGTGGCGGAGGAAGCGGCGATCACCGCAGAAGCGCTCGGCAACAAGGTCGTGCGTCTGTACGACGTCGGCGTTTCCGGCATCCATCGGCTGCTTGCCAACATGGAACCGATCATGACCGCGAGATGCATCATCGCCGTCGCCGGCATGGAGGGCGCGCTGCCCTCGGTGATCGGCGGCCTTGCCGACGTGCCCGTCATCGCCGTGCCGACCAGTGTGGGCTACGGCGCCTCGCTCGGCGGCGTGGCGGCGCTGCTGAGCATGCTCAACTCCTGTGCCAGCGGCGTGTCCGTCGTCAACATCGACAACGGTTTCGGCGGCGGCTATCTCGCGCACATCATCAATCATCTGGGGAAGAAAACATGAGAGAACTGTTTATCGACTCTTCGCGCGGGCTCGCTGGCGACATGCTCGGGGCTGCGCTGCTCGAGCTGTTTGACGATTCTTCGGCTATGGTTGGCCGCCTCAATACCATTGGGATCCCAGGGATTCAGTACCGGCTGGAGAAGAGCAAAAGCTATGCTATTGCCGGTTCCCACCTGCATGTGGAATACCTGGGCGAAGAAGAGGGGCACGAACAGCACCACGGACACCACCACCGCTCGCTCGGAGATATCGGCAAAATCATTGACGGTCTGAATCTGTCCGACGCGCTCAAAGACCGGGTGCGCGCTGTTTATCGCTCCATTGCCGAGGCGGAGGCCAAGGTCCACGGGACGGACGTCGAGCTCGTCCACTTTCACGAGCTCGGGGCAATGGACGCCGTGGCCGATATCACGGCCGCCTGTGTTCTTGTCGACGCGCTGAATGTCAGCCGCGTCACTGTCTCCCCGGTCTGCACTGGCTTTGGCAGCGTTCACGCCGCACATGGCGTCATGCCGGTGCCTGCCCCTGCCACCGCACGGCTGCTCGAAGGCGTCCCATGCTATGCAGGGCAGATTGAGGGCGAGCTCTGCACCCCCACCGGCGCCGCACTGGTTCGTCATCTGGCCAATTCTTTTGGTCAGGCGCCTGCGATGACGCCGCTTGCCGAGGGCTACGGCCTCGGTCGCAAGGACTTTGGACAGCTCAGCTGCGTGCGGGCGATTCTCGGTGAAACGGAGGAGAGCATCCTTGAGCTCTGCTGCAATGTGGACGACATGAGCCCGGAGGCGGTGGGCTTTGCGATTGAGGAGCTGCTGCGTCATGGCGCGCCGGACGCCTGGTACGAGCCGATCGGAATGAAGAAAACCCGACCCGGCCTGCTGCTCTGCTGCCTGTGTCGGGAGGAACAGCGCGACGAAATGGTACGGCTGCTCTTTCAGCACACCAGCACCATCGGCATCCGCGAAACACTCTGCCGCCGCTACGTGCTCAAACGCAGCGAAGAGGTGATTACCACGCCCTACGGTCCGGTGCGCCGCAAAATCTCCGAGGGATTCGGCGTAGATCGCCGCAAAGAGGAATACGAGGATCTGGCGCGCATCGCCCGGGAGCAGAAGCTGAGTCTGAACGAGCTGAAGGAGCTGCTGCATGACGCTTGAGGAAAAATTCCAAAGGCTGCGGGTGATTATTGCTGACTGCGGAAGCCTCGCCGTCGCTTTTTCCGGCGGTGTGGATTCCAGCTTTCTGCTGAAAACAGCGCAGGACATACTGGGCGATCATGTGCTTGCCATCACGGCTGACTCCGTTTTTATTCCGCGTGAGGAGATTCGTGCGGCACAGGATTTCTGCCAACAGTACGGCATCCGCCAAAAGCTCGTCCCCATCGACGTACTCGATGATGAGCGTGTGCGGAGCAATCCGCCCGACCGCTGTTATCACTGTAAACGCGGGATTTTTGAGCGCATGTTATCCGCCGCGGCGGAGGAAGCGATCTCAACTCTTGCCGAGGGTTCCAATCTGGACGATGAGGGCGACTATCGGCCCGGCATGCGGGCGATCCGCGAGCTGTCCGTCCGCAGTCCGCTGCGGGAGGCCGGGCTTTGTAAGGCAGAGATCCGGGAACTCTCGCAACGAATGGGTCTGATCACCTGGGATAAGCCCTCGATGGCCTGTCTCGCCTCGCGTGTGCCCTACGGAGACGCCTTGAGCGCTGAAACGCTGCGCGCCGTGGAAGAAGCCGAGCTGCTGCTGCACAGCATCGGTCTGCGCCAATGCCGCGTGCGCGTTCATGGGATGCTGGCGCGCATTGAGGTTTTGCCGGAGGATTTCGCGACAATCATGGACGCCAAGAACCGGCGTGAGATTGTCGAAGCATTTAAGCAATTTGGATTCTCCTATGTTTCTCTTGATCTGGAGGGATTCCGAAGCGGCAGCATGAACGAGCCGCTTGCCAACAAAAACAGCCATGCGTAACAACGCATGGCTGTTTTGATATGAATTGTGCTTACTTCAGAATAACCTTCTGGAAGTTCTTTTTGCCGCGTTTGACGAGGATGCCGTCCTTGAGCTGCTCTGCCGTAAAGACGGCGCCGATGTCGCTCACCTTCACGTCGTCCACGCTCACGCCGCCCTGCTGCACATTGCGGCGGGCGTCGGACTTGGAGGGGCAGAGCCCGGTTTTCACCAGCAGCGTCATGATGTCGATGGAGCCGTCCGTCAGGTCGGCCTCGCTCAGCTCCGTGGTGGGCGCGTTGGCGCTGTCGGCGCCGGTAAAGAGCGCCTTGGCAGAGGCTTCGGCCTTCTTCGCCTCTTCCTCGCCGTGCACCATGCTCGTCAGCTCGAAGGCCAGGATCTCCTTGGCGCGGTTGAGCTGGCTGCCCTCCCAGGTGGCCATCTCGTCGATCTGCTCGAGCGGCAGGAAGGTCAGCATCCGGATGCATTTGAGCACGTCCGCGTCGTCCACGTTGCGCCAGTACTGGTAAAAATCAAAGGGGCTGGTCTTGTTCGGATCAAGCCAGACCGCGTTGCCGGCGGTTTTGCCCATCTTCATGCCGTGGGAGTCGGTCAGAAGCGTGATCGTCATGGCGTGCGCGTCCTTGCCGAGCTTCTTGCGGATGAGCTCCGTGCCGCCGAGCATATTGCTCCACTGGTCGTCGCCGCCGAACTGCATGTTGCAGTCGTAGTGCTGGAAGAGGTAGTAGAAGTCGTAGCTCTGCATGATCATGTAGTTGAACTCAAAGAAGCTCAGGCCCTTTTCCATGCGCTGCTTGTAGCACTCGGCGCGCAGCATGTTATTCACCGAGAAGCAGGCGCCGACCTCGCGCAGCACATCCACGTAGTTCAGATTCAGCAGCCAGTCGGCGTTGTTGACCATCTGCGCCTTGCCGGGTCCGAACTCGATGAAGCGCTCCATCTGGCGGCGGAAGCACTCGGCGTTGTGGTTGATGTCCTCGCGCGTCAGCATTTTGCGCATATCGGTGCGGCCGGAGGGGTCGCCGATCATCGTGGTGCCGCCGCCGATCAGAGCGATCGGCTTGTTGCCGGCCTGCTGCAGGCGCTTCATCAGCGTGAGCGCCATGAAATGGCCCGCCGTCAGGCTGTCGGCGGTGCAGTCAAAACCAATGTAAAAGGTGGCCTTGCCGGCGTTGACCATATTGCGGATTTCTTCCTCGTTCGTCACCTGGGCAATCAGCCCGCGGGCGACCAGTTCTTCATAAATACCCATCAAACTACTCTCCTGTTATTTGTTTTCATTCATCAGTTCATCCACGAACTGCGCACCAAACTCGATCAGCCTATCGCAGCTGACGCGGTTCTGCTTAAGCTCCAGGCAGCGGACGCAGCCAAATTCCTGCCGGAAGCTGTCCACGCACTGTCTGGCGAGCGCCGCGACCTTGCGCTTGTCCGGCTCGGCCATGCCGATGGCCATCACCGCGCCGGAAATTGCGCCGCAGATCTCTCCGCTGCGCACGCCGCCGCCGAAGCCTGCGGCCACGGACAGCGCCGTTTGCTGCTCAAGGCCCGTATACTTCCCGCAGGCCGCGAGGACGCTCTGCGCGCAGTTACAGCCCTGCTGATGAAACCGAACGGCATCTTCCCGAATTCCCACAATCATCACCCCCATAGAAAAGATAAAGCCCTCTGTCCTTTCGGACAGAGGGCATAAACTGCGGTACCACCTCTGTGCGCCGCCTTCTCACAAAGACAGCCTCAGCGAGTGAAAATCACTCCCGCGCGCTATCGGGCGCACCCGTCACAGCCTACTCTCCACGGATTTCAGTGTGCCGCTCCAAACCGTATTCATCCCGCCCGGCTCTCCCCTTTTCACCAACCAGGGGCTCTCTGTACAGCAGAAACGGAATTACTCCTGTTTTTCATCGCGTTAAGCGGAGTATATCTCAAAATATCCACAATGTCAAGCGTGCAGCGCTTTGAAGCGCTCCGCCGCCTCCAGCTGCTCCTCGGCGCTGGCAAGCGTCGTCAAGGTGACGTTGTCACCGCCGTGCAGGCGGGCCAGCTCCTGCCTGCGCCCCTCACGGTCCAGCGCGGTGACCTCAGTGTAGGTACGACCGGCGCTCTCGGTTTTTACGATCCGGAAATGACTGTCAGCCATCGCCGCGATCTGCGGCAGATGCGTCACGCACATGACCTGCTTGCCGCGGGAGACGGCATAGAGCTTTTCGCCCACGCGCTGGGCGGCGATGCCGGACACGCCGGTGTCAATCTCGTCAAAAATCATCGTCGGAACTGGATCATGCGCGGCAAAGACGTTTTTCATAGCAAGCATGATGCGGCTCAGTTCGCCGCCGGAGGCGATCTTGCTGATGCGCCCCAGCTCTTCGCCGGCATTGGCGGACATCAGAAAACGGATCTGATCGAGTCCGTGGCTGTCAAAGCCCTGCTCATTTTCCACATCCGTAATATCCACGGCAAAGCGAACAGCGGGCATGCTGAGGTCGCGAAGCTCGGCAACAATGCGCGCTTCGAGCTCCCGCGCCGCCTTTTCCCTCGCCCGACGCAGACGCAGACCGGCATCGCGGCAGTGCTGAATCTGCGCATCCAGCGCGAGCTGGAGCTTCTGCAGGCGCTCATCGGCATATTGGATATCGTCGAGCTTCTGGCGGCACTCATCGAGATAGGCGGGCAGATCGTCCGGGCTGCGGCCGTACTTTCTCTCGAGCTTGCGAAACAGCGCGAGGCGCGTTTCCATGCGGTCGTACTCATCGGGGGAGAAATCCAGCGAATCTCGGAAATCCCGCAGCGTCTCCGCCGCGTCCGTCAGAAGGAAGGAGGCGGCGTTGATGGACTTGGCAGCGCGCTCGAGCTCCGGCGCGATGGCCGCCGCGCGCTGGGCGTAGTAGGCGGCGTTCTGCGTCATGGTCAGCGCGCTCCCGTCGCCCTCGTAGAGTCCGGCATAGGCCTCGTCGATCGCCTCGGTGAGCTTTTCCGCGTTGCGCAGCAGATCGCGCCTCGTGTTCAGCTCCTCCTCTTCACCGGGGCGAAGCTCTGCGCTCTCGAGTTCTTTGATCTGATATTGCAGACTGTCGCTGAGGCGCTCCTTTTCGAGCTCGTCCATGCTGATGGCGGCGATTTCCTTTTTCAGTTCACGGAATTTGCCATACTCGGCGGAGAAGGCGGCAAGCTCCTCGGAGTAAGAGCCGAAGCGGTCGAGATAGCTCATGTGCAGCCGCTCGTCCATCAGCTGGCGGCCGTCGTTCTGGCCGTGGATATCAACAAGCAGCGCGGCCAGCTCCTTCATCTGCGCCGCCGTGACCGGCACGCCGCAGACCCTGGCGCTGCTCTTGCCGTCGGCGCCGATGCGCCGCTGGAGGATTAGTTCCCCGTCAGCTTCGATCTCGTTTTGTTCCAGCCAGTCCTGCACGCCCTCTGCATCGAAAACCGCGGTCACCAGCCCTCTGTCCGCGCCGCGTCGGACGAGTTCCCGGCTGACGCGCTCTCCCAGCACCGCGCCGATCGCGTCGATCACGATCGACTTGCCGGCGCCGGTCTCACCGGTCAGCACGTTCAGGCCCGCGGTAAACTGGATATCCGCGCGCTCAATCACTGCGATATTCTCAATGTGAAGCTCGTTGAGCATAGGATCGCCTCACAATCCCGGAAATCAGTCGTTCAAAATATTTTCAATCTCTCTGCGCAGGTTCTCTGCCGCCAGGTTGTCTTTCATGGCGATGAAGGCCGTGTCATGGCCGGCCAGAGCTCCGACCAGAGCCTTGTTCTTCATGGCTTCAATAGCCGAGCAGGCCGCCGGAGCCAGGCTGGGCAGTGTTTTCAGAATCAGCAGATTCTGCGCCACGTCAAAGCTCGTCACGCTCTCCCGGAAAATGGAACGAAGTTTCATCGTCAATTCGTTATCCGCGTGCTCCTTGCTTACAACGTAGCAGTATCTGCCGCTCGCGCCCATTTGCTTGACAAGCCGCATGTCCTTGATATCTCTGGAAAGCGTCGCCTGGGTGCTTTTAATGCCGCGCTCTGCCAGCGCGTTGAGCAGCTGCTGCTGCGTTTCAATCTCCTGTTCGGCAATAATCTCCAGGATGACGTTCTGTCTGCCAGGTTTCATTGTTTGCCTCCCGCTTATTTTAATTTTTCAAAAGCCGTTTCATAAAAGCTCTTCAGCCCCATGTCCGCCATCAGCGCATAATGCGCAGAACGTCGAACGCGGAGCAGATCGCCGTTTTCCACATCGTAAACCGAATTGCCGTCCACGGAGAGATAAGCTCTGCGGCCGTGGGACTTCTCGGTGCGGATCATGATTTCACGGTTGGGATCGAGCACAAAGCTCCTGGCTCCCATCACATGCGCGCAAATGGGGCTGAGGATGATGTTTTCCGTGTCGGGCTCGACAATCGGACCGCCGGCGGACATGGAATAGCCGGTGGAGCCGGTCGGCGTGGAGAGAATCACGCCGTCGCCGGTAAAGCCGGTCATCCGCTGGCCGCTGCACCAGGCCGTGATCGTCACACAGTCACCGTATCCGTGGAGCACGGCGTCATTGAGCGCGCAGTCGCTCCAGATCTCTTCGCCGCCGCGGATGAGACTGATATCCAGCATCATCCGCTTGCTGATCTGATAGTGGCCCTTGGCCGCTTCAACGATCAGCGAAATATTTTCCTGTTCCAGCGCCGTCATAAAGCCCTTGGTGCCAAGGTTTACCCCCAGCATGGGCAGCTTATGGCCGTGGAGCTGACGGGCAACGGCGAGCATCGTCCCGTCGCCGCCGATAACAACCGCGAGACTGCAGTTTTCCGCCACTTCTGTGATTTTACTGGCCGGAAGATCGGCCGGGATCACCTCCGGCTCGTCATCGGCAAAAACCGGACAGATAGCGGTTTCAAAGCCTGCGTCATGGAGCAGCAGCCTGACGTTTCTCGTAAAGGACAGGTCCAGGTCGCGAAACGGATTCGGACATAGTGCAATCATCGCAATCACCTCATTGCAGCGCATCATGTGAAGCTTTCACCACCGCGTCAACGTCTATTTCCGCGGGCGCAAAACTGCCGTTTTTCATATGGCAGATATATTCAATGTTCCCCTCCGGCCCTTTAATCGGTGAATAATCCAGACCGGCAACGGTCAGCCCGATCGACGGCGCAAAGGAGAGGATTTCATGGACGACCTGGCGATGAACCGCCTCGTCGCGAACAACGCCTTTTTTCCCGACCTCCTCACGCCCGGCCTCAAACTGGGGTTTGATGAGGCAGATCAGATCGGCGTCGGGCTTGAGCAGCGCTTTGACAGCGGGCAGAACGAGGCGAATGGAAATGAAGGACACATCCATCACCGCCAGATCCAGCAGCTCCGGGATCTGCTCCTGCGTCACATAGCGCAGGTTTGTGCGTTCCAGGTTAACCACGCGCACATCGCAGCGGAGCTTCCATGCCAGCTGACCGTAGCCGACATCGACCGCGTAGACCTTCGCCGCGCCGTGCTGCAGCAGCACGTCGGTAAAGCCGCCGGTCGAGGCGCCGCAGTCGATGCAGTGTTTGCCGGCAGGATCCACCGGAAAAACTTTCAGCGCCTTATCCAGCTTGAAGCCGCCGCGGCTGACAAAGGGAATTGCCTCGCCGCGCACCTCGAGCGCCGCCTCCGGGTCTACGGCGGTGCCGGGCTTGTCCACGCGCTGACCGTTGACAAAGACAAGGCCGCTCATAATCGTGGTCTTGGCGCGCTCACGGCTGTCGGTATAACCTCGTTCAAAAACAAGCTGATCGAGTCTGACTTTTTTCATGCGTGTTCCTCACCGATCACCTGCTTCGCCGCAGAAACGATCCCATCCGCGTCCATGCCGCACAGCTTCATCAGCTCGGGAACGCTGCCATGCGTGACAATGCCGTCGCCGAGGTGAATCAGGCGCGCGTTTTTCAGCACCACACCATGCAGCCCGGCCTGGGTAAGCAAGCGCCCGCCCACGCAGCCGGAGGCGCAGACATCCTCGGCCACGAGCAAGCGGCCGGTCTTTTGCAGCGAACGCAGAGTCAGTGGAAATTCATTCGGAGTGATGCGGTTAATTTTAATCAGCTCGGCACGGATTCCCTGCGCGCGCAGGCGATCCGCAGCGTCAAGCATCTGATTGACCATGGTACCGTAGCAGACCATCGTCAGATCGTTCCCCTCCTGGAGCCGGATCTCCGGCCCGAGAGAGGCGTCCCGATAGCGGCCCTCGCCGCCGCGCGGATAGCGCAGCGCCACAGGACCGCTCTCTTTCTCCACTGCATGGCGCAGCATCAGCCGCAGCTCCTCAAAGCTCGCCGGGCACCAGATGCTGATGCCGGGCACGGAGGAGAGATAATCCACGTCGAAAACGCCGTGGTGGGTTTCTCCGTCATTGCCGACAAGGCCGGCACGGTCGACGGCTATCACCGCGTGCAGCTTCTGCAGTCCGACGTCGTGGATCAGCATGTCATAGCCGCGCTGCAGAAAGCTGGAATACACCGCGAACACCGGCCGCAGTCCCTGCTTGGCCATACCGGCAGCCATGGCGACGGCTTGACCCTCGGCAATTCCGACATCGAAGAACCGATCCGGATACTTTACCGCGAAATCATCAAGCCCAGTGCCAGAGGTCATGGCCGCCGTGATAGCGACGACGCTGCGATCCTCCGCAGCCAGCTCACACAAAGCGTCGCCGAAAGCAGAAGAAAAGCAGGGCGAGGCCGGCGGCAGGACGCCGCTCTCGGGATCAAACGCGGATACGCCGTGGTAGACATCCGGGTCCTTTTCCGTATAATCGCAGCCCTTGCCCTTTTTGGTCAGCACATGCAGCAGCACAGGAGAACCGACGTCGCGGGCATAGCGGATCGCGGTTTCCAGGCGTGCGATGTCGTGCCCGTCCACCGGTCCGAGATAGTACAGGCCCATTTCGCTGAACATATTGTCCGGCAGCAGACGGGACTTGAACCATTCCTTGATTTTGTGATTAAAGCGATACAGCGCGGGCAGGCGTGAAAACACATCGCGATACCAGCGCTTGAAATTGATATAGCCGGGTCTGGCGCGCATTGTCTGCAGCATGCTGACCGTACCGCCGACGTTCTCGTTGATCGACATGTTGTTATCGTTGAGAATAATGACCATCGGCTCGCCGCTGGCAGCGGCGTTGGTCAGCCCCTCATAGGCCAGACCGCCCGTCATGGCGCCGTCACCGATCACGGCGACTACGTCGTAGTTCTGTTTTTTCAGGCTGCGGGCGCGCGCCATGCCCAAAGCTACAGAGACGGAGTTGGAAGCATGACCGGCGATAAAGGCATCGTCTGGGGCCTCGTAGGGCTTCGGGAAGCCGGAAAGGCCGCCGTACTGACGGAGCGTTTGGAAGCGCTCCCGGCGCCCGGTGATAATTTTATGTGCATAGCTCTGATGGCCGACGTCAAAGACGATGCGGTCCACCGCGCTGTCGTAGACGCGATGCAGCGCCACGGTCAGCTCGACCGTGCCCAAATTAGAGGACAGATGGCCGCCGGTCTTCGATACGTTTTGTATGATGAATTCGCGCAGTTCGGCGCATAACGGCTCCAGTTGATCCTTGGATAGCCGCTTCACGTCGGCTGACGAATGGATGGTTTCCAATATACTCAAAGCATTGAGCTCCTCAATTGTTTAATTCTTTCGCACCGCCATGGAATCCGCCAGTTCATCAAGAAAAGCGGGGTCGGAAAAGCCCTCGGCAAGCGCGGCCTTGGCAATCTCGGTCAGACGGGCAATCCGCCGGGCACATTCGTCCAGCCCGCAGAGAGAAACATAGGTGTTCTTCCCCTCCTGCGCGTCAGAACCAATCGGCTTGCCCAGTTCCTCGACCGTGCTCGTCACGTCAAGCATGTCGTCGCGCAGCTGAAACGCAGCGCCGATGGCGGCGCCATAGCGGGTGGCGGCCTCAAGCTGCCGATCCGTACCGCCGGCAGCATGCACACCCATCCGGCAGGCGGCGATCAGCAGCGCGCCGGTTTTGCGTGTGTTGATTTCATCCAGCTCATCTTCGCTCAGGCGCTTGCCCTCGCCGATCATGTCCAGATACTGGCCGCCGCACATACCGTCAAGTCCGACAGCATTGGCCAGATCCTCTGCGCAGGCCGCGCGTCGCTCCGCAGGCAGAGACGAGCGCAGGATCGTGCCGAAGGCCTCAGCCTGCAGGGCATCGCCCGCCAGAGTCGCGGTGCACTCGCCGTACACCACATGGTTCGTCGGGCGCCCGCGGCGCAGGTCGTCGTTATCCATGCACGGCAGATCGTCGTGAATGAGGCTGTAGGTGTGCAGCATCTCGATCGCGCAGGCAATCGGCAGTGCGGCCTCCAGTTCTCCGCCGGCCATGCGGCAGAACTCCAGCACCAGCATCGGCCGGATCCGCTTGCCGCCGGCCATCAGGCTATAATTCATGGCCTCGGCAAGCCCATCCGTGGGACAATGGCTCGGAGTGAAACAGGCGGCCAACGCCTGTTCAACCCGCTCTTTATACTCCTGCGCCGTCATTGATTATCATCCTCAAACGGCAGCTCCTGCGGCTGACGGTCCGGCCCTTTTCTGAGCTTCACGACCTTCTGCTCGGCTTCGTCAAGCATGGCGCCGCAGCGGCGGATCAGAGCCGTTCCCTCCTCAAAAAGGCTCAGGGAATCGTTCAGCGGTAAATCTCCCTTTTCCAGATGACGGACGATCTCATCCAGCCGCGCCAGCGACTGTTCAAAGGTTTCCTGATGTTCATTCATTTCTGTTCTCCTGTCAAAAGCTCTTCAACCCGGCAATCGGCTCTTCCGTCGGCAAAATGCAGCCGCAGGCGTTCGCCCTTACGGAGCTGTCCGGCCGATTTCACGGTGTCTCCGGCGTCATCCTCGGCCACGGCATAGCCGCGCGCGAGCACGCGCAGCGGGCTCATCGCGTCGAGGGACGAAGCCAGGCGGACATAGGCCTGCTGTTTCCCGGCAAGGATGCGCTCCTGCGCAGCGCAGAGACGATCCCTGCTGTAATCCAGGCTGATGCGGCGGTTGTCGATGCTGGCGGACGGATCGGTCAGCACCCGCTTCTGTTGAAAACTGTTCAGCCGCTCTCTGAGCTGAGCAAGCTGTTTATGGATGGCCTGGCCGCCGCGGATTTCATAGCCGCGAAGCAGCTCGGCGACCTCGTTTTGATCCGGGACGGCGATCTCGGCCGCGTTGGAGGGCGTGGAGGCCCTGCAGTCGGCCACATAGTCGGAAATCGTCACGTCCGGCTCATGGCCGACGGCAGAGATCACCGGAATGCGCGAAGCGTAAATCGCCCGCGCCACGCGCTCGTCATTAAAGGCCCAGAGGTCCTCAATGGAGCCTCCGCCGCGCCCAGTGATAATCAGATCCGCAATCTCGAACTCGTTGGCATAGCGGATCGCCCCGGCTATTTCGGGCGGCGCTTCCACGCCCTGCACGCGAACCGGCAGCAAAATGACCTTCGTCAGCGGCCAGCGGTGGCCGAGAATGCGGATCATATCGTGAACCGCGGCGCCAGCCGACGAGGTAATGATGGCAATGGTTCGCGGAAACGGCGGCAGCGGTTTTTTATGAGCGGGGTCAAAGAGGCCCTCCGCAGCGAGTTTCTGCTTGAGCTGCTCAAAAGCGATCTGCAGATCACCGACGCCCTCGGGCATGATGCCGCTGCAGTAGAGCTGATAGGCGCCGTCGCGGGGATAAACGGAAATGCGTCCGAACACCGTGACGCTCATCCCGTTTTCCGGGCGGAAACGGAGCTTGGAGGCGCTGCTTTTGAACATCACGCAGCGCAGGCTGCTCTCGCTGTCCTTGAGGGTGAAGTAGTGATGGCCAGAGGGATAAATTTTATAGTTTGACAGCTCGCCGCGCACGCACAGATCGTTCAGCAGGAGATCCGCATCCAGCAGGTCCCGGATATGCTCGTTGAGCTGCGTGACGGAGAGAATCGGCCGTTCGCCGTTCATGTCTCCTCCTGCACGGCCTGTCCGTCCACCTCGCCGCGCACGAAGCTGCCGAGAACGCCGTTGATAAAGGCAACCGTATCCGGCTCATCGTAGTTCTTGTCGAGTTCAACCGCCTCGTTGATCGCAGCGCTGACGGGAACATCCTCAAGATAGAGAATCTCACAGATCGCACAGCGGAGCACCGCGAGGGCGGTTTTGGACATGCGCTCGGGTCGCCAGCCTTTGGCGTAGCGCTCGATCACAGCATCGAGCTCCTCACGCTTTTCAAAAACAAGCGTGCTCAGGCGCAGGATATAGTCCCGATACTTCCCTTTCGGAAGCTCGGCGTACAGCTCGTCCACATCGGCAAGGCTTGCAAAATGCTCCTCGGTGAAGAAATCCTCGGCAAGGTCTGCCGGCGCGCGGCCGGAAGCGGCGGCGGCAAAGCAAAGCTGAATCGCCAGATGGCGGGCAGTGCTTCTTGTCATGTCAAATACCTCCGGTGTTTATTTATCAAAGGCGAGGCCGGACACGTGCACGTTGACCTGCGGCTTGTCGAAGCCCGTGGTCGCCTGGATAACGTTGATGATCTTCTCCTGCACGTCCTGCGCGACCTTGACGATGCTGTATCCGTAAACGACGGTGATAATGGCATCCACAACGACCTGATTCTCGTTGAGCTGAACCTTGACGCCCTTGGTCACGGTCTTGAGCCCCAACAGCTCGGCCAGTTCTCCGCCCGCCGTATTGGCAAGGCCGGAAACGCCCTCCACTTCGGAAATTGCCGTGCGCACCAGGCTGTAGATCACGTCCTCGGAAATATTGATGCTGCCGTTTTCTTCCTGGCAGGTAATGTAATTATCGTTCATCGTTTGCCTCCCATTTTGATTCGTTGCTTCGGTGAAAAACAAGGGTTTTATTTCATTTAAAACCGGACATCCTTCGTGTCCGCTTTGATTCATAATATTCTATCATGAATATTCAAAAAAAGAAAGTGCATAAATGAAATTTCATGCGCAGAAAAGCAAATCCGGGGAAAACCCCCGGATTTGCTTATGCTTTCACTTCGATAATGTTGAGCTGCGAGGCTTCGTAGGCGGTCTCGTTGAGAATAATATCCGTAATCTGCGCGACAGCTTCCTCTGAAAGCCCCTCCGGCGGTGCCGGAACCGCCACCGTGATCGCATCATTGCCAATATAGACCACACAGTCGGAAAAATTCTTTGCGATCAGCAAGTTTTCAATCTGCGATTCCTTCATGGAGCTTGTTGCCATAGCCGAGATGGCGTTCATCGCAGAGTCGATGGTCTCCTGAGACGCGGCTTCCGCAGAGGCAGCCGTCTGCAGCAGCTGCAGAGCCTCGTCACGGGATACCTGCCTCGTCAGACGAGCTTCGGAAAAGTACCCGGAAGCGGACGCCGCCATTTTCTGTGCTCTTGCCGCAGCCTCCGCAATTCCCGCGTCCTCGGCGGCGACCATCTCGGCGTCGGGATTGCCCCAGCGCTGATTGTACGACCAGTTCAGCAGCACGGCGGCCGCCACAAACATCAACACCGCCAACAAGGTCAGATTGCGCTTTTTGGTTTTTGTCATTTCCCTTTCCTCCCCTTTCAATGATCCACAAGTCTTAGAATGGTGATCTTATCCGATCCAAAACCAGTATATGAGCCGACAGCGCGAAGTATATCCAGTTTGACCGACGCATCGTCCGCTCCTTCGCAGACAATGACGACGCCGTTTTCAGAAATCAGCACCTGCGTCTCGCCGACGCCTTCCGCAGCGCTGAGAATGGAGCGCAGATCGGTATTGCCGTTTGTTTCTGTCTCCTGCTTTTTTCCGCCCGGCATCAGCAGGAGCAGAAGTCCGACGGCCAGGATCAGCAGCGGGCCTTTCAGCTGCTCCAGTTTTTTCAGCAACGATTCAAGTTTCATCGATGATCCACTCCTGATGCATAGCGTCAATCCCCAGATCCGCGCTGATGAGCGATTGCAGCTCGGAGCGCTGTACCTGGTTCAGCGCCCCGACAATGCGCACGGAGTCCGGAACCCAGACGCCCGCGCTGTCCCAGCGGGCGCTGACCTCCGCGTGCAGATCCGATACACCGAGAGACGCCGCCCTGTTCACGATATATTCCGCGCACTCCTGCTCTATGACCTGACGGCTAAGCCGTTCCCTTTGCTCTTCCGCCCGATCGGCAAGCGCATTTCCCATCTCTCGATACCGTGCAATCTCAAGGGAATAGGCGGAATAGTCGAAGCTTTGTATGGCCGTCAGCACCGTAATCATCAAGAGCAACATGCAGCAGAGGCTGACCGCCTTTTTCCCGCTTCCCTCCGGCGTTAAGCTGAGGGCAAGCCCACAGAACACCGAAAGCGCACAAAGCTGAAGCACCAGGTCTCTCATCCCGTCACCGTCCTGATTGCCGAAACGATGGACATCAGCAGCATCACGCCATAGCAGCCGACGAGGCCGAGCAGAATGCCCATCACCGACGAAAATTCGCCAAGCAAACGAGCCATGCGCTCGCCAGCCGTCATTTCTGCCGCCGCGGCAGCCAGCGAAAACATCAGCTTTCGCACGCCAAAAGCTGCAAAAGGCGCGACGCAAAGCGCGCAAACCGCCACCAGCCCAAAAGCTCCCGCCGCGTTCCGCACCAGTGACGCCGCCGCCAGCACGGACGAGGCCGCATCCGACAGGATTTTGCCCACGACGGGAATCGCCGCGGAAATGACGGTTTTGGTCGCCTTGACGGCGGCAGCGTCCGCGCTGCCGGTGACAAGTCCTGTCACGGAGAGAAATCCCGTAAACACCATTGTCATCCCCGTCATCAGCATCCCTGCCAGCTTCTTTGTCAGCTTCAGTCCGCTTTTCAGCAGCGGGTTATCGAAGATGCTGCCGCAGACGGCCATGGCGATCGTTGCGTAGATCAGCGGCAAAATCAGGCTCTGCGAGGCCGCCATGAGCGTGTCAAGTGCAAAACACGAGGCGGCGTAGCGCGCCGAGGCAGAGCCGGGCGCGCCGCAGGCTGCGGCAGCGGAGTAAACGGCGGGCAAAACCGCCGAGGCATAGTCGCTCAGCTCGCTGAGCGCAGCCGTTGCCCTTCCGACAAGGCTGCCCGTTCCGTCCGCCAGAAGGCAGGAAGCGGCGGCACAGCCGGCGATCTGTATATACTCGGCTTGCTTTTGCCCCTGCGTCAATACGGATCCCAGCGTGCAGAGCATCGCAAGCGCGAGCACTGCAAGCACTTCCCTGGCGCTTTCCCTCAGACTGTCCGCGATCTGTACGAGGAAGCGGTTCCACAGACGCTCGAGCGCTCCGGCGCTGTCATAATCCCCATCCAGGCGAAGCTCGCCGCCAACGTCACGCACATCCTCCGGCAATGCGTCCCGCACCGTGCGAACGTCAAACCCGGCATCCGGCGGTGTGCTGCCGTCCTCCGCATAGGCGGATACGATCAAAAACGGCGCAATTAACAAAATCAGCAGGAGTCTTTTCACAAGAGACCACCCACCATTCGAAGCATCGTCATCAGCAGCGGCATGATGATGCCGAGAGCGCACAGTGATCCGGCCAGTTCCACGGCAGCGGCCGCGGCGCTCTGAGAGGAATCTTTGCACAGATCCGCTGTCAGACGGGTCACGATGGCCGCCGCTACGCATTTGATGACGGGCTGCATCACCGTCTCGCTGAGCCCGAACTTATCCCGGACAAAGCCGTGCAGCTCCTGGATGCCGGAACTCAAGCGCAGCGAGGCAAGCAGGATCACCGCGACGACCGCAAGCCCGAGGAGAGCCGCCATTTCGGGGTTTGTCCGACGGATCAGCAGGCTGACCAGCAGCACACAGATCACGGAGGCCGACACGCGAAACATCAGCTCCATCAGAGACCGAACAGGCTTTTTATCAGCGTAAAGAGTTCGCTGATTTTTTGCACCACGATCATCAGCACGACAACAAGCGCCGTGATCGTCGTCATCAATGCCTGCTCCTCCCGTCCGGAGCGCTGCAGCAATATGTTCAAAACCGCAACCAGGATGCCGATGGCGGCTATTTTGAAAATCAGATCAACGTCCATTCATTCTCCTAAAGAATCAACAGGCACAAAAAGATTCCTGCCGCGGCACTAAGCGCCAGAGACAGACGGCGGCGTTCCGGATAATGATCCCGCGCGTCCTCCAGGGCATCCAGGCAAAAGCGGAGATAGCTGTCGCAGGCCGCCATCTGCTCGTCCACACCATACCGGCCAAGCATGCCGCCAAGCGCCTCCAGCTGACGCCGGTTTTCCTCAGACAAGGCGGGCAGGCTGCCGCTGCAGGCATCGGTCCAGAGCGCAGAAAAGCTCCTGGTGTTCAGTTCTGTCAGTGAGTCCAGAACGCAATGGAAAAACAGACCCGCTTCGCCTCCCGCCCGCTCCGCCGCCGTCGTCAATAGTTCGTCCATGGGGCAAAGCCGCGAGGCAAGCTCCGCGCGAATCGCCGTGACGCCGCGCGCCAGGCCATCCAGGCAGCGCATTTCCCGCTTCATGTTGCGAAGCTGCGTTATCCCAAGGCCAAGAAAAGCAGCGAACACAGCCAGAATCCCCGGAATCTTCACGCTTTCAGCCTCCTGATCCGGTAGTTTCGTTCCGCTCCCTGCATCTGAATAACAATGCAATCCGTGAAAATTTGCTCCTCCAGGATCGACCGGTACAGCGCTCGTCTCCGAAGATCCTCCGGTCCGGCGGCGTGTGCCGTTGCCATAACGCGCACGCCGCAGCCGACGATCTCACGGATCGCATGCAGATCCTCGGCCTGCGTGATCTCGTCCATGGCAATCATCTGCGGATTCATCGCGCGCAACAGCATCATCGCCCCCTGCGCCTTAGGTACGCCGCTGAGCACGTCACAGTGCGCACCGAGATCAAACTGCGCCTTGCCCGTTTCACTCGCTGCGATTTCCCAGCGTTCATCGACAACGCCGACCCGCAGCCCCTGTCGGGAGCAGCAGCGGATCAAATCACGCAGAGCTGTTGTTTTTCCGCCCCCGGGCGGCGAGAGGATCAGCAGATTCCCCGCATCATTCCGGCACAGCTCCTGATAAATTTCATCGCAGACGCCGCGGCATTCGCGCGGAATCCGGATCGCAAGGGAGCTGAAGCAGCGAAAGCCGATAACCTGTCCCTCGCGCTCGATCACCGTTCCGCACACGCCGATCCGCAGGCCGTGATAGCTGATAAAGCCTCTGGCGAGTGCGGGGGCCGCCGTATGTAAGGATGCGCCCGTCGCTTTTTCCAGCGTGCGGAGGAGCTCGTCCTCCGTGACGGCGTCTCCCGGCAGCGGATATTCCCTTCCGCCGCGCAGCATCGTCAGCGACTGTCCGACGCGCATGCGAATCTCCTCCGCCCCGGCCAACATCTCTCGGCAGCGCAGATCCAGCCATCGCGGCGGCAATAACTGCAGCGCAAGTTCCGTTCCGTTCATTTTCTCACTTCCCGATGACAGTCTATGATCTGTCCAAGGACTTTATACATGAAAAAGGCACGTCGTTTGACGTGCCTTTTTGGGGTCAAAATACAGTTTTATTGTACGCTGAAAAGGATCTCCCCATAGCTCGGGTACGGCCAATAATCGGCAGCGCAGAGCTCTTCCATCTCATCGACCAGACTCCGCAGCGCGTCCATGGCGGCAAGGACGCGATCGCGCGAGTAACGTGCCCGGCTCAGGGAATCGGTGATCTGATCGCAGGCTTTGACTTCCTTCTCAAGGAGCAGCACCTGTTTGGCTGCCGCCGCATTCAACTCGCTCAGCTTCTTCGCCAGATCTTCCTCAAAGCTGCAGTCAAAGCCGTCGCCGAGTTCTTTTTTCGCCAGCGCGCTCTCTGCAAGGCTGCCCGTATAGGCGCTTACGGCCGGCAGGATCTTTTTACGCACCATGTCAAGCATCGTCAGCGACTCGATGTGCAGAACCTTGCTGTAGGCTTCGAGCTTGATCTCATAGCGAGCCCGCAGTTCCCTTTCATTGTATACGCGGTGGCGCTGGAACAGCGAGACGTTTTTTTCGCTGATATAAAGCGGCACGCAGTCCGGCGTGGACGCCAGATTCAGCAGACCGCGGCGCTCCGCCTCCTCCCGCCAGGAGTCCTCATAGCCGTTGCCGTTGAAAATGATCCGGCGATGATTGGCAATCACAGAACGGATCAGATCGTGCAGGGCGGCTTCAAAGTTATCCGCCGACTCCAGCACATCCGCGTACTGCCGGAGCGACTCGGCCACGGCCGTATTCAGCACCACATTGGCGCCGGAAATCGACGCCGAGGAGCCGAGCATGCGGAACTCAAACTTGTTGCCGGTAAAGGCAAAGGGAGAGGTGCGGTTGCGGTCCGTGCTGTCCCGCGGGAATTTCGGAAGCACATGGACGCCGACCTTGATGAGTTCCTTTTCTTTGCCGCCATAAGGTTCCTCGCGCTCGATGGCTGTGAGGATCGCGTCCAACTCATCCCCGAGGAAGATGGACAGCACGGCCGGAGGCGCCTCATTGGCGCCGAGGCGGTGATCGTTGCCCGCTGAAGCGACGCTGATGCGCAGCAGATCCTGATAATCGTCAACAGCCTGAATCACCGCACACAAGAACAGTAAAAACTGCGCATTCTCCGCAGGCGTATCGCCGGGCTCGAGAAGATTAACCCCGGTATTCGTGACGATCGACCAGTTATTGTGCTTGCCGCTGCCGTTGACGCCGGCAAAGGGCTTTTCCTGCAGCAGGCAAACCATGTTATGGCGTCGGGCGACCTTCTGCATCAGCTCCATCGTGAGCTGGTTATGGTCCGCGGCAATGTTAGTCGTCGTATAGATCGGCGCCATCTCATGCTGACCGGGAGCGACCTCATTATGTTCGGTCTTGACCATCACGCCGAGTTTCCAGAGTTCTTCGTCAAGCTCTTTGAAAAATGCCGCCACACGGGGCTTGATAGCGCCGAAATAGTGGTCGTCCAGCTCCTGGCCCTTGGGCGGTCTGGCTCCGAGCAGCGTGCGGCCTGTATAGATCAGGTCCTCACGGCGGTCGAAAACGTCTTTATCAATCAGGAAGAACTCCTGCTCCGGGCCGACGGTCGTTTTGATGCTCGTGACGTCTTTGTTTCCGAACAGGCGCAGCACACGCATACTCTGGCGGTTGATCGCCTGCATCGAACGCAGCAGCGGAGTCTTTTTATCAAGGGCGTCGCCGCTGTAGGAGCAGAAGGCCGTCGGGATGCAGAGCACGCGGTCCTTAATAAATGCGTAAGACGTCGGGTCCCAGGCCGTATAACCCCGTGCCTCAAAGGTGGAACGAATACCGCCGGAGGGGAAGCTTGAGGCGTCGGGCTCGCCCTGAATCAGCTCCTTGCCCGAAAACTCCATAATCACGCGGCCCTGACCGATCGGAGAAATGAAGCTGTCGTGCTTCTCCGCCGTAATGCCAGTCATCGGCTGGAACCAGTGCGTGAAATGCGTGGCTCCCTTTTCAATGGCCCAGTCCTTCATCGCATTGGCGACTACGGTAGCCGCCCCGCTGTCCAGGCGCTTGCCGTCGATGATCGAGCTCTGCACCTGTCGAAAGACCTCTTTGGGCAGACGCTGCCGCATGACAGAGTCGTTAAAAACCATAGACCCGAATAGCTCGGTGACAGTATTCATCGCTGACCCTCCCGATCAAATCATAGCTTTTTCAAGCTGGAAAAAACATGTATGATTTTACCCCTCCGTTCAGAACCGGTCAAGAAAACGATTCACCGTTCACAAGAAGTTTGTAAGATTATACAAATCAGCTTTTCTTCCGTAATAAAAATTCGGGCCAGCTGCTGAAAGCAGCTGGCCCGAATGTTGAACGGATCTGTTTTCTGTCTCAGGCAAACATGCGCTCGATCTGGCTCTTGGCCTGAACGCCGACAGAGCTGGCCTTCACGCTGCCGTTAACGAAAACCATCAGCGTGGGGATGCTGGAAATGCCGTATTGAGCCGCAAGCTCCGGGCACTCGTCAACATCGACCTTGCAGACCTTGACCTTGCCTTCCTGCTCCTCGGCGATCTTGGCGATCGTGGGCGCAAGCATCCGGCAGGGGCCGCACCAGGTAGCCCAGAAGTCCACCAGAACGGGCTTATCGGACTTCAGAACTTCTTCCTCGAAATTGTTTTCGGTGATCATGATTTCTGCCATGTTTTTTATCTCCTTTCTATTGTTAAGCAAGTAATTGACGGATATACTCGTCGAGCGTGGCCTCGTCCATCGCGCCGATCTGCTGATGCAGGAGGCTGCCGTCGGCGTTGATAAACAGCGTCACGGGGATCGCGTTCACCTGATATGCCTCAACGCCGCTGAATTCCGTATCAAAAAACAGCGGGAAGGAATACTGGTTTTCCTCGCGAACGAATGCGGTCGCGCTCTCAACTGTGTCGTTATAGCCGTCGGTCAGATTGATCATCAGAAACTGAATCTGACCGTCATAGGCCTCCGCGGCCGCGTCGAAATACGGCAGCTCGGCACGGCAGGGCGGGCACCATGTCGCCCAGAAATTGACGACGATCGGCTTTCCGAAATAGTCGGACAGGTGCACAGGGTTCCCGTCCTCATCCAGGACGCCAAAATCCGCCGAAAGGTCGTCGCTGAGCTCGGCCGGAGAGTCCGTGATCGGCTCCTCGGTGGACCGAGGTTCCTCGGTCTCCGCGGCGGGCAACTCTGTGCTCAGGGCAGAAGATTCCTCACGGTGACGAGGAACGGAAACGCTGTCCCCGGTTCCATCCACGGGATTTGTATTCACGCCGGGAGCCAGCTGACGGTACAGCACGCCGCCGCCGATCAACAGCACGGCGAGAAGAAGAACACTGATCATCGCTTTACTCGCATGTTTCATTCTGTCACCTCAGCGCAGCAGCGCCATCCAGCGGTCGAGCAGGCCAAAGGCCATCAGCAGGCCGATCAGGATCAAAAAACCGCCGCAGATTCGATTCATGACCCCATAATGCGCCTTGATCCAGCCGAATACGCCGCTGAGCTGCTCGAGCAGCAGCGCCGAAATCAGAAACGGCAGACCCAGGCCGAGCGAATAGCAAACCAGGAGCAGCAATCCCTGCAGCGCCGTGCCGGAGCTGGAAGCGAGCATCAGCGCAGAGCCGAGGAAAGCGCCGACGCAGGGCGTCAGGCTGACCGAATAGACAAGCCCAAACACGAACGCGGAGAAAACGCCCGTCACCGAGCGGCCGCTGCTCATCCCCTTGAAAAATGGCAGAGGAAGAATTTCCAGATAAGACAGGCCGAACACGATCACGATCAGCCCGCAGACGATCGTAACGGCGCGCTGATAGCGCAGCAAAAGCGAGCCAAGCGTTCCGGCAAACAGACCCATCAGACAGAAGGCCACGGTAAAGCCGAGCACAAAGGCCATGGCGCGAAAAAGATTGGCGCGTTTTTTGTCCGCGCCGCCGGCAAAGTACGACACATAGACCGGCAGCATCGGCAGCATACAGGGAGAGACGAAGGAAATCAGTCCCTCGAGAAAGGTGATGACAAACTGCATACGCTTATTCCGCCCGGACAAAATCACCGTGGGCACCGCCGCTCTTGGAGAGCAGGCGGATGTCGGTGATGACCATGTCCCGCTGCACGGCCTTGCACATGTCGTAGACCGTGAGCGCCGCCACAGACGCCGCTGTCAGTGCCTCCATCTCCACGCCGGTGCGCCCGTCGCAGGAAACCTTGGCGGTGATTTCGACCGAACAGCGCTCCTCATCGAGAGAAAGCATCAGATCGATGCCGTCGATCAAGATCGGATGACACATCGGGATCAGATCCGGCGTGCGCTTGGCGCCCATCACGCCGGCAATCTGCGCGACCGTCAGCACGTCTCCCTTTTTGACGCCGCCGCTTTGGATCAGGCGGAAAGTTTCACGGTTGAGGAGTACGCGCGCTGCCGCAACGGCGGTGCGGCGGGTCGGGTTCTTCTCGCCCACGTCCACCATTTTCGCCCGGCCCTGATCGTTAAAATGAGTAAAATCCATGCTTTCTCCTCCCGGCAAGAGGCTATCGTTGAGTTTCTGTCTGTTGATTATACGATAGAGGTCCGGCTTCGTCAAGGCGTGCCTGTGCGCTTACTTTTTTGCGGAGATATACTCGCAGGCGCTGAGCGCGGCGATGTTTCCCTCGCCCGCCGCCTTGGCGAGCTGATAGGGTTTTCCGGTGCAGTCGCCCGCCGCGAAAACGCCGGGAACGCTGGTAGACATATCGCGTCCCGTGACAATGCCGCCGTTTTCATACTCCAACCCAGGTACGAGACGGGTGACGGACACGGTGTCCTTAATGATAAAAACGCCGTCCACTGCGTACTCCTCGCCGCGGAATATCACAGCGTTCGCCTTCAATCCGCCCTTGATCTCATAGCGGCCGTTTTCGCGCAGATGGATGACCCGGCAGCCGATGCTCTCGAGGAAATCCGCGTCCTCGACCGCTTCATGGCCGCTGCCGATCACAGCCACGGTCTTGCCGCGATAGAGCATCCCGTCGCAGGTGGCGCAGTAGCTGACGCCTCGCCCGAGATATTCACCCTCGCCGGGATAGAGGTTTTCCCGGGTAATGCCGGCAGCGATGATGAGCGCGCGGCACTGATAGAAATCGCTGCCCACGGCAATGCCGAACACATCGTCCATCGGCATCACGTTCAGCGCGCGCCCGCGGATCACGTCTGTGGCGTTTTCTTCGATCTGGCGGCGGAAGAGCTCGCTCATTTCCCTGCCGCTCATCGGAGGTAGGCCGGGATAATTGGTAATGCGCTCAGCGCGGTAGAGACTGCTGGTCTCCTCGCCGTTTGTGATGACAGCCACCGTTTTGCCGCGATTTTTCGCCGTCAACACGGCTGAGGCCGCCGCCACGCCGCCGCCGACGATTATGATGTCATAACAATCAAGCATATTTCTGTTCCTTTCCGAATGATATCCGTTTATTACCAATTCGCTGCTATTTGATTACTTTTTTTCGATAAAAGCAGTATAACACATTTTTATTGTAATTGCGAGATGAATCGTTTATAATAACAGCGTATTTTTGCGTCCGATGAGGAGTGTTATCTATGGAAGAGACCAGAAATTTTATTGAAGGATTTGTCAAGGAGGATCTGTCAGAGGGACAGCGCTGCTACGGCATGCAGGTTCACACCCGCTTTCCGCCCGAGCCGAACGGATATCTGCACATCGGCCACTGCAAGGCGCTGACGATCGACTTCAGCACCGCCGAGCGCTTTGGCGGCATCTGCAACCTCCGCTTTGACGATACCAACCCCGCCAAGGAGGACACCGAGTATGTCAACGCCATCCAGGAGGATATTCACTGGCTGGGCTTTGACTGGGGCGATCGCCTGTTTTACGGTTCCGATTACTTTGAAAAGACCTATGAGCTTGCTTTGGAGCTGATCCGCAAAGGCCTGGCCTATGTGTGCGAGCTGACGCCCGAGCAGTTCAGGGAATACCGCGGCGACACCACACACCCCGCCGTCTCCCCCTGGCGCGACCGCCCCATCGAGGAGAGTCTCGACCTCTTCCAACGCATGAGAGCCGGCGAGTTCCCCGAGGGAAAATACACGCTGCGCGCCAAGATCGACCTGGCCAGCGGCAACTTCAACATGCGCGACCCGGTGCTCTACCGCAT
Source organism: Oscillospiraceae bacterium (assembly GCA_902801295.1). Classification (GTDB taxonomy): domain Bacteria; phylum Bacillota; class Clostridia; order Oscillospirales; family Oscillospiraceae; genus Limivicinus. The sequence continues at coordinate 110,723 of CADCHN010000001.1, read as the reverse complement.
TCGTTATATCGAGCATCACCGTCAGGGCACCAAGTGGTGCATCTTCCCGATGTACGACTTCGCCCACCCCATCCAGGACGCGCTCGAGGGCATTACCCATTCCCTCTGCTCGCTCGAGTACGAGGCACATCGCCCGCTGTATGACTGGGTGGTCAGCAATGTGACGATCCCCGGTATCAAGCCCCGCCAGATAGAGTTTGCCCGTTTGGGCATCAATTACACGGTCATGTCCAAGCGCAAGCTCCGCCAGTTGGTGGAAGAGGGCAAGGTCTCCGGCTGGGACGATCCCCGCATGCCGACGCTCTGCGGCCTGCGCCGCCGCGGCTACACCTCCGCCTCCATCCGCGAGTTCTGCGATCGGATCGGCGTTTCCAAGGTGGATTCCACCGTGGACTGGGCACTGCTGGAAAGCTGCCTGCGCGACGATCTGAACGCCCACGCCAAGCGCGTGATGGCCGTGCTCCGCCCGGTCAAGCTGACGGTGACAAACTACCCGGAGGGTCAGAGCGAGCTGCTCGAGGTTGAAAACAATCCGCTCGATCCCGAGGCCGGCAGCCGCATGGTCAGCTTCTCCCGTCACCTGTGGATCGAAGCCGACGACTTCACGGAAGTCCCGGCGCCGAAATACAAGCGCCTGCACCCCGGCTTTGAAGTGCGGCTGAAGGGTGCCTATCTCGTCACCTGCTCCGGCTGCGTCAAGGACGAAAACGGCAATGTGACCGAGGTCCTGTGCGAATATGACCCGGACAGCCGGGGCGGCGATCCGGCCGACGGACGCAAGGTCAAGGGCGCGACCATCCACTGGGTCGACGCCGACAACTGCGCGGACGCCGAGGTGCGGCTCTACAGCTACCTCTTCAGTGATCCCGAACCCGACGGCCCGGACAAGAATTTCCTCGACTGCCTCAATCCCGACAGTCTCGAGGTTCTGACCGGCTGCAAGGTGGAAGCCTGCCTGGCCGACGCGCCCATGCCGGAGCAGGGCAAGAGCGCCGACGGCTACCAGTTCATGCGCCAGGGCTACTTCTGCCTGGATAACCGAGACGCGGCACCCGGCCATCTGGTCTTTAACCGCTCCGTGGCACTCAAGGACAGCTTCAAAAAGTAACATCGATATCAAAAAAAGAACCGCCAACCGGCGGTTCTTTTTTGATCCAATGATTTACTCGGTCAAGTCGATGATATAGCTGCCCTCATTGCCGAGGACCGTGGTCGGCAGAACGCCGTCCCACTCTTTGATCCAGTAATACTGAATCAATTTTTCCGAAAGTGATTCGGAAATGCGCTTGTTCATCTCGGCCTCTTTTTCGCCGGCGTAGAGCGCCGCCTCGGCCTGAATCTTCGTGACCTCAAGCTCGGCGTTGGCCGCAATGACGGCTTTTTCTGCCTCGGCATTGGCCGCGATCACCGCACGCTTGGCCGTTGCTTCTTCCTCCATGGTCTTCTGAGCCTGCTCGGTTTCCGCCGTGAGCTTATTCTGCGCGGCGACCTGCTTGGCCTCGACTGCCGTGGTAAAAGCGTCGGTAAAGTCAATGTCCTCAATGGCAATCGAAACGATCGTGATGCCATAGCGCTTCATATCCGCCGAGGTGGATTCCGCGATCAGATCGGACAGGGAGTTGCGCTTGCCGATCAGGTTCTCGGCGGTATACTGGGAGAAGACCGCCTTGGTATTCTCAAGGATCCGCGGATACATGACATTCTCATAATAGCTGATGCCGACCGTACGGTACAGCTCCTGCGCGGTCTCCTGGTCGATGCAGTAGTTCACGCTCAGCTGCAGATTCACCTGCTGAATGTCGCTCGAAAAAGCCTCGGTCGTGATCTGCACCTTCTGCGTACGGTTGTCCATCTTCACCACGTTCTGCCAGGGCAGAATCAAGTGCGCACCGGCATTGATGGTGCGGTTTTCGACGCGGCCGAAGGTTGTCAGGATCCCGGTATATCCCGTGGGGACCACGGTTACGCAGCTGAGAAGCAGAACGACAGCCAGCGCGCCAAGCGCCAGGAACTGACGCGGATTGCTCTTCCATTCCTTCTGCTTGCTTTTCACCATTCTGGAATTGCCCTTTGCATCAGTCACCCACACTTCACCGCTTCGGAAGCCGAGCACCACATAAAGCACGAGGGAAAGAATCAAGCCAACAACCAGTGTAAACATACCATGATCTCCTTTCTGACAAATTTCCGTCGTCGATGTTTGCCACTTGCCTTGCGAGGAGATCGTATCATACTCTGATCCTTCTTTTCAATCATTTCTGACCGAATTCACGCATTATTTACAAATACAGGAACAATTATTGGCTCATCACGCCTCAGCGATCACACGGCGGATGACATGTTCGCAGCGCTTTTCGTCATAGATTACCGGTACGGGATACACGGGATTGGCCTCCGCCAGCGCCCAGCGGATCATTTGCGGGATATCCTCCTCGCGGATGTTGGAAAAGCCTGTGGGAATGTCCATACGTCGATTCATTGCGCGGATCTCGGCAATGAAGGCGCGAGCCTTTTCCTCATCGCTCCCCTGCGATTTGAGCCCGGTGAGCTCTGCCAGGCGCGCGAGCTTATGCCAGGCAGCTGCGCCGTAGTCCTCCAGCACGATCGGAAGAATGACCGCGTTTGCCAGGCCGTGCGGCGTGTTATACAGCCCGCCGAGAGTATGGGCGATCGCGTGGACGTTGCCGACACCGGCGCGGGTAAAGGCAAAGCCGGCCCGATAAGAAGCCAGCAGCATCTCACCGCGCGCATCCATATCTCCGCCATCACGGTAGGCGCGCTCCAGATAGCGGAAAATGCCGCAAACGGCTTCCTCCGCAAGGCGCAGACTTTCTTTTGTGTTATAGGTCCAGCAGAGATAGGCCTCCACGGCGTGCGTCAGCGCGTCCATCCCGGTTGCGGCGGTGATCGCCGGCGGCAGCGCCCGCGTCAGTTCGGGATCAAGCACTGCGACCTTCGGTACAAGGTGCAGATCCATTAAGGCGTACTTATGGTGGGTCTCCGGGTCGGTGACTACTGCGGCGATCGTGGTCTCGGAACCCGTACCGGCGGTCGTCGGCACGGCGATGAAGGGCGAAATGCTTCTGCCGACCTTTAAAAGGCCAGCCATGCTGCCGAGCGTCGCGCGCGGGCGCGCGATCAGCGCCGCCGCCGCTTTGGCCGCGTCCATCGGAGAGCCGCCCCCGATGGCGACAAAGCCCTGGCAGCCTCCTTCCCGATAGAGATCCCGGATCCTCTCCACCGTGCGGACGCTCGGATTGGACTCCACCTCCGTAAACAGCTCATAGGAGAGTCCGGAGTCCTCCAGCGCCTCGAGGATGCGCGGAGCAATCCTTTTCCCAACGCTCGGGCCGGTTACGACCATGACTTTTTCGATGGCTTCCCGCTTGATCAACGCAGGAATCTGCCCGGAACAGCCGGCGCCTGTCACCAGGATCGGCCGCCGCCAGCGCAGAAAACGAGCGCCAAGGTTGAATACCGCCTGAAACGAGCGGTCGTAAATTTTTTGCAGCGTTGTCATTTCGTCACCTCCGATAAATAGAAAACAGCCCGGAAGTCTTCAACTTCCGGGCTGCGATGTTTGGAGCTGGTAATGTGACTCGAACACACGACCTGCTGATTACGAATCAGCTGCTCTACCGACTGAGCTATACCAGCGTTTGCCGGGTAATAGTACCACAATCGCGGGGAGAAGTCAACAAAAAACATAGGATATTACAAATCGTATTTTTTTGTAACGGAGTTACACTCCCGTCGTGTCTAAGCGTCTGTCAATAAAACAGCAACTGCAAAAATAGTTCCGGTTTTGTCGCATGAAGAGGGATTTTTCAGAATTTCAGTTCATTGGATTTCGAGTTACATAACCTGGTGAAATAAAAATTCATCAAAGAGTTATCAACATTTTCCACAAGTTTGTCCACAACAGCCCGGTGGAAAAACGCGGCAATTCAAGCAAAAACACTGCAGAATCGCTGCAAAGAGCTTTTCAAGCGCTCAAATCGCCGGAAATCAAGTTTACATAACATAATTCTTCCACGGGCAGACACTCTGACAATGCGCGGTACAATCGCCGCCCTCCCGAAAGGTTCGCAGACAATGATGACTGATTTTCACGTTGAAGCGATAGCGAATCAGGCTCTGAATGATCGCGTCGCCCCAGCCGTAGCCAATATAGCGGACGAGCGTCTGATAAATCAGCGGATGCATTTGTTCTTCCGGTTTCACAGCGTCCTCCCCCCGTTAATAGCGCGAAGACAACGGATACAGCAGCAGGCCGGAATCGGTAAAGGAGAAATAGGTCTGCCCGCCGATAATCACATGGTCGTCAAGGGAAATATCCACCAGCTGCAGCGCTTCGCGGACTCTGCGGGTCAGCAGCTCATCGTCACGCGAGGGCGCCGGATTGCCGGAGGGATGATTATGAGCGAGAATGACCGAGCTCGCCCTCGCCTTCAGAGCCGTCTCCACAACCTGGCGGACGTTCAGACTGACAGTATCCACAACACCGCTACCGAGCTCCGTACAGCAGATGAGCTGCTTTTGCGGATTCAGACAGAGCAGCAGGACTTTTTCGGATTTCTCCATGCCAAGGCGTGGGATCAGATAGCGGGCGGTCTGGGCGGCGCAGTTAAAGGCCGTAACGTCCCTGACGCGGCTGACGGCGCAGCGTTTATTGATCTCCGGCACAAGAGTAATCAGCGTCGCAGTGCTTTCTCCGATCCCCGGCACGGCCATCAGCTCGTGGACGGAGGCGTCAAACACGGCGTCCAGCGAGCCGAAATGATCCAGCAGCGCATGGGCCAGCGTATTCGTATCCCTGCGCGGGATGGCGTAGAACAACAGCAGCTCCAGCACATTATGATCGTTGAAATTGTCCAGGCCGTACGCGGTATAACGCTCCTTGAGGCGAGTCCTGTGTCCGTCGTGCACACTCATTGTCTGCATCCCCTGTCTCTGTGAGTTAAAGATCCATCGTTGCGTATGCGTTCAGATCGCTGCCGGCACGGACGCCGGCGAGGTATTCGTAATAGGCCTGCGCGCCGATCATGGCGCCGTTATCACCGCAGAGCTTCAGCGGAGGAATAAAAAGCTGCAGTCCATGTGCCGCGGCAGCCTTCTGGAAGTCGGCGCGGATGCGGGAGTTGGCCGCTACGCCGCCGGCGATGACGATCTTGTCGCGACCCAGCTCTGCCGCTGCCTGCATCGTGCGCGGCACAAGACTGTCGCTGACAGCCTTTGTGAAAGAGGCGGCCAGCGCGGCACGGTCGATCTCCTCCCCTTTCTGCTCGGCGTTGTGAACCAGGTTGATGACCGCCGTCTTAAGCCCGGAAAAGCTCATATCATAGGGGTTGCCGTCCACATGCCCGATCGGGAAGCTGTAGCGCGTATCGTCGCCGCCCTGGGAGAGCTGGTCGATCGGCTTGCCGCCCGGATAGGGCAGGCCGAGCACGCGGGCGGTTTTGTCAAAGCACTCCCCGGCTGCGTCGTCGCGCGTCGCGCCGATGATCTTCATATCGGTATAGTCACGCACATCGACCAGCAGTGTGTTGCCGCCGGAAATTGCCAGGCACAGATAGGGCGGCTCAAGTTCGGGATAGGCGAGGTAATTGGCTGCCATGTGCCCGCGGATGTGGTGCACCGGAATCAGCGGCACACCGAGCGCGAGTGCCGCGGATTTGGCAAAATTCACGCCCACCAGCACGGCGCCGATCAGCCCCGGCGCATAGCTCACGGCCACGGCGTCGATATCCTGTTTCGTGATGCCGGCCGCCTCGATAGCGCGGCGGGCCAGAATCGAAATCGACTCGACATGGCAGCGTGAGGCGATCTCAGGCACAACGCCGCCGTAGACGGCGTGCAAATCGGCCTGGGAAAAAATCTGATCGCTGAGGATTTTTCGGCCGTCCTCCACGACGGCGACCGCCGTTTCATCACAGGTGGATTCAAAAGCAAGTATTTTCAACGCAGTTGCCTCATTTCAAATAAGTTGTCATCAAAATCGCGTCCTCTTTCGGCGCGTCATAATAGCCCTTTCTGCGGCCGACAGGCGCAAATCCGAAGCGTTCATAGAGCGCAATGGCCGGGGCGTTTGATTCGCGCACCTCCAGCGTCACGAAGGAGAGTCGAAGCTCATCCGCACGACGCAGCAGCGCCGCAATCAGCGCCGAGGCGATCCCCTGCCGGCGGCAGTCCGGCGCGACGGCAACATTGGAGATATAGCCCTCGTCCAGAACGTACATCATTCCGACATAGCCAAGCAGTTTCCCGTCGGCCTCCGCCGCAAGGAACTCATGATGCCCGTCGGGCAGCTCCGCCGCGATCTGCGCGCGTGTCCAGGGAACAGAAAAGCACTGCCGCTCCAGCTCAACCAGCGCGTCCAGGTGCCGCTTATCGGCGTTACCGATGTGATAGTCCATCTCAATGCGCCTCCGCCCAGCTGTGGCCGATGTGCGCATCCACCGTCAGCGGCACGGCGAGCTCGGCCGTGTGCTCCATCTCATAGCAAAGGATTTCGCGCACTCGCTCGGCTTCGTTTTCCGGGCACTCGACAATCAGCTCGTCGTGCACCTGCAAAATGAGCTTGGCCTGCAGCTTTTCTTCACGCAGACGGCGGTAGACCCGCACCATGGCCAGCTTGATGATATCGGCCGCGGTGCCTTGGATGGGCATGTTCAGTGCCACGCGCTCACCGAAGGAGCGCATATTGAAATTGGCGCTCTTGAGCTCCGGCAGCTCCCTCCGACGCCCATAGAGCGTAGAAACATAGCCGTCGTCGCGCGCCTCGGCAACAATGCGCTTCATATAATCGCGCACACCGTGATACTTGGCAAGATAGGCGTCGATATATGCCTTGGCCTCGTTCGGCCAGACACCGATATCCTGCGCGAGGGAAAAGGCGGAGATGCCGTAGACAATGCCGAAATTGACGGCCTTGGCGCGGCTTCGCAGCAGCGGCGTCACCTCGTCGAGCGGCGTATCAAAAACCTGCGAAGCCGTGACGCGGTGGAAATCTTCGCCGCTGAGAAAAGCCTCCTGCATGGTCTTGTCGTCGGAAATATGGGCAAGCAGCCGCAGCTCAATCTGGCTGTAGTCGGCATCCACCAGCACATGGCCGGGAGAAGCGACAAACATCCGCCGGATCTGCGCGCCGAGTTCCTTGCGCACCGGGATATTCTGCAAATTCGGCTCGGTCGAGGACAGGCGGCCCGTCGCGGTCACGGTCATCTGGAAATTGGTGTGGATGCGGCCGTCGGCCTCGATGACCTTCAGCAGCCCCTCGGCATAAGTGGATTTGAGCTTTGTCAGCATGCGGTAATCCAGCACTTCGTCCACGATGGGGTGCTTGCCGCGCAGCTTGTCCAGAACGTCGGCGTTCGTGCTCCAGCCGGTCTTGGTCTTTTTGCCGGAGGGCAGCATCAGCTCGTCAAACAGCACCGTTCCGAGCTGCTTGGGCGAAAGGATGTTGAATTCATGCCCGGCGTGCCGCCAGATGCTCTCCTGCAGCGCGGCAATACCGGCGTTCAGGCTCTCGCCGAAGTCGTAGAGCGCCTTGCGGTCGACAAAAAAGCCGACCTGTTCCATGTCCGCCAATACGCGGCAGAGCGGCAGCTCGATCGTTTCAAAGAGCTCGGTCATGCCGAAGTCCGCGAGCTTTTGCTTCATCGGCTCCCAGAGCGCCCAAAGCGCCTCCGCGCCAGATTTTTCTTCGCCCGCGTAACGCGCGGACAGGCGCTCAGGCGCGTAATCGCTGGCAGTCGCGTCCAGCAGATAACCGGCCAGGGCCGTGTCGAACACAAAACCATCGACGCTCAGGCCGTCCTTCATCAGAAGGCTCATCAGGTTTTTGACATTGTGGGAAATCTTCGGGACCTTCGCAGAGAACAGCGCGCGCAGCAGCTCCTGATAGCCCTCGCCGCAGCCGTTCCAGGCAGCAGTTATCACCGTCGTTCCGTCGCAGAGCTCCAGCCGATCCAGCCCCTCCGGCGCATAAACGGCAAGCGGGCGGTTCTCTGACAGCGTGTTCAAAAACGCGGAAAGCGTCTCGGCGGTCAGGTCTACGCGCGGCAGCGCAGCGGTGCTGATGCGCTCCGCCTGCTCCGCTGCGGGCTCAAGACCCCATTTTTCGATAAACTTGTGAAAGCCGAGGCGCTGAAAGAGATCAAAAAGCTCCGGACGGTAGTTTCTGTTCCAGCGGGTTTCATCCGGATCGAAGTCCATCGGCACATCGCAGAGGATCGTGGCGAGCCAGAAGGACTTTCGTGCGCTCTCCTCCCCCGCGGCGAGCTTTTTGCGCAGGCTGTCCTTGATATCAAGGCTATCCAGGCCATCATAAATCGCGTCCAGCGAGCCGAACCGACGCAGCAGATCCAGCGCGGTCTTTTCGCCCACGCCGGGCACGCCGGGGATGTTGTCGGAGGTATCGCCCATCAGGGCCTTGAGATCGACCATGCGCTTCGGCTCAAAGCCGTATTCCTCCCGGAAGCGCTCCGGGGTGTAGAGAATCGTCTCAGTCTGGCCCATGCGGCTTTTGACGTGGCAGACCGTGGTGCGCTCGGTCACAAGCTGCAGGCTGTCCTTGTCGCCGGTGACGATCACACAGTCCCAGCCGGCCTTTTCACAGCGGGCGGACACTGTACCGAGAATATCGTCCGCCTCATAGCCCTCTTTTTCATAACGCCGGATACCCATGCCATCGAGCGTCTCCTTGAGCAGCGGCATCTGTACAGCCAGTTCCTCCGGCATAGGGTGACGTGTCGCCTTATAGTCGGCGTCTGCCAGGTGGCGGAAGGTCGGCGCCTTCAGGTCAAAGCTGACGCAGAGGGCATCCGGCTTCTGCTCGTCCAGCAGGCGCTGCAGAATGGCAAGAAAACCGTAAACCGCGTTGGTCGGCGTCCCGTCGGGCGCGGTGAGCGCGCGAACGCCGTAAAAGGCGCGGTTGACGATGCTGTTGCCGTCCAGAATCATACATTTCATAGCGTTACCTCTTGAGCTGCGATTCACCCCGCAGCCGGATGATCTCGTCACGCAGCTGCGCCGCGATCTCGTATTCGAGCATCTGCGCCGCCTTCTTCATCTTGCTCTCGAGCGAAGCGATCAGCTCGCGGCGTTCCCGCTCGGTCATCTTCACGCCGTTTGCCTTTGTCGGCGCGGCGGTCGCTTCGGTCGAGATTTCCAGCAGCTCGCGCACGTTTTTCACGATCGTCTGCGGCACGATGCCGTGTTCTTCGTTGTAGGCCATCTGTTTGGCGCGGCGGCGCTGCGTCTCGGTAATGCAGGCACGCATCGAGGGAGTCACGGTGTCGGCATACATAATGACGATGCTGTCGGCGTTGCGCGCGGCGCGGCCGACCGTCTGGATCAGACTCGTCTCGCTGCGCAGGAAACCCTCCTTGTCGGCGTCGAGGATCGCCACCAGCCCGACCTCGGGGATATCCAGGCCCTCCCGCAGGAGGTTGATACCGACCAGCACATCGAATTCGCCGAGGCGCAGGTCACGGATGATCTCCATGCGCTCGATGGTTCCGATATCGTGGTGCATATAGCGGCAGCGGATGCCGACGCCTTTCAGATAATCGGTCAAATCCTCAGCCATACGCTTTGTGAGCGTTGTCACGAGGCTCCGCTGGCCCTTTTCGATCTTCGCGTTGATTTCCCCGATCAGGTCGTCGATCTGCCCCTCCACGGGACGGACAAAGATCTCGGGATCCAGAAGGCCAGTCGGGCGGATGATCTGTTCCACGATCTGTCCCGCACGCTCTTTTTCATAATCGCCGGGCGTGGCGGAAACGTAGACGCGCTGATGGATGCGCTCGCAGAATTCGTCATACTTGAGCGGCCGGTTGTCAAAGGCCGAGGGCAGACGGAAACCGTACTCCACCAGAGACTCCTTGCGCGCGCGGTCGCCGCGGTACATCGCGCGCACCTGCGGCAGCGTCACATGGCTCTCGTCCACAAAGAGCAGAAAATCCTTCGGGAAATAGTCGAGCAGCGTCATCGGAGGGCTGCCGGGCGCGCGGTTGGAGATGACGCGAGAATAGTTCTCAATGCCGGAGCAGTAGCCGAGCTCCTGCATCATCTCGATATCGTAATCCGTGCGCTGCTTGATGCGCTGCGCCTCCAGCAGGCGGTTGTTTGCCTCAAAGTATTTCACGCGCTCATCGCATTCGGTGCGGATGCGGTCGATGGCAGCGGCGAGCTTTTCCTTCGTCGTCACATAGTGGCTCGCCGGATAGATGGCCACGTGGTTCAAAATCCGGGTTGCCGTGCCGGTGACGACGTTGATTTCACTGATGCGGTCGATCTCGTCGCCAAAGAACTCAACGCGGATGGCCTTATCATTGGAATAGGCCGGGAAGATCTCCACCGTATCGCCGCGGACGCGGAACATGTTGCGCTCAAAGGCGATATCGTTGCGCTCGTAGCGGATCTCCACCAGCTTGTGCAGCAGCTCGTCGAAGTTCCGGGTCTGCCCGGGGCGGAGAGAGATGACCATATTGGCATAGTCGATCGGGTCGCCCAAGCCGTAGATGCAGGAGACGGAGGAGACGACAATCACATCCCGCCGCTCAAAGAGGCTCGAGGTCGCACTGTGGCGCAGGCGCTCGATCTCGTCGTTGATCGCGCAGTCCTTCTCAATGAAGGTGTCGGTATGCGGGATATAGGCCTCCGGCTGGTAGTAGTCGTAATAGGAAACAAAATACTCCACCGCGTTTTCCGGAAAGAACTCCCGAAACTCGCTGCAAAGCTGCGCGGCCAGCGTCTTGTTGTGCGCCAGCACCAGCGTCGGGCGGTTGAGGCGCGCGATGACGTTTGCCATCGTGAAGGTCTTGCCCGAGCCGGTGACGCCAAGCAGCACCTGCTCGTCGATCCCGTTTTCAATTCCCTGCGTCAGCAGATCAATCGCCTCCGGCTGATCGCCGGTCGGACGATAATCCGAGACAAGCTTGAAAGCGTCCATAGATTTCTCCTCACAGTTTTTCAGAATATTATAACATTCTCTCCGCGCAATGACAAGAAGCAGCATCTGATCCGCGCAAAAATCATGAAGAATTCATCCCGCCGCAAAAAAGCCGTGGACTTCCGGATGCTTGTGTGGTAAAATCAAGCGGAAAAAGAAATAAAGGAGTATCATTATGGAAGCATCTGCCGCAGCCATGTGGCTTAATACAAGCTTTGCCGGCTTTGACCAGGCCGTTACCGCCGCCGTACACCAGCTGTACGACGCCGCAGGATGGTTCTTTTCTCCGTTTCTGGAGCTGATTTCCCTGATGGGCAAGGGAGGAATCTTTTTGATTCTTCTGTCTCTGTGCCTGATGTTTGTCAAAAAGACCCGCCGTTTCGGGACGGCGATGCTGCTCGGCATCACGATCGGCGCGCTTTTCACCAACCTCTTCATCAAAGTTGTCATCGCGCGCCCGCGCCCCTATGCGGACGAGACCGGCTTTTTCTATCCCCTGTGGCAGCTGATGGGCGCGCACACCGAGAGCGACAAGAGCTTCCCCTCCGGCCACACGACCGCGGCCTTTGCCTCGATGGTGCCCGTGTTCCTGCTGGGCAAAAAGCGCGTGAGCTGGCTGGCCCTTATCTTTGCTTTCCTGATGGGCCTGAGCCGCATCTATCTCGTCGTCCACTATCCCAGCGACGTGCTGGGCGGCCTGATCGTCGGCTCGATCGCCGGCGTCATCGCCACGCTGATTGCCTCCCATGTGATTCCCAAACGCTTCTACCATATGGATTTCTTCCAACAAAAGCCAAAGACTGGGAAACATACGTCGGCAGCATAAACAAAATGACAGGTTCCTTCGAACCTGTCATTTCTTTTTCTGCAGTCTCTCCGCCAGCGCCACATCGGCCTGTGAGAGGATGGTTTGATAGTCCGTATAGATCACCTTGCCCGGCAGCGCGCCGGAGGGCTTGCGGACAAAGCGGACCATCGCAACATCCACCGGGATCTTGCCGCCTTCCCTCCCCTGGGAATGATAGACCGCAAGGCTCGCCGCCTGCTCAAACGTGCGCGCGGGCGGCTCTGTTCCCTCGCAGCGGATGATGACGTGGCTTCCGTGCACCTTTTGGGTGTGCAGCCAGTAATCCGTGCGCCGGGCGATCCTGGTCGTCAGTTCGTCGTTTTGCAGGTTATTGCGTCCGACCAGGATCTCATATCCGTCGTCGGAGCAATAGGCCAGAGGCCCCTGCGCCTTGATCTTTTCGGGCTTTCCCTTTTTCTGCTTCTTCAGATAGCCGGTTTCGGTGAGCTCCCGACGAAGCTCCGCCAGGTCCTTCTCGCTCTCGGCGCGCTCGATCTGATCCAGCACGCTCTCCAGATAATCCAGCTGCTGCTCGCCCTGCGCAAGCAGAACGCGCAGATGCTCGGCCGCCGCCTTGAGCTTGTTATACTCCTTATACAGCGCCGCCGCGTTCTGCTGCGGCGTTTTCAACACATCCAGCGGGATGACGATCTCCGGAGAACCCTCCTGATAATAGTCCTCGCAGCGAAGCTCGCGGTCGCCCTTTTTCAGACGGTAAAGATTGGCGGTCAAAAGCTCTGCCTTTTTCCGCACTTCCTCCCGGCTCTCGGTACGCCGAAACTCCTCGCGCTGCACTCCGAGCTTGCGCTGCAGGCGGTCGCGCGCCGTTCGCACCGTGCGCAACAGATCATGGCTGCGGCGGCGCTGCCGCTCCGCTCGCTCACGCTGTGCATAGAAGAAATCGAGCAGCTCGGAAAAGCTCTCACAGCGGCGGTTTTCCATCCGCGCGCCGTATTGTTGAATTTCCATGAAGCTGAAGTCGCGCGGCGCGCCGTCCTCCAGAAGCATGGTCGGGCAGAAATCACCGGTCCGCAGCCGCGCGAGCAGGCGTTCCATTTCCGGTGCGAGGGCGTCATAACGCTCGCCGCAGCGGCAGGCGATCTCGCGGCAGATCAGCGGCGAGAGGCCGGAAAAATGCCCGAGCAGCCAGCGGTCGATCGGAACCGAAGGATCGGCCGATGCGATCAGGCCGGGGATCTGCTCCTCGTTCAGTTCAAAGATGCTGCGCTTATCCTGTGCCGGTGGCAGACGGTAAATCATGCCTGGCAGCAGACGGCGCAGCTCGTCGCCCGCGAAGTCCATCCGCCGCAGGCAGTCGATGATCCGCCCGTCCGAGCCGACAAGGATCACGTTCGAGCTGCGGCCGATCATCTCGACGATCAGCGCTTTTCCCGCAACATCGCCCATCTCATCCCGCGCCTCCAGCTCGATGCGCAGCATGCGCTCGTGCGCAGGCTGCGTGACGGCGAGAATACGCGCACCCACCAGGTGCTTTCGCAGCAGCATGCAGAACATCGGCGGCTCGGCGGGGTTTTCCATCGTCTCCGCGGTAAAATGCACGCGGGCGCTCCCTGTCCCGGCGGCAAGCAGCAGCTTGCCGCTGCCGGCTTTTCCGCGCACGGACAACAGCAGCAGATCCCGTTCGGGCTGCTGCACCTTTTCAATTTTCGCGCCCTCCAGCTTGGGAGCGAGCTCCGCCGTCAGGGCCTGCAGGCAAATGGCATCCAGAGGCATGGTCTATTCCTCCGTGATAAGCGCAAAGAGCTCGGAAATGCGCTCGCTGCGCCCCAGCAGATACAGCCAGCCGAACAGCGCCTCCAGCCCGGTCGCGCTGTGATACTCGGCCACGCTCGCATTCTGCGGCACGCCGTGCACCTTGGCGTTTCTCCCGCGGCGATAGATGGCGCTCTCCTCCTCCGTCAGCAGAGGCAGGAGCTTTTCCATGGCTCTGGCCTGCGCCGGTGCGTTGACATAGCGTACCGTCGTACGGTGCAGATCCTGGATCGCCAGATGGCCGTCGGTGCACAGCATCGTGCGCACCAGCAGTTCATAGACTCCGTCGCCCACATGGGCAAGGCCAAGCATGCTGATGCGATTCACATCCTCCGGATTCATGTGCGGATGAAAATAATCACTCATGTTCACTCATGAGAAAAGGGCGTTTTGCGCGCCCTTTTCTGTCAATACTCCATGTTTTCGCTGTCTTCGTTCATCTCGGCAGCCAAAGCCAGATCGCCGGCCGGGGCCATCCCGAGCTGCGCCTGGATTTCCTGCCAGCCGTTGCGGTCGATAATCACGCTGCGGGGCTTGGCGCCCTCGTAGGGACCGACGATGCCGAGTTCCTCCATCTGGTCCACGATGCGGGCTGCGCGGGAGTAGCCGAGCTTGACCCTCCGCTGCAGCATGGAGACCGAGCAGGACTTTGCCTCCAGCACCGCTTCCACCGCCTGCGGCAGCATCTCGTCGTAATCGCCGGCCGGACTGTCGTCCGCGCTGCTCTTGCCGTTGTCCGCGCCGCTTTTATCCTCGGCCGCCTTGTTCATGTAATCCTCAATGTCCGGATTTGTCTGGGCTCCGGCGGCGTTTTCCTTGATAAACTGCACCACGGCCTCGCGCTCCTCGTCGGAGACGAAGGCGCCCTGAATGCGGATCGGCTTGCCGACGCCGACGGGCGAGAAGAGCATGTCGCCCATGCCCACCAGCTTTTCCGCGCCGCTCTGGTCAAGGATGATGCGGCTTTCCATCGCGGACGAGACGGCAAAGGCGATGCGGGAAGGCACGTTTGCCTTCATCAGACCCGTAATCACGTCCGCCGACGGACGCTGAGTCGCGATCACGAGGTGCATCCCGGCGGCGCGGCCCATCTGCGCCACGCGGCAGATGCTCTCCTCCACTTCCTTGGCGGCAATCATCATCAGATCCGCCAGCTCGTCGATGACGATAACGACCTGCGGAAGCGTCGGCTCGCCGTGGTCGATGCAGTGCTTGTTGTAGTTTTCCAGGTCGCGCACACCGGCCTCCGAGAAGAGGCGGTAGCGCTTGAGCATCTCGACGACCGACCATTGCAGCGCACCGGCGGCTTTTTTCGGGTCGGTGACCACAGGGACGTAGAGGTGCGGGATGCCGTTATAGATGCCGAGCTCGACCATCTTCGGGTCGATCATAATGAGACGGACCTCATCCGGCCGCGCCTTATAAAGGAGGCTGAGGATGAGACTGTTCATGCAGACCGATTTGCCGGAGCCGGTGGTGCCGGCAATCAGCAGGTGCGGGAGCTTGGCGATATTGCCGATGATGCCCTCACCGCTGATGTCTTTGCCGAGCGCAAAGCTGATCTTGCTCTTGGCGTTGGCAAACTTGGGCGTGTCGAGGATGTCCCGCAGGTAGACGGTGCTGACGAGCTTGTTCGGCACCTCGATGCCGACGGTGGAAATCTTCTCCGGGATCGGCGCGATGCGGACGTTGACGACGCCCAGCGCCAGCGCGAGGTCGCCCGCCAGATTCGTCACGCGGGAGAGCTTCACGCCCTGCTCCAGTTCGATGTCATAGCGCGTGACGGTCGGGCCGCGGATCACGCCGACGATGGCGGAGCTGATGCCGAAGCTGTGCAGCGCGTTTTCCAGACGCTCGCGGTTGAGACGCACCTCGTCGCGGTAATCGACGCTGGCGTTTGAACCGCCGCGCAGCAGGCTCATCGGCGGGAGCTGATACTGGCCCTGCTCCTCCTGACCGGAGATCGCGTCGGCCACAGCCTTGGCCTCGGCCTCCACGTCCACCTTGACCGGTTTCTTCGTCTTGGGCGGGTCGGTAATTTCCGTCGCGGCGACTGTCGGCCGGACGCGGGCCGGAACGCTCTGCGGTTCGCGCTGAAGCGCGATACCAGCCAAATCAGCCGCCTCGTCCAGATCCATCGGCTCCACCCGCTCCGTGGGACTCACGCTTTGCACGGCGGGAGCGGCTTTTTTGCGTACTTTGGCGCGCTTGGGCTCCGTCTCGAAGTCTTTTTCCCTGATGTCGTCGAATTCACGCAGCGGGAGAATCTCCTCATCGTCACCGAGGGGAAGATCCATCTCCCGCCCGTTGCGGCCGAGAGGCCGCGGGAAGGAGTCGACGGCATGCGCTTTCTTTTTTTTCGGTTCCGGCGCGGTTTTCATCTCAACAGGAGGTTCTTCCTCTGGCTCATAGGGTCGGGTGGCGCGGCTTTTGATTTTGCTGGCAGCGCCGCTGACATCAAACTTGGTGCCGATCACAAGGAAGAGGCCGAAAATCACCAGCAGAACGATGAACGCGCCGATTCTGCTGAGCGCATGATACAGCGCATAGCCGAACAGGCCGCCCAGAACACCGCCGGACGCCAGCAGCTTGCCCTGCTCGCTGAGCGTGCCGATCACCTGCTTGAGATCAAAGTCCTCGGGCGGCGCGCCGACATAGAGGACCTGTCCCATTGCAGCAAACAGAAGCGGCAGCATCAGAATGCAGAACACGCGAAACGCGACCGGCCGCCCGTGGTGAAACACCAGGATCACCGCGCAGAAGAGGAAGGCCGGCGCCGTCAGCCAGAAGCCGTAGCCGACGAGAGACTTGATGAGGTTCGTGCCGAAAACGATCAGCGCGCCCTCAGAATTAAAGAAGCTGATAATCAGAAAAACAGCGGCGAAAAAGAACACAATGCCCAGGATCTCGCGCCGACGCGGCGGCGCGGGTTCCGGAGGCGGCGCCTGCTTTTTCGCGCCCGACGCCTTGGGTGCGGATTTTGCCGCAGCGCCGGACGATTTTTTCTTGTTGGATTTGGTGCTCTGTGCCATGAGCGTTTCCTTTCGTAACGTCAGAAAATCATTGTCAGAATGATGGACATCGCGCCGGCGACCCAGCAATAATAGGCAAAGCCGCCGAAATGTCCGCTGCGGGAGATGCGTTTGAGAAGCGTAATCGACCCGATGCCGGTGACCATGGCCACCGCCATGCCAACGAGATAGGCCGGCATGCAGGACCAGTCGATGCCCTCGCGCGCAGCGTCAGCAATACTGAGAATATTGGCGCCGAGTACGGCGGGAAGGCTCATCAAAAACGCGAACTTCACCGCAAACTCGCGCTTGAGGCCCATAGCGAGGCCGGCCGTAATCGTGGTTCCCGAACGGGAGAGACCGGGGATTGTGGCCACACACTGGCAAACGCCGATGAGCAGCGCATCGAGCATCCCCATGTTTTTCTCGGTCTTGCTGCCCGGAACCATCTTATCGGACACATAGAGCATAAAGCCAGTGAAAATCAGCATCACGCCGATGAAAATGCTGTCGTAATACAGACCCTCGAGCATATCCTTGACCGGCATCACCAGTACGAGCGGCAGCGTCGCCAGCACGATCATCAAAAACAGGCGCGCCGCGGGATAATGCGCCTTTCTCTTGCCGGCGAGCGGCCCTATGTTCACAAAGCCCAGCACCTCGAAGAACATATCCACGATGTCCTGCCAATAGACCACGCAGATGGAAATCAGTGTACCGAGATGGAGCAGCACGTCAAAGAACATATGCCCGTTCTCCGCCGTGGTCATTCCGAACAAATTATTGAGCACCGACAGATGGCCGGAACTCGAAATCGGTAAAAACTCCGCCAGTCCCTGGACAAGCCCCAGGATGATCGCATTCCAAATCGACAAGGCAGATTCCTCCCTGTTGAACTCATATTAGTTGAATTATAGCACGATCTTTCGATCATGACAAGAGCGTGAAGCAGGCGCCGCCGGAAAGGAACGGCGGCGCCTGTTCAGAATCATTGTATGCGTGGTTGAACGGACAACATACGGTTATCGTCCTTCGTCTTTCAGCAGTTTTTGCAGCGCGCGCAGGCCGTGCCCGTTGGAAAGCTCCAGCAGCGCGTCCATCGCGGCGCTGTCTTTTCCGAGAAAGATCTTCAGCGATCGCAGCGGCGCATCGGCCGAGGTGCTCAGCGCCATCCGATAGTCCGGACTGCTGCGGTCGCCGCCGTTGGCCTTGGCGAGATAAGCGGCCATGGCCATCGTCACAAGCCGCGCAGTCAGAGAATCCTCCTGCATTTCATTCAGCGTATTCTCCATCGTATATGATCCCTTCCGCGCCCGCTTCTCCGCCGCCGGACGGCCGAGCAGATGCTCAAAGGCGATGTGAGAAGGGCAGCCCTCCGGTCGGAGATACCAGTCGGGGCAGGACGTGCCATCCCAGAAAACGCCGTCGCGGCGGATGCTGCCGTGCAGGAGTAGATCAGCCGAGGAAGAGCCGACATGCACGCCGTATTCCCCCGCCGGGACGATCCATCCGTCCTGCCAGACGGCAAAGCAGCGCTCGTCGAGCGTGAAGCGGACAGTCTTTGTCTCCCCACGCTTTAGCCAGACCTTTTCGAAGCCCTTGAGCTCAAGCGGCGCGCGGTAGGCCGTGCCCTCCGGCGGAGAGATATAGAGCTGTACGACTTCCGCGCCGTCCCGTTTCCCGCTGTTCTTTACCCGGCAGCTGACCGTGTTCCCGATGATCTCCAGATGGGAATAGGAAAAGCTTGTATAGCTCAGGCCGTAGCCGAAGGGATAGCACACCGGCAGCCCGGCTTTCCGGTAATAACGGTAACCGACGTAGATGCCCTCGCGGTAGTGCGCGTCCTTATGCTGCCCGGCGTAATAGCTCGAGGAAACGCAGTCCTTATCCCGCAGCGGCCAGCTCTCCGCGAGCCTTCCGCCGGGACAGGCGTCGCCGAAGAGCAGATCGACGATCGCCTCGGCGCCGGCTTCCCCGGGCAGGCCGAGATACAGAATGCCCTTGACCCTGTCCGCCCAGGGCATCTCCACCGGGCTGCCGCAGCACAAAACGACGACCGTGTGCGGGTTGACTGCAGCCACGCGCTCAATGAGCTCATTGTAACCCTCCGGCATAGCCATCGTCTCACGGTCAAAGCCCTCGGATTCAAAAGGGTCGGGCAGGCCGAGAAACAGCACGGCAATGCCCGCCTTTTTCGCAGCCTTCTCAGCCTCCTGCAGCAGATTCTTGTCGCTGGTGCCGTCCATCGGGCAGCCCTGCACCCAGGGGATATCCGGGCACAGCTCCGTCACCTGCCGCTGCGTGATGGGATTGATATGGCTGCTGCCGCCCCCCTGATAGCGCAGCTGCGCGGCCATCGGGCCGATGAACAGCACGTCCAGATCCTTGGCAATCGGCAGAATATGGCCTTGATTTTTCAGCAGCACGGCGCTCTCCGCCGCTGCCCTTCCGGCAAGCGTATGGTGCGCTGCCGGGTCAAAGGGCGGCTTCTCCTTCTGCACCTTCTGGGCGCGCAGCGCGAGCTGCGCCACTCGCTCGGCTGAGCGGACGACACAGTCCCGGTCGAGTTTACCCTCACGCACCGCCGCGGCGGCCTCGCGCTCCTGATAGGCCGAGCCGCCCGGCATATTCAGGTCGCAGCCGGCCTCAAAAGCGCGGACGCGGTCATTCATCGCGCCCCAGTCGGTGACGACCATGCCGTCAAAGCCCCATTCTTCGCGCAAAATGTCCGTCAGGAGTTTTTTGCTGTCGGAGCAATGCTCGCCGTTGACCTTGTTGTAGGCGCACATGACGGCGGAGGGCTTTCCTTCTTTAACCGCCGTTTCAAAGCCGCTGAGGTAGATTTCCCGGAGTGTGCGCTCATCCAGAACGCTGTCGGAATTGAAGCGCTTGTACTCCTGGCTGTTGCAGGCGAAATGCTTCAGGCAGGCGCCGACGCCGGTGCTTTCCACGCCGCGGATCATGGCTGCCGCGAGTTTGCCGGTCAACACGGGATCCTCGGAAAAATACTCAAAATTGCGGCCGCAAAGAGGGTTTCGCTTGATGTTCGCGCCAGGGCCGAGCAGCAGCCCTACGCCGTTGGCCGCGGCCTCTTCGCCGATGGCCCTGCCGATCTCCTCCAGGAGTTTCGGGTCCCAGCTGCAGGCGCTCAGCACAGCCGTGGGGAAACAGGTCGCCGGGACGGAGTCGTTGACGTCCGTCAGTCCGGCGCCTTCGCGGACCTTTCGCAGACCGTGCGGCCCGTCGCTCATGCAGAGGATCGGAACACCGGCCCCCGGGATCGCCTTGGTGTGCCAGGCGTCCGCCCCGGAGCAAAGCGCGATCTGATCCTCCAGGCTCATATTTCTGATGGAATCCATACCGTCTCCTCCCCCGTTCAAGCCAGCGTCAAGCGGTGGTATTCTTCCCCGTCCACGCGCTTCCAGCTCCAGGTTTTCTCCTCCAGCAGCAGATAGCCGTGCGGCGTGTTCTCCTTCGGTATCGAAACGGAACCGGGATTCAAGTAAAAAATTCCTTCCGCTGTTTCCTCCCAGGCGGGCACATGGGTATGCCCGTGCAGCAGCACGTCGCCCGAACGCAGCGGCGGCAGATGCTCCTTGTTCCAGACGTGCCCGTGCGTGGCAAAAACGGCGTGCTGCCCGGCAAAGAGCAGACTGTAATCCGCCATCATCGGAAACTGCAGCACCATCTGGTCGATCTCCGCGTCGCAGTTGCCGCGCACGCCGAATACCATACCGGCGCGGGCATTGAGCATGGCGGCGACCTCCATCGGTGCGTATTCCTCCGGCAGGTCATTGCGCGGGCCGTGATAAAGGATATCGCCCAGCAGCAAAAGCCGATCCGCGCCCTCTCGGTCGAAGGCTTCCAGCAGCCGCCTGCACCAGTACGCCGAACCGTGAATATCGGATGCGACCATCAGTTTCATTGTTATCACTCTCCTATATTTCGATTATAACCGTTCCCCATTCATTCTTCAACGAAAAACTATGCCATTCACGAAAAGCATTCCTTGACTTTTCATCCGCTTTCGCCGATAATCCATAACGGAAGGTGAGGTTATGGCAGCTGAGCGCCAATATCTATCCCACGGCTTCGGGCCGTTTTATACGCCGGACTCCAGGATTCTGATTCTCGGCAGCTTTCCCTCGGTCAAATCCCGGGAGCAGAGCTTCTTTTACGGCCATCCGCGCAACCGCTTCTGGCCGGTTCTGGCGGCGGTTTTTCATGATGAGGCACCACAGACGCTTGAGGAAAAGCGATCGTTTCTGCGCCGCCATCGGATCGCGCTCTATGACGTCATCGAGAGCTGCAGCATCATCGGTTCGGCCGACAGCAGCATTCAGGACATTGTTCCGGCGGATCTGCGGCCGATTTTATCCGGCAGCCGGGTGGAAAACCGGATCTTTACCAACGGCGGAAAAGCCTCGTCACTTTATGCCCGCTATCTGCTCCCCACACTCGGCATCCCGGCTGTATCGCTTCCCTCCACGAGCCCGGCCAACGCAGCCTGTTCGCTGGAACAGCTCATTTGCGCCTGGAGCCGTGCCATCTCGCCGTTTTGTTCGGACTAAACAGGAAGGACGGTAAAACCATGTCGTTTCAAATCCCGCAGCAACCGCAGCCACAGGTGCTTCTGTTCGCCTTCCGGCCGGAGGAGCGCACGATGCGCATCATCCGCTACCTGACCGCGCAGGGCGTGATCGTCCGCACGGTGCAGACGACGGATCTCGGTGAAACGCTCGGCTGCCTCTTCCGCCTGCCCGGCTTCGAAAGACGGAACTCTCCCGCGCCTGCCGCATCCTCGGTTCCGGAAATGCTCGTCATGCATGGCTTTGACAAGGCGATGCTGGACGGTTTTCTGCGCTTTTTCCGCGCAGAGGGTGTCCGCCGCGTAGAGTTGAAGGTCATGCTGACGCCGACCAACGCCGCCTGGACAGCGGCCGAGTTATCCCGGCACCTGCTTGCTGAACGCGACGCCCTGCAAAAGCGGGCAAGGGTGTAAAAAAAGCTTGAATTGTAGATTTAGGTATGCTATACTGTCAAAGCTGTCAAACTGAAAAAAATCGAAAGGATTGATATACATGACTGCCATTAAAATCATTCTCACGATCCTGCAGCTTCTCTCCGGCCTCGCCGTAACTGCTGTTGTTCTGATGCAGAGCGGCAAGAGCGCCGGCCTGTCCGGTGCCATTTCCGGCGGTGCCGAGACCTTCCTCTCCAAGGGCAAGGCCAAGACCTGGGACGACAAGCTGGCCAAGGCGACCCCCTGGTTTGCCGGCGTTTTCGTTCTGCTGACCTTCGTGCTGCATTTTGTTTGACCGAAACTGAAAAATACCCGTCCGATTCGTTCGGACGGGTATTTTTTATTCCCAGGTTTTCCAGATTTCCGGGCAATAGCCGACGGTGGCCTGCTTCCCGTTTCTGACGACGGGAGTTTTGATGAGATAAGGATCCTCATAAAGCTTATCGAGCTTGGCCTCGTTCGAGGCCAGGTACTGAATCAGCGGATAATCCTCGTCCTTCTCGTCAATCAGTGCCTCGAGTCCTACGGCATTTTTTACAGAGCTCAGTTCGCCGCGGCTCATGCCGAATTTGAGGATATCGACATACTGAACTTTGATCCGGCGCTCCTTGAACCAGCGCTCGGCTTTTTTGGTGTCAAAGCACTTGGCCTTGCCGAAAATCTGGATATTCACAGGCTCAAACCTCCGTAATGACCGGCAGGATCATCGGACTGCGACGCGTGGCCTTGTACAGATAACCCGAGACATTGGACTTGACCCTGGCCTTGATGCCGGTCCAGTCCGTGATATGCGCTGCCTGGCAGGCGTCCACCGACTCGAGCGTCACGCGCTCCAGCTCGCCCATCAGCTCCTCGGCTTCTTTGACATAGATAAAGCCGCGGGTGACGATCTCGGGCTTGGCGATCAGGGTGTGGTCATAAGAAGAATAAGGTAGAACAATGACGACCATGCCGTCCTCCGCGAGGCGCTGGCGATCGTGCAGCACGACGCTGCCCACTTCCCCGCCGCCGCTGCCGTCCACCAGAACGGCGCCGGCCGGGACGCTGCCCTCCATGCTGATCGACTTTTTGCTGAGCTCGATTACGCTGCCATTTTCGGCGATAACAATGTTCTTCGGCTGGACGCCCATCAGTTTTCCGAGCTCCGCGTGCTTGACGAGCATACGCTGCTCACCGTGAAGCGGGATGAAATACTTGGGCTTTGTCAGCGCGAGCATCATCTTGAGCTCCTCCTGTGAGGCGTGGCCCGAAACGTGCAAATCGGTGTGGCGGTCGTAGATGACCTCCGCCCCCTTGGAAAAGAGTGCGTCGATGACGCGGCTAATGGTGTTTTCGTTGCCGGGGATGGCCGAGGCGGAGATGATCACGCGGTCGCCCGCGTCGATGCGCACCTGCTTGTGCTCGGAAAAGGCCATGCGGTACAGAGCGGACATGCTCTCGCCCTGGCTGCCGGTGGAGATGACGACCACCTGCTCCTTGGGCAGACGGTTGGCCTGGTCGAGGTCGACGAGCACATTCTCGGGAATCTCCATGTAGCCGAGCTCCATGGACACCCGCAGTACGTTTTCCATGCTGCGCCCGGAGATGGCCACCTTACGGCCGTACTTGGCCGCCACGGAGATGATCTGCTGCAGGCGGTGTACATTAGAGGCGAAGGTGGTGATGATGATGCGCTTCCGGCAGCCGACAAAGAGCTTGTCAAAGCTTTCGCCGACCTTGCGCTCGGAGTCGGAATGACCGGGCTTTTCCACATTGGTGGAGTCACCAAGCAGGGCGAGCACACCGTCGTTGCCGAGCTGGCCAAGGCGGGTCAGATCGATCATGCCGCCGCTGATCGGGGTCACGTCGATCTTCCAGTCGCCGGTGTGGATCACGGTGCCGATCGGCGTTTTGATCGCCAGGGCGACGGAGTCCGGGATGGAATGGTTCACGTGGATGAATTCCACGGTAAAGCAGCCGAGGCGGAACACCGCGCCGGGCTTTTTGGTAAAGATCTGGGTGTTGTACAGCAGATCGTGCTCGTCGAGCTTCAGCTCCACCAGCGCCGCCGTGAGCGGCGTGGTATACACGGGCACGTCCAGCTCCTTGAGCACATAGGGCACGGCGCCGATATGGTCCTCGTGGCCGTGCGTCAGGATAATGCCGCGGATCTTGTCGGCGTTGGCGCGCAGATAGCTGATATCGGGCAGAACGATGTCGATGCCGTACATATCCTCGTCGGGAAAGCCCATACCGCAGTCGACAACAATGATATCGCTGCCGTACTCATAGGCCGTCATGTTCTTTCCGATTTCACCGAGGCCGCCCAAAGGGATGATTTTCAGTTTTGATTGCATATATTCTCCATTCAAAAGTGTGTATGTAATGCGTCCTGGTAAGAATCATATCCAGACTGATTCTTTTTATAACGCCGTATTTGCGATTACATCTCCGTCCGGCCCTCAATGGCACGGTTGAGTGTGGCGTCATCGGCAAATTCCAGGTTAGAGCCGACAGGGATACCGTAGGCCAGGCGCGTGACCTTGATCTGGAAGGGCTTGAGCAGGCGAGAAATATACATGGCCGTCGCCTCCCCCTCCGTGTCGGGGTTTGTTGCCATGATGACCTCTTCCACGTCGTTGTCAGCCACCCGCTGCAGCAGCTCCTTGATGCGGATATCGTCCGGCCCCACATGGCTCATCGGCGAAAGCACACCGTGCAGAACGTGATAGGTGCCGTTATACTCCCGCCCGCGCTCAATGCTCAGCACATCGCGCGGCTCGGACACGACGCAGATCGTGGATTTGTCGCGCCGGTCGCTGGCACAGATCGAGCAGATCTCGCCCTCCGTCAGGTTCTGGCAGATCTTGCAGCAATGGACGCTGGTTCTGGCCTCCATGATGGCATCGGCAAAGGCGCGCGTTTCCTCCAGAGGCAGCGACAGCACATGAAAGGCCAGACGCTGGGCGCTTTTCCGCCCGATCCCGGGCAGGGAGGCAAACTTGTCGATCAGAGCTTCCAGAGAAGCGGGAAAGAATGACATGGCAGATATCTCCGATTTCAGAATTCTCCGCGCAGCGCGGCAATGGCAGCTTTGCGGTCCGGTTTGCCGAAGACCGCGCTGCCGGCGACGAGGACGTTTGCGCCGGCTTCCAGAGCCAGCGGCGCCGTTTCTGGCGTGATGCCGCCGTCCACCTCCAGGTCGCAGAGGGGATTGATCTCATCCAGCCAGCTGCGCAGGGTGCGGATCTTCTCCAGCTGGTCGTGCATGAAGCTCTGTCCGCCGAAACCGGGCTCCACCGTCATGACGAGCACCATATCGAGCATCGGCAGGAAGGGTTCGATCGCGGTCGCGGGCGTGCCTGGCTTGAGCGTGACGGCGATCCTGCGGCCGAGAGCCTTGGCTTCTTCCAAAGCGAGAAAAATGTTGTTTTCGGTGTCGGACTCTACATGGACGTTGATGAGATCGGCGCCGGCGTCGCAGAAGGCCTTGACATAGCGCAGCGGGCGGTCGATCATCAGGTGCACGTCCATAAACATGTCGCTGCATTTGCGCAGCGAGCGCAGCACGGGGATGCCGAAGGAAATGTTCGGAACGAAGAGCCCGTCCATCACGTCAAAATGCACGTAATCCGCACCCGCGGCCTTGATCTCAGCCAGTTCCTCCCCCAGACATGAAAAATCGGCAGACAGGACGGAAGGCGCAATTTTAATCATAACGGGTTCCTCCGCAAATACAAATTTTATTTTTTGATTATACTACAGCCGGTCAGGCTTTGCAATACACAGGCTTCACAAGATATAGTGATCCGTTCGGCCCCCGATTCAAACACAAATGCCAAGTTTGGGATCGAACTGCAAAGAGAAACAGCATTTCTCCGCCGGGAAAAATAAACGCTCTTAATTTCCTGATTATTTACAATTAGGCCGCGGATTCCGGGATGCAACACCCTTGACTCACTGCCTGTTTCGAGATAAAATACATACAATAGAAATCAAAGAAGGAGTCATGCCTATGGCCAAGCGCAGAAGAAAACGCAAAATTTTTGCCAGTCCCTTTTATACCTTTGCTCTGCTGTGGCTTCTGATGTCCGGCGTTGTGCCGCTGTATACCGTCGCCGGCCTTCTGTTTACCTTTGGGATTTCCGCCGCCGCCGCATTCCTGGCCGGCCGAATCTCCGCCTCGCGCAGCGAAGCGCAGGAAAAGAAAAAAACCGAGACCGCGCGCCGTGCATCCACCGTCCGCAAAACCAGTGCGAGCACTTCCTCCGTACGCAAGTCGGACGCTCCCGCCGCCGAGCCCACTCCGGCAAAGAAGAGCTACGGCCCGGAGATCGACCCCATCGTCCAGGAGGGCAACCGCGCGCTGAGCGAAATGGGGCGCCTTTATACCTCAATCAAGGATCCCGAGGTCCGGCAGAAGATCAACGAGATCATGCGCATCACCGACAAGATCACGCAGGATGCGATCGCCGATCCCTCCGACATCCCGCAGATCAAAAAGTTCATGAACTACTACCTGCCCACAACGATCAAGCTGCTCAACGCCTATGACCGCATGAGCTCGCAGGGCATCGAGGGCGAAAACCTCAGCAAGAGCATGAACAGCATCAACGAAATGCTGGACGCGGCGATCGAAGCCTATAAGAAGCGCCTGGACTCCCTGTTTGCCAACCAGGCGCTCGACATTGAAACCGATATCCAGGTCATGAACACCATGCTGGCCCGCGAGGGTCTGAGCAGCGAAAAAGACTTTCAGGTGGCCGAATCCGGCACCAACTGACTGTATATAACGAAAGGAATGAAGCGTTATGAATGAAGACTATGTTCCCAGCCTGACTCTCGAGCCCAACGCGGCCGCTGTTGAGGAAGCACCCGTTGAGGAAGAAAAAGTAGAAGAAAAAGAAGTTCCCATCGAGCGCCCCGAGCTGGAGAAGCTCTCCCCTGCCGAGCAGGCCGCGGTCAAGGAGTTTTCCGAGAAAATCGACGTGCTCAATACCGAGCAGGTGATGAACTACGGCAGCGCCGCCCAGAAAAACATCACCGAGTTTTCCGACGCCGCGCTGAAAACCGTCCGCACCAAGGATCTCGGCGAAGTGGGCCAGCAGCTTGGCAATCTCGTCGTTGAGCTCAAGGGCTTCAATTACGAGCCCGAAGAGAAAAAGGGCTTTCTGGGTCTCTTTAAAAAGACCCAGCAGAACATTGCCGCGCTGAAGGCGCAGTACGACAAGGCCGAAGTCAATGTTGACAAGATCGTGGAGGCGCTGGAAAACCACGAAATCACGCTGATGAAGGACATCAGCATGATGGATAAGATGTACGAGCGCAACCAGGAGTACATGAAAGAGCTGACGATGTACATCATCGCCGGCAAGCTGCGCATCCAGCAGCTGCGCGAAGTGGAACTGCCCAAGCTGCAGGAGAAGGCGCGCGAGAGCGGTCTGCCTGAGGACGCCCAGGCCGCCAACGACTTTGCCAATATGGTCGGCCGCTTTGAGAAGAAGATCCACGACCTGGAGCTGACCCGTACGATCTCCGTGCAGATGTCTCCGCAGATCCGCATGGTTCAGAACAACGATACCCTGATGGCCGAGAAGATCCACTCCTCCATCGTCAACACCATTCCTCTGTGGAAAAATCAGATGGTCATGGCTCTCTCCCTCTATCACTCCGAACAGGCCATGAAAGCGCAGCGTGAGGTGACCAACGTGACCAACGACCTTCTTATCAAAAACGCCGAGGCTCTGCATCAGGGCAGCGTGAGCGTGGCCGAGGAGTCCGAGCGCGGCATCGTCGATATCGAGACGCTCAAGAAGACCAACGAAGAACTCATCAAGACCCTTGACGAAGTGCGCGAGATTCAGGATAACGGCCGCGCCCGCCGCGCCGCCGCCGAAGAAGAGCTCGGCCGCATCGAGGGCGAGCTGAAGCAGAAGCTGCTGGAGATGAAGGGCTGAGCCGTACGGCCGGTCAGGAGGATTTCCCATGCTGAAAAAACCGCTTGTCGCAATCATTCTCTGCGCGATGATCGTCTTGTCATCCACGGTCATTTCCACGCACGCAAGACTTGATCCCTGGTGCGAGGATATTGCGGACATCTTCACCGTCGCGGGCGGCATTGCCGACCAGCTGGACGCGGTCTGCGCCGCCTCCTCCGGGATCATCCGGGTCGCGGAGGCCTACGGGATCGACTGCCTCGAGACACAGGATCTTTGTGAAGCGCTGCGTCTCTCGACGCATCGGAACTCCCCGCACAGCCTGTTTCCGATGTATCAGATGCTGTGCGGCAAGGTCGGTGATCTGACGAACAGTCTGAAGCTCAAGGAGCTAAGTGCGCAGGACGCGGCAACGCTTTCTGCGATGAACGACGAACTGACGGCAGCACGCAGCGCCATCAGCGAAAGTGGATATAACAACGCCGTATCCTTTTTCCTCCGTCAGGAGCTCGGCGGCTTTTCCAGAGGCTTTGCCAAGCTCTGCGGCGTCAACCTGCCCGAGCAGTTTGCCTGACGACAGAACAATATGAAAACAGAACGGCGGTAACCCGTCGTTCTGTTTTTATTTGGATTCTTCGCGCGGGCGGAAGCATCCTCGCGAACAATCCGTTCTCCGCACAAAGCAAAAAAAGACAGCCCGCACAAGGCGGACTGTCTTTTCGTGGTCGGAGTGGCGAGACTTGAACTCGCGGCCTCATGGTCCCGAACCATGCGCGCTACCAGCTGCGCTACACCCCGAAACAGCTTTTTTATTATAATGATCTCCCCTGGAAATGTCAAGCCCATTTTTCCTTTATATAAAAAAGAGCTGTCACAATTGTGGCAGCTCTTTTGCACTGAATACACTCTTATTCTCCGACGCCGGTGACCGTGACGTTTTTCAGCAGCGTCAGCGCCGGGATGCGGTAGTTGTTGTACTGGACGCTGGTTTCGGACATCAGCATCTCCCGGACGAAATCGTGCATGGAGCCGGAGAGCGAGCCGCCGGATACCGGGACCGTCTTCTCCCCGTCGTGCCAGTAGGCCAGACGGATTTCACCGAAGATATCGCCGGTCATCGCATCCACCTGGAAATCGGAAAACTCCACGACCTCGAGAACCTTTCCAGCGCGCAGCTCTTCCTCGCTGTGTGTGCCGCCCTCGACGAGAATATTCGTGGGCATGAAGGTATCCTCCAGGCCGAGGTAAGAGGCGAACATCCGGTTGCCGAAGTACTTGACCGGGACGTCGTCGCGCAGGATCACCGTGTCGCTGATCGGCGCGCCCTCCGCGTCGAAGGCCCGGTTCATCGAGGAATTCTCCAGCTCGCGCACCAGCGTAACCGTGACCTTGTCGCCGGTGATGTCCTCGGCGATGGGCTTGCCGAGCTTCCAGTCGCTCATGCGGCGGTAGACCATCTGGGCGGACAGGCAGTCGGCGAAATACTCATAGATGCGGGTCGCGTCACTCGTGGTAAAGAGCACGTCCGCCTGACCGAGCGCCGGCGTGGGCGCCGTGTGCAGGCGGTCCTTGCCGTACTGCATCGTGCGCATCAGATCCTTTTTCAAGCCCTCTGCGTCGCAGGTGCCGCTTTCATAGTTGCGGTAGAGCTCGATCTCGTGGCCGTCCTTGCGGGCGTTGACCACGACCTCGATCATGCTGGAGGGGTAGCTCTCCTCCACGTCGATGCCCTCGGAATTGAGGAAGCGGCGGGTCTTGGCGTTGACGAAGATCTCATAGCTGTTGATATCCTCGGTCGCCGTCTCGGGCAACTGCTGCATGACCTCGATAAACGAACGGGCGATCCCGCCCACGTCTACGGGCGCGCTGCGCAGTGTTTCTCGGTGCGCCTCGGTCAGCGGGTTGAGGGTATAGGGACGGTTCTTGACCAGCGTGGCCCGATAAGCCAGATCCTCAATCAGGCGGCGCGCCTCGTCCTCGGTCGCCGTAGGCGCCAACTCCGCGCTCGCGCTGCCCATAAACTTGCCGTCCTCGATGAGCTGATAGACCTTAACGGTGATGTGCTCGACGCTCTTGGCGCGGTTCTGATCCAGCTCGTGGCGGATAAAATAGAACTCCCAGCCCTCGGTTTTGACGTCGTTAAGCTCCCAGGCATACACGCCGGAGTTTTTCAGCAGTTGAACGATCGTTTCAAGCATTAGCCCAGCCTCGCTTTCGTCTTGAGATAGGGGCCGCCGTCCGTGACCTTGACCCACTCCTTATAGCCCTTGCCGCAGCCGCCGGTGCCGAAGATCTCGCGGTCGCCGGAGAGCATTGAGATATTCCCCAACAGATCGGGCACATAGCCGGTCATGATGATCGGCGCGACGACCTTGCCGGTCAGCTTGCCGTCGATGATCTCACGGCCCATCTTGATGATGCACTGAATGCCCCAGTGCTTGGGATCCTCCATGCCGCTCTCCATGCCCTCGAGCAGATAGCCGCGGTGGATGGAGGCGATCATGTCCTCCAGCGTATCGGTGCCGGAGTCGAAGATCGTGTTGGTCATGCGGGTGTAGGCCTTGTGCTCAAAGTTCTCGCGCTTGCCGTTGCCGGTCGGCTCGATGCCGAGGCGCAGAGCGGCCAGCGCGTCGCAGATACCGGTCTTGAGGATGCCATGATCGATCTCGATCACGTCCCCGGCGAGCGTGCCCTCGTCGTCAAAGGCGTAGCTCGTGACGTTATCGGTGCAGAGGGCGCCCTCGTGCATCGTGACAAGGTCGCTGCCGACGCGCTTGTCGACGTATTCCTTGCCGAGCGCGCGGTTCTTGACGAACATGTCCATTTCGACGCCGTGGCCGAAGGCCTCGTGCGCGATCAGGCCGGTCACCTCAGGAGAGGCGATGATTTCGTACTCGCCCGGTTCGATGCGGCCGGCGTCAAGGAGCTCCTCCGCCGTCGCGACGCTCTTTGCCATCTTGTTCTGAAGTTGATCGAAGAGCTCGGGGCCGCAGAGACCGGACACACCCTCATAGCCGATCTGGTTTCGTCCGTCGCGGCTGACAACGGCAACCGCCGTGCCCTCGCTGTACACGTAGCTCTGGCACATGTCGCGGTGCTCGGTCAGGAACATCTTGCAGATATGGGTGGACTGGGCATTGGCCATGCACTCGATCATATGCTCGCACATGGCCATGCCGGCATCGGACAGGTCACTCAGCTTTTCGACCAGGGCCTTGACGTCTGTCGTCTCCGGCAGCTGCTCGGTCTCCTTCTCGACGAAGAGGGTGATCGGCTCGTCGCGGAGGATCGCGGTGTTGTAAACCTTACTGCCGGTCTCGACGAGGATCGTCTGCTGCTCGCGCAGGGCAGACAGGATCTGCGCAGCGGTATCTTCGACCTTTGTCGGGTCAAATTCATTGAGCGCGTACTCACTGTACTGTCCGTTTTTGTACACACGCACGACAATGCCGCGCTCCGTGGTCATTGTCTCGCTGGCGACGCTGCGGGCGTGCTGCGAAATGCGCACGACCAGACCGCGGGAATCGGTTGCGAGGACGCTGACGTACTCATAGTCCCGGCGGAGAATTCGGATCAGCTCCTGCAGGCCGGCCTTGATCCCGCTCAAATAAGGGGAAAACGGTGCTTTCATTGAATTCCTCCTTTATACATGACGTGATGGAAAAAGTATAGCATATTCCACTCACTTTCACAACAGAAAAGCCGCGGAAACACCGCGGCTTTGTCTCATATTCCGTTCATTCGCTCAAAAGAGCGGCGATCTTCTGATAGTAGAGCTCCGCGTCGCGGCGAAAGTTTGCCTCAATCCGCTGCGCCTGCTCCTCGCCCGCGCAGACAAAGCTCAGGTGGATGAGCTCCCCTTTTCCGTCGCCCATGCTGAGCGTCACGGTGCAGCCGTCCTCGGTCAGCTCGTGCCTGGCGACGATGCTCGCGTCGCGGCGCATCTTCTCCTGCACCGGGGCCAGCAGCCGCTCGGCCTTTTTGCGCACGGAATAGGGCAGGCTGCTCTCCACCGCGTCGGCATTGCGCGCGCCTTTCTCGGTGATCGCATAGCCACCGTCCTTCTCCTCCACGTTACCGCCGGTCACCAGCTCGCTGAGGCAGTCGGAATAGTCAAAATAGCCGATGCCGTCGTCACACATGACAAGGCCGCGCAGCGTCTCCGCTTCCACTGTGCCGGGCAGCCGCCGCAGCACGAAAAGAATCAGAATCTTGATATCCAGTTTCTCGTGAATAAAGCCGTACTGATCCATAGCCGCGCCTCCTTTTTTATTATTATAACCCGGCCTGTCAAATTTGCAAGGGCAAAATCACAAAGCCGCACCGGAGCTCATAGACTGTAATGAAGTTTTTGCAAGGAGGGTTTCCTATGCCTGACAGAACCGTACCCGTCCAGGAGGAACAATCCCGGCAGATCCGGGAGGCCGTCGGTGTGAACACCAGCAAGATTTTCGATACCTGTCTTGACAAGGACTGCGTGGACGAACTGAGAGTTTACCCCACCGTTTCATCGCAGACCTTCATCGAAAACGCGCTGAATATTCGTCCCCGCTCGGCCGATCTGCTGTATGTGGACGTATCCGTCGCCCCGATTTCCTTTAACCGCGGCTATTACACTGTGGACTGCACCTATTTTTACCGCGTCACCGGTGAGACCTTCCCCGCCGGCCAGACCGTCACGGGCCTTGCCGTGTTCGACAAGCGCGTCATGCTCTTCGGAAGCGTCGGCAGCGTGATGAGCTTCCGCTCGGATGACCCGATGCCGACGATCGGCGGCAGCGAGTTGCCGCGCGCCATGGTCGACGCCGTCAACCCCATCGCCCTGCAGATGAGCCTGATGGACGTGACGGATCCCGCACCCGGTGAGCCGGAAGTGCGCGACATCCCCGCGTTTATCACCGACGCCTTCGACGAGCCGCTGGTGCTGACCGACACGGCGCGCCGCTGGCTGGTCACGCTCGGCCAGTTCAGCATCATTCGCCTCGAGCGCGACACGCAGCTGACGATCCCCGCCTACGAATACCTGATGCCCGATAAGGAGTGCCCGGGCAACAATGATGACGACGATCCCTGCACACTCTTCGGGCGCATTCCCTTCCCCGAGGAAGAGTTCTTCCCGCCGGACAGCGTGGAAAACAACGCCAGCTACAGAAGCATGGTATAAAAGGAAAACCCGTCCTTTAAGAGCGTTGACATAAGAAAACAAGCAAAAACCCAGTAAAATCAACGCTTTTAAGGGCAGAGGGCAAACAGGTTAGCTCAAAAATTGAATAACCAAGCGACAAAAGGGATGTTACCGCAAGGCAGCATCCCTTTTCGCATACGCCGACGCCGTAGATTTTGAAAAAAGTCTACGGCGTTTTTTTCTGCCCAAATCCAGAAAGGAGGTGCAGCCGGATTGTACTTCACCAGCGGCAAAGACCGCGCCTTTGAAATGCTCATGCAGGGCAAACCCGGTTTTGATCGGTACGAAAACGGCTGCGCCGAGCGTGAGGACTGCAACACTTGCCGCTTCTACCGTCCGTGCTGGAAGTATCAGTTTTGCGTGTTTGAGGAATGTCCATACCAACCGGGCAGGCTGACCGCAATACAGCGCGGCAAGGCAGAGTGAGCGAAAGGAGCTGATGATCTATGGCAGTATTTCGGGTGGAAAGAAACAACGGGTACACCGTCATGTCCAACCACCATCTACGCAACAAGGAATTGACCTTAAAAGCCAAGGGGCTGTTGTCGCAAATGCTGTCCCTGCCGGAGAATTGGGACTACACGCTGAAAGGCTTGTCCCTTATCAACCGTGAGCAGATCGACGCGATCCGCGAAGCTGTGCGTGAGCTTGAAAAAGCCGGGTACATCGTCCGCACAAGGGAACGCGACGAGAAAGGACGCTTGCGCGGCGCGGACTATGTGATCTATGAACTGCCCCAAATACTTAAATCGGATTTACCTACATTGGAAAATCCAACGTTGGATAATCCAACGCAGGAAAACCCTACATTGGAAAAACCTACGCAGGAAAATCCAACGCAATTAAATAAAGATATATCAAGAACTGACTTATCAAAAAAAGAAAAATCAATTACTGATGTATCAAGTACCGATTCCATTCCTATCCTTTCCCCTTACCCCTTTCCCTTGACGGAGGACGAGGGACAAGCGGCTGCGCCGCCGGATCGGAAGCGAAAGGAAGCGGCAGACCAAGAGAATGAAGCATTTAAGATTTACCGTGAAATCATCCTTGACAACATTGAGTATGAGCATCTTTGTCAGTACGACATGGTGGACAAGGAAATGCTGGACGAGATCGTGGACATCATGCTTGAAACGGTATGCAGCTCCCGCAGGAAAATCCGCATTGCCGGGGATGACTACCCGGCAGAGCTGGTGAAAAGCAAGTTTATGAAGCTGGACAGCTCGCATATCCAGTTTGTCTTTGACTGCATGAAAGAGAACACCACCAAGATCCGCAACATCCGGCAATATCTCCGTGCGGTGCTGTTCAACGCGCCCAGCACGATCAACGGTTATTACTCTGCCCTTGTCGCCCACGATATGGCAAGCGGCAAAATCTGAAAGGAGGACACGCCATGAAACAGGGCGCATTGGTTTTTGACGAACATACTGACCGCTACGACATCCGTTTTGACCTCAACGACTACTACGGCGGACTGCATTGCGGTGAGTGTTTCGATGTGATGGTGGGCGGCAAATGGAAGCCGACCCGCATTGAAATGGGCGAAAGCTGGTATCTTGTGGGTGTCCGTGCAGCAGACCTTAACGGGCTGCGGGTGCGGATATAGCCGCCGCGATTATGAGAAAGCCCGTGAAGATTCCCCTGTATCAGCGGGTGCATCCACCTTAACGGCAATCCTGTAAATCTGCGAAAGGAGGGATATTTTGCAGGAACAAGTGACACAAAAAACAATGGCTTTGTCAATCAAGACAGTCAAGATCAGCGGTACAGCCCTGCAAGCTGCCATGCGGCAGTTCTTGAAAATGTACCGCAAGCAGAGAGATACGCCCAAGCACGGCAAGCAGACGCTAAAGCAGCTTATGCGGCACGGCACGGGCGTTTCCAATATCGAAATCACCGACGCGAACATTAAGGCGTTCTCCCAGACAGCCAAGAAGTATGGCATTGACTTTGCCTTGAAAAAGGCAGATGACCGCTATCTTGTCTTTTTCAAAGGGCGGGATGCCGATGTGCTGACCGCAGCGTTTCGGGAGTTCTCCGCAAAGAAGCTCGACAAGGAGCGCAAGCCCTCTATCCGCAGGGACTTGACCGAGAAGAAAGCCGAAGCCGCCAAGCAGACAGCCAAGCGCGACAAGGTGAAGAACAAAGACAGGGGGATTGAGCTATGAAGCCGGAAATCAAAAAGCAAATCATTCTGCATCTCCCGTATCTGATGTTCGTTTATCTGTTCGGAAAAGTTGGGCAGGCGTTCCGGCTGGCGCAGGGTGCAGACTTTTCCGCAAAGCTAATGAATATCGGGCAGGGCTTTTCCGCAGCCTTTGAAAATGCAGCCCCCAGCTTCAACCCTATGGACTTGCTGATCGGCGTTGCCGGAGCTGTCATTATCCGGCTTGTGATTTATTCCAAGAAGAAAAACGCCAAGAAGTACCGCAAGGGCATGGAGTACGGCACGGCGCGTTGGGGAACACCCGCAGACATCAAGCCTTTTATCGATCCTGTGTTTGAAAACAATGTGCTTCTGACACAGACGGAACGGCTGATGATGTCCAACCGCCCCAAAGAGCCGAAGAACGCAAGAAATAAAAATATCCTTGTGATCGGCGGCAGCGGAAGCGGAAAAACCCGCTTCTTTGCCAAACCCAACCTTATGCAGCTTCACAGCTCGTATGTGATAACCGACCCGAAAGGCAGCATCCTCATTGAGTGCGGACAGCTTTTGCAAAGAGCCAAGTACAAGATTAAGGTGCTGAACACCATTAACTTTTCCAAGAGTATGCACTACAACCCCTTTTCGTATCTGCGCAGCGAGAAAGACATTTTGAAGCTGGTAAATACGATCATCGTCAATACCAAGGGCGAGGGCGCACAAAGCGGAGAAGATTTCTGGGTGAAAGCGGAACGGCTTTATTATACCGCGCTGATCGGGTACATCTACTACGAAGCCCCGGAGGAAGAAAAGAACATAATCACCCTGCTTGACATGATAAACGCATCCGACACGCGGGAGGATGACGAGGACTATAAAAACCCTGTTGACCTTATGTTTGACAGGCTGGAAGAAAAAGACCCGGAGCATTTTGCGCTCAAACAGTATAAGAAATACAAGTTAGCTGCTGGCAAAACAGCGAAAAGCATTTTGATTAGCTGCGGTGCGCGTCTTGCGCCCTTTGACATCAAAGAGCTGCGCGACCTCATGGAGTATGACGAAATGGAGCTGGACACGCTGGGCGACAGAAAGACAGCCCTGTTCCTCATAATGAGTGATACGGACAGCACCTTTAATTTTGTCATAGCAATTCTCCAATCCCAGCTATTTAACCTGTTATGCGACAAGGCAGATGATGTGTACGGCGGCAGATTGCCCGTCCATGTACGCTGTATTCTGGACGAGTTCGCCAATATCGGGCAGATCCCGCAGTTTGACAAGCTGATTGCCACCATCCGAAGCCGTGAAATATCGGCTTCTATTATTTTGCAGTCGCAGAGCCAGCTAAAGGCGATCTACAAGGATAACGCCGATACTATTGTAGGCAACTGCGATACCATGTTGTTTTTAGGCGGTAAGGAGAAAACCACGCTCAAAGAAATCTCGGAAATTCTGGGCAAGGAAACGATTGACAGTTTCAACACCAGCGAGAACAGGGGCAAGGAAATCTCCCACGGCTTAAATTATCAAAAATTAGGAAAGGAGCTGATGACACAGGACGAAATTGCAACGATGGACGGAGGAATGTGTATTTTACAGGTGCGCGGTGTACGCCCGTTCTTCTCCAAGAAGTACGACATTACCCAGCACCCGAACTACAAGTACCTATCCGACGCCGACAAGAAAAATGCCTTTGATGTTGAGAGATACATCCGGGCGCAGCGAAAGAAGAAACATACCCCCGCCGTGATCGCGCCGGAGGAAGTGTTTGACCTATACGACATTGAGCTGCCGGAAACGGATAGCCACGAAGCCGCCGAAGCATAACGGCGGCTATTTTCATACTCAACACAAATCAATTTTATGTAGCCGCAAAGCGGCAGAAAGTGAGGAAAATTTATGGCATTTTTCAATAGCGCAGTTGGTGTTTTGCAGACTTTGGTTATCGCGCTGGGCGCAGGCCTTGCAATCTGGGGTGTTATCAATCTGATGGAGGGCTACGGCTCTGACAATCCCGGTGCCAAGAGCCAGGGCATGAAGCAGCTTATGGCTGGCGGCGGCGTTGCGCTGATCGGCATGATGCTCGTTCCCCTGCTCTCCGGCCTGTTCGGTTAATCAGCCCACATAAACCTTTGCGCATAGCCCTCTGACATAGGCATAGGCGCAGCCCCCGTATGCCGCGAAGCATACGGGGGCAGAAAGGAGGTGCCGCCACTTGATACTTGATTGGCTCGAAGAATGGTTTAGGGGCATATTAACGGACGGCATCATAGGCAACCTCACCGGGCTGTTTGATACCGTCAATCAAAAGGTGGGCGAGATTGCCGGAGAAGTCGGCGCGACGCCGCAGGGCTGGAACGCCGGGATCTTCAACATGATACGCAACCTTTCGGAATCAGTCATTATCCCCATTGCGGGCGCGATCCTTGCGCTTGTAATGTGCTATGAACTGATACAGATGGTGACGGAAAAGAACAATATGCACGACATTGACACCTTTATGTTTTTCAAATGGGTGTTCAAAACCTTTGCGGCTGTTCTTCTCGTTACGAATACATGGAACATTGTCATGGGCGTGTTTGACGCGACCCAGCAAGTGGTAAATCAGAGCGCGGGCGTGATAATCAGCGATACCAGCATAGACATTTCATCCGTAGTGACCGACCTTGAAACACGGCTGGAAGCTATGAGCATAGGCGGGCTGATCGGACTGTGGTTTCAATCCCTGTTCGTGGGCTTGACTATGAATATCCTGTCTATCTGCATTATGCTGGTGATCTACGGGCGCATGATTGAAATATATCTTGTAACTTCCCTCGGTCCTATCCCTCTTGCAACAATGACAAACGGCGAGTGGCGCAGCATGGGACAGAATTACTTAAAATCCCTGTTCGCCCTCGGCTTTCAAGCGTTCCTCATTATGGTGTGCGTCGGCATCTATTCGGTGCTGATCCAGACGATTTCCACAACTGGCGACATATCCGGCGCGGTGTGGACGGCAATGGGCTATACCGTGCTTCTTTGCTTCTGCCTGTTCAAGACGGGCAGCATGGCAAAAGCCGTATTTGGCGCACATTAAACACAGGAGGTACAAAGCCGCTACTTATCAAATCATTTACGCAGATCCGCCGTGGCGATATGAACGGATAAAAGTTCAAGGCGCGGCAGAAAATCACTACCCCACTATGAGCATAGACGAGCTGTGCGCCCTGCCCGTGGCAGAGCTTGCAGCAACGGATTGTGTGTTGTTTTTGTGGGCAACCTTTCCCCAGCTTCCCGAAGCCTTGCAGCTTATCAAGGCATGGGGCTTCCGCTATAAAACCGTTGCTTTCGTATGGCTGAAACGGAATCGAAAAAGCCCGTCATGGTTTTACGGGCTGGGCTACTGGACACGGGGAAACGCTGAAATCTGCCTGTTGGCGACCAAGGGCAAGCCCAAACGGAAGTCAGCAGGCGTACATCAGTTTATTATCGCTCCCATAGAGCAGCACAGTAAAAAGCCCGACGAAGCACGGCAGAAAATCCTTGACCTTGTGGGCGATCTGCCCCGCGTGGAGCTGTTCGCACGGCAGAAAACGCCGGGATGGGATGTGTGGGGCAACGAAGTTGCAAGCGACCTGTCGCTTGCGGAAAGGAGTACGGATGGCTTATGTGAGCGTACCCAAGGACTTGACGAAAGTTAAGACCAAGGTACTTTTCAATTTAACCAAAAGACAGCTTTTGTGTTTTGGTATTTCGGCGGCAATCGGTTTGCCGCTTTTCTTTTTACTCAAAGACAGCGCAGGGACAACCGTTGCAGCAATGGTGATGATCTTTACCATGCTGCCCGGATTTATGTTCGGCGTGTATGAAAAAAACGGGCAGCCCCTTGAAGTGATCGGGCGGCAGATGATCGAAACCTGTTTCCTGCGTCCCAAGGAGCGACCCTATCAGACTAACAACGCATACGCCGCCCTTGTGCGGCAGCATCAAATGGAAATGGAGGTAAAGGCGATTGTCCAAGGCAGTAAAGCCCGCAGCGGAACAGCCCGCAGCGGCAAAAAGAAAGCTGACCCGCGCAGAAAAAAAGCAGATTAACGAAATAATCCGCAAATACAAGGGCGACGGCAAGCCCCATACTGCGCAGGACAGTATACCCTATCGCACCATGCACCAAGACGGCATCTGCTATCTGGGCGGCAAGAGTTATTCCAAAAGCATTGAGTTTTTCGATGTGAATTATCAGCTTGCCCAGCCCGATACGCAGACGGCAATCTTTGAATATCTGTGCGACCTATATAACTATCTCGACGCTTCCATCCATGTGCAGCTCAACTTTGTCAACCGAAAGACCGACCAAGAGCAGATTGCACGGAGCTTTGAGATCCCGCCCTGCGGCGACGATTTAGATTCTATCCGCGTGGAAAATTCGGGTGTTCTGAAACGCCAGCTTGAACGGGGCAACAACGGTAATGTAAAAACCAAGTATCTGACCTTTACGGTGGAAGCAGACAACTACAAAACAGCGCGGGCGCGTCTGATCCGTATTGAAACCGACATACTCAACTATTTCAAGGTAATGGGCGCAAAGGCGCGTGTGCTGGATGGCAAGGAACGGCTGGAAGTGCTGCATGGCATCATGCACCCGGACGGTGATCGTTTCCTCTTTGACTGGAACTGGCTTGCCCCAAGTGGATTGTCCACCAAGGATTTTATCGCCCCGTCCTCTTTCGCGTTCAGAAAAAGCCGCAATTTCCAAATGGGCGACAAGCTGTGTGCTGTATCGTTCCTGCAAATCCTCGCGCCGGAAATCAGCGACAGGATGCTTACAGACTTCCTTGATACCGATTCTGGCATTGTGGTGAGCTTCCATGTGCAGGCGGTGGAACAGACAGAAGCCGTAAAGATGGTAAAGCGCAAGATCACCGACCTTGACGCAATGAAAATCCAAGAACAGAAAAGGGCTGTCCGCGACGGCTACGACATGGACATTCTGCCCTCTGACCTTGCAACCTACGGCGGCGAAGCAAAGAAGCTGCTAAACGAGCTTCAAAACCGAAACGAGCGTCTTTTCCTTGCCACATTCCTTGTCCTTAACTACGGAAGCACCACAAGGAAGCTGAACAACGATATTTTCCGTGCCGCTGGCGTGGCGCAAAAATACAACTGCATACTGACCCGCCTTGACTTCCAGCAGGAAAAGGGCGTTATGAGCTGTCTGCCGCTGGGACTGAATCAAATTGAAATCCAGCGGGCGTTGACTACTTCCAGCGTGGCAATATTCGTCCCGTTCGTGACGCAGGAATTGTTTGAGGGCGGCGACGCCCTGTATTACGGGCTGAACGCCAAGAGCAATAACATGATTATGCTTGACCGCAAAAATGCCCGATCCCCTAACGGGCTGGTTTTCGGTACACCGGGCGGCGGCAAATCCTTTTCGTGCAAGCGCGAAATGGTAAATGTGCTGCTGAAAACGGGCGACCATGTGATCGTCTGTGACCCGGAGGGTGAATACTGGCCTTTAGTAAAGCGTCTGCATGGGCAGATTATCCGGTTGTCACCTACCAGCACGGACTATGTAAATCCTCTCGACATCAATCTGAACTATTCGGAGGACGAAAACCCGCTGGCACTCAAATCCGACTTTGTGCTGTCGCTGTGTGAGCTTATCATGGGCGGCAAAACCGGGCTGGAAGCCATTGAAAGGACGGTCATTGACCGCGCCGTGCAGCGTATCTATCAGAATTATTTTGCAGACCCGCGCCCGGAGAATATGCCGATCCTGTCCGATCTTCACAGCGCACTTGTTGCGCAGCACTTGCCGGAAGCTGACCGCGTGGCACAGGCTCTCGACTTGTATGTGTCCGGTTCTCTGAATTTCTTTAACCACAGAACGACGGTGGACATCGACAACCGTTTTGTGTGCTACGACATTAAGGAGCTGGGCAAAAACCTCAAAAAGCCCGCCATGCTGATT
The DNA here is from genome assembly GCA_902801295.1 of Oscillospiraceae bacterium. Taxonomy (GTDB): domain Bacteria; phylum Bacillota; class Clostridia; order Oscillospirales; family Oscillospiraceae; genus Limivicinus. The sequence goes on along the minus strand of CADCHN010000001.1, from coordinate 69,904 downwards.
ATCCAAGACCAAGTGTGGAATCGCGTCACCGTCAACAGAAATGCAGGCGTTTCCACATGGTACTATGCAGACGAGTTCCACTTGCTGTTGAAAGAGCCGCAGACCGCAGCGTACAGCGCGGAGATCTGGAAGCGTTTCAGAAAATGGGGCGGCGTACCGACGGGCGCGACCCAGAATGTCAAGGATCTGCTATCTTCCCCGGAGATTGAAAACATCCTTGAAAACTCTGACTTCATTTGTATGCTCAACCAAGCGGCGGGTGACAGGAAAATCCTTGCGGAACGCCTTAACATTTCGCAGGAGCAGCTAAAGTATGTCACCAACTCCGCACCGGGCGAAGGACTGCTGTTCTTTGAGAATATCATCCTGCCCTTTGTCGATCACTTCCCAAGGGACACCGAACTTTACCGTATCATGTCCACCAAGCCCAGCGAGGTAAACGGCGTATGACGCTGCCCCTTGACACCATCCTTTGCGGCGACTGCCTAACCGTTCTGAAAACCCTACCCGACGAAAGCGTACATTGCTGCGTGACCTCTCCACCGTATTACGGCTTGCGTGATTACGGCATGGACGCACAGATCGGGCGCGAGGATTCCCCGGAGGAATACATAGCGCAGCTAACGGCAGTTTTCCGCGAGGTATGGCGTGTGCTGCGCCCGGATGGAACACTCTGGGTAAATATCGCGGACAGCTATTGCGGCACGAACAGTAAAGGCAGCACCCGCGACCCCAAATATCCGCAGGGACGCAACGGGCAGAGCGTTTCACTCTCCCGCACGATAAGGAACTGTAAACCAAAGGATTTGATCGGCATACCGTGGATGCTGGCATTTTCGCTGCGCGGCGAGGGCTGGTATCTGCGCAATGACATTATCTGGGCAAAGGGAAACCCGATGCCGGAAAGCACAAAAGACCGCTGCACCCGCAGCCATGAGCATATTTTCCTATTTACCAAAAGTAAGAAATACCATTTTGACAGCCTTGCCATAGCCGAGCCGATAGCACCCACAACCGCCCTGCGAAAGAAAGCGGGGCGCGGTTTTGGCAAATACTCCGTCCCTGTTCCCGGACAGCACCAGACGCAGAACATCAACAAGCCGAGGGCAAAAGGAAGCATAACCGACGAAATGATCTCACCCGTCCGAAGCAAGCGCGATGTGTGGTTTATCAACACCGTGCCATACAAGGGAGGGCATTTTGCCGCCTATCCCCCAAAGCTGGCTGAAACCTGTATACTGGCGGGCTGTCCTGCAGGCGGCGTTGTCCTTGACCCATTCATGGGCAGCGGCACGACGGGGCTTGCTGCCAAGCAGCACGGCAGACACTATATCGGCATTGAGCTGAACACTACATTTTGTTCTCTTGCACGGGAACGGATCGGAAGCGACACCAACGAAAGACGGTGAAAGGAGCAAACACCATGAAAAAAGATGAACGGTATATAATCGAGGGCTGGCACTACCGCTTGCTGATTCTGGACTTGTATCTTCTCTTTGTGGAGAATGTCAGTCTGGCAAGGAAGCTGTCAGCAGCCAAGAGCCAAAAGGATTTTATGCGTCTGCAAAAGCAGGCTGAACGCTACAAAAAAAGGGCGTACAGGAAAATGCGCGGTTGGGGAATCCCCAAGGACTGTGAGAGCTTTGCCAGCGAAACCCTGCAAACAGCAATCACAAAGAAGTATCTGACGCTCCTGCCCGATACCGTGGAAGAAACCGAAATCTGACTTTGTTCCCCAGCGTGGGAACGGATTGGAGGTGATACCCCTTGAAAGAACTGAAACCCCGCGACAAGGTGACGCAGCGCATGACCCGCGACGGGCTGGTGCAGGACAATCAGACCACAGGCGAAAGCCAGAGCGTTTCCGGGCGCGACGCAGAGCAAAACCTATCCCCAAAAGAGCAGCCGGAGCTTATGCGCCGGGAAGAAACAGAAAGCGAGGATGCGGCGCAGAAGCAACAGCGACAACAACCCCGGCAGGATATGTCGCCCCAGCAGACCGCGCAGCATGATCCCGCCCCGTTCCAGACCGGCAGCAATCCCCCTGTATCTCCCATAGTACAGGAAGCCGCCCCCGTCCATTCCGGCGGCATGGCTGGCAAGGTGTATGACCGTGTAGCCGCCGAGCATGACGCCCATACCGAGCGAAAGGCGGCGCGGCAGGGAAACAACACCATCCGGCAGGGCGAAGCCGCAAGGCAGCGTCCGTCATCCCGACTGCAATTTACCGACGAGGAACGCAGCACCCCGGATCTGCAAAAATATATCCGCAATTCAGATAAGAAAGCTGACAAGCTGGATGCGGCGCGGGCAGCCGTGCCGAAAAAGACCGTTATCACCAAAGAGAGCGTCTTTGACGAAGCATCCGGCAAGGGGCATACCCGTCTGCGCTTTGACAAAGTGGATAAGCAGCCGTCCAGACTGAAACACAATCCGCTTAACCGACCCGTGAGCGAAGCGGCAGCTATGGCGCACGGCAAAATCCACGAGGTTGAGCAGGAAAATGTAGGCGTAGAAAGCGGACACAAGGCAGAGGAACTTGCGGAGCGTGGGATCGGGCGCGGTGTGCGCAGCGCATATCGTCACCACAAAATGAAGCCCTATATTGCCGTGGAAAAGGCAGAACGGGCAGCGGCAAAAGCGAACACGGATTATCTGTACCACAAGGCATTGCACGATAACCCCCAACTCGCCGGAAGCAACCCCATGTCCCGCTTTTTCCAGAAGCAAAAGCTGAAACAGGAATACGCGAAAGCGGCGCGGGCAGCGAGAAGTGCGGGCGGTACGGCAAAGACTACGGCACAGACCACCAAAAAAACCGCAGAAGCCAGCGCAAAGACGGCGAAGCGTGTTGCCGAGGAAGCCAAGAAAGCAGCGGCATTTGTGGCGCGGCATTGGAAAGGCTGTCTGATCGTCCTTGCCTGTTTCCTGCTCATTGTGCTGCTGATCGGCGGGCTGCAATCCTGTTCCATCCTGTTTTCCGGCGCGGGCGGCGGCGTGGCTGCTTCCACTTACCAATCGGAGGACGCGGACATCCTTGCCGCAGAAGCCGCCTACTGTGATATGGAAGCCGCGCTGCAAGACGAGCTGGACAATTACGAAAGCTACCACCCCGGCTATGACGAGTACCGCTTTGACCTTGACGAGATCGAACATGACCCCTATGTGCTGATTTCGATTCTCTCCGCGCTCCATGAGGGCGCATGGACGGCTGGCGAGGTACAGGGAACGCTGCAAATGCTCTTTGACAAGCAGTATATCCTAACCAAAACCATAGAAACGGAAACCCGGTATAGGACGGAAACCCGCACAGGCAGCTATACCGTCACCGACCCAGAAACGGGCGAAAGCTACGAAGAAACCTACGAATACGAGGTACAGGTAGCCTACACCTATTACATCTGCAATGTGTCCCTTGAAAACTTCAACCTGTCCCATGTCCCCGTATATATCATGGGCGAGGAAGATATGAGCAAGTATGCGCTGTATATGTCCACACTGGGCAACCGCCCGGACTTGTTCGGCAGCTCTGAATATGTGGACAAGTACATTAACAGCAGCTATACCGACTATGATATTCCAGCGTCGGCACTTGCTGATGAAACCTTTGCCACCATGATTGAGGAAGCGGAAAAATATCTGGGCTTCCCCTATGTATGGGGCGGCAGCTCTCCCAACACTTCCTTTGATTGCAGCGGCTTTGTAAGCTATGTGCTGACAAACAGCGGCGTATGCAATACGGGACGATTGGGAGCGCAGGGGCTTTACAACATTTCCACCCCAGTATCGAGCGCGAATGTCCAACCCGGCGACCTTGTGTTTTTCACGGGGACATACGACACCCCCGGCGTTTCCCATGTAGGAATCTATGTGGGCAATTCCATGATGATCCATTGCGGAGATCCCATTTCCTATTCCAACCTTAACAGTTCCTATTGGCAGGCACATTTTTACGCCTATGCCAGACCGCCCTTTAACTGATCCCAAACATGAAAGGAGATTTTAACCTATGGCAATGAGCAAAATTGACCGCATTGACCGTGAGATCGAAAAGACCCGCGGCAAGATTACCGAGTTCCAAAACAAGCTCAAAGAGCTGGAAGCCCAGCGCACCGAGCAGGAAAACTTTGAGATTATCAACCTTGTCCGTTCCATGTGCATGACCCGTGACGAGCTGATGAACTTCCTGCGCGGCGGCGGCAACGACGCGCCGCCCGTGGAAACTGCCTACCATGAGCAGGCAGAAGCCGACTATGACGGACAGGAGGTAAACGACGATGAAGAATAAACGACCCCTGCGGCTGTTGGCTGTGGTATTCGCCCTTGTGCTGTCTGTGACAACCTTTTCGACTGTGGCATACGCAGGCGGCGGGGATTACCACGATTCCGAGCTGCCCCCGGCAGAGAATACCGAGCCGGAGGAAACCACGCCCCCGGAGGACGAAACCGAGCCTGTGACGATCACCCCCGGTACGCCGTTCACCGAGGACGGCATAGCGGCGACCCGCGATCTGCTCTATGACAAGCATACCAACAAGCAGTACATCACCATTGAAACCCGAAACGGCAACACCTTTTATATCGTCATTGACTACGACAAGCAGCTTGACGAGGAAGAAGAACGCTATCAGACATACTTCCTTAATCCTGTGGACGAAGCCGATCTGCTGGCACTTTTGGAGGACGAGGACGGAAATAGCCCGATTGTCTGCTCCTGCCCCGATAAATGCGTGGCTGGCGCAGTCAATACAAACTGCCAGCTTTGTAGCAAGGATATGACAAACTGCGCGGGCAAAGAAGCCGAGCCGGAACAGCCGGAGGAACCCGAACAGCCCGAAGAACCCGAAGAAAACAATATGGGCGGCATCCTTGCCGTCGTTCTGATCCTTGCGCTGGGCGGCGGGGCTGCTGTGTGGTACTTCAAGTTCCGAAAGCCGAAAGAATCCACCAAGGGAAGCACCGAACTTGACGAGTTCGATTTTGACGATGAAGAGGACGAAGAAGAAAGCGATGGGGATGACGGCTACGAGCTGGACGATCCCGACGATAAGGAGGACACCGAAGCATGAAACTGATTATCTGTGAAAAGCCCTCTGTGGCAAAGACCATTGCTGCGGCTCTGGGCGCAAAGGAGCAAAAGGACGGACACATTGCCGGAAACGATCTTTTGGTATCGTGGTGTGTAGGACATCTGGTGAGCATGAGCGACGCAGGCAGCTATGACGAGCGTTATAAAAAGTGGCGTTATGAGGATCTTCCGATTCTGCCGCAGGAATGGAAGTACACGCTGACCCCCGGTAAGGAAAATCAGTTTGCCGTTCTCAAAGAGCTTATGCACCGCGCCGATGTTTCCGAGCTGGTAAATGCCTGTGACGCAGGGCGCGAGGGTGAGTTGATCTTCCGATTTGTCTATGAACAGGCTGATTGCCGCAAACCGTTCAAGCGTCTTTGGATTTCTTCTATGGAGGACAGCGCGATCCGCGAGGGCATGGACACACTCAAAGACGGGCGCGACTATGACCCTTTGTATCATTCGGCACTCTGCCGAGCACGGGCAGACTGGCTTGTGGGCATCAACGCCACCCGCCTTTTCTCTGTCCTGTACCATAAGACGCTGAATGTGGGGCGCGTCCTCTCCCCGACGCTGAATCTGCTGGTGGAGCGCGAGGGCAAAATCTTCACTTTCAAGAAAGAGAAATACCATATCGTGCATATCGGCTGCGGCGGCGCAGATGCCCAGAGCAAACGGATCACCGACGCTGCCGCCGCCAATGGGCTGAAGGCGGCTTGCGAGAAATCGCAGGCCGTTTGCGTTTCTCTGACAAAGGAGAAAAAGACTGCCCAGCCCCCGAAGCTCTATGACCTTACTTCCTTGCAGCGGGAAGCCAACCGCACCTATGGCTTTACTGCCAAGCAGACCCTTGACTATGCCCAAGCCCTGTATGAAAAGCGTCTTTTGACCTATCCGAGGACGGACAGCAATTATATCACTTCCGACATGGAGCAGACGGCGGCTGACCTTGTTGCGGCACTTCTGCCCATGCTGCCCTTTATGCAGGGCGTGGAGTTCTCCCCGGAGATCGGGCGCGTTATCAACAATGCCAAGGTGACAGACCACCATGCGATCCTGCCGACAGCAGAGTTTGCAAAAGCCGGATTTGACGGGCTTGCAGAAAGCGAAAAGAAACTGCTGTCCCTTATCTGCTGCAAGCTGTTCTGCACCGTTGCGCCGCCCCATGTGTATGAAACTGTCACCGCTGTATTTGAGTGTGGCGGCGAACAGTTCACCGCAAAAGGCAAAACAATTCTGACTGCGGGCTGGAAAGGCATTGACGCCCGTTTCCGTCTGACGCTGAAAGGAAAGCCCGACGAGGAAGCCGAGGACGAAGCGATGCTGCCGGAGCTGACCGAGGGGCAGACCTTTGACAACCCTGCCGCATCCGTTTCCGAGCATTACACCACACCCCCGAAGCCCTACACCGAAGATACGCTGCTGTCCGCTATGGAAAGCGCGGGCAAAGAGGATATGCCCGATGAAGCCGAGCGCAAGGGGCTGGGAACGCCCGCGACCCGCGCCGCCATGATCGAAAAGCTGCTGTCTGCCGGATTTGTGGAGCGCAAGGGTAAAAGCCTTGTTCCGACCAAGGACGGCGTGAATCTGGCTGTGATCCTGCCGGATATGCTCAAATCCCCGCAGCTTACGGCTGAATGGGAAAGCAGGCTGACCGAGATTGCCAAGGGCAGCGCAGACCCGGACGAGTTTATGGACGGCATTGCCGATCTGACGCGGGAGCTGGTTAAAGCCTATTCCCATATCACCGAGGACGGTAAAAAGCTGTTCGCGCCGGAAAAGGAAGCTATCGGCATCTGCCCCCGCTGCAAAAGCCCTGTCTATGAGGGCAAGAAAAACTATTACTGCTCTGACCGATCCTGCCGCTTTGTAATGTGGAAGAACGACAAGTTTTTTGAAAGCAGGAAAACCACCTTTTCAAAGAAAATCGCCGCTGCGCTGTTAAAGGACGGCAAGGCAAAGGTCAAGGGGCTGTATTCCGAGCGCACGGGCAAAACCTACGACGGTACGGTGCTTCTCTGCGACACAGGCGACAAGTATGTGAATTACCGTATCGAACAGACCAAATGATCCGGCTAAACGAAGCACAGTATCGCAAGGTGAAAAAGCTGACCCGCTGCCTTTGTGCCAACAACGACGGCGGGTGCTGCCTTGTGCTGGATGACGGCGACCCTTGCGTATGTGTGCAGGCAATCAGCTATTCGCTGCTGTGCAGATACTTCCGGGAAGCGGTACTGCCCGCAGACCGGGAGCTGTGCGCGGATATTATGCGTGAGCATGATACCCGGAAGAAATGCGAAATGTGCGGCAAGCCCTATCACGCCCGCAGCAACCGTGCCAAGTATTGCGACGCCTGCGCACCCATAGCGGCACGGCGTAAAGCTGCCGAGCGAAAACGCCGCCAGCGGGAAACGGTAAAAGTACGGCTGCAAATCACGGTTTAGGGGCTGAAAATGCCTTGATTTAAGCCACCTTGCAGCCGCGTTTCCTACTGCCGAGGGATATTTCCCTTGATACCCCGAAAAACCGTTTTGAAAGCGTGACACAGAAGTTTCCGGCTCTGCCGGAGTACGGGGAGTTACGGAGCAAGCATAGGGAGTGTAGCCACACTCCCGCATATCCCCGCCGTCCTCTTTGGAGTTCGGCGGGGATTTTCTGCTTGTTGGGATAGTCCCAAACCCTTATACCAATTTAGAAAGGAGCGCATACATGGACGAACACATTTTTGAAGTGTATCTCATAAACAAAGCCCGCCATACGGAGCAAAACCCCGTTGCAGAATGGGTGCAGCTACCGACTGACGCGGAGAACATGAAAGCTGCTTTTGCGCGAATCGGCGTTGACGGCATTGACCCGTCTGAATACGAGGCTGCCGCCTACGAATCGCCCATTGACGGCTTGACTGACCGTTTCCGTCCCGGCGAAAGTCTGGACGAGCTGAACTACCTTGCCGCGCTGCTTGCCCAGCGCAGCCAAGAGGACCGGGAGAAATTTGCCGCAGCTATGATCCACGGCGACCACACGGCAAGCATTGCCGACGCGATCAACCTTACACACAATCTCGACTGCTACTGGCTTTATCCTACCGTCCACAATTCCGAGGACTACGGGCATTATGTGGTTGACGAGCTGGACGAGTTGGAATTGCCGGAAGCCGCCAAGAAGTATTTTGATTACAAAGCCTTTGGGCGCGACGCGGCACGGGAGGACGGTGGCACTTTCACCGACTACGGCTATATCTACAACAACAAAAACGACTTTGCCGTATGGTACACAGACCACGATATTCCGAAAGAACACCGCATTACCCCCCACCAGCCGGACACGGTTTTTATGGACGCTGCCGCTGTTCCCCAGCAGGCCGCAGCCGTCACCGAGCCGCAGCAGCCGATCCCCATTCGTCCCATTGAGCTGACTGCCACCGACACGGCGGGCAAGGTTAAAGAGATCACGGCGCAGCTTGAAGCTGGCGTAAAAGACCTTTTCCATAGTGAGCGATACCAGGACTACTTGAAAGCCATGTCCAAGTTCCACGATTACAGCCTTAACAATACGCTGCTGATCGTGATGCAGAAGCCGGACGCTTCCCTTGTGGCTGGCTTTAACAAATGGCGTGACGAGTTTGAACGCCATGTAAAGCGCGGCGAAAAAGGCATTAAAATCCTTGCCCCCGCGCCCTACAAAATAAAAAAAGAACAGGAAAAACTTGACCCGGACGGCAAGCCCATTATCGGTGAGGACGGCAAGCCCGTCACCGAGCAGAAAGAAATCACCGTCCCTGCCTTTAAGGTGGTAAGCGTCTTTGATGTGAGCCAGACCGACGGCAAGGAGATACCGGACATTGCCGTGGATTCTCTGACGGGCAGCGTCGAGCAGTACGAGGACTTTTTCAAGGCTTTGGAGCAGACTTCTCCTGTTCCCGTTGGCTTTGAACGGATTGAAAGCGGCGCACACGGCTATTACCACAACGCAGAGAAGCGCATTACTCTCAACGAGGGCGAAAGCGAGCTGCAAACGGTCAAGACCCTTATCCATGAGATTGCCCACGCCAAGCTGCATGACATTGATCTGAACGCGCCCCCGGAGCAGCAGCAGGAACGCCCCAGCCGCCGCACCCGTGAGGTGGAAGCAGAAAGCATTGCCTACACCGTTTGCCAGCACTTCGGGCTTGATACCTCTGACTACTCTTTCGGCTATGTTGCCGGATGGAGCAGCGATAAGGACATCAAAGAATTAAAGGCTTCCCTTGAAACCATCCGCGCCACCGCAAGCGAACTGATTAGCGAGATTGACGGGCATTTCCGTGAGCTTCAGCAGCAGCGGGAAGCGGCGCAGGAAGAACGCCCTGTATTAGAAAGTCTTGCCCCCGAACAGCAGCAGGCGATCCGCGGCGAGGTACAGGCAACCTTGCAAATGCTGGCTGATACCGATATGCAGATTTCCGGCGAGGTATCACAGGGGACGCTTGACGTGCTGGCGGCGCAGGGATATGTCCTGCAGGACGGTGTTGTGCAGCGTATGCAGCAAGCCGAGCTGCCCATGCCCGATCCCACAATCACCGTACAGGAAATGAACGAATACGGCTATAAATGGGACGGGATGCTGCCCTTGCAGGGAGAAGTCGCCCGCCGGCTCTTTGAAAATGAGGGCGTGGAGATCTACCGTATCTATGGGGACAACACCGAGGGCGCGGTTTTGAACGCCGACGAGATCAGCGAACACGCCGCACAGGGCGGCATTTTCGGCGTGGAAAAAAAAGCATGGCAGCGTCATTTGGAGAAGCCCCAGAAGGAGCAGGAAGCCGCCGAGCAGACTGCGCCCCAGCCGGAAAACACCTTTGCCATTTACCAGCTCAAAGACGGTGAGGAAACACGGGACTATCGCTTTGAGCCGCTTGACCGTCTGCGGGCTGTGGGGCTGGATGTGCAGCGGGACAATTACGAGCTTGTATATTCCGCACCGCTGGCTGACGGGGAATCTCTGGAAGATATTTACCGACGCTTCAATATCGACCACCCGGCAGACTTTACGGGACACTCCCTTTCCGTTTCCGACATCGTTGTGCTGCGCAACGGCGACACCGAAACCGCCCATTACTGTGACAGCTTCGGCTTTACGAAAGTGCCGGAGTTTTTACAGCAGCAGGAAAAGACGGTGCAGCAATGGAACGGCATTGACGGACTGATAAACAACAAGCCTTTCATGCCGGACGCGACGCCCACCGAACAGGCAAACGCTCTGATCGACCTTGCCGAGCAGGACGGGCAGCGTTTGGGCAACGCCGAGCGCGGCTTGATTGTCCAGTACCATGAACAGGTGCAGGATCTTCCGAAAACCATTGCCCTTGTCAATGAGCTGTGCGAGAAAGGCTTTGAGCAGCAGCATGGACACCTTGACTACCTTGTGAAGCAGCGCATTGACGCAGAGATCACCGCAGCCGTACAGGAACGCCAGCAGACCGAGCCTTTGCCGCCGTCCCTTGACCCGGCTGTGCAGCCCGTGGTGACGATCATTTGGAGCGAAAGCGACAAGCTGCGCGAGGGTGAGCAGATGCCCCTTGCCCGTGCCGACGCCCTTTTCAAATCTCTGGACGAAACCCGCCGCACGGAACGGGAGCAGCCGGGATATGACGGGAGCTGGTATGACAAAACCAAGTTCCGCATTGACTTCACTTTCCACGGGGAAGCCGACAACTACGAGGGACGGCAGGACTTTGGCGACGGGGACGGCTCTCTGATCGACCATATCCAAGCCCACCACGAATACTATTCAAAGGATGAAAGCTACAAAAACAGCGTGATCCGTAATGAGGGCGCGGAAGCGTGGGCGCAGGAACAGTCAGAGCGCGAAATGATACTCTCCGAGTTCGTGCCGTATATGCGTCTGCATTGCAATCTCTATGAGCAGGAGCGCACCGCAGCGGATATGCTGGAATCCGGCGCGGAGCTGACGCCGGAGCAGACTGCCTATTTCAATGCCGTGCTGTCCCATGTGGACGCTTGCCGGGAAAAGCTCAATGCTGGTGATTATGATTTGCCCGACCCGCCCCAGCTCTCCGACTTCTCACAGGAAGCCGCAGAAATGGAAGCCTACAAAGACCATGTGCGGGAAGAAATCGCGCAGGAAGCCGCCGCAGCGGGCATGACGGTTGAGGAATACGCCGCCAACGGCTACGAGCCGAGGGAGCAGCCCATCGACGCGCCGGAGCAGCCGGAAGCAGCCGTACCCGAAGAATCCACCACGGTGCAGCCGGAAGCAGCAGCCATCAAGTATTATCCGATTAACGAGGGAGCAGCCAGACGCGCCAATGACGCAAACAGCTTCCGGGACTACACACCGGGCAGCGCAACCGCCGCATACAGACGGATGGTAGACCAAGCCGCCGAGCTTGCGCAGCAGCAGAAAAGCCGCGTCGATCCCATGCACCATGAGAGAATCGACCAGCTCCTTGACACCTATGCCCGACGCCTTGCGGAGAATATGAACAACAGCTATGCCATTGAAGCCCGCGTACCGTCTATCCTTATCGCTGGCGGCAGCAATTTCCCGGTACGCAAAAAGGAAAAGCAGAACGCAGCCCGCGACCGCAATATGGAGGACTGGCAGGATGTGCAAGGGATTCTTGATAAAATCCGCAGCACGGGCATGGGCGGTATCAGCGCGGACGATCCGCAGGCTGTCGCCAAGCTGGAAGCAAAGCTGTCGAAGCTGGAAGCGGCGCAGGAAACCATGAAAGGCGTTAATGCCTATTACCGCAAGCACGGTACGCTGGAGGGCTGTACGCTGCTAAAGCCGGAACAGATCAAGGAATTACAGGAGGGCATGGCGCAGAGCTGGCATTTGGAGAAAAACAAGCCTTTCCAGAGTTTTGAGCTGTCCAACAACAACGCGGAGATCCGGCGCATCCGGGAACGCATTGAGCAGCTAAAGCAGCATGAAGAAAAATCCTTTGTGGGCTGGGAGTTTGACGGCGGGCGCGTGGAAGCAAACAAGACCGACAACCGACTGCAAATCTTCTTTGACGAGAAGCCCGACGATGCAGCCCGTGCCGAGCTGAAAGCAAACGGCTTTAAGTGGGCACCCAGCGCGGGCGCATGGCAGCGGCAGCTTAACAACAATGCCTACTACGCCGCAGGGTATGTTTCCTGTATTCAGCCGATCACCGGGGAAAAGCCCATTGACTTGCAGCGAAAAGCCCAGCACCAGCAGGCAGCACCGACCCCCGACAACCTTTTGACCGGGGAGCAGATCACAACGCCCCGTGGCAGCTTCCACTTGACTTCTATGAGCGTGGAGCAGATGCGGGAAGCCGGGTACGGTATTCACCATACTTCCGAGGATGGTAGGTATCATATCATGGGCAACGGTACACAGGCGTTTGCCGTCGCCGTGGAGCAGCCGGAAAACTATCTGAAAGCCGCTGAAATGTCCACCGAGCAGAACTACAACATGATCGACCAGCAGATCAATAACACCCCGTCCGTTGACGAGCTGGAAGAAAAGGCAAAGCGCGGTGAGCTTGTTTCCCTGTCTGCCCTTGCCGCAGCAGTCAAAGCCGAGGACGGAAAAACGCCCCAGCGCGGCGGGAACGGCAAAAAGCCCTCTATCCGCGCCCAGCTCAAAGCCGACCAGCAGCAGGCGGCAAAGACGCAGAAACAGGACAAGGAGAAAAAGCGCAGCATCAAAAAGGATTTAGAAATGGAGTGAGCCAATGAAAAAGTTTGAAAATGTGGATGTGATAGATGCGCTGCAACAGATTATGCGGCACAACACGGCGTACTATCGGAATGATTTTGATATTGACAAAAGGATTCTGACACGGGCGGCGCAAAGCAGCAACCCGGAGGACAAAGCCTTTCTCTGGATGTCCCGCCCAGCCGGGACGCATTGCTTACGGGAACGGGATGTATTTCTCAAAGATACGCGGGAGTACAACACTTTCCGCTTCTATGCCGAGCAGACCAGCGATAAAGTGCTTGCCTATGCCGTTGCGATAACGGGCATTGAAAACGGCAAAATTATGGGCAATGTCTATGAGCTGGACTACCGGGAACAGGCGCAAAAGGTATTTTGGGAAGCCCTGCCCGCTGATACCCACGCTCTGATCTATGAAAACGGCACACGACACCAACCCGCCAATTACCGATTCGACGCCCAGCCAGACAAGGATTTCGGGAAGTTTGAACGGTTTGAAGCCCTGCCAAATGCCCCAGACGCGCTGCAAGACCTTTTGCACAGCGAAAGGCAGGCGCGGGAGCAGCTTGCGCTGGGGAATGTCCGCAGCCATGTTGCGGAGCTGTCCGACAAAAAGGTTATGGACGAAGCCCAGCGGATCGCAGACGCTTTTCAAAAACTGCCCGCGCCCAACAGCCCAAACAAGACGCATTTCATGGTAGAGGTATCGCAGGCGTTTTTGTTCCTGGCATCCAGTAAGGAGCAGGAACGCTTGCAAGCTATGCTGCCCTATAAATCCCTGTATCTATCCAGCGTGAAAGACAAGCGCGGGATCTATGCGCTGATAAGCAAGGACGAAAACCGCAGTCTGCCCCTGCGCCAGCCGCGCCAATCCGTGCGCAGCCAGCTCAAAGACGGGCAGGAAAAAGCCGCTGCACCGAAAAAGGCAGCGGCAAAGAAGAAAAACAATGATTTGGAGGTATGAGCATGAGCCGTATTGTATTTACCGTTGAGGAAGAAAATCTGATCTGTATGTACCACAACACCGACAAGCGCAGGACGCTTGTCGGGATCTCCGACGCCCTGCAGGACATGGACGAGGATATGCGACAGCTTGCCGAGCAGACGATCCATAAGCTGCACAACATGACCGATGCAGCATTTGAGGAAGCAAAATTTAATATGACGCTTTCCGATACGGAATAAAAACGACGCGGGACGCGGCGGCCATCTTCGGCTGCTGCGTCCCGCATTTTCTTTTTGCCATTTCGTCACGGTTTCAAAGACTGTTTTCTCTTGTGGAAAGGAAAACATACGGGCAGCTTGGTTTCTGTGCCAGAAAGCCTTGCTGCAAGCCGCTTTTTATGCTCCTAAACAGTGACTTTAATCCTCTTTTTCGCCGTCCGCTTCCGGCTCATGCCATTCTCTCAAGACCGCTTCCACCTGTGCGATCAGCTCGTCCTTATTCGGGATTACATAGGTATAGCGCGAGGCAAAGATGTTGTTGGAAAGCCCGCCGAGAGCATATTCCGCTTCCACATTTGTCTTATCGGTACAAAGAATAATACCGATGGGCGGGTTATCGTCGGGATCGTTGACCTCTGCGGCATAATAATTGAGATACATATTGAGCTGTCCGACCGCTTCCGGCAGCAGCTTGACCGTTTTCAGCTCGATCAGTACATAGGCGCGGAGAGGTTTGTTGTAAAAAACCATATCCACATAGTAATGAATGTTGTTCAGTGTAACCCGCTGCTGCGTGCCGACAAACATAAACCCGCGCCCGAGCTCCAAAAGAAACTTTTCAATCTGCTGGACAAGTGCTTTTTCAAGCTCGCTTTCCATAACCGGCTTACTTTCGGGAATGCCCAGAAACTCAAAAACATAGGGGTCTTTGATGATGTCGCCGGGAGAAGCCATTTCAATCCCCTTTTGCGCAAGGGCAAGCACCGTTTCCTTATTTGTTTTTCCGTCAGAAAGCAGCAGTCTTTCATAGAGGGAGGTTGCCATCTGACGCTTTAATTCACGGACAGACCAACCGGAATTGATTGCTTCCTTTTCGTAAAAGCTGCGTTTATCTGGGTCGGATATGGAAAGCAGCTCACAATAGTGCGACCAGCTCAATTTGCCAGACGGTGTCTGGCATTTTTGATAGGTGAGGTAAAACGCTCTCATATTTTGCAGATTGGAACGGGAGAAGCCCTTGCCAAATTCCTTTGTCAGCACTCTGGACAGTTCTTTTAATGTCTGCTGTCCGTATTCAGCACGTTCCCTGCTTTGCTGCTCATGCTCTACGATAATGCGCCCGATGTTCCAGTAAGTAGTTAAAAGCTCTGTGTTCACCTGCTGTGCTACGTTCTGCCGCGCAGACTGCAAAACCTCTTTGATTTCATTGATCATATCGCCATACTTCGCTATCTCATTCATAGTGTGTATCCTTTCTATTATGCCCGTTTTCAGCTTTTTCGGTCACCGACCGGAATTTTCAGTTGTCCCTTGCGTGAAGGTGCAGCCCGCCGATCACGAGGAACACGATACCGAAAGTCACCCAGCCCCAAACAAGATCTTTTTCTGTAAGCAAACACGCCAGCAGCCCGGCTGCCACCGCATAAATCAGCGTAAGCAGTCCACCGATCACCCAGAAACCGACACTGGTACGTTGCAGCCATAACAGCAGCAAAAATACCGCAATCCCAATCACAAGGCAGAGCGCTGGGTGAATGGGCGTAAAGGAGTTGCAGCACACCCCGGCAACAATGCCGAGGGCAATGCTGTCAAACAAAATGATATGTCCGAAGAAAAGCCCGATGACCGAGCAGATCAACCCGATCACAATACCGATTGCCAAAATTGCGCCCTGTGCTGCAAGATAACCCATACATACGCCTCCTTTTTTGAATTGCATTACAGCAGAATTTCCAAATACCGCTGTACCTTTGGCTGTACTCTTAACTGCTGTGCATACTGCAAAAGTTTGTGAATGTCCCGCTCTTTGGAAACGACATACTGCTTCATTGCCGGATTGATGATTTGAATGTCGCCGCCGCTGCCGCGCAGCAGATCGCAAAGCGTTCTTTCAAGGTCATATACGCGAATAGGATTGCCGCAGGGAGAGGAGATCTCAATAATGCCGAGAGGATAGTTTAATTGCTGTACCCATTTGATCGTAACATTTTCCTGTTTCAGCGACGGGGTGTTATAGCCCTTTGGAAAGGTCATGGTGTACTGCGCCGGGGCACGGTCTGAATATCCGTGCAGGTAAAGAGCTGTTTCCATAGAATAGATCCCGCGTCCGTATTTCCGCTGCAACAGATACAGTTCATCTTCCCATATCCCACTGCGCACATACAACCCGCGTCCGAAGCGGTACAGCTCACCGCTTTTTACAAGCTCCTGCAATACGCTGCGGTGCAGTCCTGCCTGTGTTACCTGTTCGGCAGTAATCGTTCCGTCCTCAGACGCTTCCAAAAGGGCCTTAATGGTTTCTTTTGCGTCCAAACGCACACCCCCAATCGACATAATATTACACATTTATTATATATAAATATATGTGTGAATGTCAATATGCCTACAACATTTTTTCCTGTTCCCGCTGCTGGACAGGGGACAAAATACTGTCTATATTCTGCTTGACAGCATCGTACTCACGGAGCTGCTTTTTGAGCTTGCCATACTCGGTATACAGCGCGTCCTTTTCGGCGGTAAGGCGTTTGTAATCGGCTTTGAGCTTTGCCAGATCGGGGAGCTTGCCGGACACGCCGGACGCTTTCAATGCCTTTGCAGCAGCTTCAAAAAGGATGATTTCACTTTCATGCCCGCGCAGATATTTTTCTTTGTCACGGGATTTCTTGTATTCGTCATATAGCGGCTTTAGCTCTTTGTAGGTGGTGCTGTTCTTTATGAGCAATGCCATATCGGACAAGTGGCGTTCCACATCTTTGAGCGTCGCCGCTGTCTGCTCATTCTCGCCCTGCAGGGCAGCTATTTTTTGCTCCAAGTCTGCATACCTGGCTATGCCGTTCTGATCGAGGAATACCATTGTGCGGGCAGCGCGTTTCAAGTTTTCAATCTTTGCCCAACGCTCATAGCCCGCCGACTGCTGGGCTTTGATGCAGTTCTCAATGTCAATCAATAGCGATACGCCTTTGCGTTCCGGCTTTGGCTCTTTGGTGATGACCTTGCCCTTGATTCGCTCGGCTATGGCTTCCTCTGTGTAGGCTTCCCCCAGCGTCTTGCAGCGGGTAAAGCGTTCCTGTCCGGGAGCGCGGAAAGAGATATATTTGCCGCGCTTGATCTCGTAGCCCTCTGCTTCCAGACGGCGCAGCAGATCGTCCAGATCAGCAGACACGGGTATGAGCTTATCAATGGCGATTTTCAGCTTTGCTTTATAGCTCGTTCCCTTGCGCTGGGCATCCCACTCCGCATAATGTTTGCCCCGATCCGCGCCGGGGATCACAACGGACAGCCCGTTTTCCTTGCACAGTCTGTCACTCGTCCTGCGGATAAAGCCATAGCTTTTCCGATTGGAGATATACTTCTTATGCTCGGCAAAATCCACGGCGCAGAATATGATGTGATTATGCACATGACCCTTATCTATGTGGGTGGATATGACATACTCATACTTTCCCCCAAGTATTTCATCGGCAAGCTGCTTGCCAATAGCGTGGGCTTTTTCGTAATCCACTTCTCCCGGCTCAAAGGCCTGTATCAGATGGTGGGCAAGGTTGTTGCCCTTGTTCATAGCCCACTGCCGGGTTTTCTCAAACTCAATGTCCGCTGTTTCGATTCCGCAGCCATAGGAGGACACCAACACTTTCCCGTCTGTCTTTGCCGGATTGGTGATGTAGTCCAGAGCTTTCTTTAAGGTGCTTTTGATAGGATGGATCTTTGTGACAGCCATATTTCATTCAGCACCCCCTTGATGTCCTCAATGTCCTGCGCATAGATTTCCCCGGTAGCATTGACGCGCTTTGCAATTTGGTTAATGTTCGTGCCAATCTTTTGCAGCTCGGCAGTCATGGCCTTTATATCGCTGTAATCAATCTTGATAACATAGCCGTCAATCAGCATTTTCCGGGCATAGGTGGAGAAGCAGCGCGTTCCCATCTGCTGCATTTTCAGCTCAATCATTTCCCGTTCCTGCGCCGTCACCGGGACGCGCAGCACAATGTTCCGCACTCTGTTTGCCATTCATTCACCGTCCTTTCGTATAAGGGTTTGGGACTATCCCAACAAGCAGACGCGCCGCCATCCGGCAGGACAGGCGGGAGCGTTTTTCGGGAGTGTGGCTACACTCCCTATGCTTGCTACGGTATCTTTCGTCCCTCACTACTACTACGGTGAACACCCCCAAAACTGCCAAACAGACACAAAAAAAGCCGCAGGAGCAGTATGCTCTTGCAGCGTATACGAAAACAAAACAACAGCGGATCACTCCGCTGCTGCTTCGTGTTTTTTCTCGACTTCCACAACTTTCTGTGCCGTTGCGGTGACAATTTCCAATCCGTCATTGCTCATGCTGTCCAGCAGGGTATCAAGCTGACGCCGCTGTGTATTCTTTTCAGCGTCTTTGTTTGGAAAGAAAAATTGATCTACCGATATAGAATAACGGGTAACAAGCTCATAAAAGATTTGCAGGCTCGGTTGCTGACCTTTGTTTTCGATATTCGCGAGGTAGCGCGGAGATAAGTTCATAGCGTCGCAAACATCTTTGCGGGATTCCTTTCTCTCCATCCGTGCCGCTTTTATGGCTTGCCCGAAAGCCTTGAAGTCATAAAGTGGTACTGGTCTTTTTGCCATTTTAATTCACCCTATAACATTTTACAGTTCATCTTTCATTTTGGATATGCTTACACAGTTCCTATGATTAGCCAATATAATTCAAATTATTCACAGAATGTTTCTTGATATTATTCGGATGTCCGTATATAATTATATAGGAGTACACAGTGAAAGGACAGGTGAATATGGAATATATGTCTGCCCCCGAAGCAGCAAAGAAATGGGGCATTTCAGAAAGACGGGTACAAAAGCTATGTGAGGAAAACCGCATACTGGGTGCTTCAAAACTCGGCTATATGTGGCTGATACCGAAAGACGCAGAAAAGCCCGCAGACGCACGCAGAAAAGGAAACGGGAAAGTAGATAAATAGTTGAAAAATTGGTGTTATATTTACTTGTTAGGAGGTGTATAAAATTGGGCGCAAAGATATTGATAGCTGATGATGAAAAAGATATTGTTTCAATGCTTGGCAGTTTTTTTGAAAACAAAGGTTTTTGTGTTCTGTCTGCCACAAATGGCACAGAAGCACTAAAACAGGTGGAAAGGCAGCCGGATATTATTTTGCTTGATATAAATATGCCCGGAATAGACGGATTAGAGGTTTGCGAGCGTATACGCGATCACATATCTTGTCCTATTCTTTTTTTAACAGCACGAATTGAAGATACCGATAAGGTAAAAGGATTTGCCGTTGGCGGTGATGATTATGTTGTTAAACCTTTTTCGCTTATGGAACTTGAAGCGCGGGTACGCGCTCACTTACGGCGCGAAGCTCGACACAGCTTTGAAACACAAATAAGATTTTCCGGCGATTTGACGATTGATTATTCGGAGCGATGTTTGTTTTTTTCTGATAAGCGTGTTGGGTTTGCAAAAAAGGAATTTGATATTATAGAGTTGTTATCTCAAAATCCGGGACAAGTCTTTGATAAAGAAAGGATATATGAGCGTATTTGGGGTTATGACAGCGAGGGGGACAGCAGTGTTGTTGCTGAACATATCCGCAGAATACGAACAAAAATCGCGGCATATTCAGACAGAGCATATATTGAAACAGTTTGGGGGTGTGGGTATAAATGGATAAAATAAATCGTCCAGTACGAAATTTATCTCTCCGAAAAAGCTTTATACTTTATGTAGTAGTCTTTGCTATGCTTGCCCTTGTGCTTTCAATTATGACTATTTCGATATGCGATAAAACTGCCGATAAGATTAGATCAACTTATCCGCCGTCCGGCGAAAAGTATTACTTAACAAATGAGCAAGGCGAACAATTAGGCGACGGTGCCTACATTGGAAATGCACTCGTTCCACTATCCAAACATGATGAACGTATGATAGCTTTGTTAGAGGTATTTCCTACGATTGCAGTAGCCGTATATTCCGCATTATGTATCATAGCCGCAGCGTTGCTGTTTTACAGAAATAAGCTGAAAAAGCCGCTTGCTGAACTCATGGCAGCGTCCGAAAAAATATCTAATAATGACTTGGATTTTTCAATCGAATATGACAGCAAAGATGAATTAGGACAGTTATGCACTTCCTTTGAAATCATGCGGACTGCCCTTGCAAATAACTTCACTGAAATGTGGCGACAGGTTGAGGAACGAAAACAGCTTAACGCTGCATTTGCTCACGATCTGCGCACCCCTCTCACGGTACTGAAAGGGTATAATGAAATGCTGCAAGCAAGCGATAACCCCCAGACACGGGAAACTGCCGTTACTATGGGAAAGCATATCTTGCGTATGGAAACCTATGTAAGCAGCATGAGTAATCTGCGGCGTTTGGAGGACACGCAGCCAGAATATACGACCGTTCTTTTGCAGCCGTTCTTGTCTGCCCTGTATGAAAGTATGGAAATGGTATGTAAGAAAAAAGGGAAAACGCCATGCCTACAAAATAGTGTCCCTGTTTCGCGGTTATCTATTGACACAGATTTTGTTACACAGGTAAGTAATAATTTGATTGCAAATGCCGTCCGCTATGCCCGCAATACGATAACGATCTCTTTCGCGCTGCATGACAACGGCTTGCTACTTTCCATAGCTGATGACGGAAAGGGATTTGACAAAAACACTTTACACAAAGCAACCAGTCCGTATTTTACAGAAGAAACGGATCACTTTGAGCATTTCGGTCTTGGCCTTTATATCTGCAAGCTACTTTGTGAACGCCACGACGGTTATTTGCGAATTGAGAATGTTTCAGGCGGTGCAAAAGTGATTGCTTTTTTCAAATCTTCCTCTTTGTAGATAAAAAGTAGATAATTCCTTTTTATACTCTCCACGAAAACACATGGAGAGTATTTTTTATTTTACTCGTAATATCATCAAAGAAAGGCGGTATCTATTATGAACGCAGCACCTATACTGCAAACAGTTGATTTGAAAAAGCATTACCAGCAAGGGGAGCATATCACAAAAGCCCTTGACGGGGTAAACCTCTCCGTCAACGCGGGGGAGTTCGTGGCTATTGTCGGCACATCCGGCTCCGGCAAGTCTACCCTGCTGCACATGATGGGAGGTCTTGATACACCCACTTCTGGAGATGTCATCATCAGCGGAAAAAAGCTCTCAAATAAGAGTGAAGAACAAATGGCGATATTTCGCCGTCGCCACATCGGTTTTGTGTTTCAAAATTACAACCTGATTCCGATTTTGAATGTATATGAGAATATTGTTCTGCCGGTGCAACTGGACGGGAGAAGGGTTGATAAAGATTTATTGGAACAAATCGTATGCGCCCTTGGCCTGCAAGACAAACTCCATAATCTTCCCAATAACCTTTCGGGTGGACAGCAGCAGCGCGTTTCTATTGCCCGCGCCCTGCTCACGAAACCTGAAATTATTTTGGCAGACGAGCCAACCGGAAATCTGGATAGTAAAACCAGCGAGGATGTACTCTTTCTTTTAAAATCCACCGGAATTAGGTTCCATCAAACCATTGTTATGATTACCCATAATGATGCTATTGAAAAAACGGCAGATCGAATCATCCGCATCGAAGATGGGAGGATCAAGCAATGAGGCAAAAACCAAACGCAAATGACGCACAGATGGCGGTCCAACTGATAGGGCAACGATCATTCAAAGCAAACCGCACTACCAACTGGCTTATTGCTTTTGCGGCAATAATTGTAATCATTTTGATTACATCCACTTGCAGCGTCTTTTTTAACATACAAGCCTTTTCTAACTTGCAGGATTTGAAAAGCATTGGAACAACCACGGACGTCATTTTCTCCAATCCAAGCTCGGAGCAGCTTGCACAGTTAGAAGAAAATGATCTGATACAGAAACCGCTGTATGTGTCATACAAGGTCGGTCGGCTGATTGGAAATATAGGCCAGTCTGGACTTAGCATCGACCTCTATGCGGTTGATAACTGGGACACTTGGAGCAGCCCGTTGGTATCCGACTTTGAAGGACACTATCCAACTGAAGCGGATGAAGTAATGATGTCTACATGGCTATTAAAACGATTTGGAATTGAGCCGATTGTCGGTACGGAAATCACTTTATCAATCGGTTGGGATGATTACGATGTGGTACAGGAAGAAACTTTCCACTTATCTGGCTTCTATACAGATACATCCTATATTGATACAGCATCTAAGCAGGCCGTTTTTTTGTCAACAGCAAGACTATCCGAACACCAATTACCAGCGGAAGTTGCCGGATTTTCTTTTGTCTCCGGCAGTGCTCAAAAAAACCTGAATCAAATCGCCGGACAGATTGGGTTGACAGATCAGCAGAGTATCAGAGTTCTATCAGGACAGCGAGTGTCCATTCGTGATTTGGTGCTTGCATTGGCTGTGATACTGTTTTTTGCGATAGACGGCTTTTTAATCATCTACAACATCAACTCAATTTCCGTCACAAAGGATGTGCAGTTTTACGGGGTACTGAAAACGCTTGGGACTTCACCTAAGCAGCTAAAGCGCGTAATTTTCTATCGAATGCTCCGTATTTTGATACTGGCGCTCCCCATCGGCTTACTTTTTGGCTGTGCTATGACCTTATGGGTTGTCCCGCTGTTGCTGGGCAATCTGCTTACGGGCTTTACACACGCAGAGCTTCACTGGACAATTCCTGTTGTATCAGCTTTGTTTTCATGTTCAATGATTTTTGTAAGTTTCTATATGACCGCAAAAAAAGTGCTGTCCATTTCACCGATGGCCGCGTTGCGGTATGTAGAAGAAAGTGGAGGGTGGAAAACAAGTCGCTCCACAGATTGCGCCAAGCTGCCCTGGATGGGATTAAAAAATACGTTCCGGCATCCGCAAAAGGCTTGCTTTGTAATAGGAACTTTCTTTTTAAGCAGCATAACATTCCTGCTTTGTATGACAGTCTTAAACGGCTTGTCGATTGACGAATATATTGACTATAACACGGCACATGACATATCTCTGTATAATCAAATGAGCAGAGCGGCTTTCTCGCCTCAAGAGGAACAATCTTTCACCCCGGAAATGATAAGCCAGCTTCGGGAGCTGGAGGGTGTGGAATCCTTTGAAATGACAAAAGTCGTACCAATCTATGAATACTATTCAGATGAGGTATATAGGGACTGGTATCAAATCAAAAAGGAGTTTGAGCAGTCGAGCGGGATGGAGTCAACAGACCCGCAAGTATGGATTGATAATCCCAGCGCGACCTTTTGGAGCTTGTTGGTTGGTGTGGACAGTAGCGTAATTGCTTCCTATAACCAATCTGCGGAAGACCCGATTGACATAGACGCTTTCGAGCGCGGTGATTTTCTCCTTACCACCGAAATGAACGGGAGTGGACTACATCAGGGAAGTATCATTTCTTTTTCCGTGATGGATATAGAACAGCAATTTCAACTGCCGATTGGCGGTCAATTTCCTTTAGAGCGGGATGGAATGAACGGAGGCGCAGCACCTTGGCTAGTAGTTTCAAACAAGGTGATTGATGATTACAAACCAGACGCAATTATCTACTCCATAAAAATAGACAGCAGCCCCGAATATGAACAAAGTATTCTTAACCAAGTCGTTTCGTTGACAGACGATATTCCTGCCATTTCGCGGACTTCAAAAATCGAATTGGCAGAATCCTTGTCTGAGGCCAAGAGTTCTATATCGAAGTTATCAGCCTTTTTAACATTGGTACTTTTCTCAATCGGTATCTTAAATTTCATCAATACCATGAGCGCAAACATCTTGAATCGGCAAAGAGAATTTGCTGCAATGGAGGCAATAGGAGCAACCAAACGGCAAGTCAAGCAACTAATTGTATGGGAGGGCTTCTGGTATTTTGCATCGACAATGATTTTGGCGCTTACCATTGGCTCCGCTGCTGATTATTTCTTGTTTACCGTTGTCCGAAACACATTGCAGTTCGGGACATTCCATTATCCCGTTGTTCCGTTTGTTCTCTATATGCTGTTTGCCCTGATCCTTTGTGGGGTTATCCCGGTAACAATCTATCAAAAAATCGGGGCAGGAAGTATTGTCCAAAGACTGCGTGAAAATTAAGTGACTATCGTGTAGATAAAAAGTAGATATTTTCCCCTTATACTCTCCATGAAAATACATGGAGAGTATTTTTTGCTCTCTATGCAGAAAGGAGTTTTTATATGGAATTAAAGACAATCGGGCTGACAAAAAAATTCGGCTCAAAAACTGCCGTGAACGATTTGAATATTACATTATCAAACGGCGTTTACGGCTTGTTGGGTGCAAATGGCGCAGGAAAAACTACATTTATGCGGCTGCTCTGTAATATCCAAAATCCAACTTTCGGGAAAGTTCTGTTGAACGGGAAAAACATCGTAGGACTTGGTGAGCAGTACAGAAATCTCTTGGGATATTTGCCACAAAATTTCGGTTACTATCCCGATTTTACAGCACTTGATTTTCTGCTGTATGTTGCTACGCTGAAAGGGTTGAACGAAAGAACTGCACGAAAGAAATCAAAAGATTTTCTTGAAGCGGTGGCCTTATCAGCAGAGAGTAATCATAAAATCAAAACCTTTTCCGGCGGCATGAAACAGCGTTTAGGAATTGCACAGGCAATGCTAAATGATCCCCGCATTTTGATTTTGGACGAGCCGACCGCAGGACTTGACCCTAAAGAGCGTGTCCGCTTTCGCAATTTAATAAGTGCTTTTTCAAAAGACCGTATTGTGATCTTATCTACCCACATTGTTTCTGATGTGGAGTTTATTGCAGAAGAAATTGTGATGATGAAGTCCGGGCAGATTGTTCACTTTGGAAAGCCGCAAGAGATCACTTCCGAAATTAACGGTCAAGTATGGGAATGTCTTGTACCGACTGCTTACGCAGAAAAATATGCCGCCACCTACAATACAAGCAATCTGCGGAACACAGACAATAATCAAACTATACTGCGAATAATTGCAGACCGCCCACCTATGGAAAATGCGGTACGGGTGCAACCTAATTTGGAAGATTTGTACCTATTCTATTTCAAAGGAGAAACAGAGGAATGAGAATACTAATTCATTTTGAACTACGGAAAATATTTTCAAAAAAACTAACAGAAATTGCTTTAATTGCGATACTTCTTTTATCTGTTCTTTTTGGTTTTTCCACCTACCAAAACAAGTATGCGTTTGGCGGAAAAAGTGACGGGGGAACAGGAAAAACGGCAGTAGAAATCGACAAAGAGATTGCAGCAAAATACGAGGGGATTTTAACAGACGAAAAAGTACAGCAAATGATGAATGACTTTGCACCCAAATCCGATTTGCATGGAATGAACGCAGCTTATCTTTACCAAAACGCCATGCAATCAGCAGCTTTTGCCCGATTTTCTGATATGAATGGAAATTGGAATGGGTTAAGTGTTTCTGATGTGTTTGGTGATGAAGAAATTAAGATTGGCTATACTGATGGGTGGCTTTCCACAAGTCAAAACATGGTAAAGATTTTTATTGTCCTATCGTTGGCAATAGTAATAATGATTGCCCCGGTTTTTTCCTGCGAGTATGAGGGCGTGGACAACATCATTTTGACAAGTAAATACGGAAAAACCAAATGCACGACCGCAAAGATTGTTTCGAGTATCTTTGCCACTATTTTTTCTACCGCATTGATTGTAGCTTTCAATCTAATCCTTGCTTATATGTTTTATGGGAAATCGGGATTGGATTGCAGTATTCTTTTTGCGCCCATAGAGTATGTTGAGGGATTTATTCCTTTTAACATCACCTGCGGGACATTACTCAAATACCAAATTCTTTTGGCTTTTACAGGAACGATCAGCGTAATGGGAATTACTCTGCTCCTGTCTGCTATCAGCAAAAAACAAATTGTGGCTTTAGTAGCTTCTGCGGCGATTTATCTTTTCCCTGTTTTGCTGCCTGTCTCTGAAACAAATCCGTTGTTTCGGTATATTGTACTTCTGCCGCTGTATCAAACACAAGCTATTTCCCTTATGTCGGTAGAACAAATGAGCAACGGTATGCTATATGCTGTATGGGCAGTCCCGGTATCGCTCATCTTCTTGGGAATTGGTATATTTGTTTCTCGAAGAGCATTTGCTAAACATCAAGTTTCATAAGTAAATTCGCACAAAGCCGCTAACAGCAGATTTGCGCGAAGCCAAAACGCGGCGGCTTTGAAATATGAAAATCAAAGCCGCCGTTTTCCTTTTGAAAAATTGGATTTACGGAGGGTGTGTTAAAGTCGCCCTTTTTTGAGGATACGGCGGGTATCAGGAGGTATCGCCGTGTCCATTTTTATTTACTATAATCCGCCGAATATTCTACGATCAAAAAAAGCGTAGCTCCCCCGCCGGGTAAGTCTGGCAGCGGATATGAACTCACAAATCATTTTAATACTTCTGTCATTTCCTATGCGCTCGTCCGCTTTATGCGGGCGGGCGCATTTTGTAGTTTTATCCGCTTTTCTGTCGGCTGTCGCTCCCCGCCGCTGTCCGATCTGCTGCTGATTTCAACACTCGGACAGGAGGTGCGACGCATGGATAGCTCTTAATAAATTCTTTCTCAAAAATCATCTTCCACATTTGGAAGTTCAGCCCCCGCTTACCGTAGTAGTGGCGAAAGGGGAGGAAAAGTATCACCCGCCTTTGCGGATGCGAAGGGAGGTGAATACATGAAGCCTCATTCGCACGAAGAACACATCCAGCACTCCTTTGATGCGTTTTGCAAAAAGGTACTGCGGAACGAAGCGCGGGACTACCAGGACGAACTTGCGCGGAAAAGAAACCGTGAGATTTCCTTTTCCGATCTGCCAGTAGAAGTTATGGAGCAGCTTTCCGTCTGTGACATCTACTTTGTAGAGGACAAGACCTTTGGCGTTCTTGATTATGCGGTGTATATCGACAATGACGATCTGGCACAGGCGATTGCAGCCCTGCCGCTGGACAAGCGCGATATTATCCTGCTGTCCTATTTTCTTGATATGTCGGACAACGAGATCGCCAAGCTGCTAAATATGGTACGCAGCTCCGTTGCATACCGCAGGACAAGCACCTTGAAGCTGCTGAAAGAACTGATGGGAGGTAACACAGATGACACATAGTAATGTGAAAGCGCGTCTGCTGCCCTTTTCTGTCATTCAGAAAGCGGCAGGCGGCGATGTCGAAGCCATCAACGCTGTTCTGAAACACTACGAGGGGTACATAGCCAGACTGTCGCTGCGCGAGCTGTACGACGAATACGGCAACCCTCATTTATGTGTGGACGAAGAACTGCGCCGTAGGCTGGAAACGAAGCTCATAACGAAGATTCTTACTTTTCGGGTGAATTAACCCGACTGCCGGACAAGCGTTTCATTCCCCTTTCCGTCTGATCCGGCTGATGCTCCTTGACAAACACGCGCTCGCCGCGTCATAAAGCACAAAGGACACATCCCTTTTGCGTCGAGCCGTGCGGTGGGTGCGCCAAGACACATATCCGGGAGGATATGCCGAGCGACAAACACTTTCACCGTAATGCAGCGTGGCAGATTGCGGGCGAGGACGCGCAGGAGGAACAATGGTACTCATTCGCAGTCACAGTCCGAGCGTGATAAAACCGTCGCAGGCAATGAGCGGATCTCCGGCAGCCGTCGGAGGGGTGGAACTCCCGTGGAGCTGCGCCAGCAGCCGTCCTTTGAGCTTCTTTATTTTGAATTGATTTTTTCTATCCCATGAAAGGGGGATTTATTTCTATGAACACAGCAATCAATCAGAAAACAAATGTCCCCGTTGTACGAGAGTACAAAATCGGGGACATGACATATATCGTGAAAGCCGTCGTTAAGGACGGCGCAAAAGAGGACGCCGCGACAAAAATTCGCCGTATGATAAGAAATGATATGCAGCAGGCAAAGAGCCACAAATAATTTACATCTTGCCTACAGACGGCGAACAGGTTTTATGCTATAATATGAGTAACCTGTTTGTCCGGCTGCCGGAACAGGAGGTAAACATGAAACAGCAGCCAGACAAGATGACCGCATACTACTATCGTGCGGCGCATATCAATACAGATTTGTACCTTGACAATCAATTGTACCGACTTCTCCACCATGCAATGACAAACGGTGTAACCGCCTATACCCTGTATGTGGATAACGGATTTAGCGGATTGAGCCTTGACAGTCCGGCATTGAATGAAATGCTGTCGGCTATGGCACAGGGCAGGATTGGAAAAATCGTTGTGACAGACATTTCCCGTATCTCACGGGATAGCTTCTACTCTATGATGTTTTCCGCTAATGCTGCCAAGTATGATATTGGGATTGAAACCGTAGACGGCGAAGATCTCCGTGCCATGCTGGACAAATGCCGCAAGTTCCAAGAAGCCCTAAATCTCGCGTGGCTTTTTATGAAAGGCGGTGACTGCAAATGATGAACGGAATCCAGTTTCAGAGTGTGCAGACACCGAATAATTTAAGCAGCGAACTCCGCAGCGTGATCCGTGACAATGTTCTGCAATTTTATGTGCAGGGTAATGGAATGGACACACAGGAAGAAGGCATAACCGCCCTGTATGAACGCTTGTCGCAGGAGGATAAATTAGACGGTGAGAGTAACAGTATCGCCAATCAGAAAAAAATTCTGGAACGCTACTGTAAAGATCATGGGTATACCGCTATCCGTCACTATGACGAGGATGACGGCTACTCTGGAACGAACTTCAACCGTCCGGGCTTCCAGCGTATGCTTGCCGATATTAAGTCTGGCAAAATCAAGCGCGTCATTGTAAAGGATATGAGCCGATTTGGGCGCGAATATCTGCAAGTGGGTATGTATACGGATGTACTTTTCCCGGAGTTCGGCGTACACTTTATCGCCGTCAATGACGGGGTGGACAGTACACGCGGAGAAAACGAGTTTACCGCAATCCGCAATGTATTTAACGAAATGTACGCCCGCGATACTTCCAAGAAGATCCGTGCCACATGGCAGAGCAAAGGAAAATCCGGCGAACATCTGACAACCATTCCCCCATACGGGTACATCAAAGACCCAGAGGACAAAAAGAAATGGATCGTCGATGAAGAAGCCGCAGCCGTCGTGCAAAAGATTTTCTCCCTCTGTGTTGACGGTTTGGGACCTACGCAAATTGCCAAGTGGCTGAAACAGCATCAGATTTTGAATCCTACTGCTTATGCTCATTCCAAAGGGCTGCCCGCCAGCAACAAGCCTACGGCTGATCCATGCAAGTGGACAAATGAAACCGTTTCCCGCATTTTGGAGCGCGTGGACTATCTGGGACACACGGTAAACTTCAAGACAACGAAACAATCCTACAAGAGCAAAAAGAAGCTCTGGAACGATCCTGCGGATTGGGTAATCTTTGAGAACACCCAGCCCGCGATCATCGAGGAAAGCGTATTTATCATTGTCCAGAATATCCGTAAATCCCGCCGCCGTCCTACCAAGATGGGTGATATGGGTATCTTCTCCGGGCTGCTCTACTGTGCAGAGTGCGGCGGCAAGATGTATCAATGCCGTGCCACCAATTTTACGGAGGAACAGAAATACTTTATCTGCTCCACCTACCGCAAGGGGAAAGACCTATGCACAACACATTCGATCAGAAATGTGGTACTGCATGAAATCGTGTTGAGAAATCTGCGCGAAGCCATACAGTATGTAAGCCAGCACGAAGCCGAGTTTATGCAGGAAGCCGCAGACATCAGTATGCGTGATCGTGACGCGGAATTTGCGCGGAAACGTGATACGCTGGCAAAAGCTGATAAGCGCATTGCAGAGCTTGACCGTATCATTTCCAGACTGTATGAGGACAATGTAATGGGTAAGCTGTCCGATGACAGATTTATCAAAATGTCCCACGACTATGAGCTGGAACAGAGTAACCTTAAATCTATGGCAGAGGTTTTGCGCAAGGAGCTGAAACAGCAGGAGCAGCAGAAAACCAACGCCAAGGCATTTGTAGCAGCGGTGAAGAAGTACACAGATATGCAGGAGCTTGACGCGGCAGTTCTCCGAGAATTTATTGACCGCATCGAAGTGTCCCATGCAGACAAGAAATCCAAGACGAGGGAAATTACTATTGTCTATAACTTCATCGGTGCATTTGACTTTACACGGGCTATCGAAGAAGCCCACAATACAACTGAAAAACAGCAAAAGACGGCATAGCCGTCAAGCTAAACCGTCTTTTGCTTCAATGTTTTCTTAAGTCACCGCCCCATTCGGACGGGTTTTTTTATTTCTTGGGGACGATATGGTCTTTATCCTTGAAAATGCTGCCCGCAGGAATGACGCCGCGCACACAGGAGACGGGATAGACCTGGCTGTCGCGCCCGATCACCGTGCCGGGGTTCAGAACGCTGTTGCAGCCGACCTCCACCCGGTCGCCCAGCATGGCGCCTACTTTCTTGCGTCCGGTCTCAACAGCCTCGTCCGCAGACTTGACAACAACGAGGGTCTTGTCGCTCTTGACGTTGCTCGTAATCGAGCCCGCGCCCATATGAGCCTTGTACCCCAGAATGGAATCACCGACGTAGTTATAGTGCGGTACCTGCACCCTGTCAAAGAGAACGACGTTTTTCAGTTCCGTAGAGTTGCCGACCACGGCGCCCTTGCCGACGATCGCGCTGCCGCGGATAAAGGCGCAGTGCCGCACCTCGGCCTCATGGTCGATGATGCAGGGCGCGCCGATATAGGCCGAGGGAAAAACTTTGGCGTCCTTCGCGATCCACACGCCCTCGGCGGGGTGATCGAATTCCTCGGGGCTGAGCGTTTCGCCCAGGCGGAGGATAAAGTCGCTGATGTCAGCCAGCGCCTCCCAGGGATAGGTTTTGCCGCGAAAGAGCTCCGCCGCGATCGTCTTGTCCAGGTCAAAGAGTTCTGCAATCGTCATCATATCACTTCACCCGAATCAGCATGCCGGCCGCGCGCATCGCGTCGATGATCGCGTCCACCTTTTCCTCGCAGAGCTCCTGCGTCGTGGCCTCGGCCATCACGCGCAGCAGCGGCTCCGTCCCGCTCTTGCGAAGCAGGATCCGGCCGTTGTCGCCGAGCTCCGCCTCCGCCTTTTTGACCGCCTCCTGCACCAGGGGGCAGGCAAGGGTCTCGTCCTTGTCGGTCACAATCACGTTCTTCAGCAGCTGCGGATACACGGTCATCCCGGCCTTCAGCTCGGAGAGCGTCTGCTTGCTTTCGATCATGGCCTCCATCATCTTAATGGCGGTCAGCAGGCCGTCGCCGGTGTTGGCCAGGCGGCCGAAAATGATGTGCCCTGACTGCTCGCCGCCCAGAAGATGGCCGTTCTGGCGCATGTTCTCGGCCACATATTTGTCGCCGACTGCGGTTTTCTCATAGCCGATGCCCAGCGTGTCGAGCGCCTTGTAGAGACCGAGGTTGGACATGACGGTCGTGACGACCTTGGAGTTTTCGAGTCTGTCGCGCTCCTTGAGGTACTTGGCGTAGATGTACATGATGGCGTCGCCGTTGACAATCTCGCCTTTTTCATCCACCGCGAGGCAGCGATCGGCGTCGCCGTCGAAAGCGAAGCCCACATCCAGGTGATTCTCCAGCACAAACTTGCGCAGATTATCCAGATGCGTCGAACCGCAGTCAACGTTGATGTTCAGCCCGTCCGGGCGGTTGCCGATGACGTAGGTATCGGCGCCGAGGGCGTCAAAAACAGCCTTGGCCATCATCCAAGTGCTGCCGTTGGCGCAGTCCAGGCCGACGCGGCGGCCCTTGTAGGAGCGCGTCGCGAGAGAGATCAGGTAGCCGATATAACGGTTGCGCCCGGCGGCGTAATCCACCGTGCATCCGATGTGCTCGCCCACCGCGTAGGGCAGTTCCTCGTCGCTGTCGAGGAAGGCCTCGATGCCGTCGAGCACCTCCTGCTCCATTTTTTCACCGGCGGCGTTGATAAGCTTGATGCCGTTGTCGTAATAGGGGTTGTGGCTGGCGGAGATCATGATGCCGCAGTCAAAGTCGTCGGCACGCGTCACGTAGGAAACGCTCGGCGTGGAGGTGACGTGCAGCAGATAGGCGTCAGCGCCCGAGGCGGTCAGGCCGGCGCAGAGCGCGGCCTCGAACATATAGCTGGAGCGGCGGGTGTCCTTGCCGATCACAACCGTCGCCTTGTGGTCTTTTCCGTAGTACCAGCCGAGATAGCGGCCGATTTTGAACGCATGATCCACGGTCAGGCTTTTGCCCGCTTCTCCGCGGAAGCCGTCCGTGCCGAAATATTTACCCATATTGTTTCCTCCTTGTTGTCAGAGCTTTGCCGCTGCCGCGTCGTCCGCGTAAACCGTGACTTGAAGCGGAAGCTGTAAAAACGCCGCCGGAACAAAGCTGTCCGTCCGCGCATAGAGCATGCGGAACACGGGATCGGCCTTGTCATCTCCCAGAGCGAGGACAAGAAGTTCCTTCGCGCCCAGCAGCGTGTGAATTCCCATGGTATAGCCAAAATCCGGCACCTGATCCTCGCCGCCGAAGAGCGCGCTCAGCTCGCGCCTGGTGGCCTTGGTCAGCTTCTGCCGGTGTGTTTTTGCGTCAAAGGGAGTAGCGGGCTCGTTGAAGCCGATGCGGCCTCTCGGTCCGATGCCGAGGATCGCCAGGTCGATGCCGCCGGATTGTGCAATCAGGGCGCCATACTCCACCGCTTGTTCCCCGTCGAGATAATAAGACCTCTCCCCCGTCGGATCCGCCTGCGCCAGCAGCGCCTCCCGCAGACGGCTGCGGCAGCTGTTCCTGTCGCCGTCGGGCAGACCGTCAAACTCCGTCACCGCGAAAAAACGGACGCCGGAGAGATCGAGCCGTCCGGACATACAGCGTGCGGCCAGCTCACGATACAGGCGCAGGCAGTCGTCATTGGCGCCGAGCGCGAGAACCGCGCGCGGATGCTCGCGCACATATTCTTCGATCTGATCTGCCGCGCGGGACAGGACTTCGGTGGAATGGGACGTAATAGTTTTCATGCGAATGCCTCCGCAGAAGAATGAAGAAGCCAAATCGGGTTACACTAAGAAAGAGGTGTCACCCTATGGCTATTGTTTTTATACGTACGATCATTGTGTATACTGCGCTTCTGTTGACGATGCGTCTGCTCGGCAAGCGGCAGCTCGGTGAAATGGAGCTTTCGGAATTCGTCGTCGCGGCGCTGATCGCGGATCTTGCCGCCCACCCGCTGCAGGATATCGGCATCCCAATGATGAACGGCCTGATCCCGATCCTGACGCTCTTTTGCTGCGAGGTACTGATCGCGGGACTGAGCATGAAGCATATCCGCCTGCGCGCGCTGCTGTTCGGAAAGCCCAGTATTTTGATCTCTCACGGAAAAATCGATCAGAGGGAGCTGTGGAAAAACCGCTTCACACTCGACGAGTTGATGCAGGAAATGCGCTCACAGGGCGCCATGGACATCAGCAAGGTCGAATATGCCATTCTCGAGACCGACGGCCGTCTGAACGTGATCCTGTATCCGTCCGAAATGCCGGCGACGGCTTCGCTGCTGAAGCTCCCGGTGCCCGACGAGGGCTATCCGATCATTCTCATCAGCGACGGGCGGATCATGGAAGAAAACCTGAAACGCAGCGGAAAAAACCAAACCTGGCTGGATTCGCAGCTGAAAAAGCGCAAGATGAAAAGCGCCGAAGAGGTCTTTTTGATGATGGTCAACGGTGCAGGACAGATTTATTTTGCCGAAAAGGAGGCGCGGCGTGAAACGTGAATGGGTCGCAGGAGCGCTGCTCGTGCTTCTGTTTCTGGCCTCACTGGTCAATATCGCCTGTCTGGACCGGCTGATCGCAGCCATTGAGGAGGACGTCGGCCGTGCGCAGCAGCTGGCAGAGGGCGGAGATTTTTCCGCGGCGGAAAAGGCGCTGGATACAGCGATCGCACACTGGATCGCGGCGAACTCTTACACGCATATCTTCATCCGTCACCCGGAGATCGACTCGACCAGCGACGCCTTTTATGAGCTCAAGGAGCTCCTGGCCGAGGAAAATGCCGAAGGCTTCCCATCGGCATTTGATAAGCTGAATTATCACTTAAACAGCATCGACGAGATGGAGCATATCCGCCTCGGCAGCGTGCTGTGATTATTTGTCGCTGAGGAGCTTTGTGAGCTCTTCCATGAAGGTGTTGATGTCCTTGAAGCTGCGGTAGACCGAGGCGAAGCGCACATAGGCGACCTCGTCCACATCGCGGATGTGGCTCATGACCATTTCGCCGATCTCCGCCGTGCTGACCTCACGCTCCAGATGGCTCTGCAGCTCCTGCTCGATATCATCAGCGATCGCCTCGAGCTGCGCGAGGGTCACAGGGCGCTTCTCACAGGCGCGCACCATGCCGTTGATGAGCTTGACACGGTCAAAGGACTGGCGGCTGCCGTCGCGCTTGATGACGACGAGAGGCATCCGCTCGATGATTTCATAGGTGGTAAAGCGCTTCTTGCAGGCGAGGCACTCGCGGCGACGCCGAATGGTCGCGCCCTCTTCGGCCGGACGGGAATCAATGACCTTGCTTTCGGAGTATGCGCAGAAGGGGCACTTCATAAATAATCTCTCCCATATCTTATGATATCGGAGAGATTATAACACAGGCCATCAGGGATTGCCACAAGAATTGATGCAAAACGACGACTTTTTTCCTATCTGTTGAGCAGCGCGGCGGCAGCAGCGCCGGGCAGCGTGGTCTCCTCGCCGACCTGCAGGCGGACAAAGCGGCCGAGCTCGCCCGCGCAGCGGGCAAGCTGCTCCTCCAGCGCCGGGCGATAGCATCTCCCCTTCTGCACCAAAGAGCCCTCCGCACAGATCACGACGGGCTTTTCCGGATCTCTTCCCTCGCCGGTCAGCAGGAGGATGCCGACGAGATTGGCACACATGGCGCGCGCCGAGCGGAAAAACAGCTCCTGTGCCACGGTTTGAAGGAAGTCACGATCCTCCGACGAGGCGCAGAGCTCCAGCTTTTCGCCGCATGCCCAGGCGTCCAGCACAGCTGAGTCAAAGTGCCCCAGAGCGGCGAGCGCCTCATGGGTTTTGGCTTCGATCAGCCCTTCTTCGGCGGCGGCGTGCAGCATCAGGCGTGCAAGCTCACCGAGATAAACGCCGGCCGTCAGCTTTTCCAGCCACTTCATGCCGGGGTTGTTGCTCTGCTGATCCAGCTGCCGGTCAAAATCCCCGCGCGGCAGCGCGTCGTACATGCCGGACTCCAGATTGACGAGGATCCCGGTGTCCTCCGCGCGTCCGAGCTTCCCGATCCGCCGCAGCGGAAGAACGCAGCAGGTGTTGGTGCCGGTGCCGCTGACCTGGCCGATCAGGCCGCCGCAGCGGCTCTTATCCAGCATCGCCGAGCCGCCAAGCAGCACGGCGGCGGTGTCGTTGAGGATCACGCAATGCTTGCCGTGAATGCCGCGGCGCTCAAGCTCCGCAATCAGCGAGGCACCGACGAGCTTTCCCTCGGAGCCGGTGATGACAACCTCTTTGTCAATGCGGATCACCCGGCCGTCGATCTCGGGTGTAATATCCGCCGAGTAGGAGAAGCAGAAGCCGATATCGTCCGTCTCGTCCATCAGAGGCTCGACCGCATCCGCGACGAAAGAAATAAGCTCATCCCAGCTTGCCGGCGTTCCGATGCCGGGCATTTTCATTTTGACCATCCGGCTGAGTTCCGGCCCGTGATCGGTCATACGGATGAGTCCGGCACGGAAATTCGTTCCGCCCGCGTCGATCACCGCGGCGCAGGCCCCAATGGGCACCTGCCCGTCCGTGCGCAGATAGGTGGGGATCATCGGCAGCACCGCTCCGTCTCTCCGCAGCCCATCCTCCATGGCCTCCGCCATCCGGCGGGCCTCAGCCAAAGGCTCGATCCGCTCGGCGGACATGCCGTATTTGTTCAGAAAACGCAAAGCTCTCTCTCTGCTCATCGTTTTGCATCCTTTCGGAATTGATTGAATGAAAACATTATAACATAAATTGCAAAATAAAAAAGGGGCTGAAAGCAGCCCCTTAAATTTTTATTGCCTTACTTTGTTTCCTTCACCGATTCATACACGCCCTGGGCAAGACCGGCGATACCGGCGATCTCGCTGGGAATGATGATCTTGGTAGCCTGGCCGTTGGCCGCGGAGGCAAAAGCCTCGAGGGCCTTAATCTTGATGACAGCCTCAGTCGGGCTGGCCTCATTGATGCGGCGGATACCTTCGGCGGTAGCGGTCTGCACCTTCAGGATGGCCTCGGCCTCGCCTTCGGCTTCGAGAATCTGCTGCTGCTTCTTCGCGTCGGCGCGCAGGATCGCGGATTCCTTTTCGCCCTCAGCCTCGAGGATCGCCGCGCGCTTCTCGCCTTCGGCGCGCAGGATGGCCTCACGGCGTTCACGCTCGGCCTTCATCTGCTTCTCCATCGCGTTCTGGATCTCACGCGGCGGGAGAATGTTCTTCAGCTCCACGCGGTTGACCTTGATGCCCCAGGGGTCGGTCGCCTCGTCGAGGATGGCGCGCATCTTGGTGTTGATGATGTCACGGCTCGTCAGGCACTGGTCAAGCTCCAGGTCGCCGATGATATTACGCAGCGTCGTTGCGGCAAGGTTCTCGATGGCGACCATGGGCTGCTCGATGCCGTAGGTGTAGAGCTTCGGGTCGGTGATCTGGAAGTAAACGACCGTGTCGATCTGCATGGTGACGTTATCCTTCGTAATCACGGGCTGAGGCGGGAAGTCGGCAACCTGCTCCTTGAGCGAGACGATCTTCGCCACGCGCTCAATGAAGGGAACCTTCAGATGGATGCCGGTATGCCAGGTGGTCTTGTAAGCGCCGAGGCGCTCGATCACGTAAGCTCTCGCCTGCTGGACGACGCGGATATTGCGCGCAACGACCAGAGCGGCCAAAACGATGAGTGCGATCAAAACATAAGGTCCAATGTTCATCATGAGTCCTCCTTTTTCTTCTTCTTAAAATATTTATCGCGCCGATGTGACGATCAGCTTCACGCCGTCGATCCGAAGAACCTTTGCCACGGTTCCCTCCGGCAGGGTCTCTCCTTCCGTTTCCGTGCGCGCAGTCCAGACTTTTCCTCCGACAGAGACGGCACCGGTTCCCTGCAGATTATCCACTGTTTCCTTCACAATGCAGTCCTTACCGATCAGCATGTCGGCGTTGGTCGGCTGCACGCGGGAATTGACGTATTTTTTCGCCAGAGGCCGCGTCAGCACAAGAGCAAGGATGGAGCAGACAAGGAAAAGCACTACCTGCAGCCACACAGGGCCGCCGACCAGCGCGGAGATCAGCGCGGGAACAGAGCCAACGGCAAACCAGATGGAGACCAATCCCGGCACCAAAGCCTCAACGATCAGAAAGAGAATAACGGCGCAGAGCCAAAATGCAGCTCCCACGAGCAATCTCTCCTTTCCTATATTCTGTCCATATTATATCTCAATACCGGGTTACAAGCAAGAATAATCCTCTGTCATTTCATGAAAATTCTGTAAAGTAACACTTTCGCACTTTACTTTTGTAAATATTTAGTGTAAAATTCATCCAAATACATCAAAATATATCATTGGGAGGACGCCATGAACAAGTTACCGAAAAAGCCGAGAAACGATAATCTGTACAAGGCCATACTCAAGCTGGAAAATTTCGACGAGTGCGTTCGCTTTTTTGAGGATCTTTGCACGCGAGCCGAGCTGATGGCTATGGAGCAGCGATTTCAGGTTGCTTCCTGCCTCGATCAGGGCATGATTTACAACGATATCCTTGCAGAAACCGGAGCCTCCAGCGCAACGATCAGCCGCGTCAACCGCTCTCTGCAATATGGCAGCGGCGGGTATTCCGTTGTATTTGAACGAATGAAGGAGGACGAAGAATGAGCTGCTATGGGCCGCTCGCCGCCTGGTACGATCAGCTGACCGGCGACGTTCCCTATGAGCAGTTTGCCGACACCTATGAGGCGGAGTTTGCACGCGACGGCGGCGAATTCCGCCTTCTGCTTGATCTCTGCTGCGGTACCGGAACCCTGACGGCCATTATGGCCCGTCGCGGCTACGAGATGATTGCCGCAGACGCCTCCGTGGATATGCTGATACAGGCAAGGGATAAGGCGGCGGAGCTCCCTGTGCCGCCCCTGTTCCTGCTGCAGCGGGCAGAAGAGCTCGATCTCTACGGGACAGTCGATGCGGCCTACTGTTCTCTCGACGGTCTCAACTATCTGCACCCGGACACGCTGCCGGAGGTCTTTCGGCGCCTGCATCTCTTCATCCGCCCCGGCGGACTGCTGATTTTTGACATCCGCACGCCGGAATGGCTGAAAAGCCTGGACGGGCAGATCTTTGTGGACGAAACGGACGATGTGCTCTGCCTCTGGCGCGCCGATTTTGACGAACAGGAACATGCCGTCGTCTACGGGATGGACCTGTTTTCACGGGAAAACAAGCTCTGGCGCCGCAGCCGCGAGGAGCATGTGGAGTACGCCCATCGGCCGGAAGAGCTGGAGCGGCTGCTCAGAGAAGCCGGATTCGTCGATTATTCCTGGCTGGATCAGGCAATTTCCGCCTCGGAGGGACGGCGTTTCCTCCGCTGTAAACGAAAGGAAGGATAAAACACCATGGACAGAATTCTGCGCGCCACCGCCGGCGAATATATTAAAATGGCGGTCATCTCCGCACGCGATACAGTCGAACGTGCCCGGGAGATCCACAACTGCTCCCCCACCGCCTCCGCGGCGCTCGGGCGGACGCTCTGCGCCGCCTCCCTGCTGGGTGAGGCGATGAAAGAAGATCAGGCCAGCCTCACCATCCGTATTAACGGCGGCGGGCCGATCGGCAGCGTCGTTGCCGTATCCGACCATGAGGGCTGCGTGCGCGGCTATGTGGATCACCCGGAGGTCGATCCCCCGCGCCGCCCGGACGGCAAGCTGAACGTCGGAGCCGCCGTCGGCCGTGACGGGCTGCTGACCGTCAGCCGTGATATCGGTCTGAAGGAGCCGTATATCGGCTCGGTGGAGCTTGTCAGCGGTGAAATTGCCGAAGATCTCACAAGCTACCTGCTTGCCAGCGACCAGGTGGCCTCCGCCTGCGCGTTGGGCGTGCTGGTGGACACAGATACCAGCATCAAGGCCGCCGGCGGTTTTCTCGTACAGCTGATGCCCGGCGCGCCGGAGGATCTGATCGGGCGCCTGGAGGACAATATCTTCATGATGGATCAGCTGACCACGATCCTCGACGAGGACGGTGACGAGGCTGTATTCGCTCAGGTGCTCAGAGGTTTTGACTTCCACCTGGTCGCCGAACAGCCCATCTGCTACCGCTGTGGCTGCAGCCGCGAGCGGGTCGAGACCGCGCTGTCCGTCATCGATCCCGCCGAGCTGGAGGAGATGATCGCAGAGAATAAAGACTTCGACATCGACTGCCAGTTCTGCGATCAATCTTACCGCATCACCGGCGACGACCTGCGCCGCATCCTGAACGGCCGCGCGGAAAAAATTGAGTAAAAGGAAAAATTCTTATTGACAAAAACCGGTGCCGATGGTATATTAACAGAGCTGTCGAGTTGGGAGCATAGCTCAGCTGGTTAGAGCACCTGCCTTACAAGCAGGGGGTCACTGGTTCGAGTCCAGTTGTTCCCACCACTCATGATATGCCTCTGTAGCTCAGTAGGTAGAGCAGCGGACTGAAAATCCGCGTGTCGTTGGTTCAACTCCGACCGGAGGCACCACCCGCCGTTTATTACGGCGGGTTACAATGCGGGCATAGCTCATCCGGTAGAGCGCCACCTTGCCAAGGTGGAGGTAGCGAGTTCGAGCCTCGTTGCCCGCTCCATAAAAATAGCAGTCGCGGGTCTGTTTTTACAACCCGCAACTGTTTTATATTGACGGCGCCATAGCCAAGAGGTAAGGCAGCGGACTGCAAATCCGCGACTCCCCGGTCCGAATCCGGGTGGCGCCTCCAATAGACAGAGATCCGAAGCTTCGGGTCTCTGTTTCTTCTTAAACATTCTAAAGAAGCCTTTTCATTTTTCCCCGTCGGTAGTATAATATAGAAAATCTTTTTCCCGTGGTGAACAGTATGAAAAAAAATATCCGTACCATCCTGATCGTTGTCTTTGTCATTCTGGTGCTTGTTTTTCTTTACAGCGCCTACCGCGTGACACATACGGTCCATCAATATAACGAGAGCGCCAGATATTATGACCGCACCAGAAAAGACGCAGTTAAGTTTGACGACTCACAGATGACGGATCGCGATCCCGGCGCAACGCCCGAGCCGAACCATCTCCGTGTTACCTCCCCGATCAATGTCGATTTTGACGCGCTCATCAACACGAATGCCGATATCAAGGCCTGGCTCTACTCCCCTGACACAAAGATTGATTATCCCGTCGTTCAGTCCCAGGACAATTCCTATTACCTCTATCGCTTCATGGACGGCAGCTACAACCCCAGCGGCACACTCTTCATGGACTACCGCTGCACCGGCGATTTCAGCGGCAAGAACACGGTCATCTACGGCCATCATATGAGCGATGGCTCGATGCTGGCCTCAATCGTCGAGTATAAGGATCAGGCCTATTACGACGAGCACCCCGTCATGTTCCTCAACACGCTCGAGGGCAACTTCCGGCTCGACATCTTCGCCGGCTTTGTCACCTGGTATGACTCCCGTGTCTACACCTTTGATTTTGACAGCCGCACGGAATTTAATGAGTGGATCACGCTGATGCGCAGCTACTCCGATTTTGAGTCCGATGTGGAATTCGGCCCGGACGACCGCCTTGTCACGCTGTCCACCTGCACCTATGAGTACGACAACGCCCGCTATGTGCTGATGGCCAAACTGGTTCCCCTCGAAAGCAACTGAATAACGCGCAGAATCCGGGACGGACCGCCATGCGGCCCGTCCCTT
This sequence comes from Oscillospiraceae bacterium, assembly GCA_902801295.1. Classification (GTDB taxonomy): domain Bacteria; phylum Bacillota; class Clostridia; order Oscillospirales; family Oscillospiraceae; genus Limivicinus. The sequence goes on along the minus strand of CADCHN010000001.1, from coordinate 29,046 downwards.
TTTGCGCGCAATCTTAATCATTCTTAATGGCCGCCTCGCTTGTATTTCCCCCGGTGATTCAGTATAATGTGAGCATAGAAAACAGAGCGATTGTTCCCTTCCACAATTGAGGTGATCCTATGAAAAAACAATCGAAGACGATCTTCTGCTCGCTCCTCAGCGCCTTGCTTCTGCTTCAGTCCGGCGCTGTGCTCCCGAACGTCGCCTTCGCTGACGACGACAAGACTGAACTGCCTTATTTCCTGCAAAAGCCCGCAACCGAAAAGGACGCGGACGGAAAAGAGCATGTAAAACTCGATGAAAACGGACAGCCGGTCTATGAATTTGTCAGCGATTCTGACAAGGCCTTCGGCAAAGACAGCGGCCTTGAGATCAGCGTGAGCGGGAAGCCGCAGAAGCCGCTGTTGGGGCTGCGTCAGGAAGGTTCCGACCAGGGCGAAGACGCGGAACCGACGCCCGTGCCGACGCCGGAACCGACGCCGGAACCCACACCCGAGCCGACACCGACGCCTGAACCGACCCCGACACCCGAGCCCACGCCCGAACCGACCCCGGAACCCACCCCGAGCCCTACACCCGAGCCCACGCCGACGCCTGTTCCAACACCGCAGCCTGACCCCGTCGGAAAGCTCTCGCTCTCCGATCTCCAGAGCAACGGTTTGTATGTGAAGCCGCCGAAAGGTTATTTCGTACAGAAAATCCAGGTGATTGTCAAGGAGAAGAGCACAGACGGCAAAGACGAAGCTCAGAATCTGACTGCCCTGGCCGAGGCTTTTTCCGACAGCGCAGCGGTGTATCTCCCGGCTTCGGTATTTGCTGAACAAACTGCGCCCTCCGGTCTTAAGCCCCTTTTCAATTCCGAAAAGGCCGCGCAATGCGAACTGATTTTGACCTTCGGTCGTCTGGAAGAAACCGAAGAACATCGGATCGCCTATCTGCCCGGCGCTTATTCGACCACAGAGCCGCTCTTTGGCAATGAGGACATATTTAAAGTGATCGGTTCTCATTCACTGTTGTCACTCAGCGAGGAGCATCTGCAGTCCGCCGCGAAGCAGGGCCTTGCCTTTGCAGGCTGGATGCTGCTCTATACCGTCGACAGCCGGATGCCCGAAGCCTCGGTCTTTTCTCCCAACGGCACGCAGTTGCTGATGAACGTCGGAGACGAGCTTCGTCCCTATATGAACTGCCAGCTGGTAGCACAGTGGGAGAAATCAGAGCCCGAGCCGGAACCGACCCCGGAACCGACACCGGAGCCGACACCGGAACCCACACCGGAACCCACGCCGGAACCGACACCGGAACCGACCCCTGAACCCACGCCGGAACCGACACCGGAACCCACGCCCGAACCGACGCCGGTACCTACACCAGAGCTGACACCGGAACCGACACCTGAAACCACGCCGGAACCGACGCCGGAGCCTACGCCGGTACCTACACCGGAACCGACACCGGAACCTACACCAAAGCCGACACCAGAACCGACACCGGAGCCTACGCCTGAACCTACGCCGGTACCTACGCCTGAACCGCTTGCCCTGCGCATTGCGATCAAGGACGGCACCCCCACGCAAAAGGTCTATGACGGCACGCCGCTGCATTTGGTGACGGATGACTTTACCATTTCCGGCCTCCCCGCCGGCGCGGTTTGTGAACTGGAAGTCCTCTGTTCCTCCGAGCCGATCAAAGCCGGCGACCGCGCGGATGTTACGGTTCGGATCAAGAGCCTCAACGTCAACGGCAAAGCAGTCGACGCCGCCTCATACAGCTGCAGCCCGCTTAAGCTCGAGCTCAGCGTCAGCAAACGCAGCATCAGCGTCACAGCAACAGCGGAAAAGGTGTATGACGGCACACCGCTGAGTCTCTCGTCCGCTGCCTCCGTCAGCTATTCCGGCGGCAGCGGAGAGCTCCTGAACGGTCACCGCATCAGCGCGGCCGAGTGCAGCTCCTCTATCACCGACGCCGGCAGCACCAGTGCCGCCATCGATGCCGCGAGCGTGAAGATCCTGGACGCTGACGGTGCGGACGTCACGGCCAATTACCAGGTGACCGGCGGCAGCGCCACGCTGACCGTGAGCCGCCGCCCGCTGATGATCCGCACCTCCAGCGCCATCAAGGTCTATGACGGAACCGCGCTGACGGATCATACAGCGCCCACGGTAAGCGGTCTGCTCAGCGGCCACCGGCTCCCAGTCACCTTCACCGGCAAACAGGAAAAGGCCGGCAGCTCTGCCAACACCATCAAAACCGATTTCAAGATCACATACAACGACAAGGACGTCACCAAAAACTACGACATCAGCTACAATTTCGGCACGCTGACCGTGCTGAAGGCCGCGGATACGACCTATGTCAAGGGCAGCAAAAAGGACATCACCCTGCACCTCGACGTAGAATACAGCGATTTCCGCGATCTGCTTATGGACGGTGAGGTGCTCGACGCTTCCAACTACACCAGCAGCTCCGGCAGCACGGTGATTACGCTCAAGGGCGATTATCTTGAAAGCCTCAAGAGCGGCGAGCACAGCCTTACGGTGCGCTTCAAGGACGCCAACGACATGAAGATCCCCATCACCGTCAAGCGCGCCTCAGACAAGGACAGCACAAAGCCCCGTACCGGCGATGAGTCGCAGCTCGGACTGTATATCGGTCTGGCCGCCGCCTCCCTTGTCCTGCTGGTCGCGATCCTGATCGTTCTGAAAAAGCTCAAGCACAAGGGCAAATAAACAAATACAGCAAAACGGCTGCTTCTGATGAAGCGGCCGTTTCCTTTTGTACATAAGAAAAAGCACCTCAAAAAGAGGTGCTTTTTTAAGCATTAATAGAAGCGCTTATTCTTGTTCTTGCGGGCGGCCTCGGATTTCTTGCGGCGCTTGACGCTGGGGCTCTGGTAGTACTCCTTCTTTCTCAGGTCGGCCAGAACGCCGGACTTCGCGCAGCTGCGCTTGAATCTCTTCAGAGCATTGTCCAGAGACTCATTCTCCTTGACGTAGATTTCAGACATTTATTTCCCTCCCTCCAAATACGCCTGCGGCGCTTTAAGGGCCACGAATTGGCTTTTAACGGGAGCATTATACCTTTATTTCCCGATTTTGTCAACTGTTACTTTGCCGGTTTCAGGATCAGATTGATGAGCTTGTTTTTGACAACGATCGTCTTGACAAGCTGCATGCCCTCCATCTGACGCTTGATCTTTTCATCGGCACAGGCGGCGGCAATGACCGTCTCGTCATCCGCGTCGGCCGCGACCTTGATCGTGGAGCGCAGCTTGCCGTTGACCTGTACGGCCATCTCGCGGATCGCATCGACCGTCTTGGCCTCGTCATACTGCGGCCAGGGCATCTGCATGGCCATCTTGCCATATTTGGCGGCAAAACCGGCCTGCTCCCACATTTCCTCGGCGATGTGCGGCACGAAGGGGCTGAGGAGCAAAATCAGCTGCTCCAGGTCGCCGCGGCTGAGCCCGCGGGCATAGAAATCGTTGACCAGTGCCATCATGGCGGCGATTGCCGTGTTCATCTTGAGGGTGTTGATGTCCTCGGTGACCTTCTTGATGGTCTTGTGCACGCTGCTCTCGTTGACCGCAGAGATCGCTTCGCCGTCCTTGACCATATCCAGCAGGTTCCAGCAGCGATCCAGGAAGCGCTTGGAGCCCTTGACGGCCTCGTCCGACCAGGTGGCGGTCTTTTCAAAGTCGCCGATGAACATGATGTAGAGGCGCATGGTGTCCGCTCCGTAGGCCTTGATGACATCGTCAGGGTTGACTACGTTGCCGAGGGACTTGGACATCTTCACCGAGGGGCGCGTGGCCTGGCTGCCGTATTTGGCGATCAGGGCCTGCTTCTCCTCTTCCGTTTCCACATTGCCGATGTAGTGCGGGTTTTTGCCGAGGATCATGCCATGGCTCGTGCGCTTGGCATAGGGCTCCCTGGTATGGACAACGCCGATATCATACAGAAACTTGTGCCAGAAGCGGCTGTACAGCAGGTGAAGCGTCGTGTGCTCCATGCCGCCGTTATACCAGTCCACCGGGCCCCAGTATTCCTCGGCCTCCTTGCTGACGAGCTCCTTGTCGTTGTGCGGATCCATGTAGCGCAGGAAGTACCAGCTGGAGCCGGCCCACTGGGGCATGGTGTCGGTTTCGCGCTTGGCAGGACCGCCGCAGCAGGGACAGGTGGTGTTGACCCAGTCGGTCATCTTGCTCAGCGGAGACTCGCCGTCGTCGGTGAGCTCATAGGAATCCACCTGCGGCAGCAAAAGCGGCAGCTCGCTCTCCGGCAGCGGCACCCAGCCGCACTTTTCGCACTTGACCAGCGGGATCGGCTCGCCCCAATAGCGCTGGCGGGAGAAGACCCAGTCGCGCAGCTTGAAGTTGACCTTTTCCCGACCGATCCCCTGCTCCTGCAGCCAGGCAATCATCGCGGGGATTGCTTCCTTGACGGTCAGGCCGTTGAGGAAGCCGGAGTTGACCATGATGCCGGTATCGTCCTTGAGCGTAAAGGCGGCCTCTTCGATGTTGCCGCCCTCGACGACCTCGACGATGTCGCAGCCGAACTTTTTGGCAAAGGCCCAGTCGCGGTCGTCATGGGCGGGAACGGCCATGATCGCGCCGGTGCCGTAGGTGACGAGCACGTAATCGGAGATGAAGATCGGGATCTCCTTGCCGTTGACGGGGTTGATGCCGCGCACGCCCTCGATGCGAACGCCGGTTTTCTCTTTATTGAGCTCGGCACGTTCGAAATCGGACTTGTGGGCAGCCTCGTCCACATAGGCGGCGACTGCATCCCAGTTCTCGATCTTATCCTGCCAGCGTTTGACGTAGGGATGCTCCGGGGAGAGCACCATGTAGGTCGCGCCGAAGAGCGTATCGGGGCGAGTGGTGAAGATCAGCAGATCGTCGCCGGCGGTTGTTTTAAAGGTGACCTCCGCACCGGTGGAGCGGCCGATCCAGTTGATCTGCTGGGTCTTGACGCGGTCGATGAAGTCCACATCGTCCAAATCGTCGATGAGACGCTGGGCGTACTTCGTGATACGCAGCATCCACTGGCTCTTCTCGCGGCGGACGACCTCGCTGCCGCAGCGCTCGCAAACGCCTTCCACGACCTCCTCGTTGGCCAGCACACACTTGCAGCTGGTGCACCAGTTGACGGGCATCGTGGTCTTGTAGGCCAGGCCGTGCTTGTAGAGCTGCAGGAAAATCCACTGCGTCCACTTGTAGTACTGCGGATCGGTGGTGTCAACCATGCGATCCCAGTCGAAACCATAGCCGAGCATTTTCAGCTGACGGGTGAAGTTTTCGATGTTGCGCTTGGTGACGATGGCGGGATGGATGTGGTTTTTGATTGCAAAGTTCTCCGTGGGCAGACCAAAGGCGTCGTAGCCCATCGGGAACAGGACGTTATAGCCCTCCATGCGCTTTTTGCGGGTGATGATATCCAGCGCGGTATAGGGCCGCGGATGGCCGACGTGCAGACCCGCGCCGCTCGGGTACGGGAACTCGACCAGGCCATAAAACTTGGGCTTATCGCTGCCGGTCTCGGCGGCGTAGGGTTTGACTTCGTCCCAACGTGCCTGCCATTTCTTCTCAATGGCGGCAAAATCATATTTCATGATGCATCTCTCTCCTTTTGTTTGTTTCTCTGTGTCGGTATGCCCCGGTTATCCGGGGCGTCAAAGGGATGAGAGATCCACCACCTCAGAATCGCTCCACAGGCGCTCGAGATTATAGAACTTGCGCGCCTCGTCCGTGAAGACATGCACGATCACGCTGCCGAAGTCCATCAGCACCCAGATGTCGGAGCGAAGGCCCTCGCGGCGCACCGGCGGCTCGCCGGCCTCGGACAATTCTTTGTCCACCTCGTCCACCAGCGCCTTAATGTGCGTGGAAGAGGTGCCGTTGCAGATGACGAAATAATCGGCCAGAACGGTCTGTTCTTCGGTTTTCAGGACTTTAACATCCTTGGCTTTCTTTTCCTCCAGCGCATGGGCGGCGATGGTGGCGATTTCTCGGGGAGTCAACATAGTCTTTACCTCCTGTCGGTCTGCTCATAATACCGCAAAGCCTGCGCGGTGATGCTGCAGGGCTTCGCGCCTTTTTCTTCAATAAAGCGGAGCGTCATGCCGAGCGCCGTCCGCAGGGCGAGATCCAGATCCTCCTGCGCGAGCGCTCTCACGCTGTCCACGCCGGGAAAATCTCTCGTCGGCTCGGTAAAATCGGCCAGCCACACGATCTTTTCCAGCAGCGTCATATCCGGCCTGCCGGTGCAATGCCAGCGGATCGCACCCTTGACGGCTTCGCCGACGCCAAAGCGTTCCTCGGCGTAGGCGGCAGCTGTGATGGCGTGCAGGACAGCCGGACTTTCAAGCTCCGTGGGGTCGGGCTCGAGCCCATATGCCGTGCAGAGCTGAAGCTGCTCCTCTGTGCTCAGCTTCTTTGTCACGTCGTGAAGGATCGCGGCCTCCGCGGCCAGCTCCGGGTCCTCGCCCCAGCGCATGGCAAGCGCCACGGCCTCGTTTTCGCAGCCGGCCACATGGGCGATGCGCTTTGGCTTGAGCATGGCGTAGGCCTGCTCGCGCAGCCAGCTCAGCTCCGGCAGTGCGCCATACCAGCGGCGGCGGATGATTTCTGCGTACACGCTCTCCGCCAGGCTCTCTTTGCCCAGGCGGCGCGGCAGAAGCGCGCGGATCTCCGCCGAGCTTGTTTCAATCGGCTCGTGCGGTAAGATTCGCACCTGCGCGCCGTAATCCCGGCGCAGCTGTTCCGCTTTCTCCTCCACCTGCTCCCGCTCGCCGTCGCCGCGGCACAGCACCGCCAGCGCGCATTGCTCCAGCAGGCAGCGGAAACGGTACCAGCGGTCAAAGCACAGCAGCATGTCCGTACCAAGGACGAGCCAGAGCGCATCCTCCGGGAAGTCTGCGCGCAGTCGCTCCACGGTATCAGCCGTGTAGCTGACGCCTTCGCGCCGCAGTTCGCGGTCAGAGACTTCCAGGCCGGGGATGCCGGCAAAGTTCAGTTCGCACAGGTGCATCCGTTCCTCCGCCGTTGGGCTCCCCTCCGGGAGTTCCTTGTGCGGAGGGATCTGATCCGGCACGATCAGCAGCCTGTCCGGGCAGAGCTGTTCGATCACCGTCTCCGCCGCGGCACGATGGCCGAGATGGGGCGGATTGAAGCTGCCGCCGTAGATGGCGATGGTCATTTTTTCTTATCCTTCACCAGTTCTATTTTCGGCTCTTTCTCGTTCCTTTTATACAGGACGAATTTCGTGCCGATCACCTGCACCTGCTCGGCCTTGCAGGCTGCGGAAAGCGCGTCGCAGGCCTCGCGGGCGGTGAGCATGGAGTTTTCCAGAACCTTGCCCTTGACGAGCTCTCTGGCCTTCAGAGCGCTTGAAACGGAGGCGATCAGGTTGTCGTTGATGCCGCCTTTGCCCACTTGGATGATGGTGTCCTCTGCGGCGGCCAGGCCCCGCAGCTGGGAACGCTGTTTGCTTGTTAATGGCATAGTATTCTCCTTATGATTTAAACAGTGCGGTGACGAAATTGTTGCGGTCGAAGGGGATCAGATCATCCATCCCCTCGCCCACGCCCACGTACTTGACCGGCAGCTTCAGCTCGTCGGCAATGGCAAACACAATGCCGCCCTTGGCGGTACCGTCAAGTTTCGTGAGCACAATACCGGTGATACCGGCGGTGTCCAGAAACTGCTTGGCCTGGATGAGGCCGTTCTGACCGGTCGTGGCGTCGAGCACCATCAGGGTTTCCACGTCTGCCTCCGGCAGTTCGCGGTCGATGATGCGGCGGATCTTCGCCAGCTCGTTCATCAGGTTCTGCTTGTTGTGCAGGCGGCCGGCGGTGTCGATAATGACGACGTCGCTGCCGCGGGCCTTCGCCGCACAGAGGCCGTCATAGACCACGGCAGCGGGGTCGCTCCCCTCCTCGTGGCGGACGATCTCCGCCCCGGCGCGCTCAGCCCAGATCGTCAGCTGCTCCGCCGCGGCCGCACGGAAGGTATCGCCCGCGCAGAGCAGCACCTTTTTGCCCTGCTCCTTGAGCTGATGGGCAAGCTTGCCGATCGTTGTCGTCTTGCCGACGCCGTTGACGCCGACCATCAGGATGACGGAGGGTTTCGTATTGAGCTTGAGTTCAGCATCGCCAACCTGCAGCTGATTGGTCAGCAGCTCGATAAGTCCGGCGCGGGCCTCATGCCCCTTGCGGAAACGGCGCTCCCAGGTCAGGCGCTTCATGCCCTTGACGACCTTTTCCGCCGTCTCGCCGCCGACGTCGGAGAGCACGAGCAGCTCCTCAAGATCGTCGTAGAAATCCTCATCGTCGGGGGCGTAGTCCTGAAACAGCGCCTCCAGCTCCTGCATATTCTTGCGGGTCTTGGTCAGACCCGAGAAGATTTTATCAAAAAAACCCATCTCAATCACTCCTCCATGCTTTTCTGCGCGCTGGCAAGATCCAGCTCGATCACCGTGGACACACCCTTTTCCTGCATGGTGACACCGTAGAGCATATCGGCCTCCTCCATGGTGCCGCGGCGGTGGGTAATCACCAGAAACTGCGTTTTTTCCGCCATGCGGCGCATATAGGACGCGAAGCGGTTGACGTTTGCCTCGTCAAGCGCAGCTTCGATCTCGTCCATCACACAAAACGGCGTAGGACGCACCTTCAAAATGGCAAAGTACAGCGCGATGGCCACGAAGGCCATTTCGCCGCCGGAGAGCAAACTGATCGTACTCAGCGCTTTGCCGGGCGGCTGTACCTTGATCTCGATGCCGCACTCGAGGACATTGTTCTCGTCCTCGAGGATCAGCGCCGCCTTGCCGCCGCCGAAGAGCTCAAGGAAGGTCTCGCGGAAGCAGGCGTCGATTTCGTGGAATTTGCCGACGAAAACATCCTTCATCTCGTTCGTCACGTCCCGGATGACGTCGAGCAGCTCCTTCTTCGCCTGTTCGACGTCGTCCCGCTGGCCGCGCAGGAATTCATATCGGGTGTTCACGCGCTCATATTCCTCGATAGCGCCGAGGTTCGGCGTGCCGAGGGCGCTGATATTGCGCCGCAGCTCGCCGATCTCCTTGTTCCAGCGCGTGACGCTGTCCACCGGTTGGCGCAGCGCCTGCGCCGCGCTGTGGCTGAGCTCGTAGTTATCCCAGAGTTTGTCGAGGATCTGCTTTTCCTCCATCTCGGCGGAGAGCTTGCGCTGCTCCTGCCGGGCAATGCGGCGCTCAAGCTCGATGATGTCGGCATTGCGCTGCTGCGCCTCTTTTTCCACACGGGTGCGGCGGCCTTCGAGCTCCAGCCGCGCTTTGCTGACCGCGCCGATCTCATCGCGCACGCTCTGTGCAGCAGCGCGGAGCTTTTGCAATTCCGTTTCCTTTTGCCGGATCTGATCCTGCAGATCAGCGATCTTGTCCTCTTCAGCATGGACGGCGCGCTGGCGGCTTTCACTGTCGCCGGTCAGACTGTCCAGCAGAAGCTGCAGCTGATGCACAGCGCTTTGCGTCGTGCGCTGCTCGGCCTCGAGCGAGGATTTTTTCGTCAGCAGCGCGGTCTGGTCCTCCAGCGCCATATCGAGCTGATAGCGCAGGCCGGAAATCTGGCTGCGTGCGCGATCAAGGTCGCTCTGGCAGGCAGTTTCCTGCGCGGCGATTTTCTCGCGCTGCTTTTTCAGCTTTTCCAACTCGTTGGCGCGGGAGAGAATACCGGTGCCCTTGGCGGTGCTGCCGCCGGTCATGGAGCCGCCGGCGTTGATGAGCTGTCCGTCGAGCGTAACAATGCGCAGGCGGTTGCCGTTTGCCTTTGACATGCGCACGGCGTCGCTCAGGCTCTCAGCCACAACGGTGCGGCCGAGGAGATGATTGAAAATTTCTTTATATTGCGGATCGAACGTAGCAAGCTCCACCGCGATACCGACAAAGCCCGGGTCGTTCACCGGAGCGTCGCGCATCACGCTGCCGCGGATCGTGTCCACCGGCAGGAAGGTCGCCCGCCCGGCGTCGCGCTTTTTCAGAAGCTCGATCGCGCTGCGGCCGTCGTTTTGGGTATCAACGACAATGTTCTGCGCCGCGGCGCCAAGCGCCGTCTCGATGGCGAGCGCACACTCGTCGTCCGCGCGCACCAGATTAGCCACCGGCCCGTGCACGCCGCGCAGCATACCGCGGCCAGATTCCTGCATCACGGTCTTGACCGCGCGGGAGTAGCCCTCGTAATCCTTCTCCATCTCACTGAGCATACGGATGCGCCCGTCCATGCTGCGTCCGTCCACGGCGAGCTTCGTCGCCCGGTCGCTCAGCAGCTGCAGGTTCTCCTCGCGGCTCTTGAGCTTGATGCGGCATCCGTCGAGGATGTTCGAGTTGCTGGTGATCTCATCCCCAACGTTCTTCAGTTCGCCCTGCAGCGCGGAGATACTTGCCTGGTTGCTCTCGATCTGATCGCGCAGTTCCCGCACGCGGGTCTCCTGCTCGGCCATATCCAGCAGCATCCGCTGCAGGCTGTCCTGGGTGTTTTTCACGCTGCCGCGCAGCACGGCTGATGCAGACTCACACTCGGACACGGCGGATTCCGCCGCAGAAAGGCGGTCGCGGATCTGCTCGGTCTCCACGTCTTTTTGGTGCATGCGCTCGCTGATGCTTTCGGAGGAGGCATAGAGCGCCTCCAGCTCCGTTTTCGCGCGCTCCAGCGACTGCTTCGTCTGCTCGTATTCGAGAGCGACAGCCTCGGACTGTGCGTGAAGCTTCTCGAGCGTCAGCATCCAGACGGAGATTTCCTTGACGCGCAGTTCGTCGCGCAGTACGAGATACTTTTTTGCGGTTTCAGACTGCTTTTTCAGCGGCCCGACCTGCAGTTCCAGTTCTTCGATCTTATCGTTGATGCGCAGCAGGTTTTCTTCGGTTTTTTCCAGCTTGCGCTCGGCCTCTTCCTTCCGATAACGGAAACGTGAGATGCCCGCCGCCTCCTCAAAAACCTCGCGGCGGTCAGTGCTGCGGGAGGAGACGATCTCTGCGATTCGTCCCTGGCCGATGATGGAGTAGCCGTCGCGGCCGAGGCCGGTGTCCATCAGCAGGCTGTGGATATCCTTCAGGCGGACGGACTCACGGTTGATGAAGTATTCGCTCTCACCGCTGCGGTAGTAGCGCCGGGTCAGCATGATCTCCTCGTTGTCCGAGTCAAACATCCGGCCGGAATTATCCAGGATCAGCGAAACCTGCGCAAAGCCCAGCTTGCCGCGCTTTTCGGTGCCGCCGAAAATCACGTCCTCCATCTTGCTGCCGCGCAGCGCCTTGCTGCGCTGCTCGCCCATGACCCAGAGGATGGCGTCGGAAATATTCGATTTTCCGGAGCCGTTCGGGCCGACGATGGCCGTGATATCTTTTTCAAAGCTGAGCCTCGTTTTATCGGCAAAGCTCTTGAAGCCTTGAATTTCCAGTGCCTTTAAGTACAAAACTGTTACCCTCGTTTATGACAAAATAACTGTAATATTATACCGCGTTTCTCACGGTTTTTCAACGGAAAGCACTTCGATTTCTGCGCTGATCGATGAATTTGGACATACCTTCAGCTCCGCGAGCCGAAATTCATTGATCAATGCGGAAACATTTCGCCTCCGCTGCCCCAGCATCTGGGACAGAAGCCGCGGCTGCACGGCGAGGATGACGCGGCTGCCCGGCTCGACAGAGCGCAGCAGCGCCTCCGCCCTTTCCAGCATCATCCGCGCGCGCACCAGCTCCCCGAAGGCCGGATGGTAGGCTCCGGCGACCGCAGCGCCGCCAGACAGCTCCTCCGTGGGATTGAGCCCGAGGCGGATGACGGGGATCTGCGCCGCCTCAAAGATCGGCAGGAGCTTGGCGCAAAGGCGCACCGCGTCCTCTACCGTGTGCTCGCGGTACAGGCCGCGCCGCCAGAGCTCATACAACGCCGTGTCCCGCACGATCACGGTCGGATAAATCCGAACGCCGTCCGGGCGAAGCTCGACGATCTCCCGCGCCGTGGCGAGGCTCTGCTCGCCGCTGTCGCCGGGCAGGCCGGTCATCATCTGCAGCACGAGCTGAAAGCCCGCGTCTTTTATCATACGCGATGCGCGGCGTACGTCCTCAGACGTATGTCCACGACCGGACAGGCGCAGCACCTCGTCGTCCAGCGACTGCGCGCCGAGCTCGACGGTCTCCACGCCGTAGCGACGCAGCCGCGCGAGCACAGCGCCGTCAATTGCGTCCGGCCTTGTGGAGAGGCGGACAGAGTCAATGATCCCTCGCTCGATGCCCTCCTGCGCCGCGGCCAGCAGCTCCAGCTGCTGTGCTTCCGGGATCGCTGTGAAGCTGCCGCCGTAAAAGGCCAGCTGCCGCTTTTCCCCATCCCAGGGCAGGTCAGCTGCGGCGGACAAAACGTCCCGGACGGTCTTTGCGTCGGCAGGCTCCGTTTCGCCGGAAATACGGCGCTGGTTGCAGAACACGCAGGCATGCGGGCAGCCGAGATGCGGCACGAATACCGGCAGGATCGAGGCTCTCGCGCTCACTTTCTGAGCGCCTCTAGCGCACAGCGGGCAGCATTCTGCTCCGCTTCCTTCTTCGTGCGGCCGGTTCCTTCGCCCGCAGGCTTTCCGCTGATGCTCACGCGGAAGGAAAAGCGCTTGTCGTGATCCGGGCCGGACTCGCCGATCAGCTCATAACTGATGAGCTGCCCCGGCTGCTGCTGGACAAGCTCCTGCAGCTCGGTCTTATAGTCCGCGCCGCGGTGCGTCTCGCCGATCTCCGCGTCCTTGAGCACGCGATCGAGAATGAAGCGGCGCGCCTCATCCAGTCCGCTGTCGAGATACATGGCGGCAATGATCGCCTCCACCATGTCGGCAAGGATCGACGGGCGCTCACGGCCGCCGGTGTGCTCCTCGCCGCGCCCGAGGCGCATATACTCGCCCAGGCCGAGGCTCAGCGCAACACGGTGCAGGCTCGCCTCGCAGACGAGCTCCGCGCGCAGGCGGGTCATGCGTCCCTCCGGCAGGCGCGGCTCGTGATGATAGAGGAAGTCCGCCGTCACAAGCCCCAGGATTGAGTCGCCCAGAAACTCCAGGCGCTCATAGCTCTGGCAGTCGGTCCCGTGCTTCTCGTTGGCATAGGAGCTGTGGGTCAGCGCCGTTTCCAGCAGCGCGATGTTTTGAAACCGATATCCAATTTTTTCTTCCAGTTTACGCATGTTCGCTCTCGATTTTCATGAAATCAATATTGTTTTCGATCTGCTCGATGATGCCGCTCTCGGCAAAGATTTTGGCCTGGCGGATGGCTGCGAAGAAGCTGGCCGCGTTGGAGGAGCCGTGCGCCTTGACGACGGGCTTGCTGATGCCGACAAAGGCTGAGCCGCCCACCTCGTTGACGTCCATGGACTTCTTCATCTCGCCGAGATCCTTTTTCAGCACGGCGGCAGCAAGCTTGTTCTTTATGCTCTTGTAGAACACGCCCTTGAGGGACTTCATCATGTACTTGATGACGCCCTCGGTGCCCTTGAGCAGGACGTTTCCGGTAAAGCCGTCGGTGACGACGACGTCCACCTTGCCGCTGAACACATCCGTGCCCTCGACGTTGCCGATAAAGTGGATGCGCCCCTCGTCCGCGGCCTTTTTCAGCAGAGCGAAGGTCTCATGCTGCAGCGTACCGCCCTTGGTGTCCTCGGTGCCGACGTTCAACAAGCCGACGCGCGGGCTCTCGCAGCCCATCATCTTTTTGGCGTAAAAGCTGCCCATATAGGCAAACTGCAGCAGGTATTCGGGCGTGCACTCAACGTTGGCGCCGCAGTCGATGAGCATGACGCCGTGCTCGCCTGCGGGCAGCACGGGAGCCATCGCCGCGCGGCGGATACCGCGGATGCGCTTAACGATCAGCGTCGCGCCGGTCAGCAGCGCGCCGGTAGAGCCGGCGGAGACGACTGCGTCGCCCTTGCCATCCCGCAGCAGGTTCAGCGCCACGGTCATCGAGGCGTCCTTCTTGCGGCGGGTCGCCGTGCTTGGGTCGTCCTCCATCGTGATGACGTCGCGGGCGTCCACGACCTCCAAATCCTCGCAGCCCTCGTTTTTCAGGCAGGCGCGAACCGCCTCCTCGCGGCCGACAAGCGTCACATCGACGCCCAGCTCGCGGTGCGCACGGACGGCGCCTTTGATGATCTCCCCGGGCGCGTTGTCGCCGCCCATGGCGTCAATGATGATCTTCAAGGTGAAATACCTCCCCGTTCAATATCTCGTCTATGATGGCGAGGGAGCGCTCGGAAATGGCCGCGTTTTTGTTGCGCTTGCCCTTGACGCGGTGGCCGAGCGGTGCAATGATGCCGAAATTGATATTCATCGGCTGGAAATCGCCGACGCTGCCGCCGGAGATGTACAGTCCCAGCGCACCGATGGCGGTCTCCTGCGGAAAATCCACCGGCGGCAGTCCCAAAACGCGCGCCGCCGTCTCGATGCCGACGAGCATGCCGCTGGCCGAAGACTCGACATAGCCCTCCACGCCGGTCATCTGGCCGGCAAAGCTGATGCGCGGGTCAGAGCGCAGGCGGTAATAGCGGTCCAAAAGCTGCGGGCTGTTGAGATAGGTGTTGCGGTGCATGACGCCGAAGCGCACAAAGTCCGCGTTCTTCAGCGCCGGGATCATCGTAAACACGCGCCGCTGCTCGGCCCAGGTCAGGTGGGTCTGGAAGCCGACCATGTTGTACAGCGTCCCGTCGGCGTTATCGCGGCGGAGCTGGACGACAGCATAGTTTTCCTTGCCCGTGCGCGGGTCCTTCAGGCCGACCGGCTTGAGCGGCCCGTAGCGCAGCGTGTCCACGCCGCGGCGCGCCATGACCTCCACCGGCATGCAGCCCTCGAACACGCCTCCGTCGTCAAAGCCGTGCACCTCCGCCTCCTTGGCGGCGGCAAGCTCGGTGACAAAGGCCAGATATTCGTCCTTATCCATCGGGCAGTTTACATAATCCGCCGTTCCCTTGTCGTAGCGGGACGCAAAGAAGGCGCTGTCCATGTCCACGCTCTCGAGCGTGACGATCGGCGCGACGGCGTCATAAAAATGCAGGTCGCTCTCTGGACAGAGCTTGCCGATCGCGTCGGCGATGGCGTCGCTCGACAGCGGGCCGGTTGCGACGACGACCTCCCCTTCCGGGATCTCGGTGGCCTCGGCCTCGATGACCTCCACGTTCGGGTGGCTGCGGAGCTTTTCGGTGATTGTGCGGGCAAAGCCGACGCGGTCGACCGCAAGCGCGCCGCCGGCCGCCACGCGGTTGAGATCGGCCGAATACATGATGAGCGAGTTCATCTTGCGCATTTCGGCCTTAAGCAGACCGACGGCGTTGGTCAGCTCGTCGCTGCGCAGCGAGTTGGAGCAGACAAGCTCGCCGAAATAGGCCGAGGTGTGCGCCGGGGTCATTTTATGCGGCTTCATCTCCACAAGGCGGACGTGGATCCCGCGCGTAGCCAGCTGCCAGGCACATTCGCTGCCGGCAAGCCCGGCGCCGAGGACGGTGACGGTTTTCATCGTTTATTCTTCTTTCTTTGCAGTCTTTTTCGCCGCTGGCTTCTTTGCGGCAGTCTTCTTCGCCGTTCCCGTTTTCTTCGCGGCGGTTTTCTTCTCCTCGGGGGACTTCTTTTTGTACATCCGCTTGTCCTCCGGGACGAAATTCGGGCAGGCCTCGTTGATGCAGAAGGACTTTAAGGGGCCGCGGCCGCTGCGCTTGAACATGGTCTTGCCGCAGGCCGGGCAGAAGTCCTTGGTCGGCACGTCCCAGGTGATAAAGCCGCAGTCGGTGCCGCGCTCGCAGGCATAGAACACATAGCCCTTCTTCGAGGTGCGCTTGAGGATCTTGCCGCCGCACTTCGGGCACTTGCCGGGCATTTCCACGACAATAGGCTTGGTGAAAGTGCAGTCCGGGAAGCCGGGACAGGCCAGGAAATAACCAAACTTGCCCTTTTTGACGACCATTTGGCGTCCGCAGACCTCGCAGACCTCGTCGCTGAGCACATCGGGCACCTTGAGGCGCACGCCGTCAAGCTCCGTCTCTGCCTTGGTCATCTCGGCGTCAAAGCCCTGATAAAACTCCGCGAGCACCTCGCGCCACTGCGCCTTGCCGCTCTCGACCTCGTCGAGCTCTTCCTCCATGCGGTTGGTGAACTTGAGATCGACGATATCGGCAAAATGTTCTTTCATCAGGCCGGTGACAACCTCGCCCAGAGGGGTGGGACGGAGGTATTTGCCCTCTTTGATGACGTAATCGTGGGCGGTGATGGTGCTGATGGTCGGCGCGTAGGTGGAGGGGCGGCCGATGCCCTTTTCCTCCATGGCGCGGATCAGCGTGGCCTCGGTATAGCGGGCGGGCGGCTGGGTGAACTGCTGATCCGGGATCATCTTCTCCAGATACAGCCGCTCCCCTTCGCTCAGGCTCGGCAGCGGATTGGACAGCTCCGCGCTCTCCTCGTCCTTGGCCTCCTCATAGACCGCCGTGTAGCCCGGGAATTTCATCTCCGAGTAATTGGCGCGGAAGCTGTGGGACGCGGCGCTCACCTCGACGGATACGTTGTCATAGACGGCGTTTGCCATCTGGCAGGCGGTGAAGCGGCCCCAGATGAGGCGGTACAGGCGGTACTGCTCCTGGGTCAGATCCTTGCGGACGACCTCCGGGCTGAGGTTGACGTCCGTCGGGCGGATGGCCTCGTGCGCGTCCTGCGCGCCAGCCTTGGTTTTATAGCGGCGGGGGTGGCCCGGGTAGTAGCTGTCGCCGTAATGCGCGGTGATATAGTCTTTCGCGGCAAAGAGAGCCTCGTCTGAGAGACGCAGGGAGTCGGTACGCATATAGGTGATGAGACCGATGCTTCCGCGCCCGGCGATTTCCACGCCCTCGTAGAGCTGCTGCGCGATGGACATCGTACGCCGCGGCGTCATGCCGAGACGGCGGGAGGCCTCCTGCTGCAGTGTGGAGGTAATAAACGGGGGCGCAGGGCTGCGCTGCTTCTCGCCGCGCTTGACGGAATCGACATGAAACTCGGCGTCCTGCGTATCGCGAATGACGGCCTGCACTTCATCCTCGCTGTGCAGCTCGTTCTTTTTGCCGTCCTTGCCGTAATAGCGCGCCGTGAAGGATGCGCTGTCGTCGCCGCGGCCGAGCACCGCGTCCAGCAGCCAGTATTCCTCGCTGACGAAGGCGCGGATCTCCTCCTCGCGGTCAACGACCATGCGGGTGGCAACGCTCTGCACACGCCCGGCGGACAGGCCCTTTTTCACCTTTTTCCACAGCAGCGGCGAGAGCTTATAGCCCACGATGCGGTCCAGAATGCGGCGCGCCTGCTGGGCGTTCACCAGATCCTGGTCGATATCCCGCGGCTGCTGAATGCTCTCGGTGACCACCTTTTTGGTAATCTCGTTGAAGGTGACGCGCCGGGCCTTTTCGTCCGGCAGCTCCAGCAGCTCTTTGAGATGCCAGGAGATCGCCTCGCCCTCGCGGTCAGGGTCTGTCGCGAGATAGACCGTTTTGGCGCTCTTGGCCTCGGTCTTCAGCTCCTTGATGAGCTCACTTTTATCCTTGACCGGGATATACTGCGGCTCAAAGCCGTGCTCGATGTCCACGCCCATCTTGCTTTTCGGCAGATCGCGCAGATGGCCCATCGAGGCACGGACCTTGTAGCCGCTTCCCAGGTATTTTTCAATCGTCTTTGCCTTCGCCGGTGATTCGACGATCACCAGATCCTTTGCTTTTGCCATGCTGTGTCCTCACTTTTTTGTGATTTTCAATGCGACGCGGCGGCCGGCCTCCCGACGGATATAACCCTTGATCTCAAGCACGGTGAGCTGCGCGAGCACCTTGGCCGTGCCGAGGCCGGTGGTCTCCACGATGTCGTCGATGTGCGTCGCGTCCTTCTCGATCGCGGAGATGATCCTCAGCTGATCCTCGTTGAGGCGGCTCAGCTGTTCTTTCCAGTCAATATAGTCCTGCCGCTGCTCGCTGTCAACGGCTTTTTGCGGCGGAGCCGGTTGCTGCTCCGCCTTGCGCTCCGGCAGCGGCTTTGGCGCCGCTTTCACATCGACGCGGTGAATCCTGCCGGGATATAGTCCGACAAATTCGCCCATCACGTCCCAGGCGCAGGTAACGGGCGTAGCCCCATCCTTGATGAGTCGGTTCGTGCCGACGCTGTTGACGGCGTTCACGGCGCCCGGAACGGCAAAAACTTCCTTTCCCAGCTCCAACGCCTCCTCCGCGAAGAGGAGCGCCCCGCTCTTTTCCGGCGCCTCCACCACGACCGCACCGACGGAGAGCCCGGCGGTAATGCGATTGCGCTCGCGGAAGAAATAGCGCTGTGAGACGGTGCCGGGTGCGTACTCGCTGAGCAGCAGGCCGAAGTCCGCCACCTGACGCGAAAGCCAGCCGACAGCCTCCTGATGGGATGTGCCCAACACGCCGACGCAGTAGCCGCTGTTTTCCAGTGCGGACTTGGCCGCTTCCCCGTCGATCCCCATACCGAGGCCGGAGAGCACTGTACCGCCGCTGCGCACGATGCCGGCGGCGAGCTCACGGGCCAGGCCGAGTCCGTAAGGAGTTGCCCCGCGGGTGCCGACGATGGCGATCGCGGGCTCCTCGTCCAGATCCCGCAGTCGGCCCCTGGCATAAAGCACGGGAGGCGGCGCGTAAATCTGTTTCAGGCGGCGCGGATAGAGCGTATCCTGCTGGCAGATCACGCGGAGATTCTGCTCCTCACAGGCGGCGAGGATGCGGTTTGCTTCGCGCAGATCGCGCTTTTCCAACGCCTCCGCGGCGATTTCGCGCAGCCCCTCCACGCGGGAGATATCGCCCCGCGGCGCGAAGAAAGCAGCCTCGGGGTCGCCGTAGGCGCGGATCACCGCCGCTTTCTCGCCCGGGCGAAGCTGTTCGAGGGAAGCAAGCCATACCCAGTATTTCACAGAAGCCATCGCAGGTTCCTCCCTGTCAGCGGGCTATTTCCCACATGACAATTGAAGCCGCCACCGCGGCGTTCAGCGATTCGCTGTCAGGGTTCATCGGGATAATCAGTTCACCGTCGCATAGCCGCAGCAGCTCGTTGCTGAGTCCATGGCCCTCGCTGCCGATCGCGACGGCAGCATGCCGGAGCGACAGGCCGCGCAGGTCCTGCGCCTTGTCGCTGAGCGCCGCGCCGTAGAGCGGCAGGCCCTGATCGCGAAGGAAATCGCCGAGATTCTCCCGCTCGATGCGCAGAACCTTCTGCCGGAAGATGGCGCCCATTGTCGCGCGCACCGTCTTGGGCTGATAGAGATCGGCACAGGCACCGGTCAGAATCACGGCGTCGATTTGAAAGGCATTGGCCGTGCGGATCACCGTGCCGACGTTGCCGGGGTCCTGCACATTCTCGAGGACGATGGCGTTCGAGAGCTTGCCAGGTTTCCCGCAGCCGCGGATCGCCACGGCGAAAAGCGGCCCGGGGCTGTTTTTCATCGGGGAGGCGTAGTCGAAGAGGTCGCCCGGGGCGAGATACTGTTCGCAGCCGTCGAGCCCCTCGATCTCCCTCGGTTCATCCCGCCAGAGGACGGAAACGACCATCGCGCCAAAGCGCTGCGCCTCGCGCAGGGTCTTCATCCCGTCGCAGAGATACTGTCCCTGTGAGCGGCGGTAGTCGCCGTCGTCAGCCAGGGCGCGCAAATGGCGAATATATGCGTTTTTTCGGGAAGTCAAGGTCTCCAAAACAGCGCCTGCTTTCTGATTTTATATAACAATGTATTATGATACACAGTTTTATCCCATTTTGCAAGAGTCAAAACAGAGTCACATCTGCTTAAAGACAGAGCCGCCGGAAGTCATCCGGCGGCTCAACGTATCTATGCTGTTTTATCAGGAAGCAAAGCCCTGCCCCTCGGCCCGGTTCATCAGTCCCCAGCCTGGCAGCTCCAAATCGTAGTCGCTGAGCGCCTTCGTGCAGCCGTACCAGCTCACAAAGCTCTCCGGCAGCTTATATACCGGCGCACCGGGCGCGTAGAAATAAAAGGCGCTGCTCCCTTCGAGGCCGACCGCGTCAGCATAGCGATACAGCACGCGCCAGCCGTCGTCCTCCTCGATGATGTAGTCCGGCGTATAATCAAGATACATCAGATCCTGCAGTTCGATCGAATAGGTGTAGGCGTTGATCCGCTGCGGATTGACAAAGCGCCCCGTAAAATCGGCATAGTAGATTACCTGGTCGTAGTCGTCGCCGTTTTCATCCGGATCGTTGTCCACGTAACTTCCGGTAAAGCTGCCGTCCTCCGCGACTGTCAGTTCCGTCCACCAGGAGTCGACGCCGTTACTCAGCACGAAGGGCTCGGTCAACAGCGCAAAGAGCTCCGGGGCGTCCACCGGCTCGTACACGGGCAGCTGCGCCGTCTGACGGCACAGCGACCAATATGGTACTCCATCACTTTCTCTGCGCTCAAGCGTCGCGGCATAGCTGCCAAGATATTGATTGGGCCAGAGCAGATAGTCGTAGACGAGCTCATAATGCTCGCCGTCGGTCTGCGCACTCTCCACATGCACGAGGCTGCGCTGTGCGCCAGCAGTCCGAATCAGAAGGAAAAACCGCTCCTCCCCCGCGGCGTTTTCTCCCTGGTAAAATGCGCCGCTGAACAGGCAGCGATCCAGCACCGCCCGATAATCAGCGTCGCTGAGATGGAAGACCTGCTGCGCGATCCACCGAACCGCGTCGGGCTCGAACTCCGCGTAATACCCCGCGTCGCCCGCCCAGTTCATCGGATCGCTCGTCCCGTCGCCCCAGTGGAAAACCGGCGCCTCAACAGGGTAACGGTCAAAATCCACGCAGGGATAGGCGCAGACGATCTGGTTGAGCAGATTGGCTCGCACGTCCACCACATTTTCGCTGTCAAACTCTCTGCCGCCGGCGCGGTCGGTATAGCCTTCGTTGAAGCGGCACAGGAACTCGCCCAGGGATTCCGGCAGCTCCTGGGGGTCGATGGCAAGCAGCACAGGCTCCGGCGTCGGTTCCGGCACAGGGCTCGGCGTCGGTTCCGGCGTCGGCGTGACGACCGGGATCTCCTCTGTTTCCGGCGCAGGAGACGGCAGCGCGGTCTCCGCCGGTCTTGCTTCGCCCTGTCCGCAGGCGGCGAGAGCGAGCACCAGCGTCAGAACGCAGAGGCCGGCAATGATTTTCTGTCTCATGGCTCTTCTCCCAAGTTTCTCATTCTTTTCTGGCCAGCGTCGCCCAGAAACAGGGCACGCCGTGCTCATGGAGCACTCCGACGCCGTTGGTGTCGTCATAGACGTCCAGCAGCCGGAAACCTGCCTGCAGCTGGCCGCCGATCTGCTCAGCGATCGTGTGGGAAAACTGTACGCCGCAGTCGTCGCGGATGAGGCACTCCATCTGAGACGGGTTATCCAGCGGGTCGAAGGGCAGCATGCCGACCATGCGGTCAGGCTCGGCATCCTCAAACAGGTAGTTGAAGCCGTTATCAAGCCCCGCCATCAGCAGTCCGCCCGGTTTCAGCACGCGCCAGCATTCTTTCCAAACAGGCAGCACGTCGCGGATATAGCAGTTGGAAACCGGATGCACGATCAGGTCAAAGCTCTCGTCCGCAAAGGGCAGCGGCATTGTCATGTCGGCGCAGACGGCATGAATCTCATAGCCCTCCCGCTCGGCAACCATGCGCTCCGAGGCGATCTGCCGCTCGGAGTAATCAAGCACCGTGCAGTGCGCACCGCGGGCGGTGAGGATCGGCATCTGCTGTCCGCCGCCGGAGGCAAGGCCCAGAACCTGCGCGCCCTCAAGCGGCGGGAACCAGCTCGCGGGCACCGGTTTTGTCGGCGTGAGCAGGATGCGCCAGCCGCCCTGTCTCGCGCGTTCGAATTCCTCGTGCGAAACGGGAATCCCCCACTCCCAGCCCTCCTCGACCCAGCGGTCGATGGTGCGGGCGTTGATGCTTGTATAGTCCTGCTTATCCATGCAGCTTCTCCAGCAACGCACGGAGGGCATTGCCGCGGTGGCTGATGCGGTTTTTCTCCTCCGGCGAGAGCTGCGCCGAGGTGCAGCCGTATTCCGGGAGATAAAACAGCGGATCGTAGCCGAAGCCGTTTTCCCCGGCGAGCGCATGGGCGATCTCGCCGTAGAAATAGCCCTCGGCACTGACTTCGCTGCCGTCCGGGCGCGCCAGAACGACGGCGCAGGTGAAATGCGCCGCGCGGTTATCGACATTTTCGAGCTTTTTCAGCAGCAGCTCGTTGTTGGCCTCATCGTCGCCGTGCACGCCGGCAAAGCGTGCCGAATAGACACCCGGCGCACCGCCGAGCGCGTCCACACACAGGCCGCTGTCGTCCGCGAGAGCGCAGCAGCCGGAGATTTCCGCGATCTCGCGGGCTTTTTTCGCCGCGTTTTCGAGGAAGGTCTCACCGTCCTCGACCGTCTCGTGGTCGATCCCGGCCTCCCGCAGCGTAACGATCTCATCAAAGCAGCCGCCGAGGATCTCCTTAATCTCCCGCAGCTTATGGGCGTTATTGGATGCCAAAATCAGTTTCATGTCTATCTTCTCCCGACGTTTTTTCTTATTTTATCCCAAGCCTTCGGATGCGTCAAGGTGCAGCAACAAGTTGGGACATACAAAAAAGCCGCGCTTTTGCTATTGAATTTTTCTGCGTCGCGTGGTATACTTCGAATACTGAATTGCGGATGTAGTTCATCGGTAGAACTCCGGCTTCCCAAGCCGATAAGGTGGGTTCGACTCCCATCATCCGCTCCAAAAAGAAATGCCCGCCGCCAGGCGGGTTTTTCTTTTTGGCATCCGGGAGGGAGTCGAACGGGAGCGGTGTCAGCTTGTCCTGTCATGGCAAATATGCTATAATTCCTCATGAGGAAAGGAGATCTTGCAATGAAGGAAAAACATATGCCAACGGCGGACGAACTGTCCGTTATTCTCTCGCGCTTCGATTTGCCTGTGCTCGGAACAGCGAGCATCCGGCAATTCAAAGACGAAGAGGACGGCAGTCCCTATGCCGTGTGGCTCATCCGAAGCGAATCGGGCGACTTTGTTCTCAAACGTGCAAAAGCTCTGGAGCCGGAGGTCTACCGCTGCTTTTTTGCCTCGAAAAAGCCCTATGCTCCCGCTCTGCTTGGCTCCGCTGCTTACGGAGACGACACATTCCTTCTGCTGGAGTACTGTCCCGGCGAGAATCTTCGCCGCTGTGACCGTGCCAGGCTCACTCTGGCGCTCGACTCTCTCGGCGCCATGCAGGATGAATACTGGCAGCGGGAGGATCTCTTCGATTCGGCCTGTACTCTTGACCGAGCATTGGAAGGAATTAAACGCAGGGGGCAGTATCTTGGTTCGTCGCATCTGAAGGCCGTGTACAATCAGTTTATCCAAATCTACCTCCATACGCCGCGAAGCCTTTGCCATGACGATCTGCTGCCGATCAATGTTCTCGTCGGTGAAAAAGCGGTACTCATTGACTGGGAGTACGGTGGCATCCTGCCCTATCTGAGCTCGCTCGCGCGGCTGATCGCCCACGGGCGAGAAGATGAGAATGCATACTTTTATTTGTCCCAGGCGGATCGCGATTATGCGATTGATTACTATTACAGCATTTGTGTGAAAAAGCACGGCATTTCCTATGAGGAATACAGACAAACGCTGGATTTCTTCCTGTTTTACGAAGCCTGCGAATGGATCATGCTCGGCAACCGCTACGAGCAGCGTGAGGACGAGCGCTACTGCTATTCTCTCCGGCAGGCGGAGGCCATCGCGGACAGGCTGATGCCCAGGAATTAAACAAAAAACGGCCATACCAAGCGGATTGGTATGACCGTTTTTTTATCTTAAATGCCCTCCAGCATGGTGCCGGTCAGCTTCAGGTTCCGATGGAAGGAAAAAGCCTGATCCAGCAGATGCGGGGTCTGCGCGCCGTGGGTCGCGGCGCAGGCCTCCTCAAAATAGCGCCGCAGCTGCGGGCGGTAGTCCGGATGGGCGCAGTTTTCGATGATGAGCTCTGCGCGCTCCTTCGGAGACAAACCGCGCAGATCGGCATAGCCCTGCTCGGTCACGATCACGTCCACGTCATGCTCGCAGTGGTCAACGTGCGTGACCATCGGGACAATGCTCGAAATTTTGCCGCCCTTAGCGACAGAATTGGTCATAAAGATCGAAATCGAGGCGTTGCGCGCGTAGTCGCCGGAGCCGCCGGTGCCGTTATAGACGTTGGTGCCGTTCATCTGGGAGGAATTGACGTTGCCGTAGATGTCGGCCTCGACCGCAGTGTTCATCGCGATCACACCCAGACGGCGGATCAGCTCGGCACTGTTGGAGATCTCGGAGTCGCGCAGCACCAGCTTGTCGCGGTACTTTTCCAGATCACCCAGCAGATGGTTCATGCCCTCTTTCGAGAGCGACAGCGAGGTCGCGGAGGCAAAATCTGCCTTCCCTGCGTCGATCAGATCGAGGATGCCGTCCTGCATCACTTCCGAGAAGAAGCTCATATGCTCGAATTCGGAGTTTTTCAGTCCGAAGAGCACCGCGTTTGCCACCGAGCCGACGCCGCTCTGCAGCGGCAGCTGATCGGCAGAGAGGCGGCCGGCCTCTTTCTCCTTCTCCAGAAAGCGCACGATATTGGCGGCGATCCGGCGGCTGACCTCGTCCTCGGGGGCAAGGGGCCGGGGATGCTCCTCCGCCTGGCCGATCACGACGGCGGCGATCTTCTCCGCCGGACAAGTCAGCCAGGGCTTGCCGATACGCTGTCCCACCTGCGTGAGAGGAATCGGCTCGCGCCGCGGCGGATTCTGCACGCGGTAGATGTCGTGCATGCCCTCCAGGCCGGCGGGCTGCGCCAGGTTCAGCTCGACGATGACGCGCTCGGCCAGGTCAATATAGGTCTGCGAGCAGCCGACGGCGGTGGTGGGGATCAGGTTCCCCTCTGCGGTGATTGCGGCGGCCTCAATGATCGCCACATCAATCTTGCCGTAAAAGCCGAGGCGAGCGTTCTGCGCCACCTCGCCGAGGTGAATATCGGTATAGTACACCGGCTCGCTGCCCCCCCCGTTGACGGCGCTGCGGAGAGCCTTGCTGGTCATGTAGGGCAGGCGGCGGGCGATGATATTGAGACTGGCCCAATCGGAGTCCAGCTCGTCGCCGGTGGATGCGCCGCTGAGAAGATTCAGCCGCAGCTTCCTCTGTCCGCTGCGCACCTGCTCGGAGATGGCGAGGGGCACCGTTTTCGGGCAGCCGGAGGGCGTAAAGCCGCTGACGGCGACGGTCATCCCGTCTTCGATCAGATTGGCCGCCTCGTCCGCGCTCATCACGCGGCCCTGCAGCGCCGCACAGCGAAAGCGATTGTCAAGCTCCATGCTTCACCCGATCTTCTGCGCGAAGGCCGCGGACTGTTCGTCGGAAATCAGGGCTGCGCCTTCGGCAAGCGCCTTCTGGTTGATCTCCTCCGTGCCGGCGGGGATGTGGCGCTTGACGCCCTCCATCAGTTCCTTGTCGCTGAAGAGCTGCAGCGCCTTATTGATCGCGCCGACGGCGACGATGTTTGCGGTGAAGGCCTTGCCGACCTTCTCCTTGGCGGTCTGCAGGATGGGGATGGAAATGACGCGAGCGGGATCGAGATCGGCGGGCATGGTGAGGCTGTCGTCCATCATGACGATCGCGCCGTCCGCCATCTCGCGGGTGTATTTTTCGAGGGACGCCTGGGTCAGCGCCAGGAGGAAGTTCGGCAGGGTGACCTTGGAGTACCAGATCTTGTCCCGGCTCAGCACGGTTTCCGCCTTGCTGACGCCGCCGCGCGCCTCGGGACCGTAGGCCTGAGACTGCACGGTGTTCAGACCGCTGATGACGGCGGCCTCCGCGATGATCACACTGGCCAGAATGACGCCCTGTCCGCCGGAGCCGGCGAAACGCATCTCATAACGATTGCTCATTCTCTGTCCCTCCCCTTATTTCTTCGCCTTTTTGCTGCAGGCGGCAATGATCTTTGCGTACTCGTCCGTATACTCGGGGTAGTCGTTAAAGGACAGGATGCCGATCTGCTTCTTGCCTGCGCGGTCTTCCTCACTCATGCTGTAGTAGCGGGCGGTGGGGATCAGGTTCTCCTTCTGCCACTTGAGCATCTCGACGGCGTCGCCCTTCTTGTTCTTGCGGCCGTAGTAGGTCGGGCAGATAGAGTAAACGTCAACCAGAGAGAAGCCCTTGTGCAGAATGGCCTTCTTGATGATCTCGGTGGTCTCTTTGGCATGGAACACATCGCCGCGCGCGGCAAAAGAGGCGCCGGCGCCGGTGGCGAGGTTGGCGATATCAAAGGGACGGTCCACGTTGCCGTAGGGCGCGGTGGTTGCCTTGTCGCCGTTGGGCGTAGTCGGCGAATACTGGCCGCCGGTCATGCCGTAAATGTCGTTGTTAAAGCAAATCACCGTCAGGCCAAGGTTGCGGCGCGCCGCATGGATCAGGTGATTGCCGCCGATGGCGGAGCAGTCGCCGTCGCCGGTAAGGACGATGACATTCAGTTTGGGATTGGCAAACTTGATACCGGTGGCAAAGGCGATGGCACGGCCATGGGTCGTGTGGATGGAGTTGAAGTCCAGATAACCGGCCGCGCGGGAGGAGCAGCCGATACCGGAAACGATGACAAAGTCGTCGCGGTCGAAGTCGTACTCGGGGTCGTCGATCAGCTCCTGGATCGCCACCGCCACGTCGCGCATGATGACGCCGTTGCCGCAGCCGGGGCACCAGATCTGGGGAAGATGATCGATTCTCATATATTCATGGATAAGATCACTCGGCATGATGCGCACCCTCCATCTCATTGAGTTTTGCCAGGATATCGTTGGGAGAAATCACGGTACCGTCGACGCGGCCGAGGAAGTGCACGGGCTTTTCGCAGCGCGTGACCCGCTGAACCTCCAGCAGCATCTGGCCGTGGTTATGCTCGACCATGAGAATATTCTTGAGCTGCGGCAGACGCGCGAGCAGCTGCTTTTCCGGGAAGGGCCACACCGTGATGGGACGGAACATGCCGACCTTCTTGCCCTCAGCTCTCGCCGCGAGCACGGCGGACATGGCCGCGCGTGCCGTACCGCCGAAGCAGACGATCGCGGTCTCCGCGTCGTCCATCGCGTATTCCTCCACGCGGACGATGTTGTCCACATTCTTGTCCACCTTGTCCAGCAGACGGGTAACAAGCTTGCCGGCGATCTCGTTGGAGTTGACCGGGAAGCCGGAGATATCATGCGCAAGGCCGGTGATGTTGTAGCGCTCGCCCTGACCAAAGGGCTTCATTCTGGGAACATACTCGCCTTCCGGCACAAAGTAGCACTCCTTGTTCGCGCCGTCGTGGAAGGACATCTTGCGGCGGTTGATAATCAGATCGTTGGGGTTCGGCAGTTCCACGCCCTCGCGCATATGGCCGACGATCTCATCCATCAGGAAGATGACCGGCGTGCGGTACTTTTCCGCCAGGTTGAAGGCACGGATGATAAGCGTATAGGTTTCGAGGACAGAGGAGGGCGACAGGGCAATCATCGGATGGTCGCCGTGGGTGCCCCAGCGGGCCTGCATGTAGTCGCCCTGGGAGGGGCTGGTGGCCAGGCCAGTGGACGGGCCGGCACGCTGAACGTCAACAATGACGCAGGGGATCTCAGCCATCACACCGTAGCCGATGTTTTCCTGCATCAGGGAAAAGCCCGGGCCGGAGGTGGCCGTCATGGCCTTCATGCCAGCGACAGAAGCGCCGAGAACGGCAGCGATGGAAGAAATCTCATCCTCCATCTGGATGAACTTACCGCCCATCTGGGGCAGCCGGAGCGCGCTCTGCTCCGCGATTTCGGTAGACGGGGTAATGGGATATCCCGCGAAAAACCGCATACCGGCGGCGATGGCGCCCTCCACTGCGGCTTCGTTGCCCTGCATTAAAACAGCTTTCGACATAGTCCGGCCTCCTTACTCTTCGACGTTAACCAGATAAATGGCGTAATCCGGGCAGCGCAGTTCGCACTGTCCGCAGAAAATGCACGCCTCAGCATCCTTGATGCGTACCTTTTCCTTTTTGATCTCCAGAACCTGTTTCGGGCAGAACGCCGCACAGATCCCGCAGCCCTTACACCACTTGTCTTCGATCACGAGTTTTTTTCTCCCGACCATTTGTTTCTCTCCTTTATGACGATAGATAATGAGACGGCTGGTTCCCGCTGACAGATCATGCTGGTATTGTTGGCCGCCGACGCCCCGCTTTGGTCGCGGAGGGCGCAGCGCACCCTTGTTATTGTATAACATCTATTTCCAAATAGCAATAGATGTGCAAAAATCTTTCCGAAGAATTTTATGAAATTTATGGCTCTTTTGCACGGTAAATAGAAAGAGTGCGTATCTTTTTACTCAAAATCTTTACGCGCTGAATACGGGCTGTATGCAGCGCAAATAACAGCGCCCTGCCTCGCGGCAGGGCGCGGGACGAGATTTCCATAGTCACTATAACGTCCTATACCTCAATAAAGCCCCTTAATAGCGTCACGTTGTTTTTTCCCGTAAAACTATAAGTCGCCATCACTTCTCATATCTAACTGGAGGATGGCGTACTTTTTGGTGTGTTGGTGTACTCATGTACTGTTCGTTTAACAGTATGAAGTATTATAGCACAAACAAGCTCATTTTTCAATATATTCGACAAAATATCGGAATAAAAACGGAAAGCGGGAGGCTCTCTCGTATTGAGAGTACCTCCCGATCCTTTATGAAAACGTTATCCCTTTTGCTTTGCGAAATAAGCTTCCAGATTGCCCAGCTCTTTTTCACGCAACTCCTTCGTCACATCAGCATAAATGTTCATGGTAGTCGAGATATCCTGATGCCCAAGGATATCTTGCATGAGCTTGATATTCGTACCGGCTTCGCACAACCTGGTTGTAAAGGTATGACGTAGGCTATGGCAGCTAAAGTTCGGCAAAAGCACTTCCGGACTCTCACTTTTCAGGAACTGCTCGTCATTACAATCGCGGATAATTCTTTTTATTGCCTTATTGAGCGAAGCCTGTCCATACACCTCTCCATTACGGTTCAAAAAGATAAAATCAGAATA